>NC_017243.1:660957-1321915 GCF_000223215.1 Brachyspira intermedia PWS/A
TGTAAAGTTTTTTTCTCTCCGTCTACAGTAATTATATTTCTGTTTTTCATCATTTGAGCAGTTTTATCTTTCATACGTATAGTAAGAATTTGACCGTCAGATGTTAGCTCAGCACCTGCTTTTTTTATTTCATCTTCACTCATAAATAATTTTTTGGAAGCTTCATCTAAACTTATTCCCATGGCTTTAGCAATATTTTTAGCTATATCAGTATTATCTATAAGACCTATAATTCTTTTATTGTTAGGTAAATAAGTATATAAAGGAACATCTTCTCCGGTATGTCCATGAGAAGTGAATCCTAAATATGCTCTTTTTGCTAATATTGGTCCTATAGCATAATGTAAATCATCACCTGTTTTGCCTGTAAGAGAATTTACTTCTGCTGCTGTCATATCATTAATAGAATAATATTTAGACATAGTTTCTCTTATATCTTCACCAGCTTCTATTTTTCTAGCTATATATTCAGCAGAACGTGAAGCTTTTTTTATAGGATCTATAAGGCTTTCTAATTGTATTTGTTGATAATTTGAAGATGTGTCATAATTTCCCATAGAAAAACCACTGTTTCCATGATCTGTTACAGCTATAACCATAGTATTATTATCTTTTTTAGCAAAATCCAATGCAACTTTTACAGCAGCATCATAAGCTAAAGTATCATATACTAATCCCACCGGATCATTGGCATGAGCAGCCCAATCCACTTTGGAAGCTTCTACCATCAAAAAGAATCCATTTTTATTTTTAGAAAGTATCTCTATAGCCTTTGAAGTCATTTGAGCCAATGAAGGCTGAGATGTTTCATTTCTGTCTATATCATATGCCAAATCTGCATCTGCAAAAAGTCCTACAACCCTATCGCCTGTGAAAGAATTTAATTCATCAGAAGTTCTGATTATAGAATAACCTAAATTAGTAATTTCAGATATCAAATCCTTTCCGTCTTTTCTGCCTTCTTTAGTAAAAAACTTATATCCGCCTCCAAGCATAACATCTATATCCTGAAATATTTGCTGTTCGCTTAAATCATCATAGTCTTTTCTAGTGATATCATGAGCAGAAAATGCTGCCGGAGTTGCATGCATAATTTCTGCAGTAGCAACTACTCCTGTAGCTTTATCAAGAAGCTGTGCTGCCTCTAATACATTTGCTATAGGACTTCTGGCTTCTGTAGGTATTGATGAATTAGGAAGTATAGCCTCATCTGGAAGAAGACCTATAAACTGCTTATAAGATGATTTATACCCAGTAGCTATAGCTGTACCGGCAGGGGCAGAATCAGCTATAGGAGAATCAGCATTATGAGTTCTCACTGCTCCGCTTAACATTTCATCTATGGCTAATGACTCTCCACCATTAATCCATCTTGAATATGTAATTACATCAGTGCTTTGTCCGTCAGCAATTAAAATTATAACATTTTTTGCTTTTATGGAATTTTCTGAATTAGCGTAATTTGGCTGACCGCATCCTATAAAAAATACGGCTAAAAGAAGAATAGGTAATAATCGAATCATAGATTTTTCTCCAATCTTTATAATTTGTAAAAATTTTATATCAATTTTTTCCAAACTACATAGTATAATAAAATAAAAATTAACTATAAAAAAATATTTTATATATTTTTTAAAAATTATATATTATCATTTTAGACTATATAATTTTTTAATTCAATACCGCAATAATTTTAAATTATATTTTATAAAAAAGAGGCTTATAATAAAGCCTCTTATAAATACATATTTAATTTTTATTTAACTTCTTTTAAAGTACCTTTCAAAGTTAAAGTATCATTTTCAAAAGTACCCTGCAAATCACCCTGCCAATAAGGTATGCCGTCTTTAGCTTTATCAGTAACCATTTGAATATCAGCAAAATTTATATCATTGGAAATTTGAGAAGTACTTACTTTGTTATTATCTGAACCGTAACCTATTTTAAATATTCCGTTAGTATCAGATTTTAATTCATAAACCCAAGGATAAACAGTAGGTCCTCCTGCATGAGCATATCTTATAGTTATTACTCCTGTTTCATCTTTAGTAACGCCTGTTCCTGTGATGATAGGGCCGTTAGTTCCATTCAATACTTTTTGAGATGTTCCTGTTCCTGTCATACCGTCAAAATTATAAGTTTTAGCAGGTGAAACTCCGTAAAGTACAAAGAATCCTAATCCTCTTTCTATTTTATTATTGGCATATTGATTATTCTCATATCTGTATGAGTCCCAAGATTTTGTTGCTCCTTTTGGTGTTGAAGCTCCTGTAGTAGCATCTACTTTAGCATCGATATTGCCGTAAGTTCCTGAAACTTTTAAATATGAGTTTTGCATTAAATTATTATCATCATTAGCTTTTTCACCGAATACAGCCTGAAAATCTAAGTCCATAGTGCCTGCTTCAGCTGTTCCTTTCTGATTTGATGTTGTATCTGTTTTAGAACATGAAAATATTAAAACAGATATAAATAATACTATAGGTATAATTTTTTTCATTTTCTCTCCTTTTTTGTATTGATTATATAATATAAAGTTATAAGAAATTTTACAATTATATAATTAGTAGTTTTATAAAATTATTATATAAATAGCATAGTATATAATATAGTTATATTTTATTTGTAAGACATTTTTTACATATTATATTATTGTTTAAAAAGTTTTTATAATAAAAAAGCACCCTCATATAAAAATGAAAGTGCTTTATATACAATTAAATATTATTAATGTATTATTTTACCAAACTAGAGAAATCAAGCATATTCTTGAAAATTTTATCAACTGAAGAAAGTAAAGCTATACGGTTATTTTTAATTTTTTCATCATCTACATTTACCATAATATCTTTGAAGAATTTATCTAATGGTTCATAAAGACTAGCCAATAAAGCAAATGTTTTTTCATATTCTCTATTTTCCATAAGTTTATTAACTTCATTTAATTTTTCTTTATATGTATTGTATAGATATTTTTCTGCATCTTCTTTTAATAATGATTCATCTAAATTAACATCTTTAGCTGATTTAATCATATTCTTAATTCTTTTAAATACTGTTAAAAGATTAGAGAATAATTCTTCATTTTTCTTTCTAAACGCATCAATAGCTTCTATTTTTAAGTAAGCATCATACATATCATCTATACCAGTAGAAAGCACGCCGGCAACAGAATCTTTAGCAAAGTCAATATCATTTTCAAAACGAGATTTAAAGAATTCAAATATATCTTTTACTAAATCTTCGCTCTTATTATTTCTGGCATCTTTAGGCATAGAATTGATAGAATCTTCTATTAACTTTTTAAGATTAACATGCTTTTTAGATTTTATAAGTATATTAATAATACCTAAAGCCTGTCTTCTTAAAGCATTAGGGTCTTGAGAACCTGTTGGTATATCTCCTACATAGAAACCGGCTGCTATATTATCCATTTTATCAAGTATAGCTATAGCCTTACCTGTATCATTAGAAGGTATTTCATCAGCAGCAAATAAAGGTCTATATTGTTCATTGATAGCTAAAGCAACATCATCATTAAGATTCATAGATTTAGCAAAATATCCTCCCATTATACCTTGAAGCTCTGGGAAATTGTATACCATATTACTTACTAAATCTGATTTCATGTATTTAATAGCTTTAAGTATATTTTCTTTATCTTTTTCATAGCCTAAAAGTTTTATTAAAAGTTCTGAGTTTTTCTCAAGTCTTTTTACTTTATCAGCAACGCTTCCAAGCTCTTTTCTAAACATTAGCATTTCGAGTCTTTCATTCATCTCATCCATGCCTTTTCTAATATCTTCCTGATACAAGAATTTTCCGTCTGAAAGTCTTGCTGTTAATACTCTTATATTTCCTGCTATTATTTGAGGAGTTTTAGGCTGATTTGCTGTTATTACAAACAAATTAGTTAAAGTACCGTCTTTTTTGCATAATGGGAAATACTTTTGATGTTCAATCATTTCACTAGTTAAAACTTCTTTAGGAACTTCTAAGAATTTAGAATCGAATTCAGCAGTGAGTAAATAAGGCTCTTCTACCAAATCCACAACTATTTCAGATACTTTTTTCTTTGAAACGGCTTCATATCCATGTTCTTTTTCAATATTTTCTAATTGATTTATAATATTTTCTAATCTTTTTTCTCTTGAAACTATAACATGTTTTTCTAATAAAATTTTTTCATAGTCTTTAGGATTATTAATTTCTTTAAATTCAGGTGAAAGAAGTCTATGTCCTGTTACTTTATTATTAGTTTCTATTCCTGCAACTGAAGTTTTAATAATTTCATTTCCGAATAAGGCAAGTACATTTCTTATAGGGCGTACAAAAGCAAAATCTTTGTTTCCCCATCTCATTTTCTTTTTAAAATCTATACTTGAAATAATGCTTTCTAGTTTTTCTTCAAATAGTTTTTTAGTTTCTATACCTTTTTTTTCTTTTTTGACGAATATATATTTTTTTCCATTTACATCTTTTATATATGGCTTATCAAATGATTCATTTTCATCTATATTTTTTATTGAATTAGCATCTATATTATGAGATTTCAAAAAACCTTCTCCAGCTTTTGTAGGAGCTCCATCTTTAAAAGCACTTTCAAATAAAGGACCTCTAAACTCTATAACCTCATCTTTTGATTTTTCTTCTATATCTTCTGCTAAAATTGCTAATCTTCTTGGGGTAGTGTATGAATTAACAGAACTAAAATTGATACCGTTGTTTTTTAATGTATTTTCTATTATTTTTTTAAAACTTACACTAGCAGGATATGCAAAATCTGCAGGTATTTCTTCTACTAATATTTCAATAAGCAAATCTTTCACTTTAATATTCCTTAAAATAATAATTATTAATGTCCTATATTGTACATTTATAGTATAAAAAAACAATATTTTTTGCCTATTAATTTTCAATTTTGTTAACTAATTGTTTATTTGTAAGGTTATATTAATAAAGAATCAGAATATTTAAAGAAAATAATCATTATTTTACGATAATATTATAATAAGATATTGATTTTATATCATTAATTTACTATATTTATAAATTGGAAGACTTTAATATGCAAACAATAACAACTAAACAAAATATATTAATAATAGACGATGAAGAAGACATACTGACTACCTGTCAGAATATTTTAGAAGATGAAGGCTATGGAGTAGATATAGCTAAGAATTATAAAGAAGCAGAAGATATACTTAATAGTAAGAATGTAAATTTAGTATTTTTAGATGTATGGCTACCTGATGTAGACGGACTTGACATACTTGCCAATATAAAAGAAAAATACCCTAATACTATTGTTATAATGATGAGTGGCCATGCTGGTGTTGAAACAGCAGTAAGAGCTACTAAGATGGGAGCTTATGACTTTTTAGAAAAGCCAATAAGTATATCAAAACTTCTTTCAAGCTGCGAAGATGTATTCAAAGAATCTACAAATAAAACAGAATCTCTAGATAATGAAGAAAATGAGTCAAATCATCATCATAATAATGTAGGATATAAGGTTAAACAGAGAACTATAGCTAAAAGTATCGTTGTAAGCGGTTTTGCTCTAATGGAAGGAAGAAAAACAGCTTTAACATTAGTTCCAGCAGAAGTTAATACAGGTATAGTTTTTATTGATATTAATACAAATACTCATATAAAATTATCCCATAATAATATACTTTCTAAAGATAAATCAGGAGCAGTTAATTCTACAGCATTAATCTCCGGAAACAGATATATAAAGACTACAGAACATTTTTTAGCAGCACTTCATATGATGGGTATTACTAATTTAATAGTAAAATGTGATGGTGAAGTACCCAATGTAGACGGTTCTGCTTTAGTATTCTGCGATGCTTTGAAAGAGGCTGGTTTTGTAGAGCAAGATGATTATATAGAGCCTATAGTTATAGATCAGACTTTGACTTATGGTACTGTTAATGATAATGAAACTTATATAATACTTTCACCTTATGATGGTCTTGAAGTTAGTCTTCGTATAGATTTTGCAGGCAGTATAGGCGTACAGGAATATACATATAAATTTGATAATTTTGATCAGTTTACAGAAGAAGTTGGAAGAGCTAGATCATTTAACACTATAGATAATATTGATTATGCACAAAAAATGGGAATGGCTGGAAGCGGTATGATAGGAAGTCATATACTCCTTTGTGACGGAAAAGTAATAAATACTAAACTTCATTTTGATAATGAGTTTGTAAGACATAAAATTTTGGACATAATTGGGGATTTATATATATTAGGAAGACCTATAAGAGGCAAAGTTGTAGCTAATAAGTCTTCACATTCTTTCAATCATTCCGTTGTACATGATCTTGCAAATAGATATTTATGAATTTGATTTAATGATTAAAAATTATATAATTAATAACTAATTTAAGAGTATGAGAATATGTCAGAAAGCAGGTTAAGAACTAATACGGAAGAACAGAATAACATATCATTATATTTTGCAGATGCTAAAAAAGAAAAGCTTTTAACTAGAGAAGAAGAAATAGAACTCACAAAAAGATTAAAAGAAGGAGATGCAGAGGCAAGATCCAAACTGATTAGAAGCAATTTGAGATTTGTTATTACAATAGCAAAACAATATAAAAACAGCGGACTTTTACTTGAAGATTTAATAAGTGAGGGAAATTTAGGACTTATAATAGCAGCTGATAGATTTGATCCGGATAAAGGCTATCATTTTATATCCTATGCTGTATATTGGATAAGACAGAGTATTTTAAGGGCTATAAATGAAAAATCAAGACTTATAAGGCTTCCTTTGAATAAAGCTATGGATTTAGTAGATTTGGAAAGAGCCGTGCATCAATACTATTATAAAAGCGGATATACTCCAGATGTTAATGAGCTTGCAGCTATTTTAAATAAAGACCCTAATGATATACTTCATATTATGTCTATGAGTACAGAACATGTTTCTCTTGAGGGAGAATATAATTATGACGGTATGAAAGACAGACTCATTGATACTATAGAGGATAAAACTTCAAAAAATGTTGAAGAAACTGCTATAAATAAAGAGCTTATGGAAGAATTAAAGACTGCCATTGAGAGTTTATCAGATATAGAAAAGCAGATTATCAATGCAAGATATGGAATAGATCAGGAAAGAAAAACCCTTAAAGAAGTAGGGGAGATGTTTTCTTTCACTAAAGAGCGTATAAGGCAGATAGAGAAAAAAGCATTAAGAAAAATGCATTCTCAGAAATACAGTTCATTAAAAGATTTCTTAAAATAATAAAATGTCCGGGCTTTATATACATATCCCTTTTTGTACATATAAATGCAGTTATTGTAATTTTTATTCTATTGTAAATAAGAATGATATAGAAATATATAAAAAATATATAGAAAGCTTAATATCAGAATTAAAATTAAGAATATCAGACTATAAATCAGAAATAGAAACAATATATTTTGGAGGTGGTACTCCTTCTGTATTGGGCACCGATTTATTAAAATATTTATTGGATAATATATTAAATATTGTTCATAATAAAGATTTAAAAAATACAAATTTGATAAAAGAAATTACTATTGAATCAAATATAAATGATATAAATGCTGAATATATTAATTTTTTAGAGAATATACCAAATATAAGGCTTTCTTTAGGTATACAGACATTCAATGAAAAGAGTTTAGCCATTATAAATAGGCATACCTATAAAAAAGATATTATAAATACACTTAAACTGATAAATAAATCATCTTTAGAAAATATATCTCTTGATTTCATATGCGGGCTTCCTTTAAATAGTGAAAATCAAATAATAGATGATATATTATTTTCATTAGATTTGCTTCCTAAAACCAAGCATTTTTCACTTTATTATTTAGAATTAACCAATTCGCTTCAAAGAAAATGGGAAGATTTACTGCCTAATGAAGAAGAATCTGTCATCTATTATAAAAAAGCATCTGATACATTGGAAGGACTTGGATTTAAAAGGTATGAAGTTTCAAATTATTCAATGCCAAATTATAATTCTATTCATAATAGTAATTATTGGCTTTTGAAAGATTATATAGGTATAGGTGTATCGGCTGTAGGGTGTTATAATGATAATAGATACAGTAATGTTAAAATGCTTAGAGATTATTTTGATTTTATTGATAATAATAATCTTCCTATAAAAGAAAATGAATATTTAGATATAGATACTAGAAAAAAGAATTTATATTCCTTTCACTAAGAACAGTAAAAGGAATAAATATTAATGAATATAATAATTACTTTAATGAAAAATTTTATGACAAATATTATCACATTATAAATAATAATAATAAATATTTTAATATATCTAATAATTATTTATCTATAAAAAAGTTCTATTTTGATTATGTTGATGAGATTAGTTTATTGTTACTTTGATTTACTTAATGATTCTTGAAAATTTTTATCGTTTATAAGATATTTATCGACTATTATTGCTAAAGCACTATCTTCTTTTTTTAATTCCTTTGCTCCTCTTGTTATTGAACAAAGGCTAGCATTTAAATGTTTGGCTATTTCGTATTGAGGCATCTTCTTTCTTAATAGGGTGACTATCCTCAATCTTTGCTGTATCATATCTTGTTCATCTTTTGTGAAGAGTTCTGTTAGAAGTTTCTTAATGAATTCTTCATTGTTTTCAGTTGCTAGAATATGTGCTAATAGTTCCATTTTATGTCTCCTTAAAATTATTACTATTTAGAATACTACTATATTAAGTATAGGATAAATATTAATTTTTTCAAGTAAATTTATTATTATTATTATATATAATAATACATTTTATTTATTACAAGTATATGTAAATTACTGTTTATTAATAATAATCAAGGCAAATTTATGAAAAAGTCTAATAAAAATAATAGAAATAGTAAAAATATAAAAAAAATTTCAACTAAAGAAAATACTAAAAATAATTTGTTTATTATTTTATTTGCCATATTTGTTTTGTTTACTGTATTTATATACAATTATTATAATAAAAAAATTAATTCAGTATCAAATATAAATGAAGTTGATTCTCAAGGGCTTACAATAGTGATGAAGGCATTACTTAATGAGAATAATCAATTAAATATTAATGATATAAAAAGGCTTATAAGAGATAATAGAAAAAATATAGATTATAAAATCAGAGATAGCGAAAGTAAAACTCTTTTAATGTATGCGGTATTTAACGGAGATACTGAAATAATAAAAGATATAGCTAAATACGGCAATCAATTAAATGAAATAGATAATAATGGAAGAACGGCATTACATTGGGCGGTATATTATAATAAATATGATGCTGTTGTTGCTTTGATAGAGCTTGGTGCTAAAGATTATATAAAAGATGATTATTCACTTACTCCTATAGATATAGCACAATATGAGGGGTATGAGGATATATATGAATATTTATCAAATTTATAATAATTAAAATATGTTGTAAAAAATATTTTTTAATGTTAGAATTAGTTATTAATATTGTAGTTTTTAGAAATTAGTAAAATAAAAATAATTAATAATAATAAAGAGGAAGCAATGAGATTTAGATGTTTAAAAAAAGATATAGTAAAATCTATTGGTGTTACTGAAAATGTTGTTGAAGGCAAAGTAATTTATAATATAGAAAGCAATGTGCTTTTTCATCTTGCAGGCAATATGCTTACATTAACTGCTACTGACGGTTCTGTTTGGGCTAGAAGCAGAATAATACTTGATGACTGTGATGGTGAAGGAGCTGTGGCTGTATATGCTAAGAAAATCAGTTCTATATTAAAAGAGATGCCTGACGGACTTATTACTATAAATGTTGAAGAGAATGAAAAAATAAACATAGAATCTGAAAACGGAAAAACTAAACACTTAATCATAGGTATGAAAACAGATGATTTCCCTGCTTATCCTGAAAGCAATGGAGATATCAGCTATATTATGCTTCCTACAAAAGAATTAGTTACTATGATTAATAAAACTATATCATCAATAGCTAAAGAGCCTTTCAAACCTGCTTTAAGAGGTATATGCTTTGAGAAAACTGATTCTAAATTTCTTGCTGTAGCTACTGACGGAAGAAGAATGGCTGTAATTGAAAGAGAATTTGAAGGTGTAGAAAATGGTTCTTTCTCTATAATCATAGAGCCTAAGGTTTTAAATGAGATACTTGTAACTGCAAATTATGATGAAGTAGAACAAGTAAAAATGGGAGTAGATGGACAGCAGGTTTATTTCCAAGTTGGTAAATATGATTTTGTATCAAGCCTTATAGAAGGAAAATATCCTAATTTCAGACAGGTTATACCAAAAGAGTTTGCTTATAGTTTCAGAGTAAATAAAAATGATCTTCTTGATGCTATAAGACGTATCGTTCCTATGATTAATGATGTTCGTTCAAAGAGAATGATATTAACAGTTTCAGAAGAATCTCTAAAAGTAAAAGGTATAAACCAAGAGATGGGAGAATCTTTAGAAGAAATTGACATAAAATATTCAGGCGAAGAACATTCAGTTGCTTATAATTATACTTATATTCAAGATGTTATAAAACAAATCGATTCTGAAATAGTTACTTTTATGGTTAATAAAGACTCTAGCCCTACTATGGTAAAAGAAATAGAAAGAGAAGATTATTATTATATCATTATGCCTATGAGTATAGGTGAGGAGTAATTCATTTTAAGAGGAAATTCTGATGGAAATTTTGGATTTATCTGTATTGGATAAAGAATCAAAAAAACAGATAATAGATTTTTATGATTTATTACTTAATAAACAAAAAAACTCTTCTAAAAATGATTTAAATAAATTTAGCGGAAGTTTAAAAATCTTAGAGAAAGATCCATTAGAATTTCAAAAAGAAATAAGAAATGAATGGAAATAATATATTACTAGATACAAATGCGATTATATATTTTTTAAATGGTAAATTTCTACTTGATAATGAATATAATATATTTATATCAATAATATCAGAAATAGAATTACTATGTTATCCAAAAATAACATCGAAAGAAGAAAATATAATAAAAGATTTTCTTAACAGTATTAATATTATAAATTTAGATAACTATATTAAAAATGAAACTATTTTAATAAAAAAAGAAATTTCTATAAAACTTCCGGATGCAATTATATTAGCTACCGCAAAAATAAATAATTTAATTTTATTAACACAAGATGAAGGCATATTAAAATATAATGGGTATAAAAATATAGATATAAGAAAATGTTTCTAGCTATATTTAGTTTTATAAAATTATATATTTGTAAAAAAATGGTAAAATAATTGTAAAAAATACTTGCTTAAAATTCTCATATAATATATTATCATTTTTTTAATAATTGATGATTTTTAAGTTTGTTATAAGAGGTTTATTTAAAATTATGAAAATTTTAGGCAATTATATTTACACAATAATAAAAGGTTTTATCATAGGAGCCTCAATGCTTGTACCGGGCTTCAGCGGCGGCACTATGGCTATGATACTCGGCATATATGATAAATTAATTGCTTCTTTAAGCGGTGTTTTAACTTTCTCAAAAAATGAAAATTATTTTATAAAAAACAAACTTAACTTTTTATTTTTGATATTTTTCTGTGTAGGCTCTATTTTAGGTATGGTAATAATTTCAAAGCCACTGTCTAATTTAATAGAAAAATATTATACTGTTTCTTCTTTCTTTTTTATGGGAGCGGCACTTGGCGGATTTAATACAGTTTATAATAAAACCAAAGCCTATAAATTCGATTTTTTAAGCATTATATATATTCTTTTGGGAGCAGGAATAGTATATTTAATATCCATAATACCTGAAGGATTTTTTAGCAGCACAGGTGATAGAAGCGAAATGTTTATGTATTTTATACTTATAGTGGCAGGCTTGATTGTGGCAATAGCTATGATACTTCCGGGTATAAGTGTGTCATACATGTTTTTGCTTTTAGGTATTTATCAGGAAACCATTGATGCCGTACATGATTTATATATTCCATATTTAGCACCTTTAGCTATAGGCTCTATTTTAGGAGTTGTACTTACTACAAAAATTTTGGAATATTGGATGGAGCATTATGTGAAATCATCTTATTTGATAATATCCGGTTTTGTATTAGGATCTATTATACAGGTTTTTCCAGGACTTCCAAAAGGCATAGAATGGGCTTTATGTCCTATAATGTTTTTAGCAGCTTATTTCCTTATAAGGCTTTTACAGAGATTCGATCCTGATAATAGATAATATAGATGAGTATATACTAAAAATTTTTAAGTTTGTTAATTTTTTGTTGTTCTTTTTCCCGCCGCAAAAAGTTGCAAAAAGTGCAAGTATAAAATTAGTACTAAATCATACTAAAATTATATTAAATGTAAGGTAATTCATAAAATTAAAGCCAAAATGCAGTCTTTTTGGTTCTCGCCGTAGGCGGGCTTCGTCTGTGCCAACAAAAGAACTGGGGTGCGGGGCAAAGCCCTGCAAATATTTTAAATTAAAAAATTATTTTGACAAAATATATTTGTTTAGGTATATATTAGCATATAATATTAATCATAAATTACTTTGATATTATAAACATTAAAATAGTATGGATATCTGCTGAAAAGTTCTATATCAAAAGTTTTTGTATCGTTATTTATTTCTTTAAAATTTTTTATTTTTTTACTGCCATTTAAATAAAAATCCATTTTTAAAAATGAATTTATATTTCTTTCATTTATCTCATCAAAAATATTTTTATTTATTTTAATTGTGAATAATTTATTTTCTTTTATAGATTTATAATTATTGTATCCGTCTGTAATTTCTAAATTAAATAGGGCAGGGTATACATTAATTTTGTATGTGTTTAATATACGCCCTAACTTAATTATATTTATTTCTAATATTTTTATATTATATTTTTGATTTTGTTTTGTATTGATTTTTAATTCCGTATCTGCATCTCTATCAAATGTTTGTATAAATAAATTATTAGTATCGAAATTATCATCTTCTAAAAACAAATCATAATTGTATTCATCTTTATGAAATCCTATTATATGAGATTTTTCTCTTTGTATATTATAACCATTGTATTTTAAATCGCTTAATTTATAAATATCGTCCGGCATAATAGAATAGGCATTTAAACAATAAATGAATATTATAAAAATGAAATGCTTTATCATTGCTTTATTATTGATCTACTGTGAATATAACGGCTCTGTTTGAATCAGCGGCATTTTTCCAAAATTCTATGCTTCTGTAAAAATAATCCCAAGTATATTCAAAATCTTCATCGCTTAAAGGATATTCATAATCTTTTTCATCAATTTTAAAATACTTTTCTTTGAACTTTTCTTTTGTTATAGATTCTATTTTGGAAGCTATATCTTTAACTACATTAGGTTTTTTTAATGTGATAATATAATCTTCCTCATCATCTCCGTTTCCGTATAAAACATCTCCCCCCATTATGATAGAGCCAAAAGGATAATTATCATCACCAAATACTAAAAGCCCATCATTAGAAAGACATCTATGCATAGCGTCCCAAGATTTATCAAGCTCATAAATATATTTTGTATGCTTTTCAAAATAAATTTCTTCCAAATCTTCAGAAATAAAATCAGGTCTTTCAAACCTTGAAGTTTTTAATAATTTATTTAAATCTCTATCGCTTAAAGCAAAGAATACACCCAAACAACCCATATAAAGTAATCCTTATTAATATTTATTTAATATAATATTTTTATAAAAAATAATTAGCTGCAAATATTATTACAGCTAGAATAATGCTATATATTAAAGACATTTTTATTTTTATAGACTTAAGAAAATATATCACTAAAAATAAAGCGAAAACTAATGTAGCAATGAAATAATATCTTTTTATACCTTCATTAATCACAATTAAGCTTATAGAAGCTACAAGATTGCTAATCATAATTATTCTTGCTAGTATAAGCTGCATTGTTATAGCAAGTATATCGTCATTATCAGGTTCTTGATTCATATTTTAAAGCCTCGTATAATGACTCATTATTACATATAAAGATATAAAAATCAATATTGTATTATTTAAAAAACTCGGAGAAAGGATTTTTGAAATTGAATTTAAATCTTCCTTTTTCAGAAGTTTTTTTATGAGGTATATTAACTTGAGTAGCCTCATCTAAACTCATCATAAGTATTCCAATAACAGCAGAATATGCAGGGTTATTTGCTATATCTCTTATGCCTTCAATTTTATCAGGCACACCTATTCTAGCACTAATAGGAGCAGCACCTTTTACAGCTGTTTGATAAGCTTTAGCAAGTTCTACCAAACCAGGAAGTAATGCACCTCCTCCTGTAAATACCATTCCTGCAGAGAGCGAATCAATATATTTCATTCTATTTAATTCTTTTCCGCATAAGCTGAAAATTTCTTCTACTCTAGGCTGTATTATTTCAGTTAATACTCTTTTAGGTATAGTACGCATTTGTCCGCTTGCAGTAGGCACTTCAATGATTTCTTTTTCTCCTACCATATCTATAAATGCAAAACCATGATCTCTTTTTAATTTTTCAGCAGAAGGTATTGTTATTCTTAAACCTTCGGCTATATCATTAGTTATATGCTGACTTCCTACAGGTATAACAGCAGTATGCCAAACTGATCCTTCCAAATATACCATAAGAGAAGTAGTAGAGTGTCCTATATCGAATACTACTACACCAAGTTCTTTTTCATCATCAGTAAGACAAGCTTCAGAACTTCCTCTTATATTAACTATAAAGTCTTTTCCAGAGAAACGCATTTTATTTAAAGTTTTTCTTAAATGCTCGCTTACATGTTTAAGACCTGTTATGATATGCACTTTAGTTTCAAGTCTAGTTCCTGACATACCCACAGGATTTTTTATTTCATCTTGTCCGTCCAAAGAATATTCTTGTTCTATAGCTTCAATGATTTCTCTGTCGGCAGGTATCAATATATTTTTTGCACTTTCTAAAACTCTTTCTATTTCAGCCGGAGTAACTTCTTTGTCTTTTGTATTAACACCTATTACTCCTTTACTGTTTAAGCCTTTTATATGATCTCCGCCTATTGTTGCAATTATATCAGGAGCTTGTAATCCGGCCATATGTTCTGCTTCATTGATAGATTTTTCTATAGCATTAGCAGCGGCATCTATATTGATGATAACTCCTTTTTTGATGCCTTCACTTTCACTTTCGCCTATACCTATAACATCTAATTTGTCATTATTAACACGGGCAATGACAGTTTTTATTGATGCACTTCCTACATCTAATCCTGCTAAGATTGGCTCTTTCAAGGTAAACTCCTAAATAATAATATTATGTTAATATTCTCGGTAAAAATAAAAGTATGATTAATGATTATTTTTTATGATAATTATTATGGTATTAATTAATATAATAAATTATAAAATAACCCATTTATTATTTTCATAAGACATTACAAATGTTTGTCTTGCCTTTGAAGTAGTATCTTCTACTCTGTCATAAACAGAAGAATCGGCATCTATATAAGCCTTTTGTCCTTCCAATTTTATATCATAAACTTTTTCTATTGTAGTTTCAAATTCAAAATCTAATGAAGGATCACTTTGTACATACTCATCAGCATTTCTTATATTTCTACTTTTTCTTAAAACTTCTTTATAATTTGTAGAATAGAATTTCTCATAAGCTATTCTTACACTGTCCTGATTATAAGGCAAAGAATAAAATTCTTTTAAAGATGATAATGCTAGATTTTTTAATTTATCTTCATCGTATTTTTTTACTTCAACATTTTCTTTAAAATCTTCATCGCTAAGAATTATTTCTACTCTTTTAATAGTTTCTTTATCATCGTTATTATTACTGCATGATACTAATAGAGCAAATGATATTAATAAAATATATTTAAACATTTATTAAAGTCCTTCCAATATAGATTTTCTTGTATTTTGCGGAGGAGCAGCTTCTTTCTCTTTTATTCTAGTATCTGAAGTTGTTGTAACATTGTTCATATCTATATATTTTACAACGCTTGGTCTTTCTAATATTATTCTTATATCACCATTTTGCCAAGCTACTGTATTAGCATTCAAAAATGCACCTTTAGTATATTTGGCATTTAAAGCAGATAATAGTTCAAGGAAATCAACTTGATTAGGCTGAAAATTTATAGTGATAGAATATAGAGCATCATTTTTAAATATAAAATATCCGCTTTTATAAAATTTATTTTCTTCTAATGCTAAAAATGTAGCACTTTCTTCAGCATTCAAATCAACAGTACCAGTCATATACTGTTTAGGTAAAGTCATAGTATTATCGCTTAATATTGCATTTATTGTATCTTGTCTTGTAGCACCTAAAGTAATATTTTTAAATCCTGTTATAGGAGTATCTATTACTGCAGGCTGTCTTCCCATTATAGCATCATTAGTTATATATTCATTATTATTTTGATTATTTTCTTCTGTTTGCGTATTATTATTGTTATTATTTGGCGGAATATAAATATCATTTGTAGCATATTGAGAGAATAAAGTACATCCAAATAAAAATATCAAAATAAATATATATTTTTTCATTTTTTATCCCAAATTTTTTTATTTTATTTTTAAAAAACCTTGTAAATACAATCTTGTTATATAGTATCGGTTATATTTTATTTCAAAATAGTAAATTTATTTTGCTGCTTTTTAATATTATGCTTGCAAATTATATGATTTAGCTTTATTTATTTAATTAAAAAAATTTGAAAAAATTATGAAATATATTATATTTTAGATATGAAAGGGTTTTAGGGAATAATTATGGATAAATATAATAGAGTTACAATAGTGTGCGGTCATTATGGAGTCGGGAAAACTACTTTTTCTATTAACTATAGTATGTATATTAGAAACTACACATCTAAAGATATTTATATTGCAGATTTAGATGTTGTAAACCCTTATTTCAGATCCAGAGAGCATTCCTCGTATTTAGAAGAAAAAAACATAAAAGTCATAGGAAGCTACCTTCCTCAGTCAGGTGCGGATATACCAGCAGTTTCAGCTGAAGTATATTCTATCTTTGAAAGAAAAGAGATTATAGGTATAATTGATATGGGAGGAAATTCTGCTGGAAGTTTATCATTTGCATCTTTTCGTAATAATGTTGATATTGACGAAACAGATGTTTTTTTTGTATTTAATGCTAACAGAAAAGAAAACTCTACTTTTGAATTAGCATTAGGGCATTTAATTGATATAGAGGCAGTTCTTGGTTTAAAAGTTACTGGTATAATAAATAATACTCATTTAATGAATGATACTTCTCTTGATGATATAGAAAAAGGTGAAATTATAGCGTATAATTTATCTAAAGAGAAAAATATTCCGATAAAATATACTTGTGTCGATAGGAAATTTTATCAGAATAATTCTAAAATATTGACTAAATATGATTTATTTGTAATTGATTATGATATAAAAAATAAAATATAGGAATATTATATAGTTTATTTATGGATTATAGTAATGTCAGATTATATGAGATAGCTTCTATGTTATCGCCTAGTGTATATGAAACTATATTTTATAGTCAGTATCAAGGACGTTCAGATAAAGATGCCATCATTTTAGATGATGAGACATTTGAAAGATGTCATGTATCTGATAATGTTTATAAAAATTTCCTATTTGCTAATGCTATGAGACTTGGAAAGAGTATAGATTATATAGGTCTTAATCAGATGCATAGCTCTATAATAGAAGATATGAGAATAACTGAAAATGATGTATCTATGAAATTAAATGACATAGCTTTAACTAATTTGGCAGATACTTTAATAGATATAAAATCTATGGATGTAAAATTAGAGCCTTTCTATATTAATTTAATATTTAAAGGTATAAATTATTATTCTAATAACTATATAGATGAAAATGAAAAATTAATACCTACTGATGAAAGTCCTATAAATTCTATGTATTGCCAAGATCAATTATCCTTTGTTAATGATAAACATATAGATATGGTTATTTCAACACAATATAACAATACTAATAAATTAAAGTATATGATAATAAATTGTAACCATATTGAAGTTATTGAATCTGCAAAAGATGTTTGGAAAAATATATTTAAAAATGACTTTTCTATGCTTTATGAATATTTTCAAAATATTAGAAAGTCTAGTAATTTTATAATTGAAGGAACTATTTATAAAAGTATAATATCAGGCTATGAGAAGTTTATGGACGACTTTATTGATTTAGATGATTTTTAATTATATTTTTATAATTGTATTAGGTGTTTATGAAAGATATTAAAAATTTACTTATACATTCTCCTAATTGGCTTGGAGATATCATTATGTCTATGCCGGCGATTCATTTGATAAAACAAAGATATAAAGACATAAAGATTACTGTAATGGCAAAAAAATCTATGTTGGGTATTTTTGCTGCTACTGATTTAATTGATGATTATTTAGAATTGAAAAATTTTCCAAAATTAAGAAAATATAATTTTGATGCTGTTTTGATTTTGCCTAATTCATTTGAAAGTGCTTTTAGAGTATTTGGACATGGAATAAAAACTCGTATAGGTTATAAAGCTGATTATAGAGATTTTATGCTTACAAAAGCTGTTGATAGAAAAGAGGTAAGATGGATACATACTTCTGATTATTATGTTAATTTACTTAAGTCTATTGGAATCAATAAAAAAAGACCTCGTATTAAGTTAAAAATAAAAGAAGATATATTAAATAAAGCAAAGGATTATTTAAAAACTGTAAATCCTAAAAATAAAAAAATATTTGCTTATGGAATAGGTGCGACTAATAGTATTGGAAAAATTTGGAGAGAAGAATATTTTGCAGAAGTTGCTAATTATTTGTCAAATAAGTATGATGCTTTAACTTTATTTATTACTACACCTAATGAAAAAGAGATATCCGATAAAATATCAGCAATGCTTTTAAAAGATCCTATAATACCTTATATGTCTTTAGATATGATAGCTGCCATATTGAGCTTATGTGATGGTTTTATAGGTAATGATTCCGGAGCTATGCATGTAGCTTCTATAGTTGGAATACCTACTTTGGCATTATATTTTGCTACACCAGCATATCAAAATTCTCCTATAGGGATTAAAAGCAAGATAATAGAAAAAAAGCCTGATAATCCCGCATGTATATGTGGAGGCAAAAAATGTAAATTAGAAACTTTTGAATGCCGTGAAATAATAAAACCTCAAGAAGTAATAAAGAAATTTGAGTCGATGATTTAATATTGTATCATCTAATATGAAATTTACTTCTATTCTGTTTGCCATTTATTAAAGTATTTTTTATCCAAGAGCTATTGTCATTCATAGGTATCCATCTTCTTTCTTCAACCCTATAATGCCAATCTTTATCCTCTTGATAATATATTTGTATTCCGCTTCCCTCATGTATATTTAATATTTCATTATCATGGTAGTTTATTTCATCATAATCGGTACATGATTTCTGTCCCATTTCTGAATAATATTCATTTAATGACATTAAAGATTCATTTAATTTATCATCCATTTCTTTTACATTAAGCCCTAATTTTTTAGCCTCTCTTATAGTGATAGGGTAGTTATGTGAAGGATAAGCTGAATTAAGAGAATTTGATATTTCATCTATTAGTTTTTGATCTTTCATATGATAAGATAAAATATCTTTACATAGCTTTATTGATAGGCTTGAAGCTCTGTCAACAGCCCCTAAAACTAATGGGTGTATATATTTGTATATATGTTCATAAGGGTTATTGTCATTGTTATTTGACTGCTCTTTCCATAGCTTTATAACTCTTGCTAATTCGTCCTGACTAACATATACAAGGCTATTATCTTTATTTACAGGAGATAATTCATGCTGAAGTGATGTATCTACGGCTGTTATAAAAGCTAAAGGTCCCATTTGTATTTCATCAGCTCCTAAACATAACATAGTAGCAGCACTTGCCGCTTCTAATGGAAGTAATGCTATAACTTTTTTGCAAGACTGTCTAAGCAGATGCACTATTCTTAAAGAGGCCTGTCCGCTTCCTCCTGAACTCTTTATAAAAAAGTATATTTTATCGCATTTTCCTATATGTTTAAGAATATCAGAAAGCACAATTACATCATTTTGACATACACTTCCTCCGTTAGAATTCCAATATGCAAGTAAAGGGGCATCTAATTGTTTTTTATTTTATTAATAATTTCCTGAGTTTTAGAAAATAATATAGGCGGTTTTATAGTTTTAGTTTGTGATTTCTTGTCAGCCATAGTATAAACCTCTTTTTTAATTTACATAATTACATTTTTTTACTAGATTCTACATTAATAACAGATAATGTCAAATAATGAATTATTTTTTTGATTAAATTTGCTTGACAAATTAAGAAATTTAGTGTATAAAAGTTGTATTATTATGCTTATTAATTAGTACAAGGAGTGCAATAAATTATGAAAAAGTTATTCGTAGTATTAACTTCCATTTTTATCGCTGCATCTGCTTACGGTTTAACAAACTCAACTTTGATTGATTTTGCTTTAACAGGTAATGCTGATAACTTACAAGCTGGAGAAGGTGATACAAATGAAGTAGTTCCAGTTGCAGAAAATCTTTATAATGATAACTGGGTAGTATGGTTGAATGAATCTGCTAGATTAACAGAGAATCGCAGAAATTCTTATGTTACTAACGTAGACAGTAAAGGTAACAATGGTGCTTGGGAAGCAGGAAAAGTTCTTGGTATAAGAGTACATTTCCCATTAGCAGCTTGGAACAGTTATGCTTTAGTAAAACCAGTATTTGAACTTGAAATGTATGGCGGTGCTGATGGCACTAAATATACAGAAGGTAAAGGTGTTATACATAACGTTGGCGAAATTAAATCTATTAGTTCTTGGGTTTATGGCCGCAACTATTTAGTTAGCTACTTTGTAAACTTACAAAATGAATTTGGCGCTTTAAAATCTTATCCAATGGGTACTGTTTACTTCAATGGTTGGAGACAAGTAAGATGGGAAAATAGAGAATACTTACCTAATGTTCGCGATAGAGTATTAGTAAGAGAACCTCTTTATCCTAGAATGATCCCTTCTGTTAAATTAGATTCTTTAGGTTTCTATAGAACTAAAGATACTAAAGGTGGAGATTTCATCACTTACGTTAAAGACGTAACAATTGAGTACGATGTAGTAGTTGTTGATTTCGAAGAAGATATCGATGATGAAGCTACTTGGCAGTTATTAAAAACAGAAAACGATAGAAAACAAGCTATCGAAGCTGCTAGAATACGTGAGCAAGCTGAATTAAGAGATCTTGAACAAAGACGTATAGGTGACGGTGCTGCTGCTGATCAGGGTACTACTACTGATACAGGTGCTGCTGACACTGGTGCTGCTCAAGAACAAGCTCAATAATTAAATTAGTTTGGAAATAAAAGACTAATTAATAGATTAAGGGGAAACTTTAATAGTTTCCCCTTTTTTATTGTATTTTTTTCTATTTTACAATATAATTTGTATAAATTATATTTAAGGAGTTATTTATGAGAGTAATGAAACAACCTCTAATCAATAAAGATGATACTTTATATATATGTATAGATGAGCAGGGTAAATTAACAACTGCTGTTTATGATGCAGAATCTGTTATCAAAAATACTAATATGCTTTTTAGAGTTGCTGATATGCACAATATACCTGTTCTAGTTACAGAGCAATATCCTAAAGGTCTTGGTCATACTGATGAAAGAATAAAGTTTCCTAAAAATTGCAAACTATTTGCTAAAGAATATTTCAGCATATTTGGAGCAGAAGATTTTGTAGAAGAGTTTAATAAAATCAATAAAAAGAATATAGTTATTTTTGGTATAGAAACTCATGTATGCGTATATTATAGTGTTGTGCATTTGCTTGAAAATGGTTATAATGTGTATGTAGTTGCTGATGCTTGTACTTCTAGAACAAAAGAAAATAAAGAAATAGCTTTGGAACAAATGAGAAAACTTGGTGCAAATATTGTAAATACTGAAATGGTAATATTCGGTCATATAGAACATTGCAAAGTTCCTTGTTTTAAAGATGTTAGCAAATTATTAAAAGATAATTAATATAAATTTAGGAGAAATAAAATGGCTAGAAAAAAACTTATAGCAGGTAATTGGAAAATGAATAATTCCAATAAAGAGGCCTTAGAATTAGTTAATAGTTTGAAAGGTTTAGTTAAAGATGTTAAAGACAGAGATATTATGATAGCTCCTACATTTACTTGTTTAAGTGATGTTCATAATGCTATTAAAGGAACTAATATCAAATTAGGTGCTCAGAATTTATACTTTGAGGAAAAAGGTGCTTTTACAGGACAGATTTCTGCTGATATGCTTTTAGCTGTAGGATGTGAGTATGTTATTATAGGACACTCTGAATGCCGTGATATATTCGGTGAGAAAGATGAACTTATTAATAAAAAGGTAAAAAGAGCTTTAGATAAAAATCTTATTCCTGTTTTATGTGTAGGAGAACATTTAGAAGAAAGAGAAAAAGGAATAACTTCTGACATAGTAAGTAATCAAACTAAAGAAGCATTCAAAGGTTTGAGTGAAGCTGAAGCTAAAAAAGTTGTTATAGCTTATGAACCTGTTTGGGCTATTGGTACAGGAAAAACTGCTACTCCTCAAGATGCTGATGATGTACATAAAACTATTAGAGAAACTTTAAAATCTCTTTATAATGAATCTGTTGCTGAAGGTATGATTATACTTTACGGCGGAAGTGTTAATGAAAAAAATGCTGATGATTTACTTAATATGCCTAATATAGATGGTGCTTTAGTTGGTGGTGCTTCATTAGTTGCTGATAAATTTGCTAGAATAGTTAATTATGTAGCTAAGTAAATTTAATTATTATATTGTATTTTAGGGGCAATGCTTTATTAGTATTGCCCTTGTTTTATTTTTTTAAAAAATATATAATTATATATTATTAAATAATTTAAAAGAGCATAATGATTTGAAGATATTTAATTTTTTTTATATATTACTATTTGTTTTTTATTCAAATATTTTATTTTCTCAGCAGCCCCAAGTGTCGCTTGTACATTTTTATATGTGTAATGGAAATATCGGCGATTCGAAAATAACTATGTATTTTAATATAATGGATGGAACAAATGTATTTGGAAGATATCATTATAACAATATAAATCAATTCATAGATATAAGAGGGCATATTAACGGGAATAAATTATATATTGAAGAAAAAGTTAATAACCGTATAACAGGATATTTTAATGGAATAGTTTCTAATGATTTATTTTTTTCAGGAGAATGGGTATCCAAAGATGGAGAAAATAAATATGATTTTTCATTTTATAGAGATGAATCTTATCCTGTACATACTATGGATATAGTAAATTCATGGTTAAAGCTTGAGTTGGATAATGGAAAAAAATTTGAATCAACTAAAGATGCTGTCATAATAAGAAATGAAAAAAATCTTAATAATTTAGATAGAATTTCTTTAGATGTTGATGGAATAAAATCATTAAATACAAATAGAATTGCATATATATTAAATAATGCCATTATTGATGAATATAATGTTTGGACAAAGTCATCGCAAAATAATGAGGATTTTCATCTTATTAAAGAAATAAATGTTGCTTATTTAGATGAGAATATAATATCATTTACAATATATAATTATTCTTATACAGGCGGAACGCATGGTATATATAATGTTGTGCCTGCTATATATTTAATTTCAACAGGTGAAAGGATAGGGTTGAGTTTATCAGAGCTAATAGAAAATAAAAATGATAGAGAATTAATTAATTTGATGAGAAGTAAATTACTTAGGAATTTTACAGAAAAAGATTTTTTTGATTTTTATTCTATTGAGCTTAGTGAAATTTATGATGTAACTCCAGCAGGTATATCATTTTATTGGCCTTTATATAAAATTGCTGATTATGCTCATGGTGTTATAGAAATTGAATTTACATATTTAGAGCTTAAGCCTTTTATTAAAAAGGATTCTAAATTTTGGTATTTGTTTAATAAATAATTATATGATATTGAGTTGTGAGGATATATTTTATGAATGATAATGATATTCACCCAATAATGAAAGAGCTTACAAAGGTTACAAAAGAAATGCCTATGCCTGTTGTAACTGAAATAAAAATAATAACAAACAGAGATGCTTATAAAATTTTAATATCAACAATGCTTTCACTTAGAACGAAAGATCCTACAACTAGAGATGCTTCTATGAGATTATTTGAAAAAGCAGGAAACCCTAAAGATATGCTTAAACTTAGTGAAGAAGAAATAGCAAAGTTAATATATCCTGTTGGCTTTTATAAGGTGAAGGCTAAAAATATATTAGAAGTTTCTCAAATGATAATAGATGATTTTAATGGACAAGTACCTGATGAAATAGATGAGCTTTTAAAGCTTAAAGGTGTTGGAAGAAAAGTTGCTAATTTGGTAGTAACCGAAGCCTTTGATAAAGACGGTATATGTGTTGATACTCATGTTCATAGAATATCTAATAGATTCGGTTATGTTCATACAAAAACTCCTGAAGAAACAGAGTTTGCATTAAGAGATAAATTGCCTAAAGAATACTGGAGAGTTTATAATGATACTTTAGTTGTTTATGGACAGAATTTATGCAAGCCTATTTCTCCATTATGCTCAAAATGCACAGTATCTCAGTACTGCGATTATTTCAAAAATGAATATAAAGATAATAAAGAAAAGAGTAAAGAAAAAAAATCTACTAATAAAAAATAAATATCATTGATTATTCATTATCTTTCTTGTATTTATTTTATTCATCTTTTTAAACGAAATATTTGCCTGCGATATTATCACACCAAGCAATATAAAAATTATTCCTATAATAGCAAATAGAGTAATATTTTCATCTAAAACTATTTTTGAAGTTATTAAAGTTATTATTGGTATGAAGTATATATATGTGTTAGTTTTCACAGCTCCTAATATTTTTGTTGCATAAGCCCAAGTTATAAAGCATAAAGTACATGCTATAAAAGATAAAAATAAAAAATTAATTAAATTTATAGGCTTTAAATAATCATTTATATTTACATTAAATCCCATAAATAACATAACGGGTATCATAAATATTATTCCATACATAAAAGTTTTTTTAGTTATTAAAACTGAATTATGCCCAAAATCTGCAATTTTTTTTACTAATACAGAATATATTCCCCACATAACAGCAGCCAATATAGCGAATATATCTCCTATAGGATTTATCTTTAAAATAAACTTTCCATTAAATGTTATTACAGCTATTCCAATTATTGCAAATATGAATCCTACAAAAAAATTAAGTTTTAGTTTTTCTTTTAAAAATATTGAAGCGAATATTCCTGTAAATAATGGCCCTATAGCAACTAAAATACCAACATTTGATGCTAATGAATAATTCAATGCTATATTTTCAAATAGATAATAAAGTGTTATTCCGCTTAATCCTGTAACAGCAAATAACATTTCTTCTTTCTTTGAATATATTTTATTATTTTTAGGATATATTATAAATAATAAAGCAAATCCTAATAAGAATCTGCTGAAAAGTATCTCTATAGGTGAGAAGTCTCTTAATAATATTTTTGTTGAAATAAAAGTGATACCCCACATCAATATACTGAAAAATGTGCATAGGTATGCTTTAATATTTTGATTTATAAACATGGTGTTTTTCCAATTATTTGGAAGAATCCTTTATAACATTTTTTATATATTCATCATCTTCCATAACTTTTATAGAATTTTTATTATCTGCTTCTTTTTTATCAGCGCAAGATAATAATAACATAATTAAAACTAATAAACAATAGATTTTTTTTATCATTACATTATCCGCAAAACAAATTATACTATATTATATAAACAGTATAATAATTAAAAAAATAAAAAATAATTACTTTATCAATAAAATAGTTTGACAAAATGTTTAAATATAATATTATATTTATTAACATAATATTCGGATAATTTAAAGGAACTATGAATATGAAAAAAATTTTATTATATTTTATTATTTCAGTATCATTATTATTTGTATTTTCCTGCTCCAAAAAACCATATGATAATATCAATTTGAAAAAAGCATTGGATTTAATGAGTAAATCAACTAATTTAGTTTTATTAGATGTTAGAACACCAGAGGAATATATGGGAGGAAGTGCTCCTAATTCTATTAATATTGATGTTCTTAATACTGATTTCAAAAGTAAAATAGATCTTTTAGATAAAAATAAAGAATATATAGTGTACTGCAGAAGCGGAAACAGATCTAGTATAGCTTCAAGTATAATGGCTACTAATGGATTTTTACATGTTTATAATTTGCAGAATATAAGCTATGTTGATTTTGTAAATGCTATATTAACAAATAGAAAGTAATTTCTTTAATATATTAATTTATAAGTAAGCAAGGATATTAAAAATCCCTGCTTATTTTTTATTATATTATGATTTTATGATGCTTTTATTTCTTTTATAGCATTCTGTATATCATCATGTATTTTTACTTTTTTATGTGCTTCTAATGATTTTAAAGACCATTTTGAATATTCATTTAAACCTGTCAATATTAGATTTCCTCCTCTGAATTCTAATACCTTTTGAACTTCAAGCATTAAATATATGGCATTTGATATTATATATTTAATGTTGATTCTGAAATGTATAATGATATTTTTAGCATGATTTTCCAAAAGCCTGTTCAATATATTATAAAGTTCATTATATATGCTTGCATTAATATCTTTTTCTATTATTAGTATTATATTTTTATCATTATTTATATAGTATTCTTTTATACTGTTTTTTATAATATTTTTTCCATAAATTACTCCTTTTTTTATTGATTTATATAAGATTTCCTCCTTCTCTAAATTTATCAACCTTTTCTTTAAGTGTATCGTATAACCTTAGAAAACTCGGTAGAGATAAATATACAGTAGTATCAACATCTACAGTATTTTCTTTTCTCATTTCATTTCCAAGCAAAAGCACTATCTCTTCATCATTTTGTATTACAGCACTTCTGTTGCTATATATACTTCTTGATTTTTTCATATTGTATATTGTATTGTTTATTTTCATACTATCTCCTTTTATAGTTCTATATATAATTTTATAATGTGAATGTATTTAATAATTTTCAGTGTATTTAAAATATACTTTTTATTTTCAATAAGTCATTAATGTGAAGTAATATATAGTTCCTATAAATCTTAAAAAGTATATATTTTATAAAAAAATCGAATTTTATAAGCATTTTTTAGTGAAAACGAGTATGAATTTATTTGTTTTAAATAAAAAAATAAAATGCTTGTTTTTTATAGATTTTTATTATATCATATAATATTAGTAAAAAAATAAGATAAAGTTTAACGTTTTAAGGAAAGAAAATTAATTTATGAAAAAAATTGTATTGTTTATTATATTGCTAAGCATTCAAGCCTATTCACAGATAATGACTCCTGAAAAAGTTGTTAGTATGATATCTAATAGATTTTCAACTATAAAAGGTTTTTCAGCTAATTTTGTAGAGAGAAATGGTGAAAGAATTTCTTATGGTAATGTTATAACTAAAAATCCTAATTTGTTTAGAATGGAATATTCAAGTGGAGGAAATGGACAGTCTATATACTGTAATGGTGAAACTTTATGGATAATATTTCCAAAAAATAATGTTGTAGCAGAGCAGAAATTAAATTATGGTGATTCAGGTGCTATATATACTCCGGAAGGAATTATGAGGCTTACAACTAAATTTAATATAGATTTTTATAATGAAAGAGAATTGGTATCTTTAAATAGTTTTAAGGATTCTGAACTAGGAATAGCTAAATATAACAGTTCTTATGCAGCAAATGATAACAGAAGGGCTTATCATATGCTTTTGACTTCAAAACAGGCTAGTGTAGACAGAACTGGCTTCACAAAGATACATTTATGGGTTGATAATACAGGTATGATCATAAGAATATTAGGAATAACAACTACTAATGTTCCTGTAGAGTATTTATTTACATCTATTAGATATAATCCTAAATATGAGGACAATAATAAGGATTTTGAACCGGAAATATCAGAAAATATGCAGGTACTTAAAGATGGTTTAGTACCTAACAATTAATTTTAAGGATTTATATGGAAACTATAGGTCAAATATTAAAAAATGCTAGAGAAAAGAAAGGGCTTACTATAGAAGAACTTGAGGCTACTACTCATATAGTTGCTAGGTTTATAAAGGCTTTGGAAAATGAAGAATTTGATGTTCTTCCTGGTGAAATATATGTAAAAGGCTTTATAAAGAACTTAAGTGATAAATTGTCATTAGATGCTGATATGGTGCTTGAAAGATATAATTTGCAGAAAAACGGCATCAAGTCTGAACAGGATTTATTGAAAAGCGGTAAAGCTATTAAAAATATTAAAAAAAATAAAGAGCCTGTAAAAGAAGTTAAAGACAATAAAGATATTAATGATGGTAAAGATAATAAAGAACAAGAAGTTAATAAAGAACCAGTAAAAGATACTAATACAAAAGAATCTCTTAAAGATGTTATAAATACCGAAAAGCATGAAGAAAAAACTATAAAAGAAACAAATAAGAAAAATAAAAATACTAATACTAATAATCGTGCTGAAGCAGATTTATTATTTATGGCAAGGAGAGATTTATATAAATTAAGAAATAAAAATAAATCTATAATACCTACAGTTATTATTATACTTGCTATCATAGTTGTTATAGCTGTTATAGTGTTTAATTGGAAGAATATAACAGGATTTATATTCCCTTCAAATAATAAAAGACAAAACAGAAATGAAGTTGAGATATCAAAAAATATAGTTGACAGTAAGGCTAAGCAAAGCGTTAAATCAGGAGATATTATATATTTTAAGCCTCTTGGAATATCAGCTACAATTAAATTTAATAGTATAGGTAATGTGCTTCATATTAATATTAACGGACAGGATTTATCTTTCTCTAAGAGCAGTCCTATAATATTGGATTTAAATGGAAATGGAATAAATGATTTTAAGATAAGTGTTATAGAAGTTTATGATAATTCAGCTACTGTAGAAATGGAAAAACTTGAAGAAAATCAGATGGTTAATACAGGTTATACCAATGATATAGAGTCTGCTGCTATGAATACCACAAATTATAATAACACTGTATCTACAAATTTACTTGTGATAAATGGAGAAACTTATATAGAACAAGATACTGAAAAAGTAGATATAAGAATAGAGATAACTGCTAAGCATTTTGTATATATAAGATATTTTATAGATTCAAACAGACCAGCTACTACTAACCTTTTAAGCGGTAAAACATTATATTTAGAAGCTAAAGATGTTGTTATGCTTACTATAGGTAATGCGGGAGAGGTTGTAGTAAAAGTTAATGGAAAAATCATTAATGTAGGTGCTGCAGGAGAAACTGTTAATAAGACTATAAAATGGGTTAAGAATTTGAATGATTCTACTAGATATAATCTTATTATGTCAGATACTAAGTAATTATTTATTTAGTATTTTAATATTTTTGCAGCATAGTATCATAATTTAATATTAAAAAGGAAATTTAATTTGCAAAATATATATTTACATAGTTTAGGATGCGAGAAGAATACGGTTGATGGAGAGCATATATTAGCCATATTACAGAAAAAAGGCTTTAATATTACCAATAATCCGGAAGATGCAGATATTATAGTTATAAATACTTGTGCTTTTATAGAGGATTCAAAGAAAGAATCTATTGATGCTATATTCGATCATTCTATGTACAAAAAATACGGAAAATGTAAAAGATTAATAGTATCAGGCTGTATGAGCGAGAGATATAAAGAAAATTTTCTTGAGATGTTCAAGGAAGTTGATTCTGCTATAGGCATATATGATTTAGAAAATATATTAAAAGCCGTAGAAGAAGATGGTTTTCATGATGCAAAAGAAAATACTGAATATAAAGAGTATGGCGATAGAGTAAATACTGGTACCAAGTATAGCGTTTATATAAGAATAAGCGATGGATGTCATGCAAACTGCAGTTTTTGTGCTATACCTGGAATAAGGGGAGATCATAGAAGCAGAAAGATAGAAGATATTGTAAAAGAGGCTGAAAATTATGCTAAAAACGGAGCTAAAGAAATTAATTTAATAGCTCAGGAAACGACTTTCTACGGATATGATATATACAATAAATTAGCATTACCAGATTTGCTTAAAGCTCTTTCAAAGGTTGAAGGCATTCAATGGATAAGAGTATTATATCAGAATCCTGTTGTCTTAAATGATGAGATAATAGAATCATTCTTTAATACAGATAAAGTTGTTCCTTATTTTGATATACCTTTGCAGCATGTTGATAAAGATATATTAAAAGATATGAACAGAGGCACAAGAAGCTATAAATTTTATAGAGAAATGATAGACAAAATAAGAAGTTATAATAATGATGCTGTTATAAGAACTTCTTTGATAGTAGGATTTCCCGGAGAAACACCTGAATCGTTTAAAAAGTTAATAAAGTTTGTAAGAAATGCCAAGCTTGATAGGGTAGGGGTATTCACTTATTCAGAAGAGGAGAATACTAAGGCGTTACTTATAGATAAACCTAAATTGAGCAGAAACAGAAAATTAATGCTTAGAGAAAAACTTATGAGAGCAGCTATAGAGGTGTCCGAAAAAAGATTAGAGAGATTTATAGGAAGAACTATAGATGTATTGATAGAGAAAAAAGAAGATGAGAATAAATTTATAGGCAGAAGCATATACGATGCTCCTGAAGTTGATGGATATGTTGAAGTTTATAATGAAAATACTAATAATAATATAAATATTGGCGATATAGTGCAAGTTACTGTTACTCATAATACAAAATATGATTTAATAGGTAATGTTATTTAATTAGGAGAGCTTTTGCTATGAAGAAAAAAAAGCAGGAAAATGAACCTAGCAGTATAGAAAAAGAAGAAAAAAAATCATCTTATGCTAACAGAGAAGATGCTTTTAGGGCATATTTTGAAATAGTTACAAAGATAGTTTATACATTGAATTTAATATCAGACAGAAATGACATGACTAGAAGACTTTCAAGCAATATTGATAGAGCTTTGGGTTATGATGATGAAATGATGTCTAATAATGAGAAAATAGCCAATAACAGCAATGAAGTTGAAATACTTATAAATTCTCTTAAAACAGATGTAAGGAAAATATCCACTTTTAAAAAGTATAATTTTAATATAGAAAGATTTATTTCAGATAAAAATTTAGATTTAGATGAGAGATTTATTTTATATTCCGTATTAGTTTATACTATTTACGGTGATTCTATGTCAGCAATATCTGTTAGAAGAATATTAGAGCTTATTACATTGAATAATGATATATATATAAATAAGTACCATTATTTTGATAATAATAGTAAATTGATATCAAGCGGTATATTTAATTTATCGCATGAACCTTATCCAAGCAGCGGTATACTTGAAATCACAAATACATTGATAACATTTATAAGTTCTAAAGTGATATTCGCATTTTTGGAAAAAGATAATTATAATGTGATAGAAAGTATAATAAGCAGCGGAGAGGCTATAAAGAAAATTTCATTAGAAAATAAGATAGGAGGTAAACGTAAATCTTCCGAATCAGATATTTTAACTCCTAAAGAAATAGTAGCTCAATTAGATAAAACAGTTATAGGTCAAGACGAGGCAAAAAAAGCATTAGCCGTGCATGCTTATTTGCATTGTTTGAGAATAAATGGCAATAAAGATATACCATTCAGATCAAATATTCTTATGATAGGGCCTACAGGAGTTGGAAAAACTTATTTAGTAAAAACATTGGCAGATATATTGGGACTTCCTTTTGCTCGTGCAGATGTTACCACACTTACAGAAACAGGTTATGTTGGTGATGATGTAGAGGTAGTTCTTTATAATCTTTATAGAAAAGCTAATGGTGATTTGGAGAAAGCCCAGCATGGTATAGTATTTTTAGATGAGGTTGATAAGATAGCAAAGGCAGATGCTCATCAATCAACCACAGGCAATCCTTCAGATAAAGCAGTACAGGAAGCTCTTCTTTCTATGATGAATGGTGAAGATATAAGAGTACCTGAGTTTGGCGACAGAAGAATGATGCATTCAAGCGACGGAATACTAATGAATACTAAAAATATATTGTTTATATTCGGAGGTGCTTTTGTAGGTCTTGATGATATCATTAAAATGCGTTTGAAGGGTGAAAGCAGTTTAGGTTTTGGTTCTAATGCTGTTATAAATAAACTGCAGAAAAATAGGATATTAAGTCAGGTTGATGTTAAAGATATAGAAAAATATGGTATGATACCTGAGTTTATAGGAAGAATACCTATAATAGTAACATTGAATGATCTCACTAAAGAAAATTTGAAAGATATCTTGACAAAAACTTCAGAATCTCCTATTATAAAATATACTGAATTTTTCAAAAGTATAGGTAAGAAGTTGGTAGTAACTGCAGAAGCAATTAACTTTATAGTTGATAAGGCTTCTAGCATGAATATGGGGGCAAGATCTTTAAAAAGTATAGTAGAAACAGCAATGGTTAATATACTTTTCAATTTAGACGGAGTAAAAGGCAATACCTTAACTCTTACTAAATATGATATAGAGAATGCATTCAGTGAGAAAGAGTTTGTAAATTCAGGTAATGAAGATAAAAAAACAGATAATTCTAATAAGAATTTTTCTAAAGAATCCTTTATGGCTTGATTTTACTTTATGTTTGTTTATTTGTTATAAATAATGTATATATAAATTATTTAAGAACAGGTAATATATTGGAGTTTGTAGAGATGATAGTAACTAAAGAAAAAGAATTATTAAAAGATTATGAATTAATAGAAGCACATAAAAAAGGTGATAGTGAAGCATTAGATATATTATTAACAAGATATAAAAACTATATATTTAATTTATCATATCGTTTTATGCATAATTATGAAGATGCTATGGATTTAACACAAGATGTATTGATACGTGTATATAAAGCTATAGACAGATATGAAGAACGCAATTATTTTAAAGGTTGGTTATATCGTATAATAAGCAATACAGCTATAAACATGTATTCTAAAGCTTATAGGAGAGAATCACCTTATCTAGAAAAACTAGAAATAGTTGATGATAAAAGGTATAATACAGAAAAAGAATATGAAAGAATATACCTTCAGGAAAAAATTTACAATGCTTCTACTAAATTAAAGGGAAAACAGAGAGATGTCTTTATATTGAGATATTATGAGAATTACTCATATAAAGAAATATCAGATATTTTGAATATATCAAGCGATTCAGCTAAGAGTAATTATTCCTATGCTCTCAAGAAAATGAAATCGCTTCTAGAAAAAGAAAGGACTCTTTTATGAAACTACATGACATGATGCAATTTAAAAGCAAAATCGAAAAGAAACGACATCATTTTGATTTGCCAAGCTTGCCTGATAGAGAATGGCAGTACATGTTGCAAAGGGCTAAAATGGAAAGTATAAAAGAAAATGAAATTAGCCCATTGTATGCTTTTATGACTTCTGCTAGACTTTCTATAGCTCTATCTACAGCAATAGTTTTGGTATTAGCTTTATCTTTGTTTTATGGAAATCCTAATAAAGAGGATTCTCATAATACCAATACTGCATCATCTAGTAAAACTAACATAAATGTTGTTAATGTAGCTAATAGTAGTTTTATTTAAAATTTAAAACCTATAATAGAAATTCTAAATTATACATTAACATTCCTATATGTTAATGTATAATTTTATTTTATTTATAATAAATAGTATTTCTATTATATCCGATAATAATTATTAAAAAATATATTTTTTTATATATGAAAAATTATATATATACAGGACTGTAATATGTTTCAATTTCATTTAACAAGTAAGGCAAAAAAGGTAATAGAATTATATGCCCAGGAAGAGGCTAAAAGATTAAATCATGATATGGTTACTCCTGAACATATACTTTTGGGGCTTCTTCATGAATCAGAAGCTTTGGCTACACGTGTTTTATTGAGATTGAAAATTGATTTGGACAGACTTAAATTAGAATTAGAATCAGCTATGGTAAAATCTTCAACTACAAAAGTATTTGGAACTTTACCTACTGCTCCTAGAGTACAGAAACTTATAAGCAGATCTGCTGAAGAGGCTAGAGCTTTAAGCCATAATTATATAGGTACTGAACATTTACTTCTTGGACTTTTAAGAGAAGAAAGCGGTACAGCTTATAATGTACTAACAAGTATGGGGCTTGAGCTTACTATATTAAGACAAGAAATATTAAAAATGCTTGGTGTTGCAGGAAGCAATATTTCTTCTATGGAACAGACTACTCAAGAAGATAATGTTAAAAAAGTTAAAACTCCTACTTTAGATCAATTTGCCAGAGATTTAACTAAAATGGCTAGAGATAAGGCTTTAGACAGAGTTATAGGCAGAGAAAATGAAGTTATGAGGGTAGTTCAGATTCTATCAAGAAGAAAGAAAAATAATCCTATACTTCTTGGAGAGCCTGGGGTAGGTAAAACAGCTATAGTTGAAGGACTTGCTGAAAAGATAGTAGCGGCTGATGTGCCTGATATACTTCTTAAAAAACGCGTATTAACTTTGGATTTATCTTCTGTTGTTGCTGGTACAAAATACAGAGGTGAATTTGAAGAGAGAATAAAAAATATAGTTTTAGAAATAAAAAAAGCTAGTAATATTATTATATTCATAGATGAGCTTCATACATTAATAGGAGCAGGTGGTGCTGAAGGTGCTTTAGATGCTGCTAATATGTTAAAGCCGGCACTTTCAAGAGGCGAGATTCAATGTATTGGTGCTACTACTATAAATGAATATAAAAAATACATAGAAAAAGACGGTGCTTTGGTTAGAAGATTTCAGCCTATCAATGTGGAAGAGCCTAGCATAGAAGATACTATAGAAATATTGAATGGTATAAAAGGTAAATACGAAGAACATCATAAAGTAAAATATACAGATGAAGCTGTAAATGCTGCCGCTGTACTAAGTAAAAGATACATTTTTGAAAGACATTTACCTGATAAAGCTATAGATTTAATAGATGAGGCAGGTTCAAGAGCAAGACTTCTTAATATGACAAGACCTCAAGAGTTTAAAGATTTAGATAAGAAAATAGAAGAACTTAATCAGCAAAAGAAAAATGCTGTTGATAATCAGAATTTTGAAGATGCTGCTAAAATAAGGGATGAAATTAGTTCTATACAGGAAGAGCTTGCTAAGAAAGAAGAAAAATGGCGTGAAGAAAGAGAAAAGATAGAGACATTCATTGAAGAAGATGATATAAGACATGTTATATCTGAAATAACTAATATACCTATAAAAAGATTATTAAATTCAGAAAGCAAAAGATTAATAGGTATGGAAGAAGAACTACATCAGAAAGTTGTAGGACAGAAAGAGGCTATATCTTCTATATCTAAGGCTATTAGAAGAAGCAGAGCAGGACTTAAAACATCAAAAAGACCACTTGGTAGTTTTATATTCTTAGGCCCTACTGGTGTTGGTAAAACAGCTTTAGCTAAAGTGCTTTCAGAGTTTATGTTTGGAGATAGCGATGCTCTTATCAGAATAGATATGAGTGAGTTTATGGAAAAGTTTGCGGTAAGCAGACTTATAGGAGCTCCTCCAGGATATGTTGGTTATGAAGAGGGAGGTGGACTTACTGAAAAGGTAAGAAGAAAGCCTTATTCTCTTATACTTTTCGATGAGATAGAAAAGGCTCACCCTGATGTTACTAATATACTTTTACAGGTGCTTGAAGAAGGTCAGCTTACTGATAATTTTGGAAGAAAAGTTGATTTCTCAAATACTATTATAATTATAACAAGTAATTTGGGTGCAAGAGATATTATTAAAGGAAGTTCTTTAGGATTTAATGCTGTTGGAAGCGAAAAAGATGCTAATGATATTAAAAATTTCGCTTTGGAAGAATTAAAACAGAATTTCAATCCTGAATTTTTAAATAGAATTGATGATATTATAGTGTTCCATACTCTTAGCAAAGAGGATTTAAAAGATATAATCAATATAATGCTTAAAGAGCTTAATGAGGCTATTAAAGAGAGAAATATCGTTATCAATTTAAGCGAAGAAGCTAAGAATTATATTATTGATAAGGGATTTGATAAGAAGTATGGTGCTAGAAGTTTAAGAAGGGCTATACAGAAAGAGATAGAAGATTATGTGAGTACCGAAATATTGTTTGGTAATATTGAAGATGGTGATACTATTAACGTTGATGCTAATGATGGCTCTTTGATATTTTCTTATGAGAAGTCTACTAAGACTGAAAATAAGGAATTATCTAAAAGTTAGTTAACATACTCCTATAAATATTTGTGATGCTTCCAAAATTATTTTTATGATTTTGGGGCGTCTTTTTATTTTTTAGTTTTTATATAATGAAAATTAGTCATTTGTGAATACTTTCTTTATTCTATAATTTGTGAAATCTTTTTCTATATTATAATCTATAGTAATTATATATGGTCTAGTATTAGTGTATATATAGCTTATATCTATAATAATATCATTTATTTCATAGCCTTTTATAATGCTTTCTCTCCATTCCATTTCAGTATTTTTCATTTCGCCTATATTTAATTTTTTATTTATTGGTATAATATTATCTATATTAGGAGAGCCTCCGAATTGCCTTCCTATTATATGTCCGCCTTGATCATGATTTTTTATGCCGTAGAGTTCCACAACTTTTCTTTGAGCATAATTATTTCTTTTAGCATTTGAAAGTATGAGATTATCTTTTCTTATGACTTTATATATTCTTGATTGTTTGTCTGTACTGTATAGTGTGCCATTTATATTGTATTTTATATTAGGTTTTAGATATTCTATTCTATTTATTTTTACAAAATGAGATTTATCATCATCATTTTTTATATTGTATACCTGATTAGTTTGGCATGATATTATAAAAGTTATAGAGATAATAAAACAAATATATATTCTCATATGATAATGGATTATATTTTTTATTTCTTTACTTACAACCTTTTAAAAGATGTATTTTTAATTTTTTATTATGAAAATACATTTTATATACGGTATTTCTATATGGAACTTTATATAAATAATACAAATGTTTTTTTAATTAGTTATATAATTATCAAAATAATTTTAGTTAAAATGATGTTTTATGTATTGTGTAAATCTTTAATACACAATTAATATATGTATACTTAAAGTTTATTAGCTTTAGTGCATAGTAGGGTAAATAGAGAATTATAAATATATATAATCAAAGCAGTTTAAATATTTGTTAGTTTTGAAAAAGTATAATTATGGATTTATAAAGAGCAATAAAAAAGCTATGTATGAATATTGTATCCATACATAGCTATTATTTTTAATAACTGTTATTTTTAGTTATTTGTTTGAGTAGTACCAGCATTATTCTGCTGTTGGTTTCTTAATATCATAGCTTCATCATAAGTTATATATTCCATATTAGGATCATAAGTACCGGCTCTCTCTTCACCATTCATACTAGGTATAGTTAATACCTGTCCTGGTAATATTAAGTCTGGGTTATTAGGATCTCTTAATACGTTTCTATTAGCTTGATATAATCTATACCATTGTATAGGGTCATTATATATGAATGAATAACCAGCTATTCTCCATAAAGCATCAGTTAAAGGAGTTCTTTGTACTACAGTGTAATACATAGGAAGAACAGTAACTTTACCTTCAGTATTAACAGTTTGACCAGTAGTAGCATCTATTATTTGACCAGTTTCATTATTATTGTTATCTGTATCAACTAAATCACCATCTACAGGTCTCTTAGGTCCCATTTCATATATAGCATTCATAGTTCTATTAGCTTCTTCTAGTTTTTCTCTAGCTAAAGTATTATCATTATTAGCTAAAGCATCTTCAGCATCTTTTAATATTTGAGAAAGATTTTGATCCTCTTCACTATCTGGTATTATATAACCTTCATCAACTAATTGTTGATATCTAGCTTTAAGATCATCTAATTGTCTTTGATTTTCTTCTCTTGCTATAGTATTATCACGTTCTGTAACTAAATCGTCCATAGCCTTAGAAGCTTCCAATGCTTTTTGACTAGCAGCAGCAGGATCTGTTTCTACTACATTATTAGCATCAGCTAAAAGAGTAGATATATTCTGATCAGCTTCATCACCTCTTGTTATAGTGTTGTCATTAACTAGGCCATCATATTTTTGCTGTGCATTAGCAATATCTTGTTTAGCTTTAGCGATAGCATCAGCTTTTTCTTTAGCAAGTGCTTCTTGTTCTGCTTTTTTTCTAGCTTCTTCTTCAGCTTTTTTCTTAGCTTCAGCAGCAGCCTTAGCTTTTGCCTCTGCCTCAGCTTTTGCTTTAGCCTCTGCAGCAGCCTTAGCTTTTGCTTCAGCAGCAGCCTTAGCTTTAGCCTCTGCTTCAGCTTTTGCTTTAGCAGCAGCGGCAGCTCTTTCAGCAGCAGCTTTTGCATCTGCTTCAGCTTTAGTTATACCAGCAAGAGCAGCAGCAACATTCTGTTGAACGCTTGCAAAATTATCAGCTTTTAAAGCTTCATCTGCTTTAGTTAAAGCACCTGAAACTGTTTTATCATTATTGTCACCTGCTTTTATACTTTTACCTAAAGCAGCATTGTATTTACCTCTAGCATCAGCTATTGCTTTAGAAGCAGTGTCTCTTTCTCTTCCTAAATAACCTTCTTTAACTGAATTAGCAGAAGATAATGCATTATTATAGTATTCTAAAACAGTATTGAAAGTATTAGAAGCGGTATTGAACTCTTCATCAGTTTGTGCTACTGTATCAGGACCAGGTATGCTTCCTATATTAGCATTACCTTCTTCAAAATATTTAACAGCTTCTTCATACTGAGTTTTGAATTGATTATCAGTAGCAGCTCCCATTTGATTTATTTCAGTTATTGCATTATTAGCATCATTTTTAGTTTTATTTATTCTAGCATTCATAAGTCTATAGAATAATGCCATTTGGGCTTTATCTATACTTAAAGAAGCCTCTTGAGACTTATCATAAGACTGCTGATATTGACCTTGATTCTGAAGATCATCAGCTTCTTGAGTTATTCTAGCAGCATCTTCATAAGTCTGTGCCGGTAAAATAGACCATGTGAAAGATAATAAAGCTATAGTAGCCATTATTTTTTTTATTTTCATCATTTACTCCTTAAAAATATTAGTTCTGTTCCTGTTCAAAGGCTTCTATTTCCTGCATCATCTTTTCTAATTGAGCTAGACGTTCTTTAACTAATTTCAAAGCCTCATCACTTTTATCAAATTGTTCTTTGGTTTTATTATATAAATCTGTATAAGCTACTTTGGCTTGATAAAGTTTATCTACCATCACTCTGTAGTCTTTAGTTTCAGCTGTATACATTGCATTAGCTTCCTGATATACAGTATCAGCTTTAGCAAATTCATCAGCGTACATTACACCAGCTTTAATATCAATAGCATTAGTTGCACTTTCATCAGTCTGTTTTTTGAGTATTTCAGAATATGGTGGCAAACCTTTGTCTAAAACCAAATTATAATTAGTTTCAGCAGCTAATAATAATTCTTTAGCTTTTTCAGCTTCGTCTTTGTTTTCCTCTTTCATTATGATATCAGCTTCAGCATAGCCTTTTTCTGCTATATCAAAATCTTCCTGAGCAAATGTTTGTATCTCTGGATATTTGTTTACTACAGTATCTCTTAGAGCGGTTACCCTTTCATACTCCTTTGTAGGCAAGCCGCCGCATGAAATAAGCATAAAAGCTATTAAGGTGATAAAACCTATTTGCAACTTCAGTTTCATAATCAGATTAATCCTCCAGTATTTATAAATATATTTTATGGCTTTCAATTAAGTAAAACCATAATTATTAAAATAAGAAAAAAATATAATTACATTTTATATAAAAAAAATGAAATTATGTTAACTATGTTATTATTAACGGTATAAAAGTCAAGGGCTTTTATAGTTTTTTACTTTATTTATGTATAAGATTATTTATTTTTGTAAAAAAAGAGACTTTTTAAATATAAAGTCTCTTTTTTTAAAAATATTTGTTATATTTATTATCCTAATTATTATTTATTAGATAAGTATTTATCTATTCCTGCAGCTGCTCTTTTACCATCTCCAATAGCTAAAATAACAGTAGCAGCACCTCTAGCAGCATCTCCTCCAGCAAATACTCCTTCCATAGAAGTAGCACCTGTCTCCTCATTTATAACATAAGTACCCTTTTTAGTAGTTTCTAATTCAGGAACTTTTCTAGCTATAAGTGGGTTAGGAGTAGTACCTATTGCTACTATAACAGCATCAACTTCTATGTCTTCTGTTTGTCCTTCAACAGCAACAGGTTTTCTTCTTCCATCAGCATCAGCCTCTCCAAGCTCCATAACTTGAGTTCTAACACCTATAACATTGTCATTTTCATCGCCTAATATTTCTAAAGGAGCTCTTAAGAATCTAAAATCAACACCTTCTTCCATAGCATGGTGAATTTCTTCTAATCTTGCTGGAAGTTCTTTTTCAGTTCTTCTGTATATGATGTATACTTTTTCAGCACCTAATCTAACAGCAGTTCTGCAAGCATCCATAGCAACGTTACCACCGCCTAATACAGCTACTCTTTTATGTTTTATAATAGGAGTATCTACTTCAGGGAATTTATAAGCTCCCATTAAGTTAACTCTTGTTAAATATTCATTAGCAGAGTAAACACCGCATAAATGTTCACCAGGCACATTCAAAAATGCAGGAAGTCCGGCACCTGTTCCTAAAAATATAGCATCGTATTCTTTTCTTAATTCATTGAAATCTAATGATATACCAGCAACTTCATTAATTCTGAAGTTTACACCATCTTTTTTAAGGTTTTCTACTTCATGTGCTACCAATTCTTTAGGAAGGCGGAATTCTGGAATACCGTACATCAATACACCACCTATTGTGTGTAATGCTTCTAATACAGTAACATCATATCCTAATTTTATTAAGTCTCCAGCACAAGCTAAACCTGCAGGTCCAGCACCAATTATACATACCTTTTTACCATTTTTTTCTACTTTTAGATCCTCATGCTGAGCATGTTTTCTTTCATAGTCAGCAACAAACATTTCTAATTTACCAATAGCAACAGGTTCGAATTTTTTACCTACTACACATCTTTGTTCACATTGCTCTTCCTGAGGGCATACTCTTCCGCATGCAGCAGGCAAAGCATTAGTTTCTTTAATTTTTTTAGCTGCTTCTAAAAATTTTTTCTCTGCTATAAGTCCTATAAATTCAGGAATTTTTACCTTAGCAGGACAACCTTCCATACAATGTGGAACTTTACAATCTAAACATCTTAAAGATTCTTGATATGCTTGCTCTTCAGTATATCCTAGAGGTACTTCTTTAAAGTCTTTTCTTCTTTCCTCAGGGCTTCTAGCAGGCATTTCTTGTCTAGGTATTTCGCCTAATTTCGATCTTGGTGGCATATATATCTCTCCTATTTTATATTTTAGGTATTTTTGCTTTTATTTTCTTTAGCAAAGATTATACTATAATTTTAAATATAATCAATGCTAATATTATTTTTTATTTTTAAGTTTTTTATTATTGGATTATATACTGAATTTAAATAAATATTATCGTTTTTATTTTGTGATTTAAATTTTATTTTGTAAAATAAAATAACCAGTCATTTACTTTAATATGAATAAATGACTGGTTGTATATTATAATAATTTTATAATATAGATATTATTTTATACTGTTTATAGCATCATCTATCATTTTTGCACATTTTTCTATTTTTGCTTTATCATCATCTATTATATTGCTTAATGGTTTTCTTACTCCGCCCAATTCTAGACCTTTTAATTTAAGAATTGCTTTCATTACAGCATATAAATTACCATGACATTCGCACATAGCATATATGATTCTGTCTATTTTGTATTGTATATCTCTTGCTTTATCAAACTGGCATTTATTAACGGCATCGTTAGCAGCTAAGAATAATTCAGGCATTACAGCATAAGTACCTCCTATTCCAGCATCAGCACCTATTAATCTTCCAGCTACAAATTGTTCATCTGGTCCGTTAAATATAATGCTGTCATCACCGCCAACATCTTTAAACATTTGAATATCTTGTACAGGCATAGATGAGTTTTTTACCCCTATAACTCTTGGATTTTCTCTCATTTTTTTATAAAGATTAACATTTAAAGCAACACCAGCAAGCTGAGGTATATTATAAATAATAAAATCTGTATTAGGAGCAGCAGCACTTATATCATTCCAATAATCTGCTATAGCATAATCAGGAAGGTGGAAATATATTGGAGGTATAGAAGCTATAGCATCTACTCCCAATTTTTCAGCATGAGCAGCTAATTCAGCACTATCAGCAGTATTGTTGCATCCTACATGTGCTATAATAGTAATTTTGCCTTTTGCTACTTCCATAACATTTTCTAATACTAATTTTCTTTCTTCTTTACTATGGTAAATACATTCTCCTGAAGATCCGCCTACATATAAGCCGTTTACACCTTTGTCTATTAAATGCTGTGTAAACTTTTTAACTCTTTCAGGGCTTATTTCTCCTTTTTCATCATAACAAGCATAAAATGCAGGAATAATTCCTTTGTACTTATCTAGGTTTCTCATATTTTTTATCTCCTATAATTTATTTTTTATTAAAATTTTATCTTGTTTCTATTTATCAAAAATATATTAAATAATTTTAATTTAACCTTATATTAACTTTTGCATCCGTGTGCATTACTTATATTATACATCATTAATAGTTTTTTTGTAAACTAATTTCATAAAAAAAATAGTAATATGCTATAAAATTAGTATATTTTTTATAAAAAGTATGAATTGTTTTATAAATTTGATTTTTATATGATTTTTTTATTTGTGAATTTTGAATAAATAGTGACAACTAAAGTTATTAGCTGCTAGTTTATAGCTTTAAAAAATTTAATATTTTATATCATATCATTGACTAAAATGCTTTTTTAATATATAATTAATCAATCATAATTCTAAACTAAATTATATTATTTTTTCTTGGAGGAAAAAAATGGCAAGAGTATGTGAAATATGCGGTAAAGGCAAACAAAATGGCCACAGTGTAAGCCATTCTAATATAAAAACTAAGCGTTCTTTTAATGCTAATTTACAAAATGTAAAAATAGAAGTAAATGGTTCTGTAAAAAAAGCATTAGTTTGCACTAAATGTATTAAAGGTAATAAAATATCTAAAGCTAAATAATATTATTACTTCTTTAAAATTCTAAATACAATGAATGTAGATATAGGTAAATTTGCTGGTTTTTGCGATGGTGTGAAGTATGCTGTAGAAAATACTTTTTCTCAGGCTTCTAAAAAAAATAGTGAAATATATATAGATGGACATTTGATACATAATCCTCAAACTCTTGATATGTTGGAAAATGTAGGTGTTAAAACTTATGAAGATGATGAGGATATGTCTATCTTGGATGGAAAAACTGTTATTGTAAGGGCTCATGGAATATCTCCTAAAAGAAGAGAAGCTCTTTCCAGTCATGCCAAAAAAATAGTAAATCTTACCTGTAAATATGTTGCTAAAATTCAAGGACTAGTAAAAAAATATAGTTCTCTAGGATATAGAGTTATTGTAATAGGGAATCCTGTTCACCCTGAAATTGTTGGCGTATGTGGATATGCTGATGATGTTTATGTAGTATATAAAGACGAAGATTTAAATAAACTTCCTAATGATTCTAAGAAAGCTCTAATAGTAGCTCAAACTACTTTGCAGAAATCTACTTTTGATAAGTATGTAAATCAAATACAAGATAAATATAAAGATACAGAAATAATTATTAAAAATACTATATGTGCCGCTACAGAACAAAGACAAAATGAGGTATTAGAAATAGCAAAAAGAAATGATGTTGTGCTTGTAATAGGCGGTTCTGAAAGTTCAAATACAAGAAATTTGTATAATATAGCAGCTGCTATCAAGCCTGCTTTTTATGTTGAATATAAAGAAGATTTGGATAATATAGATTTATCAAACTATAAAAATGTTGGTATAATGGCTGGGGCATCTACTCCTGATTGGCTTATAGAGGATATAGCGCAAACTATAAAAGATAAATATGCTAGTAATTTTGTAAGATTTATGTCTAGAATATTTGACTTCCTAAATTATGGTTATATATTCTTTTCTGTAGGTGCTTTTTTGATGTCATATGCTATATATGATATATTATCACAGCCTTTTCAATATCAAATAGGTATTATAATATCTTTATACTATTTATACATGAGTTTAGAAAATGGTTACAGTAATTATACCATAAGGATAAGCGATAAAAGAAGGTATTTGTTTTATCAAGAGTATAAAATATTTTTTAGATTTTTAATACTTATGAGTGCTATACTTATGTTTTATTTTGCGTATAAAATTAATGTAGGTATATTAATGCTATCAATACTTTCAAGTTTGCTTGGAATGGGGTATAATATTAGCTTTGAAAATAAATCAAGGTTTGAAAGTTCATTTTTCTTTAGATTATTTAAAAAACTTATACCATTTAAAGCTATAGTAATATCTGTTGCTGTTACTGTATTATTAAATGGTTCAATATTTATTATGCATAGAGATGTATTGAAAGAAAAGCCGTTTTTATATTTCTTTTCTACTTGCATAGTATTTTTATTTATGTTTATAAGACAGGCATTAATTGAAATAAAATTCTCTCAAAGTGATAAAATTGCAGGAGCTGTAACTTTAACTACTTATATAGATTCTAATAAATTGGCATTTATAACAGGTATAATACCAATTATTTTGGCTTTGTTTATGTTAGTAGGTATTATAATTGGGAAGTTTCCATTAGAGATTAATAAATTGAAATATTGCGTGCCTATTATATACAGCAGTATAATTTCGTTTGTTGTGATGAAAAAGAAAATAATAACAAGCAGACATTTATTTTCTATATTAATAGATTCTCCGCTTTATATATTATTTTTAGCGGCATTAATCAATATTTAATTTATAGAGTCCAAAAACACAAAAACAGAAAAATTAATATTGTATACTTATTAATTAATACCGCTATATTATTATTTTAATTTTTTTTCATAAAAAGTGAAGATGATGAAGCTGCTAAATGATTTCTTCTTAAATCTATAAGTTCAAATATTGTAGCAGATGATAAACTTTCTCTTAAAGCTTTAGGAGATTTTAAAAGTTTGATAATCTCTTCATTAACCATCCATTCTTCATCATAAACATTGCTCATAGAATCTCTAGGAGCATAGATCATATTACTTCTAGCTAATACTATAAATCTATTATTTTCATCATAGTATCCTAACTCACCTATAAAGTAAGCATGAGGCATAGCTAAATTAACATATCTATCACCATAAATATAATTAACTTCTATTTCTTTATGAATTTCTCCATTAGTAATATCATATCCAAATACATGGAATATTCTTACAGATATTCTTTTTCCTTTCAAAGAATGATAATTTATATCTTCATCTGATATATCCCAATAGAAAAAGCACCATTCAGGATCACGCATCATAAGTACTAATTTTGTTTCTTTATATCTGTCAGGTAATTCTCTTACTATATCAACTTCATCAGGTATATATTCATCTTTTTTTGCTTCTTCTTTTATTTCTTCTATCTCTTCTTCTATTTCTTTTTCAGATTTTTTCTTTGGCTGTGCTTTTTTGGCAGTAGTCTTCTTAGCGGAAGCAGTAGTAGTTTTTTTAGCGGCAGCTGATTTTACAGCAGCTTTTTTTGGTGTACTTTCTTCTTTTTCTTCAGCAGCTTTTTTGGTGGTTGCTGATTTTTTAGCAGTTGTTTTTTCAACTGCTTTTTCTGTTTTTTTAGTAGCCATAAAATATCTCCATAAATTTATATTTTTCAGAAATATTATAGAACAAATACTTTTATTGTCAACAATTAAATTTACTTTTTTACTTTTTTACTTTACAGTAGATTTTAATTATTACGATAATAAATAAATACCATATAGCTTATAAAAACGGAGAAAAATTGATGAATAAAATAATTATATGTTTATTATTTATATGTAATGTTATTGCATTTTCTCAGCAGGATTTCAGTGTACCTATAACTCCTAGTAAAGATCAGGAATTGGATAGGATAGCAGGATATTCAACTACATTATCCGAATTTGATGGAAGTATGAATGCATATACAAAATTAAAAGCATATATAAATGTATTAGATTCTAAAGGAATGGCGGCTTTGAAGCAGCATCCTTCATATCCAAAATTGGGGGATGTATATATGTATGGTGCTATATATTTAACTAAAGATTTTAAAGAAGATAAAATTATTGAATTGTATAAAAAAGCATTAAATTTGAGAGCAGATCCTAATTCTAACTATCAATTAGCTACTATTTATAAGAAAAAATTTGATGATGCAGTAAAGAAAAATGATACTCAAAAAGAACAAGAGTATGGTAAAAATGTATATGAATATCTAAATAAATATATTGTTTTATCAGGTGATAATTCAAAAAAATATAAAGAAATTTTAGAATATTTTAGTGCTTATAAATAAAAAATAGGTTTTAGGTATTGACATTTTTTTGCTTTGTGCTATAATACCTAAACATTAAATAAGAATCCGAGATAGCTCAGTCGGTAGAGCAGGTGACTGTTAATCACCGGGTCGCAGGTTCGAGCCCTGTTCTCGGAGCATTTTTAAGCCCCTATTAAAGGGGCTTTTTTATTGCTTATTTCTATAATTAATATTTAATTGTTTTTCTTGACATACTTCTTTATAAATCTGCTTATAATCATAATGAATCCCATTATAGCTGATAATGCAAATCCTATCATTCCTATAACAGATGTTCCATGAAATAGGGGAGGCATTTTGCTTGTGATAATTAAAGCACTTGCCAATATTAAAGAAGCTAAAACTATAGAGTAACTTAATCTATCTGCTAAACCGTCTAAAGTAGAAGCTAATGATTCAAGCTTTTTATGTTCCAACTGAATTTTTACACTTCCTTGCTTTATAACTGATACTAAATGTTCTAAGTCAGATGGAAATTCTTTTATGATATAACTATAATCATAGAATAACTTCTTGAATTGTCTAAATAAATTATCAGGCTTCATCTGCTCTTTAACATATCTTAATGCAAAAGGCTTAATATGCTCTATCAATTTTACTTCTTTATCTAGATTTCTAGCAACTCCCTCAAGAACTATCAAAGATTTTATTAAAAGCATAATATTGCTAGGTAAAGTTAAACGGAATTCTCTTATTATACCTATAAGTTCATTAAACACATCTTCTATATTTATATTATCTAAAGGCATATCAACGTATTTACTTACTAATATAAATATAGCCATATTGAATTCATCTATATTGCTTATTTCTCCATGATAGCATAAATCTAGTATAGATTTAGATAATTCCAAATAATCAGCAGAACTTATACTCATAATTAAAGAAGAAAAAGCATCTTTAGAGTTAGGCGGAATAAATCCTATCATACCGAAATCTAAGAAACATAGTACATTATTTTCCAAAGCCATTAAATTACCAGGATGCGGATCAGCATGGAAGAAACCAAGCATAAATATCTGCTCTAATACAGCATCTATACCTATGGAAACTAGTTTTTTTCTATCGTATCTAGTATCATCTTCTGCTATATCAGAAATTTTTATTCCTTCTATATATTCCATAGTTAATATATTTTTTGTGCTGTACTCATCATATACTTTTGCTATTTTTATATTTTTATTATTTTTAAAGAATTTTGCAAATTTTAAAGTGTTATTTTTTTCAAAATTGAAATCTAATTCCTGTATAAGCTGGGATTTAAATGCTGCTATTAATTTTTGAGGCTGCATCAATGCAAATTCTTCATTGTATTTTTCTATGATATTTGAAAGCCATACTATAATTTCTATATCTGTAAGTATATTTTCTTCTATATTAGGTCTTTTTACCTTTATAGCTACTTTTTCACCGTTTTTTAATACGCCTGTATGAACTTGAGAAATAGAGGCACTTGCTTTAGGAGTTAATTCAAAGGATTCAAAAATATCTTCTATTTTAGCTCCTAATTCTGTTTCAATAATACTTTTTGCTATATTTTCATCAAAAGGTTTTACATGATTTTGAAGTTTGCTCAATTCTTCTGTAATATCTTTTGGAAGTATATCATTTCTGTTTGAAAGTATTTGTCCCAATTTGATAAATGTTGTACCTAATTCTTCACAAGCCATTTTTATTCTTTCGGCTCTGCTATATTTTCTTAAATCAACTCCATTATATTTGATATTAATTTTATCAATTGGATTTTTTATTATTTTTAATATTGGAGTTATAGCTATAATATCTCTGAATCCATAAGCTATTATTATAGATATAATTTCTCTTGCTCTGTTTATAGATTTTATGTTGTTCATATTATTTAATCACCCGCACTTTTATATAACTCATCATTTTTTATAAAATAAGGAGTTTAATTATTCTTTATAAATAAAAAAACTCCTTTTATACTAATGAACATGTATTATTGTTCATCTTTTTTGATAGATTGTTTTAATTCATCTAATTCTTTTCTCATAGCATCATATTCTTCTTTTTTTACATATCCCATTTTATCAACAACTTTTTTTACTCTTTCGTCTATAAATTGGGAAACATCTTCTTTAGTTTCATTGGCTTTATTAACCATTTCTTTTACAAACTTTTCTCCCTCTTCAGCACTAACATTCTTATCTTTTATGAATTCGCGTGCTGCTTCCTCTAGCTTTTCTTTTCCTTTTAGCATCATACCAATGCTTGAATAAAATCCTGATTTGATATCATCTGATAATGACATAATATCCTCCTATATTATTTATTAATTAATTTTTATCATTGTAAAATAAAAAGTCAATATAAAAAAATATACTTTTATAAAATAAAAACCATTTATAATGTATTTGATAAAATTATTTACTCTTTATAATATTACTAATACAAATTCTATATAAATTAATATTATTAAATTTTTTAAGTTATAAATTGTTAGCTGTTTAGAAATAAAAATAGAGTGTATATCAGCTTTAGCTTATATAGATTTAAAAACGAGATTTTTTTATTATTGTTGATATTAGTAATAAAAATTATCTATAGTTATATTAAAACTTTTTAAAGCTATAAACTAGCAGTTGATAATTTCAATTGTCATCTATATTTAAGCGAGTTTATCTACAGCAATAATAAAGAATTATTATTGTTTATCTATGGCATCAAAATAGCATGCCATGAAATCTCCTTCTCCATTTTCAAAGTCATTAACCATAGCAGAAACTTTTTTATTAAGTTCTTTTATCATAATATATGCTATTTCCTGAGCTTTGCTTTCTGTTATATCATTATTATTTTTCTGAATATTTTTAATAACTTTATTTATATTTACCCTTTTGTATACTCCATCGCTATCCACTGTAATATCTCCTTTTTTTAAACATATCCGTCTTTTTTTAATCCTGCTTTAAGCACATTTATATCGCTTGTTATATCTATAATATCGTCTTTTTGTATATTTTCTAATACCTTATTTAAATATATTGTTACTGATTCTACAGATTCTATTATATCTTTTTTGACATTATTTAAATCTGAAGTATTTGATGATGATAAATCTATATATGAATTAATAAGTTTTAATGTTGTAGGTATATTATATTCCAACATTTTATCTAGATTTTTTATAGCTATTTCATTTCTTTTATATCCGCTTGATTTATCAATAATGCTTTTAAATAACTGATTCAACTGTTTAACTTTGGCTGAAAAATTATAATCTTTTATAGAAATTATAGTATCATTAATTAGTTTATGATATTCTAATGCTTTATTAATAATATTTTCTTCTGTATTTTCTTGATTATTATAATTTTTTTCTTCATTTTTGTTATCATCACTATTCTCATCAACATAACTATATTCAGCATCTATAGCATCATCAAATTTACTTTTATAATTTTCATAATCATTTTTATAATTTATATTTTCAATATAGTCTTTATTATATATGAGGTTAAACTCTTTTTCTGTCATAAATATAAATCTTATTAAATCTACAACACAAAGCAAATAGGGTATACCAGTCCAGAAAAATAGAACATACAATATACCTCTTTTAGTCTGACCTAAATAAAATTTTTGTATTCCTATTCCCCCAAATATCAGAGAAAGAGCAGAACATATTATAGCTTTTATTCTTTTTCTCATTTATAATAACCCAATAATATTTACTATTATATAATATCAAAGTATTTATTTTTAACAAGTAATTTTTTTGTTCAATACTTGCTAATAAATAGTTATAGTATATTATTTATAAAAATTTTATAAAGCGAATAAAAATATGAAAAAAAATTAGAATTGCAAACAACAACTTTATGGGATTATCCTTCCCAGCAGTATTTAAAAAGCGAAGAAGAAAAGCATAAACATTATATAGGAGCAACACCTTCATATATAATTTGGAATCTTCTAAATAGATATACAAAAGAAAAAGATTTAGTAGTTGATCCTATGGCTGGAAGCGGTACTACTATTGATGTGGCAAGAGAATTGGGAAGACGAGCTTTAGGGTATGATATAAATCCAAAAGCATTACAGAGAAAAGATGTTTTCAAAGCTGATGCTAGAAAAATACCAATAGAAGATGAAAAAGTAGATTTTGTATTTATAGATCCGCCTTACAGTACTCATATAAATTATTCTGATGAGAAAAATTGTATTGGAAAATTAACAGCAAGAGAAAATGAATATTATGAGGCTATGGAAAAAGTTATTAATGAAATATTTAGAATAATGAAAAAAGATAGATATATGGCTTTATATGTTTCTGATTCTTATGAAAAGGGATTTCCTTTTATGCCTATTGGTTTTAAACTTTTTGAAATTATGAGTAAATATTTTATGCCTATAGATATTGTATCTGTTGTACGTCATAATAAGACTCTTAATAAAGGTAATTATCATATGGCAGCAGCTGAAAATAATTTTTATTTGAGAGGATTTAATTATTTATTTATAATGTATAAAAAAGGAAATAAAACTATAGATATAAACGGAAAAGTTCATTTGAGAAATTTATAGCAAATATTTAATTTGTATTTAAAAATAAAAAGCAGAGATTTAACTCTCTGCTTTTTTATTGATATTTATTTATCTAACATAATACATATCTTTAGGTATGTAATCATCTATAACAGTAGCCTGCTTCAAATTTCTTTTTCCTTGTACAGACATTATATTATAAGTAGCAGCCCCTATATTTTGATTATCAACAAGTATAGTTCTTTTTTCCATTCTCTCCAAATCTATATTTGAAGTTCTTATTTGATCAAAATATTCGCTTGCCAATACAAAATATTTAAATGCTTGCTGCTCATTAACAATAGTATTTGTAATAGTAGAGTTATAAGCATAAGAAACACCTATATTATTATAAAGGCTTGCTAAATAACTTACTAGTATAAAATCACTTTCTGTACGCATTTCTAATCTTCCTAATCTGTCTCTCTTAGATAATACCTGACTTAAAGCATTTCTATAGAAACCATTAGCTAAATTAGCTTTATCCAAATGTAAAAGCGAATTACCTAAAGCATAAGAAACAACACTATTGCTAGGATTCTTTTGGAATAATGCATTAAATCCTTCAAATGCTCTGTCATATTCTCCATCTGAATAATATATCCAAGATAAATTATATAGAAGTTTATCGCTTCTAAGATTAGGTGCTAAATTATCATAAGCAGTTTGATAATGCTGTTTAGCTTTTTCATAATCTTTTTCTCTATAGAAATAAACATTAGCTAAATTATAATTAGCATCAGGATATACTGAATTTATAGCTAAAGCTTCAGTAAAGTTTTTAACCGCATTTCCATATTCACCTAAATTATAATATATCTGTCCTAACATATTATATACGAATTCTTTTCCTCTATAGAAAGGATTAGATTCATATAAAGGTAATGCAGCTGTATTAAGTATTTCCATAGCTCTATCATAATGTTTTAATCTTGCCTCATAATCAGCATAACCTACTATAGATTCTAAATTATTAGGATATGCAGTTAGAAGATTTTCAAATAATATTCTTGAACCATAAAAATCATCTTTATCAAGTAAATATTTAGCTAATTTAGGATAAACCTCATCATCTATATAATCTTTTTTCAATAAGTTTATATGATTTTGAAGGGCTTTAACTTGCTCATAATTATCCTGATAAATTTTTATAAGCATAGCTCTCTTTCTAGGTACAACTCCATCTCCAAAGAAATTGATCATATCCCTATAATTATTATAAGCGATATCATAATAATTAGGTTCTACCAAAGTTCTAGCTCTACTTATCATAAGAAGACCGCGTTCATCATATATAGTTTCTTTTTCTTTTTTCTTGTCAGTATAAACTAACATATCATTATATAATTCTTCGCCTAATGTATAATCTTCTACAGATAATTCTTTTTCACCTTTCTTTCTATAGTAGTATCCGAAAGTTATTCTAGTTTCAAAATCTCTAGGTTTAATATCCAAAGCACCTTGTATCTTTTTAAGAGCATAACTGAAAGTTTCTCTATCAATATAAGCTCTTGCGTATTTATTATACCATTTTATCTGCTTTGGTTTTAATCTTTCACCTTCAGAAAAGTTTCTTTCAGCATCATCATAAGCTCCTTTTGATATGCTTACTAAACCTTGATTATAGTATTTATTTGCCATTACAGGTTTATAAATAAATTGGAAAGATAAAATTACTACAGCTACAAATAATATTAAAAATACAGCTGCAACTCTTATTATCTTAGCATAATCTTTTAATGAATTAGGTATAGGTATAAGTTCTAATACATTTTTACTGCCTTCTTCTTTAATACTCAAACCTAATTCTTTATTTAGTAATTCTGTAATGTTTTCATTAGACTCACCTCTCTCTAAGGCATTAAGTAAAGCCTCCATAGAAATTCTGTCTAATTTTTCATTAAGTATTGCATCTAAAACATGATACTGTGTAAGCGGAGGAAGATATTTTATAGCATTAATTACTTTATCATGATCTACATCTTTATCAACATCTTCATATTTAGAAGCAGGTAAATTATTAGCGGTATCAGGAGATGGAAGAGTAGTACTTCCTTCAACTATATTATTAGATATATTTTTATTTTCATTTTTATCATCTATATCTTCTATAACATCATCTAAGTCTAAATCATCTTTAGGTGATTGTTCATATTCTTCTATAGCATCATCTAAAGATAAATCATCTAAATTTATATCATCATGAGGTTCTTCAGCTTTAGTCTCTTCTTTAACCTCAGCAACCTCGTCTTTAGGTTCTTCCTCTTTATCTTCATCCAGGATGCTGTCCAAAGATAAATCGTCTAAATCCATATTATCATGAGGTTCTTCAGTTTTAGTCTCTTCTTTAACCTCATTAACCTCGTCTTTAGGTTCTTCCTTTTTATCTTCATCCATAATGCTGTCTAAAGATAAATCATCTAAATCTATATCATCTTGAGGCTCTTCAGCTTTAGCCTCTTCTTTAACCTCATTAACCTCATCTTTAGGTTCTCCCTCTTTATCTTCATCCATAATGCTGTCTAAAGATAAATCATCTAAATCTATATCATCTTGAGGTTCTTCAGTTTTAGTCTCTTCTTTAACCTCATCAACCTCGTCTTTAGGTTCTTCCTCTTTATCTTCATCCATAATACTGTCTAAAGATAAATCATCTAAATCTATATCATCTTGAGGTTCTTCAGCTTTGGCCTCTTCTTTAACTTCATTTTTATCTTCTTCATCTAATTCATCATCAGATAAAATATCATCTAAATTTGAATCTTCATCTTCTAATATATCATCTAAACTATCAGATATATCATCAAGTTCTAAATCATTTATATTAGATTTTTGATCATCATTAGATTCTATATTAGGTAAATCTTCATTGTATTCATATTCTCTGCCTTCATCTATATTAGGTAAAGTATCAGGTAAAGGTAAATCATCTAATACTGGTAATTTTTCTGAATGAATATCATTTTTATTTGAATTATCATTATTGATATCCATTGCTATTTTATCTTCTAATTCTTTATCTTCAGGAAGTTCTAAATCATCTATATTAGCAGATACTTTATCATCATCCAAATCTTCAGGAAGTCCTAAATCATGATCTTCAGGTAAACCTAAATCATCTAAATCATTGGATACTAAATCATTATCTAAATCTTCAGGAAGTCCTAAATCATCTATATCAGCAGATACTTTGTCATTATCTAAGTCTTCAGGAAGTCCTAAATCATCTATATCAGCAGATACTTTGTCATTATCTAAGTCTTCAGGAAGTCCTAAATCATCTATATCAGCAGATACTTTGTCATTATCTAAGTCTTCAGGAAGCTCTAAATTATCTATATCAGCAGATACTTTGTCATTATCTAAGTCTTCAGGTAAGTCTAAATTATCTATATCAGCAGATACTTTGTCATTATCTAAGTCTTCAGGAAGCTCTAAATTATCTATATCAGCAGATACTTTATCATTATCTAAGTCTTCAGGAAACTCTAAATTATCTATATCAGCAGATACTTTGTCATTATCTAAGTTTTCAGGAAGCTCTAAATTATCTATATCAGCAGATACTTTGTCATTATCTAAGTCTTCAGGAAGCTCTAAATTATCTATATCAGCAGATACTTTGTCATTATCTAAGTCTTCAGGAAGCTCTAAATTATCTATATCAGCAGATACTTTATCATTATCTAAGTCTTCAGGAAGCTCTAAATTATCTACATCATCAGATACTTTATCATTATCTAAATCTTCAGGTAGTCCTAAATCATCTACATCATCAGATACTTTATCATTACCCAAATCTTCAGGTAGTCCTAAATCATCTATATCATCAGATAATTTATCATTATCTAAATCTTCAGGTAGTCCTAAATCATCTGGATCATCAGATAATGGATTGTCAAAATCTTCAGGAAGTTGTAAATTATCAATATCATCAGATGTATTATTGTCTGAATTATCTTGAAAATCTAAACCATCTAAACTATCTAAATCATCAATAGAAGGTAAACCATTATCTTCCGCTGGCATAGAACTAGCCATATGTTCATCTGTAAAAACTGATTTAAAACGATCATAGTCGTTTTGTGATATTTCTTTTGGTAATGCTTTATTTCCTATCAAAAAAGCAATACTTCCTAGTCTTTCTAAATCTTCTATTTTAGGCATATTTCAATCATCTAATATAAATTTTTAGTTAACATATTAATTATAATTAAGCTATAAAAATATGTCAACTAAATTATCGGATAATACTAAAATTACAATAGCATATTATTTAGAAGAAATTTCTATTTGTTTATTAAGTTTGGCTATTTTTTCATGATTTCTTCTTGCTTCTTCAGCATTAATAACCATTTGAGTAGATAATTTATTTATTTCATCTTTTAACATAGCAGCATCTATATCTTTTGGATATAAAGCTGTTTCTACCAATATACCTATAACATTATTAGTAACTTCAGCTATACCATCTTCCACATACATATTTATAAGTTTATTATCTTCATTATATATTTTGAGTTCACCATAACCTATTCTTACTATATATGGGCAATGATCTAGATGTATTGAAACATAACCATCATGAGAAGGTATCTCTACATGATCTATTCTTATAGATCTTAATATAGGACCGCTTCTTGTAATTACAGAGCAAGTTAAAGCTTTTTTATTTTTTTTTACAGCAGTAGTAGTAGCCATATAAAACCCTCAAAATTAAATTACATTTTTATATTTTAAAACAAAAATGATAAATATCAATGAAATAATAAATAAAATTAATAATATTAAAGAAATGAAAAACAAAAATCTTACTACTATTTTTAAAGAATTTATCTCTGAATATATATATTGAAATTCTTTTTTTGTTTTAGATTCCACTTTTTCTATTATTTCTTTTTCTTTTTCATCTAATTTACTATATAGTTTTTTTGTTCTGCTTTCCATAGTTGTTGTTTTTACTAAATCCCCAACCATATTAGCAGATGATAAAACAGTTAATATAACATTCAGCCAGCTCATATATTATTTACCTTTAGCCATTATATTGTACAGATATTCATCAGGTTTTACTATTTGACCTTTTTTATTTACAAAAGGGTGAAGTGTATAACCTGTAGAGTATAATATTTTTTCATCTTCTTTGCTTCTTATTTCATATTTTAGTTTTAATGATACATTTTTTAACTTTTCAACACTAGTATAAACTACTATAACATCATCATATCTTATAGAAATTTTATAATCTACGAAAGCTTCTTTTACAGGAAGCATTATATCATATTTTTCTTCCATATCTTTATAGGAAATGCCTAACTCTCTTAAAAGCTCTGTCCTTCCTATCTCAAAATATCTTAAATAGTTTGAATGATAAACAACTCCCATTTGATCAGTATCAGCATATATCACTCTTATTTCAGTTTTATTAACATGAGCCATAATTAACTCCTAATAAATATTTATTCTTTAAATTATAACATATAATAGAAAAAATATTTATTTTTTTTATATTTTTTGTAATAAAACATAAAAACACTGTATTTATGTATAAATTGTTGAAGTATTAAAATAAATGTTATTTTTTATATTGATATTATATCAATTTTGTATATACTTTATCATTATGAAAAATGGAAAAGTAATATTTCCGGGTACTTTTGACCCTTTTACATTAGGACATCTCGATGTTCTTTACAGACTTGCTGATATTTTCAATAAGGTTTATATATCTGTAGCTGTTAATTTGGATAAATCTCCTACTTTTAGTATAGAAGAAAGAAAGAATATGATTAAAAAAGTAATAGGGGATAATGATACTATAGAAATTGTAACTATATCCGGGCTTGTAACAGAGTATATGAAGCAGAATGATATAAAAGTATTGGCCAGAGGTATCAGAGACAGTGAAGATTTATACTATGAATTAAGAATGTCTAGAATGAATAAATTATTATATCCAGAGATGGATACTATATTTTTACATACATCAGAACATTATGCTTATGTAAGTTCTTCTTTAATAAAGGAAATACTTAAATTTAATGGACCTATAGACGGATTAGTGCCGGAAATAATAGTTGAAGACATAAAATCCAAATTCATAAAAAAATAATAATAAAGAATAGAACATGAAGAATTTTTACCTAGAAAATTACGGATGCCAAATGAATAAGGCGGATTCTAATAGTTTAATAAATTCGCTTATGCAGGAAGGTTTTATACAAACAGAAAATCATGAAAATGCTGATAATATTATAATAAATACATGCAGTGTAAGGGCTCATGCTGAGGAAAGAGTATTTTCAAGAGTTAAATTATTCAATGCAAATAGAAAAAAGAATAAAAAAGATACAAAAATAATAATTATGGGATGTATGGCTCAAACTTCCAAAGAACATCTTGAGAAACTTGGCGTTGATAAAATATTTGATGTATATAATGAAGTTAATATCATAGATTATTTGAAGGATGAGGAAGTTTTTGTAAGAAAATTTAATGATAATTACATATTTAATAAATCTTATGTAGATGAAGATAAGCCTCATAAAGCATTCATACCAATATCGCATGGATGTAATAATTGGTGCACTTACTGTATAGTGCCTCATACAAGAGGAAAAATGGTAAGTAGAAAATCAGGCGAAATAATAGAAGAACTTAAAAGATTAATAGATGACGGAGCTAAAGAGATAACTCTTTTAGGGCAGAATGTTAATTCTTATGGGCTTGATATTGATAATGAGATTAATTTTACAGAATTATTATACAAATTAGACAAAGTTATTGACGAAAAGGCTAAAGATAAGGTTTGGATAAGGTTTTTAACTTCTCACCCTAAAGATTTTGATAAAGATTTAGCTGATGCTATATGGAATTTGAATAGTTTATGCAAACATATACATTTACCTTTTCAAAGCGGTTCGGATAGAATATTAAATTTGATGAATAGAAAATACACAAAAGATGAATATGTAAAAAAAGTATCGTATTTGAGAGATTATGCTGATGATTTTCCTATTTCTACTGATATAATAGTGGGTTATGCTGATGAAACAGAAGATGAGTATCAAGAAACATTAAATTTGCTTGAAAGTATAGGTTTTGAAGAAGCTTACCTGTATAAATATTCAGAAAGAGAAGGCTCTATTGCTTATAAAAAAAATATACAGTATGATAAAGTGGCAGGAGCAAGAAGACTTACTAATCTTGTAAATTATCAAAGAGAATTGGCACAAAAATTATTATCAAAGCAGGTAGGCAAAAAAACTTCTGTAATGGTAGATGATATAGCTAAAGATAATATGCATTATTTATGCAGAAGCAAGGAAAACAGAATAATTCTAGTAAAAAAAGAAAAAGAACTTAATATGGGCGATATTTTCAATGCTGAAGTTACAGAGATAAAAAGCCATACCTTAATAGGGAAGTTTATTGACTAAAGTTGTTAAAAAGGTTTATTTATGACTTATTTAGAGTATAGTTTCAATGATAATGAGAATAGGGCAGAGGCAAGAAAAAATTTAGAGAATTTAATACTCTCTATGTCTGAAAATCATTATAATAAAAATAACTTAATTATAGAGAGAGAAGAAAATAAAAAGCCTTATTTCAAAAATGAAAATAGTTTATATTTTAATGGTACTCATACTTCAGAATTATTTGCTGCTACTATGAGCGATGAATATAATGTTGGAATAGATGCTGAAAAGATAAGGGAAAGAGATTATTTTTCTATTGCTGAAGAATATTTTTATAAAAGCGAGATTGAATACCTTAAAAATACTCATAAACTAGAAATAGATTTTTTTACTATATGGACTATTAAAGAAGCGTATATAAAAATGCTTGGCAAAACTATTTTTGATATAAAAAATTCTATAGAAGTTGATCTTATTGAGAGAGAAGTGAGAAATGCAGATGATATATTCTTTGCTTCTTTTATTCTTGATGATTCATATATAATAAGTGTGTGTTTTGATACAAAAAATGAAGTAGATTTAAATGTTCAAGATTTTAATTTAAATATGTTATTTGCTTATCCTACATTACCGAATATTAATATAAATATGTAAATTTGAATTTTATTGCTATTGACTTTTTTAATACTAAATTATACACTTATATTACTTAGTGGTTTTATGTATTAAAACTAAGGAGTATATTTATGCTTAATAGAATATTTTTATCAGCAATATTATTTGCTTTGTCTTTCAGCAATATTTTATTATCACAGGATATCTCTTTTAAAGTTACAGGAATATCTGGCGTAGCTTTCATAGAAAAGCCTGATATAAATAAATCACTTAGGGCTTTTAGAGGAAGTGAAGTACATAAAGAATATAGATTAAGAACATCAGTTGACAGTCAGGTTGACCTTACTTTAAGCAGAAGAGGTGATAAAATAGGTTCTATTGTAGTTCCTCAAAATACTATAATTCTTGTTAATGAGCCTATTTCAAAAGAAAGCGGTAAAGTTTCTCTATCATTATTAGAAGGTTACATTAAAGTTAATATAAATAAGAATGCCGGTGCTATGGTTGAAGTACATACATCAACTACTACTTCTGTGGTAAGGGGCACAAGTTTTGAAGTAGCTTTTGCAGAAGATGGTTCTACTATAGTTGTTCTTGATGATGGTGTTGTTGATGTAGTTACTGATAAGGATAAAGAAGTATTAAATCCAAAAAAGGCTTATATAAATACAATAAATGATCAATCAAAGATTATAAATCAAAGTTCTGATAGTGATCCTATAGTATTTTTAAATAAGGGAGAGGAAGCCTCAAGAGAAGATTATATAAGTACAATAGAAAACTTAATGACTGCTATGGAAGGTATATCAGATGTAAATAACAATAATGATAATTTTGTTTCATTAGTTAATGCGGAAGAAGGCGAGAGTAAAATCAATGATATGGAAATGAAGCATTATAGAATGATAGCGGCAAATGAGGGATATTATAATACTATAATAAAACTAATAAATTTATATCCTGATAAAAGAAATGAATTAATTCAATATGCCAGAAAATCATTAGCATTATATACAGCTAATCAAAAAGCTATAAGTAAAATGAATTCAGCGGTAACTAGAACAAGAGAAAAATTCGATAGAATAAAGAAGAAATTTGATGAAAGAATGATGACTACTTCAGCATCTCAATAATATATTTATAGATCAAATATGTTTTTTATATCTGAATTTTTTCTTAATTTAGATATATAGAAATCTCTTTCATATTCAGCAAGTAATATTTTTGCCCTTTTTATGAATTCATTTTCATCATAAACTATTAAATCTATATAAATATTATATACTCCCATAGCTCCACCAAGTACAATTCCTATATCAGCTTCTTTATCTTCGCTTGCAAGAACTTCTTTTTCCAATCTTTCCTGTATTTCATATCTTTCATTGAGTATTTCTTTTCTTGATTCATCATCATCATTTTTATAATCATAAGTATAATACAAAAATATTGCTCTTGCTCCGCATTTTGATATTTCTATTATATCATCTGTGTTTTCATTATAATAATCATTAATTGTTTCATAATATGATGTAGTTCCTGCTATTATGTCATATCTTAATGTATTGGATTGTTTAGGTTCAGAAGTGTAGGCAAGATATTGATTTATAGGATTAGTTATGATTTTTTTTCTATGGAATGTTAATGTCTTTTTTATATACTTTTCTAATTCTATAAGAGGTAGCATATTATTTAATTTTCTATTGCTTATATCAGCATATCTTATATATACTCTTGATAATCCTTCTCCTATAGAATTTTCCATAATTAAGAAGAATATATTATAAGCTTCTTCTTTATCTAAATCATTTAAATCTTTATTATAAAATACTAAATCAAATTTGTCATTTTCATCATCAAATTCTATTTTTACAAATACATCTTGAGCTTCTATTCTTTTATTATGTATTTCAATAGTAAAGTTTACACCATTAGAACTAGGAATATAAGGCATAAAAGTCCATTTTTCTTTTAATTTTTCAGGCATATCAGATATTATTCTTGGGGTAAGATAAAACAAATAATTTTTACCATCTATATTGAAAGTAAAATTATAATTCCTTCCTATATTAAAAGCTAAATTATCAGATATTATTTTAGCAGCACTAGATAGAAAATGAATTATATCTTTATTTTTATATTTGATTATATCATCAATTTCTTTTTCATTATCTTCAAACCATTTCCAGAATAATTTTACTCTTTGAACAAAACTAAGTTCTTTGTCTTCATTTTCAAAGCATAATGAATATAAATTTTTTATATTGTTTGATATTTCTTCAAAATTTTCTATATTTTTTTTATCATGATTTTCAAATAACTCTATAGCCTTACTGAAATATTGTTTAGCAGTATTTTTCTCATTTTTATGATAATAAGCATATCCTGTTCTGTAATACCATAAAGGATCAAATAATCCTTCTTCTCTTATATACATAAGATTATCTAATGCTTCATCATAATTCTGCACATTATTTAAAGCTCTAGCGAAGAATAAAATTATTTCATAATCCCTTTCTTCTTCATCTATAGAATATATAAGTTCTATTATTTTTTGATGTTTGTTTTGACTATGCAGTTCTTTAATCTTTTCTAAAATTTTTTTACTCATTAGGCTATATATTACAATATTTTTATAAAAAATCTATTTATTTAAAGCAGTAATTTATTTTTACTTAATGATAGTTTTTTATTTTTATGCTTGACAAAATTAATATAATGTAGTATTATAATGTACTCATAGTATTGTATAAAATAAAAATATATATAAATTGGAGATAAGCAATAATGTATGCAATCGTAGAAGTAAAAGGTAAGCAATACAAGGTGGAAAAAGGTCAGGATATTTTAGTAGAATATCTAGGCGATGATGCTAAAGAAGCACCTGAAATTAAAACTCTTCTTCTTAAAAAAGATGATGAAAGTGTTTTAGTAGGTACACCTTATGTTGATGGCGTTAAAGTAAGTTCTAAAATAGTAGAAATGATGAAAGGCGATAAAGTAGTTATCGGTAAACATAAAAGAAGAAAAGACTATAGAAGAAAAACAGGACATAGACATAAATACCATAAAATAACTATTGAAGATATAGCTGTTTAATGTCTTCATTTGTTAATGTAGTATACAATATAGAATCGATTATACAAAGCATAACAGTTGAAGGACATGCAGGAATTAAAAAATCCGGTGAAGGTTATGAAGTTTGTATAGCTTTGAGTGCATTGACACAGGCTATGTATAAGGCTTTGTTATCTATAGTAGGAAATAGATTTCTAAAGTATAAAATAAATGATGGATTTTTGAGTTTAGAGCTTGTTAATTGTGATAAACTTGAGAATTATAAAAAAGTAGAGTACAAAATAGTTAGTAATGGATATTTGATAGGTATAAAATCTTTAATTAAAGAGTATCCTGATTTTATAAAATATAAAGAGGAGTATAAAAATGGCACATAAGAAAGGTGGCGGAAGTTCTAAAAACGGACGCGATAGTCAATCTAAACGTTTAGGTGTTAAAGTTTACGGCGGTCAGAAAGTTATATCTGGCAATATTATAGTTAGACAACGCGGTACTCAATTCCATGCTGGAAGAAATGTTGATATAGGTCGCGATCATACTATATTTGCTACTGCTTCTGGTTATGTGAAGTTCCATACTAATAAATTCGGAAAGAAAACTATCTCTGTTGTAACTGAATAATAAATTGAACTTTTGAAAATATTATATCTCAGCTGATAATGAATAATTGGCTGAGATATTTTCGTTTTTTATTTTCTATTTAATAAATACTTCTGCGATATTCTAATTTATAAAAATAAAATCTATATAAAAATCTTAAATAAAAATTTATATAATAAACATTTTTTATAATATCACTTTTTTATATATTTTTTGGCATTCTCTAAAATTTCAGCTATATCATCATAACCTTTTGATTTTGCTATATCTAAAGCAGTTATATTTCTAGCATCTTTAAAGTTAATGTCAGCACCCTTAGAAATTAAAAGCTTTACAATTTCTGCATTATTTTTCTGTACTGCATACATTAAAGGCGTTTGATATTGATAATCCATTGAATTTACATCAGCACCATTTTTTAATAAGAATTCTACAGATTCCAAATTATTAAAAATTAAAGCATGCATTAAGGCATTAATCCCATAAGCATCTTTAGTATTAATATCAACATAATCCATTAGTTCCTTTATTTTTTCAATATTTCCTTTTTCAGCAGCTTTAAAAAATCTATCTTTGGCCAATGCTCTGTCTAAAGAGTTAGGCACTTCTTTATCTTTTTTTATAATTTTTACATTATTTGCATATTTAATATAATTAGCAAATGTAAATATAAAACTAAATGATAATATAGATATAAATACTATAATAAATACTTTGTAATTCTTTTTAAAAATCAGCATAATAGAGTTTATTATTATAAGTAAGGCAATTATATTCGTTATATAAAATAAATTTTTTCTATTATAAAATATCATCATTAAAAAAGAAGATGCTATAATATTAACAGATATAACAATTAAAATAATAGCGAATATATTTATTATAGTTTTTAATCTCTTACTCATAATTGATTTATTATAAACTAAAAATCAATTAAATAAATAAGCCAGATAATGATCATTATTTACATACTCTTTTATATTCTTATTATCAATAAATATCTTTTCGTATCCTTTTTCCTTCATTATTATAATAAATGAATCTGTTACTCCAAAAATTAAATTATCTATATTTGAATAAAAATCACTAGGAGCATTACATTCTTTTAGTAATTTTTCAGCATCATTTACTAAATCTTTTAAATATGAGGTAACTAATTTTTGACTATTCAAATCATAAATAAGAAAAACATTATTTATTGTAATTTCTTTACTATCTTCTATTTTTATGAGTTTTTTGTATATACAAATAGTTTTTTCATCAAAGTATAATATATTAAAAGCATATAAATCTTTAATTTTAATAAAATATTTTCTTAATTCATAAACAGGAAATTTTTTCAAAAATGAATTAATTTCATCTGAAAGTTCATTTTCTTTTTTATACTGAAAATCTTTTGAAAAACTAGATTCGCCATTAATATCAAAATTTATTTTTTCTTTATTGTCTATAAATGCATAATAAAAATTGAATAAATAACTAAGAATTACGCTTAATTCTCCATATTTTTTTAAATATCCAAATTTGTATATATTAAATTTTTTTATATTTATTTTAGGCTCATTTATTAATTCAAAAACTCCTTCTATTTTTTTGGAATTAATCTCCATAGCATATTCAGCTTTTGAAATACTAGAATTATTTAAATTTATCTCTGCAATATTTTTTATCTTAGATCTTATAAATTCATCTTCAGTATAATAATCAAAAACTTCTATTTTACTGCTGTTTCCTCTAATTTCATAAATACCAAATAAATCTGAATTATTTATAAAAATTTTTCCTCTATACAAATAATGTATACCCTCATCAATATTTTCAAATTTATTGCAGTAAATGTATATATTATTAATCTTATCTTTAAGTATTATAAAAGTTGTATCCTTTATTTCAAAATAAGGACGGTATTTATTTTTCATTAATAATTTAAAAATAATAACTACAATAATAATAGAAATAATCAAAACAAAATATTCGTTATAGAAAATACTATATAATAATTCTTTCATAGTTTTTATTTAACTCCAAAAATTATAATTTAATGGTCAATTAATACAAATAGTAAAAATTAAGAAACTAAAAATTTTTAAATACAAAAATCAATTAAACAAATAAGCCAAATAATGCTCCTTATTTATATAGTCTTTTATATTATTATTATCAATAAATATTTTTCCGTATCCTTTTTCTTTCATTATTATAATAAATGAATCAGTTACACCAAAAATTAAATTATCTATATTAGAATAAAAATCACTAGTGGCATTATATTTCTTTAATAATGCTTCAGTATCATTGACTAAGTCTTTAAGATAAGGACTTATTAATTTTTGACTGCTTAACTCAAATGTCATAAACATATTATTTACTTCAGCAATCTGCAAATCTTCTAGCTTTGAAACTCTTTTATATAAAGATATTGTTTTATCATCATAGTATAATATATTAAAACTTTTAAACTCTTTAAGTTCATTATAATAATCAGCATAATTATCAATATAATTTAATATACTTTCATCCATTAATGATTTCCAATGTCTGTTTTTAGACTCTTTTACATAAGATGCAACTATATCTTTATTTTCATTTATTTTATTTTTCAAAAACTCATCTGAAAACTCTCTAACTCCATTAATAGAAGAATTTATTTTTTCTTTTCCATTTATAAAAAGATAATCAAAATTAAATACATTGAGAGAAAATATTCTCTCAGAACTGAATAAAATACTTTTATCATTATACAACCCCAATATATCTGTATTATGTAGTCTTATTATTTCTGCTTCATCTTCTCTTATGATTTCAAAAGTTCCTTCTATTTTTACAGGCTCTCTTAAAGTTTTTTTCATATTATCACCAACATAGTCAACAATACTGTCATAAGGTTTAAACTCAATAACATACTCAATTTTTGATTTTGATGTATCATCTAATTTTGTCTTGAATTTTATTTCAGCAAAAGTTTCAGGATCATATCCATAAGATTTATTACCATCTGATGAGTGTTTATTAATTAAAATTGGATTATCTTTATCATAATAATTATCAACTCCTATTCTTTCGGATGAAAAGTAAACATCATTTATAATAAACCCATTATCATTATTTATATATACCCTTCCTAAATATGGAAACACATTATCTTTAGGCAAGTATAAATCATTATAATTATCATTTTTCTTGTGTTCATAAACATAAACATATATATTGTTAACTTTATCTTTAAGCATGAAAAAATTATTTTTATAAAATCTTACCGGGTTTTTCTTAGCCTTATTTTTAGGTATATTAATAATTATTATGACAGCGGCTACTAAAATCACTACTGCTAACAAAATTATTATATCTTTATCTATAAATGATTTACCTATTAAATTTTTCATTGTTTTAACGTTCTCCTTATTATTGCTAATAAAAATTATAATACACTTAATAAAGTGTTCTTAAGATTCGTAAATCATAATTTTTATATTTATTCTTATACAAATAAGTATATACTAAAAATTTTTAACTTTGTCAATTTTTATGTTGTTCTTTTTCCCGCCGCATACGCTCTGTGGGCTTCGCAGGGCTAGTCCCCACAAATAATAAAACAATTTTTGACCAAATATAGTTGTTTAGCTATATATTCAAATTTTATGCTTTACAGTATACCCTCCATATTATATAAAAATTAATTATAAAAACAATTATTGCCTATCAAAAAAATTAAATAAAGAATGACTTCTATTTAAATAATTTTTTAAATCATTTGATGAAATAAATATTCTACTTGCAATTTTTTCATTTGTATTTTCTAAATCATAATCCTCATCGCTAAGAATTAGGTTTGTATATTCAGGCATTACTATAATTCCTGTATCTGTTAAAAGAAATATTAAATCATCTATATTGTCATAAAAATAATCAGGAACTACATATTTAGATAATAATTCTTTACTATCAACAACTAAATCTCTTAAATAAGAGTTTATACTTTTTTCTCCGCTCAATTCAAATATAAAAGAATGATTCTTTACTGCAGCTTCATCTCTTCTTTCGTCTGCTTCTACAGTTCTTTTATATATACATATTAATTCATCATCATAGTATAATATATCAAAGCATCTAAAGTCTTTAAGTTTCTTATAATATATAATACCAATTTTATCAGCATAATAGGCTTTGTTTTGGTCATAATGATGGAATTTTTCTATAATAACTTCTTTATTATTAAATTCTTTTTCAAGTTCTCTTCCTTTTTCTTCTTTAAAATTTTCATCAAAATAATAAGCTTTGCTGATAGCTGAATTTATTTTTTCTTTGCCTCTAATAAAAGGATAATTGAAATTAAATAGATAATTAGTAAGCATTTTTCTTACTTCATCCATACCAAGGTAAGCTGAATATTTATCATTAGTAAAAGTAGTTTGTTCTACTGGGATATAAAACTCTCTTATTTCCATTTCAGGTTTTCTAATAACTTCAAAAACTCCTTCTACTTTTCCTCCTTTTATATCCATAGTATATTCAATTTCTGATGTTCTTTCATAATCGAATTCGCTTTTGAATTTTATCTTTAATAAAATTTCTCTAATTTCTTTTTTCGAACTCCATTTATTAAATTTAATTGATTCTTTCCATGACGTTTCATAAGGAAGATATGATTTAAATTGCTTTTCCTTTAGTCTTTCAAAATAATCCATATCATAATCACGGTAAACATTAATTTCATTATTATTTAATTCATTAGTTTCACGAATCATTAATTTATTTTCGCTGTTTATAAACATTTGCCCTGTAAAAGAAGCAAAATATTCATGTGCGAAATTATCAAATTTTACTTTAATTAAATACTTTATTTTACCGCGATGTTTTCTGTACCATTCATCATAATCATTATCTTTATATTTATAGCAATTAATATATATATTATTTATTCTATCTTTCAGCATAAAAAAACTTTTTTCATATACCAATATTTTATTTTCAGCATACCATTTTTTTGCTCTCTTCTCAAGTATAAAAATTACAGCTAGCAAAATTGCAGGTACTCCAAAAATAATAGGCCAGAAATAGTCACTAATAATAAAAATTCTTAATGGTTCCAATATACCAAATGATATCATAAATAGCTCCTATTGTTGTTAATAAAAATTATTGGCTAATAGTATCTAGCCGTCTTTTGGAATTTACTAGATGCTTAAAATTTTTATATTTAGCTTTCTAATATTTAAAAATTATAATTTATTATTGCTATGTTCGCCCACACGAAGTGTGCCTACTTGGTTCGCCATGTATAAGCTAGTGAGTATACTTACTGCTATGTGTGACTGCGACAATGTGTTATACTACATTTAAGATATATTCTATACATATAGAGTTAAAGTACTTGCGTTTTCGCGAAGCGTGCCGACGAAGTCCACATGCGGTGTCGGCAGCAACTTTGGCGAAGCCCGCAGAGCGTGTGCGACAAAAAAGTTAATGATATATCTATAAAAATATAGAAATTTACAAAAATAATTGTTTCAGTATATAAAAATTAATTATCTCCTACTAAAAAAATTAAATAAATAATGACTTTTATTTAGATAATTTTTTAAATGCTCTGTAGGTATAAATATTCTTTCTGCAATTTCTTCATATTCATCTGCAGAGTCATTAATATCTAGATCAGGATATTCAGGCATTACTATAATTCCTGTATCTGTTAAAAGAAATATTAATTTCCTCATATTATTATAAAAATTATCAGTAAGTTCATAATTAGATAATAACTCTTTACTATCAACAACTAAATCTCTTAAATAAGAACTTATACTTCTTTCACTATCCAATTCAAATATAAGAGAATTATTCTTTACTATAGCTTCTTTATTTCCTGCATCTGCTTCTATAGTTCTTTTGTATACGCATATTACTTCATCATCATAGTATGATATATCAAGGCATCTAAAGTCTTTAAATTTCCTATAATATATAAGACCAATATCATCTAAAGGACAGAATATATCAAAAAGAGCATTTTTATGGTTCAATTTCTCTTCAAGTTCTTTTCCTTTTTCTTGTTTGAATCTTTCATCAAAATTATAAGCTCCGCTGATAGCCATATTTATTTTTTCTTTTCCTCTAATAAAAGGATAATTGAAATTAAATAAATAATTAGTAAGCATTTTCTTTGTTTCATCAACTCCCAAACCATCATATTTGTAAGACAGTTGATCAGGAAAACTCATCTGTTCAATTGGAATATAAAATTGTTTTACTTCTATTTCAGGCTTTCTAATAACTTCAAAAACTCCTTCTATTCTTTTATTTTCAATATCCATTGTATATTCAATTTTAGATGTTCTTTCATAATCTAATTCTTTTCTGAATGTTATAGTTGTAAGTTTATCTCTTACATCTTCTTTTGAATACCAACCCTCAAATTTAGGTTTATCATTTGGATTAAATTCATAATATTGAAAAGGGGTTTCTATTTTGTATTGTCTGTAATATAAATCCTTAAAATATTTTTTGTCATAATCATGGTAAACTACCATTTCATCTATGTATAATTTACTAGCTTCACGAATAATTAATTCATAGCCGTTATTTATAAATATTTGACTTGGGAAACGGTCAAAATATTCATTTGCAAAACCGTCAAATTGTCTTTTTCGTTCATCTTCTGCCCAATTGTTGCTTAATGTTAGTATATCCTCCATTTTAGAATGGTGATCGTTAAACCATTTGGCATAAGCATTATCTTTATATCTATAGCAATTAATATATATATTATTTATTTTATCTTTAAGCATAAAGAAATCTTTTCCATCTACTATTATTTTATTTTGAGAATACCATTTCTTGGAACGCCTCTTTATATACATAAAAATAATATAAAAAATAATAATAAAAACTAAACCTATAATAAACTTCGTATTTTCATTTTGATTCAATAGAAAATCAAATATATTATCTATCATAATAAACTCCTATTGTTGCTAGCAATAAACTCGCTCAATATTAGCTGGCAACTAAAGTTGCCAGCTGCTCGTTTATCGCTTTAAAAATTATTTTTTCTTGTTATGTTCGCCCACATGAAGTGTGCCTACTCAGTTCGCCTAAAGGTTTGACTTAATAAATTAAGTCAAAGGCTTCAGCTCACTTGTTTTAGTTGCTAGCAATAAACTCGCTCAATATTAGCTGGCAACTAAAGTTAAGAGCTGCTTGTTTATTGCTTTAAAAATTATTTTTTGTTGTTATGTTCGCCCACATGAAGTGTGCCTACTCGGTTCGACATATAATAACCTACTTGGTGGCTTCGGCTCACTTATTTTTGTTATACTAGCTTTTTAAGATTAAATATAAATCCATTATTAAAAAACTAATAAAGTGAATAAAATTTTAAAATACGATTTTTTTACAAGCTCTTATCGTATCTAATTATAATTTTATTCACTTAAGATATTATTTTCCTAATTTACTAAGACTAATTGAGTTAACTTGCTGTGTTCCATTATAAACAGACATTTCAAGTCCTTCACTAGTAAATTTAAATTCTAAGTGAGCATCATTTTTAGATATAGTTTTATAATGATTATTAGCTACTTTTGATAATTTACTATTTCCTATATCACCTTTTATAGCTCTATCGCTTTCCATTACAATATCCACGCACTTTTTCACAACTTCTATTGTAGATTCATCATTAGGATAGTTAATTTCTATACCATCATAACCTACAATTATAAGAAACGATTTCATATATGTTTCATCAGCTGACATAAAATATTGACCGTATAGGTCTTCAGGGATATTTGTGTTTTTTTCTGTTTTTTTAGAACATGCAGTATTAACAAATAAAAAAGTTGAAATTAATAAAAAGAATGAAAATTTTAAAATTCTACCTTTCATATCATATAACCTCCTATAGTAGGGTATTATAAAAAAGATTTTTAATTATGTCAATGAAAATTTATTTTTATATTAAAATATTTTTTATTTATCTTCATTAAAAAATATATGTATTAAATCATACTAAAAAATAATATATACCCAAACAACTATACTTTGTCAATTTTCACCTTTTTATAAATGTAAATTATAACTTTTTATAAAATAAAAGATTATCTAATATTAAGAAATATGTTTTACATATAATATAGATTTATTGATTTTGTATAATAATAAGTAATCAGCCGCACGTATAAAGGACATTCATTAAGAATAAGCGATACCGTGCGGGTTGCCACTACGGCTAGTAGTTGACAAACTTAAAAATTTTCAGTATATATAAAAATTAATCAAATAAATAAGACAAATAATGATCTTTATTAATATTATATTTTATATCATCTAAAGGGATAAATATTTTTTTATGCCCCTTATCTTTCATTAATATGATACCGGCTTCTGTTATAAGAAAAATTAAATTGTCTGTATCATTATAAAAGTTTTTAGGAACATTATATCTTTTTAATATCTCATCAGCATTATTAACAAAATCTTTCAAATAAGGACTTATTAATTTTTCATTATCTAAATCAATTATGAGCGATATATTATTTATTATAAGATTATTATTAGATTCTATCTTAGCAAATCTCTTATATACGCATATTGTTTTATCATCAAAATACACTATATTATCAGCATTATAAAAATCTTTAAGTTTATCATAGTATTTAGTTTTAATATCATTAAATAAAACCTTATCATGTTTTTTTAAAATCTTTTCTACATCTATTTTCAATTCATTTTGTTTCTGAGAATGTAGTTTATTATCTCCATTTATATATGAATTAATTTTATCATTGTTTTTTATATTGAAATGATAGAGATCAAATAAATAGCGAAGAATATTTATCAAATGATTAGATTTTGCCATCTTTTTAAATATTAATTTAAAATATTCTACCTTAATATCAGGATTGCTATTAACTTCAAAAACTCCATTTATAATTTTAGAATCAGATATTTCCACAATATAGTTAATTTCCTTTTTATCACTATTTATAAAATCATAGAGAGAACAATCAAATTTTATAATGGCTTTTTCATTTCTTTCTATAATAATATCATACCAGCTAAAATATTCTTTGTCATTTTGTTTATTATCATCAAAACAATAAATAGAAATATAATTATCCATAAAATTACTGAGTATATTATAATACCCTTTTATCTTATCATTATTTATAAATATATTTCCAAAAAAACCCTGCATTGCAGATACTAGTCCGCCATAATAAACATAAGAGTAAATATACATATTATTTACTTTATCTTTAAAAGTTATAAACGTTATTGTCTTTTGATAAATATCAGGAATATATCTTCTTTTATATGCTTTAATAAAAATAATAATAATAGCTATAAGAATAGCTGTAAGAATTAAATATTTACCAAATACCAATTTAAAATAATATAAAAAATTATCAGTTTTAGCTCCATTTAAAACCAATATAGCAGCTATATCTTCGTTGCCTTTATCAAGTGCTATTTCAAGACCTTTGTCTAAATCCATTTTGAATTTATTTCCAAAGAATAAAAATTTCTTTTTTAATAGACTTTTTAAGATAAACTCATTTTCTTTATTAACAGCTAATAAAAACTCATCATTTATATCATCATCGTTTTTATAATGTTTCAAGATAATTTCAACAACATCATAAGCATAATCGTCTACAGCACTGTAAAGGGCTGTTTTACCATTAATAGATTTTTGATAAACATCAGCATTATTTTCTAGTAAGAACTCTACTATATCAAGTTTGCCATTATATTTTGAATAAGTATAAAGCAAAGTATAGCCATCATATACTCCGTTTATGTCATATTTCTGTATAAACTTCTTAACAGCTTCTAAATCCCCATAACCTTCTGCAGCATTTTGATATTCATATTCTAAACTATCTATTTCTATAACATTATATTTTTTATAAAATTCTATTTTTTCTTTTAATACTTTTTCTGCTGCCTCTTTAAACAAGTTTTCTATATATTCTTTAGGGTCTTTTGCCATTTCTTTTAATTCATCTTCATTTGTAAACATTTTATCAAAAAGATTTTTATAGTAATTGGTGTCATATTCCTGAGAATATAGAAATAAAGATGTTATTATTAAGAAAATAAAAGATATAATTATTCTGAAAATATTTTTATTTTTTAACATATTTTACCCTCATAAATATTAGAAAGGTTTTATATTATACTATAGAAATGTATATGTCAATATAATAGAGTAAATTACATTTAAGGCATGAAACTTACATTTACATTTTTTATTATGTCTATTTTTTGAGCTTCAGGTTTTGAGTATTTAGCTGATGCTTTTTGAGAATTAGCCTGATTTCCTATATTTATAACAGAAGTATAAAGTACATTATTATCTTGATATATAGTAGCTTCAACAACTATTCTGTAAGTACCGTCTTTTACTATGTTTCCTTGATTATCTTTGCAGTCCCAAACTATATTAACTTTGCCTTGTTTTGGAGTAGATTTTGATACGGCATCAATTATTTTTTTATCTATACTTTGAGCATTAGCTTTTTTCTGCCAATTATTTAAAGATTGCTTTCTATATGTCCAGCCTTCTCTTCTTCCTGTAAAATCTGTAATATATATTGTAGCTATATAGTTGCCGTTATTATCTTCAGCCCAAACAGCTATTTGATTGCTTGAATAACCCGGTCTTTTAGTATAATCGAAACTTATATTAACTTTTTTAGTACCATTTTGAGCATAGTTTTCATTTATGAATGATACAGCAAAAATCATAAATAATATAATAAAAATTTTTTTCATAAATAATCTCCTAATAATAAATTTTGTTTTTATTTTTTACCATATATTTATAATTTTATATAATAGACTTGTTTCAAAACTAATTTAATAAAGATTTGCAATAGTTTTACTTTATTTATTTTTATAATTGGGGCTTTGCCCCGCACCCCACTTCTTTTGTTGCCACAAAGAAGCAAAAAGGCTATATTTTAGCTTAAATTAATAATCTATCTTACATACAAAACAATTTTAGTATTATTTCGTACTAATTTTACATTTGCACTTTTTGCAACTTTTTGCGGCGGGAAAAAGTTGACTAAAAAATGACAAACTTAAAATTTTCAGTATATATAGCATATTATTATATTTAAAAAGTTACAATAATTTTGTCAAGTAGTTTTGAAATATGTCTAATATTTCATTTAATTATCAATACTTTTCATAATGTATTTTATTAGGCTCAAATCTGTCTGGCATAGCAGGCTCTCCGTCAGGATAACCAATAACAACTATTCCTAAAGGCTTAATATGATCAGGTAAATTAAATATTTTTATTATTTCATTCATTCTCTCTTCACGAGGAGCAACACCAATCCAAACGCTTCCTAAATCTTTAGCTTTTGCTGCAAGCATTAAATTTTGTAAAGCTGCAGAACAGTTTTGCTGCCAGTAAAGCTGACCTGATTCATCGGATAAATCTCCGCATACAACTATAGCTAATGTAGCAGTATCTAACATTTTAGCATAAGGGTGAGAGTTCATGATTTTATCTAATGTTTCTCTGTTTTTTACTACTATAAACTCCCAATTTCTTCTATTATTTGCAGATGGAGCATACATAGCAGCTTTAAGCATATATTCTATCTTTTCATCTTCAACTTGTTTACCTTTAATATATTTTCTTATGCTTCTTCTTGTAAATAGAATATCTTCACTCATATAATATTCTCTCCTTAAAGTTATTTTTTATTATTATATAGTAAATATAAGAAAATTAAAATTGTTAGAGTACTAAAATTTATATATTAATTATCAAAAATTAGAGTAGGGTAGTTACATACCAGCCATTTATGTTTTCTATCTTTATTAAATATTGAAACTTTTTTATTTTTTTAGTTTATTCTTGAAAAAGAATGCCCACCCAAGTATTTTTCTATGTTTAAAGTTTTAAAAAGTATGATATTATTATATTAATGAATTATATAGGAAGTAAACTGTCTTTATTAGATTTTTTATACGAATCTATAATGTCTGTAATAGATGATAATTGTCATACATTCTGTGATTTGTTTGCAGGTACAGGTATTGTAGGAAGATATTTTAAATCTAAAAATTTCTCGATTATAGCTAATGATATTCAGTATTATAGTTATGTTTTAAATAAGCATTATATAGAAAATAGTAAATATTTGTCATTTTACGATTTAAATGAAGAAATAGAAGAATTAAAAGAAACTGATATCAAAGAAAAATATATAATTGTATGCGAGTATTTGAATAATATAGATTATCAAAAAGGTTTTATTTATAATAATTATTCTTTAGGAGGTACTAAAGATAAAGAACATAAGAGAATATACTTTTCAGATGAAAACGCCATGAAATGCGATGATATAAGAATGAAAATAGAAGAATGGCTTAATAATAAGAAGATTAATGAAAATGAATATTATTTTCTTCTTGCCAGCTTGCTTGAAAATATTGATAGATGTGCAAATACAGCTTCAGTTTATGGTGCATTTTTGAAAGATATAAAAAAACAGCTTCAAAAACTTTCAATTATTGTCCTTGCGAATTTGTTATAAGTGATATAGAGCATAAAGTATATAATGAAGATGCTAATAAATTAATAGAAGATATTGAAACCGATATATTATATTTAGACCCTCCATATAATAGAAGACAATATTCAGATAATTATCATATACTTGAAACTATAGCTAAATATGATAATCCTGTAATAAAAGGAAAAACAGGACTTAGAAATGATAGAATAAAATCATTATATTGTAATAAAAATTATGTTTATAATGTATTTGAGGAGCTTATAAATAAAGCTAATGCTAAATATATATTTTTAAGTTATAATAATGAAGGTTTATTGTCATTAGAAGATATAAAGAAAATAATGTCAAAAAAAGGAAAATACGGATTATTTGTCAAAGAATACAGCAGATTTAAAGCCGACAGCAAAAGATATAATTCCGCTTCAAAAACATGTGAGTATCTGCATTACCTCATAGTAAAATAATTTTAAAAGAATCAATATCTTGCAAATATTATTTTTATTGATTATAATATATACCAAGTAATGGTTTTTACTTTATATTTAATTTATAGTTTTATTAATTTAATTATTTAAAAGGATATATATGGCAAGAGATGAAGATGATTTTATTTTTCAGAAATTAAGACAAAATATACAGAGAAATTTTCCAAGAGAAGATGATGTAAATAATTATAATCAAAATAATTATAAAAATGATAGTTATTCAAATAAAGACAGTTTAACAATTTTAGAAACAGAAAGAAATATATATAAAATTACAGATTTCTCTCAAAAAATAGATGATCCTGAACTTACTCCTGCATTAAAAGAAATGATAGGTATATTAAAAGAAATGGTCTCATATTCTAAAGCTAATAAAGAGGGAGAGAAAAAACTAGAAAAAATAAATGAATATCATCTTCCTACAGCTATAAAAATGCTTAATTCTTATATAGATTTTTGTAATTTTCCTGTAAAAAATGAAAATATGCAAAAAACAGCACAGGAAATAGAAGATGTTATAATAAAATTAAATGAAGCATTGAAAAAAATGCTTGTAGAAATGAATCAGAATAAATTAATGGATATAAACAGCGATATAGATGTATTAAAAAACATGCTTGATAAAGATGGTTATTAATTAACAAATAAATAATTGGAGAGGTTCTATGGAAAATAATAACTTAGAAAATAATCAACAGCCTAATAATATTCAAGATCAAAATATTGTAAATGCACAGCCTATGCAACAGAATGCAATGCCTAACAATATTCAGGGACAGAATATTGTAAATGCTCAGCCGGTACAGCAAAATGTAATGCCTAACAATATGCAAGGACAGAATATTGTAAATGCTCAGCCGGTACAGCAAAATGTGATGCCTAACAATATACAAGGTCAGAATATTATAAATGTTCAGCCAGTACAGCCAAATGTGATGCCTAACAATATGCAGGGACAGAATTTTGTAAATGTTCAGCCGGTACAGCAGAATGCAATGCCTGTTAATATGCAAGGGCAAAACTTTGTAAATACACAGAATTATCAGCCTCAGAATTCAGCACAGCAAGTATTCAATGATATGAATAGCGTTTCAAATGGACAATTTACACCTGAAGATATTGCAAAAATAAATCAATTATCAAATAGTATTAATTTACAGGATTCAGTATCTATAATGTCTTATGGATCAGCAGCTCAAAATAAAATGATACAGTTTTCTGAAAATACTTTAAGTAATGTTATGAATAAAGATTTAGGCGAAGTAGGAGAGGCTATTACTGATGTTATAACAGAACTTAAAGGTTTTGATATAGAAAATGAAACTAAAGGAAAAGGTTTATTCGGATTCTTCAAGAAAGCCGCTAATAATATTACTAAATTAAAAGCTAAATATACTAGTGTAGAAGCTAATATTGATAGTATTGTAAAAAATCTAGAAGCACATCAAAGAAATCTTCTAAAAGACATAAGTATTTTAGACCAAATGTATAATTATAATCTAGAATATTTGAAAGAACTTGAAATTTATATAGAGGCAGGAAAACAGAAACTTAATCATTTAATGGCTAATGAAATACCTGCTTTAGAATCAAAGGCTATTGCAAGTAATACTGCTGAAGATGCACAATTGGCTAGAGATTTTAAAGATTTAGCTAATAGATTTGAAAAAAGAATACATGATTTAGAGCTTACAAAGACAATTTCTATACAGACAATACCTCAAATACGTTTGGTTCAGAATAATAATGTTATAATGACAGAAAAAATTCAATCAACTATAACAAATACAATACCTCTTTGGAAGAATCAAATGGTTCTTGCTATAGGACTTCATCATTCTAATGAGGCAGCAAAAGCACAAAGAGCTGTTACTGATACTACAAATGAGTTGTTAAGAAAGAATGCCGACATGCTTAAAACTTCTACTATAGAAACAGCTAGGGAATCAGAAAGAGGAATAGTTGATATTGAAACTTTAAAACATACAAATCAGCAGTTAATATCTACTTTAGATGAAGTTATGAAAATACAGACTGAAGGCAGAGAAAAGAGAAGGGCTGCAGAGCTAGAACTTAGAAATATAGAAAATGAACTTAAAACAAAAATATTGAATGTATCTAGAGAATAAATTATTTTCTAGTATAAAACAAAAAGCTCATCTGTATATTTTATATAGATGAGCTTTTTTATTATCAATATTATAAATATTTTAAATAAAGAATCTGTTTATATAGTCAATTACAAATATAGCTAATACTATGAAAGGTAGAATATATGAAACATAGAATCTAGCCCATTGAGGGAATTTTATTCCTTTTCCTGTATCAGCTTCTTTTATAAAATTACCCCAGCCCCAACCAAATTCTCTTGTACAGAATATCAGTATTATTATACCGCCTATAGGAAGGAAATTGTTGCTTACAAGAAAATCAAGTCCGTCAGCTATAGTGCTTCCTTCTCCAAGAGGTTTTATAAATGAAAGTAAATTAAATCCTAAAGCTGTAGGAAGGCTCAATATAAATATAGTAATTGATACTATTATAGTAGTTTTTTTACGAGGCATTTTAGTTTCAGACATAGTAAATGCAATTAAATTTTCAAATACCGCTATAATAGTAGTTAAAGCAGCCATTGATAAGAATAAGAAGAATAATGCTCCCCATAATCTTCCTAGTACCATAGAATTAAATATATTCGGTAAAGTTAAGAATACTAATCCGGCACCTTCTCCAGGATTTATTCCAAAAGAGAATGTTGTAGGAAATATTACAAGACCTGAAAGAAATGCTATTAAAGTATCAAGTCCCATAACCATTATAGATTCACCTGTAAGGGAGTAGTTTTTATCAATATAGCTTCCGAATATGGTCATAGCTCCAATTCCTAAACTCAAAGTAAAGAATGACTGACCTATAGCAGCATAAGCAACAGAGAAAAATCCTTTAAGCCCTCCGCTGAACATTTTGTTTGTATCAGGAAGTAAGTAGAATTTAAGTCCTTCTTTAGCATTAGGAAGAGTAACAGCTCTTATTATAAGCACCAAAAGAACCAATAAAAGAAGAGTCATCATAACTTTAGTAACTTTTTCAACTCCATTTTCAAGCCCCATCATACATACAAATGTTGCTATTATAACAGTTACAGTCATCCAAAGTATTAAAGTAGAAGGAGAAGCAAGAACAGAGCCAAAGAATTCACCTACCTGCTGCGGATTGAGTCCTTGAAGTTTTCCTGCTGCCATAAAATAACAGTATGATAAACACCAGCCCGCTACAGTAGTATAAAACATCATAAGAAGCACACAACCGAATATCTGTATATATCCTATTATATGCCATTTATATCCCGGCTTTTGTAAAGCTCTGTAAGAACCAGCTAAATCTCTTTTACCTGCTCTTCCAACAGAAAATTCCATTACAAGTATAGGAAGTCCCAATATTACAAGAGAAATTAAATAAAGAAGTACAAAAAGTGCTCCTCCATACTTTCCTGTAATATAAGGAAATCTCCATACATTACCTAATCCTATAGCACATCCTGCCGAAACCAATAAAAAACCTAATCTGCTTGAGAGTTTTTCTCTATTATTATCATGCATAATTCACACCTATAATATATTTATATCAAAGAATATTTTATAAAAAATATCATTATTTTGACATTATCAAATTATTTATATAATTAGTATATACATTCATATCATTAGTATTTTCTATTAAAATAAATTCCACTCTTCTGTTTTCTTCAATTTTTTTATATTCACTTAGTAAATCCTGAAGTCCGTAATTGGTTAATTTACTTACAATACCATTTGTTACAGCCAAATACACATTATAAGACCTTTTATATGATAATTCATCAATATTTTTTCTATTGTAGAGGAATAATATATCCTTTCTATCATATCCATTAGTAGTTTTTTTATATTCATTAGTACTTATATGACCTTCTATAATAATCATCATAATATTAGTACTTGTGCTTACATCTCCAACATATTTAACAGTTTTTAAATATTTATTTAAATCTAATTCTCCACTGTTAAACTGAAATAATATATTTTTAGGAACTATTAATACTTTTCCTCTTTCTGTCATTTTATATTTATATTTTATTTCTCTAGGCTTTTTGTAAGTTGATATTACTATTGCTCCATAAGCATTCAAAGCTACTAGCAATAGAATAAAGAATATATTTATTTTTTTTAACATATTTTAATTTTCCTTTTTTACATCAAATAATTATACAATATATAAAAAAAATTTAAATATTTTTTTGTTATTAGATAAAAAGGCAAAAATAAAAATTGATTAATAATGTAATGCTTAATTTATTTCAAAAATTAAGTAAAGATAAAAAAAATTAATGAAATTTTTACAATAAAATTGACAATAAGAAAAATAACATTATACTATATAATAAGTAATGACTTAAAGTTTATATAAATATTTTATTTTAGAGGAGAGTTTATTATGGCATCAAAAAAGATGGTTTACTTCTTCGGTAACGGTAAATCTGAAGGCGCTAAAGAAACTAAAGCTCTTTTAGGTGGTAAAGGTTTAGGACTTGCACAAATGACAGAAAGTAAAGTACCTGTGCCTGCTGGTTTTACAATTACTACAGAAGTTTGTGATTATTATTCAAAAAATAAGTCATACCCTAAGGGTTTAGAAAAAATGGTTGATGAAAACATCAAAAAGCTTGAAAAGGCTATGAATATGAAATTCGGTGATGTTAATAAACCTTTACTTGTTTCAGTTCGTTCCGGAGCTGCTATATCTATGCCTGGTATGATGGATACTATTCTTAACCTAGGTATTAATGAAAAAGTAGTAGAAGGTCTTGTAGCAAAAACTAATAATCCTAGATTTGCTTGGGATGCTTATAGAAGATTTATACAGATGTTCGGCGATGTTGCTATGGGCGTTGATCATGATAAATTTGAAGAAATATTAGATGAAAGAAAAAAAGCTATAGCACCTAAAGTTGGAAAACCTGAAAAAGAGGTTAAAGACACTGATTTAGATGTTGAAGAATTAAAAATAGTAGTAGAAAAATATAAAGCTATGTATAAAGAGGAGAAAGGAGAAGAATTCCCTGAAGATCCTAAAGTACAGTTATGGCATGCTATCAATGCTGTATTTAGAAGCTGGAATAACCCTAGAGCTGAAGCATACAGAAAATTAAATGACATAAGAGGTCTTTTAGGTACTGCTGTAAACGTTCAAGCCATGGTATTTGGTAATATGGGAAATACTTCTGCTACAGGTGTATGTTTCTCTCGTAACCCTTCTACTGGTGAAAATAAATTCTATGGTGAGTTCTTAATCAATGCTCAAGGTGAAGACGTTGTTGCTGGTATCAGAACTCCTCAAGAAATTACATTAGAGGGCAGTTTAGAATGGGCTAAAAACAACAATATTAGCGAAGAAGAAAGAAAAGCAAAATATCCTTCTCTTGAAGAGGTTATGCCTTCTGTTTATAAACAATTAGTAAGTTATAAAAATCAATTAGAAAAATATTACAGTGATATGCAGGATATGGAGTTTACTATACAGGAAGGTAAGCTTTATATGCTTCAAACTCGTAATGGTAAAAGAACTGCTGCTGCTGCTGTAAGAATAGCTGTTGAACTTGCTGAAGCTAAAATAATTTCTAAAGAAGAAGCTTTAATGAGAGTAAATCCTTCTGATTTGGATCAATTACTTCACCCAATGTTCGATCCTACTGCTAAAAAAGGAGCTAAAGTTCTTGCTAAAGGATTAAATGCTTCTCCTGGTGCTGCTGTTGGTAAAGTAGTATTTGCTGCTGACAGAGCTGAAGCTATGAAAGAGGCAGGAGAACAGACTATACTTGTTCGTATAGAAACTAGCCCTGAAGATATTAAAGGTATGAACGCTGCTGAAGGTATATTGACAGCAAGAGGCGGTTCTACTTCACATGCTGCTGTTGTTGCACGCGGTATGGGTAAATGCTGTGTTGCTGGATGTAGTGCTTTAGAAATAGACTATGCTAATAAATGCATGAAAGTAGGCGATGATGTAGTTAATGAAGGCGATTATATTTCTATAGACGGTTCTACTGGTGAAGTTATGTTAGGACAAGTTGCTACTAAAGAAGCTGAAATGTCTGAAGACTTCAAAAAACTTATGCAATGGGCTGATGATAAGAGAAAAGAAAAGAAATTTGAAGTTCATACTAATGCTGATACTCCTAATGATGCACAAATTGCTAGAAAATTTGGTGCTGAAGGTATCGGACTTTGCAGAACTGAGCATATGTTCTTCAATGCTGATAGAATTAAGAGTGTAAGACAGCTTATACTTGTTGCTGAAGAAGTTAAGCAGTTAAAAGAAAAATTGGAAGCTGCTGAAAAAATAGGCGATAAGAAAACTATAGAAGAGCTTGAGCCTTTATATAAAGAGCCAAGAAAACTTTATGATGAAGCTTTAGACAGCATTCTTCCTATGCAAAGAGAAGACTTTATCGGAATATTTACTGCTATGAATGGATATCCTGTAACAGTAAGACTTCTTGACCCACCTTTGCATGAATTCATTCCTCATGAAGATTCTCAATTACAAGAACTTTCTAATGAAATGAATGTTTCTTTCGAGAAACTTAGAGCTATTAGAGATAGTTTACATGAATTTAACCCAATGCTTGGACATAGAGGCTGCCGTCTTGGTATTACTTATCCTGAAATCTATGATATGCAGGCTAGAGCTATATTAGAGGCTGCTGTTAAAGTTAAGAAAAACGGTGTAGATGTTCATCCTGAAATAATGATCCCTCTTGTTGGTACTTTAAAAGAGCTTAAAATGATAAAAGATAGAATCATTAAAATAGCTGAGGAAGTATTTGCAAAAGAAGGTTCTTCAGTTAAGTATAAAGTTGGTACTATGATAGAAGTTCCTAGAGCTGCTTTAGTTGCTGATAAGATCGCTACAGAAGCTGAATTCTTCTCATTCGGTACTAATGACTTAACTCAAATGGGAGGTGGTTTCTCAAGAGATGATGCCGGTAAATTCTTGAAAGACTATGTAAATAAAGAGATATACGAGAAAGATCCTTTCCAATCATTGGATCAGGAAGGTATAGGAGAGCTTTTGAGAATTGGTGTTACTAAAGGTAGAGCTGCTAATAAAAATCTAACAGTTGGTATCTGCGGTGAGCATGGAGGAGATCCTGCTACAGTTATGTTCTGCTACAGTATAGGACTTAACTATGTAAGCTGTTCACCTTATAGAGTACCTATAGCAAGACTTGCTGCTGCTCAGGGAATAATAAGTTCTAAGCCGGCTAAAAAATCTGCTGCTAAGAAGCCAGCTGCAAAAAAAGCCGCTTCTAAAACTGCATCTGCTAAAAAACCTGCAGCAAAAAAAACAGCTTCTAAAGTAACAGCTGCTAAGAAACCAGCTGCTAAAAAAGCACCTGCTAAGAAAACAAGCAAAAAATAATAGATAAAATATTTATATAAATAATTTTTAAAGGGCTTGACTTTATATAAAGTTAAGCCCTATTTTTATTATTAGTTTGGACTAGTACTACGATGTACACATCGCGAAGCGTGCCTGTGGCAGCTACTTTGGCGAAGCCCGCCTGCGGGGTGTGCGACAAAAAAGTAGATAACATTTATATAAGTGAATCAGTTAACAAACTTAAATTTTTTAGTATATACTGAAAATTTTTAAGTTTGTCAATTTTTTTATTCAACTTTTTCCCGCCGCAAAAAGTTGCTTATATCCTCGACAAGCTCGGATACGCTTCGCGAAAGTGCAAGTATAAAATTAGTACTAAATAATACTAAAATTGTCTTACATGTAAAATAATTTATTACATTTAAGTTATAAATATAGCCTTTTTGCTTCTTTGTGGCAATACCATACCTACACTTACAGTGGACTTCGTCAGGTACTCCTTTCAGTCGCAGGCACTCCCTACGGTCGCAAAAGAAGTGGGGTCTGGGGCAAAGCCCCAGATATAAAAACAAAAATATAAATTTATTTTTGACAAAATATAATTGTTTAGGTATATACTGAAAATTTTTAAGTTTGTCAACTATTCGCCATAGAGGCTTTCCGCACGGTATTGCTTACTCTTATCAAAAGTCCTCTATATGTGCGGCTGATTACTTATTACTATACAAAAATTAATACAGATAAAACATATTTAACCAACATTATATAATATTTTATTTATGAAAAATTATAATTTATATTTACAAAATAGAAAAATTTATAAAATGTAGTTCTTTAGATTTTTAATTTTATTGTTTGTGGTTGCTTTGCCCCAGCCCCCAGTTCTTTTACTGAGTAGGTACCTTTCGGTATTAGTATAAAAGAACCTTATATCCTCGATAAACTCGGATACGCTTCGCGAAAACGCAATTACTAGAACTTTATATTAAATATATACTTATTAAATATGGGATATAACCTAAATTTAGACTATAAATGCAGTTCTTTTGGTTCTTTTATACCAATAAAAGAACTGGGGGTGCGGGGGCTAGTCCCCGAAAATAATAACAATATAAAAAATAAAATTGACAAAATATAATTGTTTATATACAACTTTAAATATTTTGTAATTTACTTCGTTAAATGTATATATTCTTTTTCTTTGTTTTTTACTTTTCCTATGATACAAGCACAGTCTATACCTTCACGCCATAAATCAGCTAGTATATTTTCTGCATTACTTTTATCAGCACATATAAATAAACCGCCGGAAGTTTGAGGGTCGAAAGAAAGCATTTTTAAATTATAGTCAACATTATCATCTACTTTAATATTATCTCCTACATAACGCATATTAGTAAAAGCAGCTCCCGGTATACAACCCATATCAAGTACTTCATAAGTTTTATTAAACATAGGCAATGCTGATGATTGAAGCTCTATAGTTACATTGCTTGCTTTAGCCATTTTATAAGCATGCCCTATGAGTCCGAATCCTGTAATATCAGTGGCACATTTAACATTATATTTATTCATAACAGCACATGCTTTTTTATTTAATGTTTTCATAGATTCAAAAACATCTTCTATATGAGATTCTTTTATAAGTCCCTGTCTCATAGCAGCCAAACAAGCACCTGTTCCAAGAGGTTTTGTAAATATTATAATGTCGCCTTCTTTAGCAGCTGAATTTGTAGTTATTTTATTAGGATTAGCAAAACCTATAACAGCCATTCCGTATTTTACTGATACATCTGTTATGGTATGTCCTCCTACAACCAATACTCCGGCTTCTGTTGCTTTATCCTGTCCGCCTTTAAGCATATTAGCCAATATATTTAAAGAATCATCTTTTGGAAACATAGTGATATTCAATGCTAATTTAGGTTCTCCTCCCATAGCATAAATATCGCTTATAGAGTTGCATGCTGCTATTTGACCGAATCCGTAAGGGTCTGCTATAACAGGAGGGAAATAATCCACTGTAAATATTAAGGCATTATCATCTGAAATCTTATAAACTCCTGCATCATCTCCTATATCTACATCTGAAAGTAAATTAGAATCAGTTTTTATTTGCATTAAAGGTGCAAGAGTTTTTTCAAGTAAATCAGGCGGAATTTTAGCGGAACAGCCTCCTTCCAAAGCACATGATAATAATTCGATTTGTTCTTTTTTTCTTCCGTATTATTTGTAATATTTGACATAATAAACACCTATAAATTAATTTTTGTAATGAATAGAATATATACTATACAATGAAAAATTCAAATATTTTATTTAAATAATGTTTTTTAATAGTTTATATTATATTTGATTATCTATGAAAGTAAATTTTCTTTACCTTATTGAGGTTGTAGAAAATATATATGTTGTATTTGTATTGTAATATATATTAAAATCTATATTTTAGGTAAATTTTTTGTAAATTTAATGTAAATTATATTGACAAATATCTGTTTTAGGCTATACTTATAATTGTAAATATAATTTACATGGTTGCTGACAGCAATTAAATATTTATAAATTAAAGGAGATTTACTATGACTAAAAAATTATTCGCTTTATTAATAACTTTAACTATAATTTCTACTTCAAGTGCTTTTGCTGATTGGGTGGTTCCAGCTTCTTCACTTCCTCAAAAAGCTAGAAGTTTCATACAGCAAGTTTATCCTAATGTACAAATATGGATGGTAGAGAGAGACGGAGGAAAATTTGAAGTAAAATTATCAAATGGTACTCAAATAGACTTTTTGCCTAATGGTGATTGGCATAGCATAGACGGTGAATATAATGCTGTACCTTTCTCTGCTTTACCTGCTAATATAGCAAACACTATAAGAAATACTTATCCTCAGGCTGCTGTAATAGATGTAGAAAAAGAGTGGGGTAATTATAAAGTAAAATTAAATAACTTTATGGAATTATTCATATCTTCTAACGGACAGTTAATGGGACAGAAATTTGATGATTAATCAATATTTATTAAATACAATTTCCTAAAGATTATTTATGGAAAGATACTAATTATTTATTGAAAAATACTACAAAATAGAGGGAGCTTAAAAAGGCTTCCTCTTTTTTATTGAAGTAAAAATAGTTATATATAATAATTTTGTATTAAATTTTTTTTTAAAAAAAGCGAAAAATGGTGTAGTATATGTATAAAATTTTATTTTTTTTAAAAAAATCAATTTTTTAGGTGTGAAATATAAGTATATAATATGTATTTAAGTAGTATAATAAATTAGTTTATAAATTATAATATTATTTAATGATAAAAAATAAGAAAATACTTGCAAAAAAATTAGAAATATATTATATATTATACACAAATTCTTTGATGTTAATATGTAAAATATATATTAATGTGAAAAGAATATAATCGCTAAAAAATGGCAGTCTCGATACCCTCCTAAATGTAGGAAAGCGGGATTCAATGGATTGTTTTGAGATATTATTTAATGTCTCGATACCCTACTCAAAGGCTGTTTTGCCTTTGGCTATAAAAAATTGAGTGGCTGATAACTTTAGTTGGCAGCACCTTTCAGCTAGATTTTTTTATTAGTGATATAGGAAAGCGGGATATATACCATTAACTTTTAATAATCTATAAGTCTTGATACCCTACTATGCACTCTGTGTGTCTTCAGCTATAAGAAATTGATTAAGTTGATAGGCTTAATGCGATAAACGAGCATATTATAACTTCAGTTATAGTGAGTTTATCAGTAGCATAATGAAATAATATTTTTTGTATAGAGATAAGAATTTTTTATTCATATTTACTTAAAATTTTTATTATGATAGCCTTTGTATTATTGTATAAATATTATAAGGAGCATACAATGTATCATTCAAGATTTAAAGGCAGTCATTATGAGGCAGGACTTAAATATGGTAAATTGCTTTCTAAAAATAATATTAATCCATTAGAAAAAATTAAAATCTCAGATGAAAGAAAATATTTTGCTAATAAATGCATGCCTATATACAATAAATTTTTTCCTGAAATAATAGAAGAGATAAAAGGATTAGCTGACGGATTAAATACGAATAATAATATAAAAATAGATTATAAAGATATATGTGAATTTTTATTTACAATATACTCATTTACTTTTGATAATAAATGTTCATCTTTTGCCTTCAAAACAGATGAAGATATAATACTTGCCAAAAACAGTGATTTTTTAAAAGATATAAAAAACTATTGCGACAGTGTATATTATAAATTAAATGATTCATATTCATTTATAGGTAATACTACAGCATTTATAGAAATTGAAGACGGTATAAATGAAAAAGGACTTACAGCGGCATTAACTTTTGTATATCCTACAATAATAGATTATGGTTTCAATGCAGGAATGATAATAAGATATATTTTAGAAAAATGCTCTGCTGTTGATGAGGCTTTAGAGTTTTTAAAAAATATTCCTATTTCATCGGCACAGAATATAGTATTAGCAGATAGAAACGGAGATATTGCATTGATAGAATGTAATTGCAAAAATATAGAAATAATAAAAAATGATTATGTATTTATATCGAATCATTTTGTAAGTAAGTCTATGAAAGAATATAATACTGATATTGAAGATGATATTTATTCACAAGAAAGATATATTACTATGAATAATGCATTTAAAAATTATGATTATGATTTAGACTTTGCCAAAAAACTTATTTCAGGGGAATATGGTTTTTTATGTCAATATGATAGGAAACTTAATTTTGATACCGTTTGGTCTTCTATATATTCAATAAAAAATAAAAAAATATACATATCTGAAGGAAACCCATCAAGAAAGAAATTCAAAGAAGATAAGAGATTGAAATTTGATTATTGATTTTATTTTCTAAATAATTTATTTTGTATAAAAATATTTTAGAGGTTTATGATAGTGCTTTCATTAGAAGAAATTAACAACATAGTAGAAAAAAATTATAATAAAAAATTTGATAAAACAACTTCATTTATAGATGATTCTATAATATCTAATGTTCTTATAAAAGATAAAAGTGCCGTAGTTTCAAGCAAAGTGATAAGATATATTTTAGGTGAATATTTAGATATAAAAGAGGCTTACAGATTAAGAAATGCTGATATGATAGGCAATTCTTTAGATAGTGAAAGTTTAAGCGAGACTCTTGAGAATGTATATAAATTATGGGATGAAAATAATAAAACTAAATCAATACTTTATCCTTACTGTATATTTGCAAATAATATACAGCTTGATAATTTGTACAAAAGAGCGGTATCTATTGCAAGAGGAAGATTTAAATTGGCATGTTCTATGTTGGAGGCTATTGCTTTAAGCGGAACAAAAAAAGGTTTTTCATTAGTATATGAGGCTTCAAGGAAATTTAAGCAGGCTAGTGTAAAAAATACCTGCTCATTTATTATAGAAGATATTACTAAAAAATTAGGTATTAGTAAAGAGGCTTTTGCTGATAAGATCATACCGGATTTTGATTTTGATAAAAACGGACTGAGAATAATAGAAAGCGATAATAAAAAATTTAAAATAACATTGAAGCCTGATTTTACTATATCAATATTCGATGAAATGAAAAATAAAGAATATAAAACATTACCGAAAGATTTTCCGCAAACTCCAAAAAAAGAATTAACAAAATTAAAAAGCGATATAAATAAGATGCTTAAAACTCAGACTGAACGTTTGCAGTTGGTATTAATGGACGGAAGAAAATGGACTTTAAATGAATGGAAAGAGATATTTTTTGACAATCCTTTTATGAGGGCTTTTGCTGTTAAACTTATTTGGGGAGTATATGATAAAGATAATAATTTATTAAGTACTTTCAGATATATGGATGACGGCTCATTCAATAATGCTGATGATGAGGAAATGAATATAGAAGATAATGCTTTAATAACTTTATTAAGTCCTATGGAAACTAGTAGAGAACTGATAGAAAAATGGAAAAGTCAGCTTTCGGATTATGATATAGTTCAGCCTTTCAATCAATTATCTTTAGAAACAAAAGGAGATTTAATTTCTAGAGTACCTAAAAAAGCAACAGCAAGAAGCATTAAAAATACTGCATTGAAATTGGGTATGGATAAAGTAGAAGATAGCGGATTTATAAGTTTTTATTTTTTATATGATTACTATAATAATGCTGTAGTATCAATAGAAACTTCAAATCTTTATTATGGTTCTAATACCACAGATGAAATTGATATTAAAATAAAATTCAAAAATGCTGATGAAAGATTTGAATATGGGGCTTATCTTATATTATCTGATTATCTAAAATAAATTTCTAAATTTAGTATCGCTTGGGCGGGTATGCTTTTTCAAATAAAGTTTTAAAATTAATTAAAATTATAATTAAAAAATAAGCAGCAAAGAATAAAGGGCGGGGTATGTAAATAGATTTTTTGCCTATTTTGAATCCCACCCTCTAGACTTTTTAAATTTATCTGTTATTTTTATATTATATTTTTTAGAATTTATTTCTGTAATTTCAGCTGCCCACCCAAGATTTTTTTAAATTTGTTGATATGTATACCGCACGAATAATTAAATTATATATAATTAGATTAATTATTAATAAGATTCTAATTAGATATAAAATTTTACTAACCGTGCGTTTAAATGAATTTTTGAATATAATTAAATATCTAATTTCCAGCCTTCATCATTATGATATATCATAAGTTTTGTCATACCGCCGTCTACTGTAATATTTTCTCCGTTAATAAAATCATTATTACAAAGAAACCAAGCGGTACTAGCTATATCGGAAGTGTTTCCAACCTTTGCACTAGGATGCTGAAGTATGTCTTCTTTGCTGAATGAGGCATCATCAATGGTATTAATCCAACCCGGGCTAATAGAATTAACTCTCACTTTATGAGATAAACTTATAGCCATCGCATGAGTTAAAGCTATAATAGCACCTTTTGCAGCACTATAGCTTTCACTGTCTTTTTGCGACATAAAAGCTCTTGTTGAAGCTATATTTATTATGCCGGCTTTTTCATTGAAATTATTCATAAGATTTTTTGTAATCTCATAAGGAGCGGCAGCACCTATTTTGAAAATCTCTAAAAAATCATCATAACTGCAATTACTTAAAAGTCCTTTATTTGAATAGCATGCATTATTTATTAAATAATCCACATTGCCGAATTTTTCTATTATTTTGTTTGTGAATGATTTTATAGATTTTTCATTGTCTATGTTGTCATTTATGAATAGGCATTCTCTGCCCATATCTTTTATCTGTTTCTGTAGTTTTAAACCGTTTTCATTGTCTTTATCAATAAATGCTATATCGCAGTTGTTTTTTGCAAATAATAATGCAATTTCTTTTCCTATACCGTTTGATGCTCCAGTTATAATACAAATTTTACTTGACATTAAGAAACTCCTAATATATTTGTTGTTTGTATTAATTATACATAATAATAATCAATATTAAAAGAATAAATATGTAAGTATTTTTGTATCAATTATCTTTTATTATTGATATTTTTACAAATAACATTATAATGCTATCTTGAAACTAAAAAATTATTATTGGTTGTATTTTATGGATTATATAATATCTACTACTTTATATTTGCTTAAGGGAACATACACAACTTTATGTCTTTACTTTGTAACGGCAATATTTTCCCTTCCATTATCTATGCTTTTTGCAGCATTACAGTTTAGCTCTCCGAAATTTGTGAGATATATTTTTGATATATATGCTTGGATATTTAGAGGTACTCCTTTAATACTTCAGCTTATATTTTTCTATTACGGACTTCCGCTTATGACCAATAATATGATAGCATTTCCTGCATTTACATCTGCAGCGGTAACATTTATTCTTAACTATTCAGCATATCTTATGGAAATATTCAGAGCTGGTATTGAAAGTATAGAAAAAGGTCAGTATGAGGCAGGTTTCGCACTTAATTTGAGTTACAGACAGATTATGACAAGAATAATTCTTCCTCAGGCTGTAAGAAGAGTTTTACCTCCTCTTTCTAATGAAGCTATTAACTTGATAAAAGATACTGCTTTGGTTATAGTTTTGGGAATAGGCGATTTAATGCTTCATGCAAGACAGATACTTACTAGAGATTATAAATTACTGCCTTTTTTAATAGCAGCTATTATATATTTATTATTTACTTCTATACTTGTGTTTGTATTCAGACAATTGGAGAAAAAGTATGTCATCAGAAACTAAAGAAACTAATTTAAAAGTTGTAAATATAAAAAAACATTATAAAGGAACTCCCGCCATAAATGGAGTATCATTTACAGTTAATAAAGGTGATATACTTTCTATTATAGGACCTTCAGGAGCTGGAAAAAGTTCTCTTTTAAGAAATATTATACAGATAGAGCATCCTGATTATGGTGAGGTTTATATAGATAATGAAGTTCTATTTTGTAAGAGGGAAGGTGAGAAGGCACTTGATATAAGCCATGCCGATTTTATGAAAAGAAAAGAAAAAATAGGTATGATATTTCAGCATTTTAATTTATTTCCTCATAAAACAGCCTTAGAAAATATTATAGAAGCACCTGTTATAGTAAAGAAACAAAATAAAGATGAGGCCATAGAAGAAGCATTGAAACTTCTTGACAGTGTAGGGCTTAAACATAAAAAAGACAGCTATCCGAATGAATTATCCGGCGGACAGAAACAGAGAGTTGCCATTGCAAGAGCTTTGGCTATGAAGCCTGAAATACTTCTTTGCGATGAGCCTACTTCTGCATTGGATCCTGAACTTATAGGAGAAGTTCTCACTGTATTAAAAGAGCTTGCTAAAGAAAAAATGACTATGATTGTTGTAAGCCATGAAATAAGTTTCGTACATGAATTATCTACAAATATTGCTTTTATGGATGCTGGTAAAATTATTGCTATGGATACTTCTGATAATTTCTTTAATAATCAAAGCAATGAAAGAATTAAAGATTTTTTAAATAAAATTTTCCATAAATGATTATTTTATCAAAGAAAGTTGAATAAATTGTAAATATATTTAAGTTTTTATATTGACATTTTTGTAAATAGTATTATAGTATATAGTAATAAAAGTGTGTTAGGGAGTTCCTATTATGAATAGTCTTTTTTTGAATTGTTTCTTTAATAATTCTTTTTCATTCCAACTTCATACCACCTTCGTACATTAATAAAAAAAATTCTAATAATTAATTTATCATATTATAAAAATCATAAAATTTAGGAGAAAAATTATGAAACGTATATCAAGTATTTTATTATTTATTATTTTTGCATTTATTGTAAGCTGCGGAGGCGGTGATAAAGCTGCTGCTGATAATACTGCAGAAAATAATACTGCTGCAGTAGAAGATAATTCATTGCAAAAAGTAAAAGATGCAGGAAAATTAGTATTGGGGTTAGATGATACTTTTGCACCAATGGGATTTAGAGATGAAAACGGTGAAGTGGTAGGTTTTGATATTGATTTGGCAAAAGAAGTAGCAAACAGACTTGGTGTAGCATTAGAAATAAAACCAATAGAATGGTCTAGTTCAATATTAAGCCTTAATAAAGGTGATGTAGATGTACTTTGGAATGGTGTTACTATCAATGAAGCTAGAAAACAACAAATTAATTTTTCAAAACCTTATCTTAATAACAAATTGGTAATAGTAAAAGCCATTGATGACAACACTATCAATTCTAAAGATGATTTATCAGGAAAAGTATTAGGCGTTCAGGTTGGAAGTAATGATGAAGCGTTAACTGCTGATCCTTCAAGTAAGAATGCTAAAGAGATTAGAAGATATGATGTTAATGTTAATGCATTCTTAGATTTACAGGCTAAAAGAATAGATGCTGTTGTTATAGATGAAGTTGCTGCTCAGTATTATATCTCTGAGAAAAAAGCACCTTTTGTTGTTGTAGATAACAGTCCTTTGACAGAAGAATTATATGGTATAGGATTTAGAAAATCAGACGCTAAACTTTTGGCGGAGGTTGATAAAATATTAGATGAGATGAGAGCTGATGGTACAGCTACTAAAATATCTGAAAAATGGTTTGCTAAAGACATAATGTTAAAGTAGTCATAAAATTCATATTGTACAAGTGCATATTATTAATTATTATAATAGTATGCACTTTTTTTATATTCTGTTATTAATAATTATTTGCTAAATATAAATATTCAATATTTTTTAATCTATGTATTTCATTTTTTATATATGAAAAATCTCCTTCTATATATAATTTTTTAAGTTTTCTAAATAATAAAAATTATCAGCTGCTTTTATAGTATATTTACTGCTGAAATAAAATTCTTCAAGATTCTTTAACTTTCCTATATATTCATTAATATCCTCTAAATTATTATTTTTTAAAGATAGTATTTTTAATTTAGAAAGTTTTTCTATTATTTTAGGTATTTTATTTATATTGTTATTATTTAAATAAAGTTTTTCTAAATTTTGTAATTTAGAAATTTCATTAGGTATATTTGCTATTTTATTATTAGATAAGTCCAATTTTTCTAAATTTGTTAGACTAAAAATTTCTTTTGGTATTTCATTTAAATAGTACCCTGAAATATTAATGCTTTTTAATTCTTTCAATTCATATATTTCTTTAGGAAAAGTTTTAAACATATTATTTGATATATCTATCTCTTCAAGATTTTGAAGCAATGATATTTTTTTAGGTAATTTTTTTAATTTATTGAAGCTGGCATCAATATATTTTAAATTTACTAAGGAGCATATACTATCTGGTATTTCTTCTATTTTATTATTGCATATATCCAAAATTTCAAGATTTGTTAATATATATATTTCTTTTGGAATATAAGTTAATTTTGAAGAGCTTAAATCTAATTTCTTAATATTTAATAGTTTTTTTCTGCTATAGTTACTATATTTATTTATATTATTGTTTTTAAAAAAATCATAAATATTATTCAGTTGATCTTCTATTTTTTTATCTATATTTTCCATTTGTTATTCTCCTTTTATTTTATACTATAATAATAGGAGATAACTATGACAGATTTTGTCATTAAAAAAATAAAATTAAATTTTTTCGTAAATTGTATCTAATATATATTTTAATTTCATAGACTCTAATTGTCCCGGAGCAGATGAGCGTTTTGCAGATGCAAAAGTGAGTACAGAGCCGAATATTCTGCTTATAATTCCAATATTACCCATAGATATGGCTATTACAGGGAAATTTTTTATATCATTTGAAGCATCTAATAGAGTAATAACGTCTTTTTTATTTTTAGGCATATAAGCAACTTTTGCTATATCGCATTTTAATTTTATCATTTTATTGATTCTTGATATTATTTCTTTTTTTGAAGGAGTTTTATTGAAGTCATGATTTGATATTATAGTTTTTATATTGTTTGAAGATGCTGATTTAATTAATTTTTTTATATCATTTTCTTTTAATGTTAATAATTCTAAATCTATTGCCTCAAAGCATTTGTTTTTTATAATATTATCATATAAGTTTATAATACTTTCATACGTATTATATTTAATGTTTCCGCCTTCTTTACTGCTTCTTAAAGTAAATAGTATTGGTTTACTGCTTAATTTTTTTATCTCTTTTGAAAATGATATTATATCATCAAAGTTATCATTATATTTTGCTATATCGTCTATAAAAAAATCGGCTCTCCATTCTATAATATCAACAGGAAGTTTACTTATTTCTTTTATATATTTAATAATATCTTTTTCATTTTTCTCAACTACAGATATGCATATTTTTGGAATACCATCGCCCAATTTTATATTTTTTATTTTTACTATATTTTCCATTTCTGCACCCTCACTCTATTAGATTGATTATATAATACTATTTAAATATAATATTTTTTACATATTCTACAGGCATTTTTTTATTAGTCCAAAGTTCAAAAGCTAAAGCACCCTGATATAATAACATTCCCATTCCATTTATTATTTTGCATCCTTCTTTTTCTGCAATTTTTAATAATTTAGTTTTTGCAGGATGATATATACAGTCGCTTACTACAAGATCATTTCTAAAAAATGAAGTATCTTCTATAATAGAAACATCTTCCTTCATACCTACACTTGTTGCATTTATCAATATATAACTATTATCTATTTTTGATTTTAATATATCTTTATTTTCTAAAGAATATAGAGTTATATTGCAATTAGTTTTTGAAGCAATATTATCTATAATTTTTTTCTGTTCATTCCAATTAGTATCTCTTTTAAATACATATATTTCTTTAACTCCATACAATGCAGCCTGAGATATTATTGCTATAGAAGCTCCTCCAGTACCTAATATAGTGATATTTTTATCTTTTATAAATACTTGTTCTTCTTCTAATGATTTTATAAAACCTTCTCCGTCTGTGCTGTATCCTGTGAGTATTCCATTATCATTTACTATTGTATTTACACTTTGAGAAAGTTCTGCTGCTTCAGATATTTTGTCTAAATATTTTATTACCTCTTTTTTATTAGGCATTGAAAGATTACCCCCCCTCATATTGAGAGTTTTTATAGAATTTACAGCTTCTTTTAAATTACTTTTATCAACTTCAAAAGCTAAATATATATAATTAAGATTAAGTTTATTAAATGCTTCATTATGCATAATAGGTGATATGCTATGTTTTGAAGGAGATGCGAATAGTCCAGTTAATATAGTTTCAGCATTTATTTGCATATTTGTAGCCTTATTATTTTTATAAGTATTATTATACATAATAATATAATTTTTATTATTGTCAAATATTAATATATATAATACAAATAAAAAAAATAGTATATAAATTACTTGATATTTTGTCAAAAAATAATTATAATTAACATAATAAATAAAATGGAAAAAAATTAAAAAATATATATAAAAGGAGAATCGATACATGGATAAAAAAATCATTAAAACTCACAAAGCACCTCAAGCAATAGGACCTTATTCACAAGCAGTAAAAAGCGGAAATTTCATTTTTGCATCAGGTCAAATACCTTTGGATCCAGTAAGCGGAGAAATGGCTGAAAATGATATAAAAAAACAAACTGAAAGAGTTATGGAAAACATTAAAGGACTTTTAGAGTCAGAAAATTTAACTATGGCTAATATTATTAAAACTACTTGTTTCTTAACAGATATGGCTAATTTTGCAGCTTTTAATGAAGTGTATGCAAATTATTTCCCAGAAAATCCGCCTGCAAGAAGCACTGTTGCTATAAAAGCTTTACCTAAAGATGCTTTAGTAGAAGTTGAAATAATTGCTGTTATAAGCTAATTTTTTATTAATAATAGCCATGAGTATGTATAATATTCATGGTTATTTTTTTATAACTTTTCTTTAATTTATTATTCAAATATTTAACTTATCTTTTTTATCAATATAAAAATCTTAAAGAGGAAATCATGAGAAACTATATATCATATTTTATCAAAGGAATGGCTATAGGTATTGCAAATGCTATACCAGGTGTATCCGGAGGTACTATAGCTTTTGTATTGGGTATATATGAAAAATTAACTTATTCTATATCTATTTTACCTAATGCATTAATAAAATTAAAATGGGATGAAATTAAAGAAAGTTTAAAAGTTTTAATTCCTGTGGCATTGGGGGCTGCTATTTCTATAGTATTATTTTTAAAACTTATAAACTATACATTTACTTATTATCCTATACCAACTAGAATATTTTTTGTAGGTTTAATATTAGGTTCTTTTCCATTTATTACTAAAACAGTAGAAGAATTTAATTTCAAAGTTTTTATAGCATTTTTTATAGGTGCTTTTATTATGGCGATATTTGTATACTTTGATATAAATAAGCCTGTAGGGGCAACTACTTATGCTGGAAATTTTTCACTTATTTACGGTATTAAATTATTTTTATGCGGTATAGCTGCTGCTGTTGCTATGGTAATACCTGGCATATCCGGTTCTTTGCTTTTACTTATATTGGGAGAATATGAGAATATATCTTATTTTATATCTTCATTTGTAGATACTTTTAATTTCAGCCTTCTAATTCCTTTGATATTTTTAGGTTTAGGCGTTGTTATAGGAATATTCGGAATATCAAAACTTGTAACTATATTACTTCAAAAATATAAATCTACTTTGTTTGGTTTTGTACTTGGTATTATAATAGTATCATTTTTAAGTTTATGGCCTAATATGACAACTATGAGTCTTCCTATGTTAGCTTCTACAGTTATTTCTATGTGTGTGGGCTTCTTGGTTGCTATAGCTATGGAGAAAATATAATTTAAGATATAATAAAAAAATATTATATTATTATAAATTTTTATGAGCCGGAAAATTGATTTTTCGGCTTTTTTATTTTTAAATCTCTTATTTATCATCAATTATCATTCATTGTCATTAATTTTCTCCAATTAAATTTTATATATTTCATTTCCGAAAATTGAAAAAGCATTTAAGGACTATTATATGAACAGAAAAAGAAATAAAAAAAATGGTATTTATTTATTATTTGCATTTATAAGCATAATATTCTTTTATATATCAATAAATGTTTTATATACGCAAACACCTGCATATTATGATGAAGATTTAATAAATAATCTGCCTAATGCTGAAAGGCTAGTGTCTAATATAAAAATTTCTACTTCAGAAACTAATAATAATATAGTATTGATAACTTGGGAAGGAATTACTGATAATAATTTAGTATATTATGTTTATAGAAGTAAAAGCCCTATAATAGGCAAGTCATCTTTTTCTAATTCTACAGTGGTTGATTATGTAAAAGCGACTAATGATTCGAAATCATATATTATATCAGACAGTCCTATAATTACTTCTACATACTATTATGCTGTAGTTTCATATGTAAATGACTCTGTTTTTTATAATGCTAAAGAGAATATTGATACATCATCTTTGTCTTTTAATGGAATAGCAGAAAATAATACATTGAATAATAATTTGAAATATAATACAAATATAAATAACAACATTATTACTAACACTATAACAGTTACTAATAATGTTATATTTACAAATAATATTTTATTAACAAACACTGTTACTCTTACTAATACTGTAACATTAACAAATAATATTACAGTAACAAACAATGTTACTAGTTCTGTTCCATCGTCATCATCATCAAGCAAAGGAAGTGTTAATAATGTTTCTAAAACTCAACAAAATGAGTATAGCAGATATAAAACTCAATATGACAGAGCATTGGCACAGTTTAAACTAAAAAATTATTCTCAGGCAGCTTCTATATTAGAGCCTATATCGAGAAAAAATATAAATAGAAATTTATATTATGATATTAATCTTCTTCTTGGAAAGAGTTATAAGTATTTAGGCAGAAAGAAAAATTCATTAGATGTTTTTAATCGTATAAAATCTTATAACAGTCAGGAAGTTAATTTTTGGATAAATCAAGTTTTAAGTGATTTATAATTGGAGTATTGATTTATGAAAACTTATGCAGCAGTTTTGGCATCTGTTATAACTATAGTAGCAATATTGGGCGGTGTGTTCATTACAAAAATATCGGCTTTATCATCTCCTGAAAGGTATTTCCAAAAGGGTAAAAGAAGCTATGAGATAGAAAATTATCAGGAAGCTATTAATAATTTAAATGAATATTTATCAATAGATAGCAAATCCAGACCTGTAAATAATATAGCTGAAGCATATTTTATGGTTGCAGATTCTTTAAAAAGATTAAAAAAATATTCTCTAGCAAAAGAAAGACTTACAAGTATAATTAATAATCCGGATTTTGCTCAATATTCTGTAAATGCCATTTTAGCTTATGCAGATATATCAAGATTAGAAAATCAGGCTGATCCTTATATAATATCAAAACTGCAAGAATATTTAAAAGTATCAGATTCAAATTTAGCTTCAAAAATAAATGTACAATATGGATATCAATTATTCCTTCAAAAGAAATACGGTGAAGCATTAAGCTATTTTCTAAGAAATGATGGAGAATTGGCTGTGCTTGGAAGAGCAAGAGTTTATTTCAATATGAATGAATATGACAGAGCATTTGAAACTTATGAGGATTTTCTTAAATATAATAAAACAAGCATATATTATGATGAAGTTGTAAGAACTTATTTGATACAGGTTCCTGCTATGGCACATAAAACATTTGTGGAAGGTAATTATATAAAATCAAGAATGTATTATACAAAAATAGCAGAATTATTTCCTAGAACTGAATATGCTGAAGATGCTTTATTTAGAATAGCACAATCATATTATAATGAAAAAAATTATAATAAGGCATTGGATTATTATAACAGAGTAAGACTTAATAATGTTTATACACTAGATGCTGAGGCTTTGCTTTATATAGGTTTATCTTATTTCAAAGTAGGAAGATATTCTGATTCTTATAAAGTTTTAGATACTTTTATATCAGAATATCCTGCTAATCCTAATGTTTCAAGAGCAAGAGAATATATGCAGGCTTTACAGGAAACTTTACTTGCTATTAATTAAAAATATTATTTTTAATTAAATATAAATATTAATAATCAAGTTTATCATTTTTATAATTGTTGAAGTAATAAAAGATCACTATAACTTTAAAGAGTTTATATAAATTTATTTTGTGATTATAAGCGATGATGAACAACAAAAATAAATAATTTTAATCTATTTCATTGATAGAGTAGCCCAAAATGTAGGTATATTATATTCATGAAGTATGCCGTATCCGTTTGTATCTTCATATATATCAATAAGTTTGAATCCTGCTTTCAATTGTCCTCTTACTTGTTCTTCTATTGTATGTGAAAATTGTACTCCGTCATTATTTTTTACAGCATTTTCTAATAGTTTGTTATCTTTCAAAGGATTAAAAGGAAGCTTATATTTTATTTCTTTTCCATTTTCTGAAGTTTCATCGAATATAAAATTTATTCCATTATCTAGACCTGACATAATTATTCCACCTCTTTTTAAAACTCTGAAAGATTCTCTCCACACATGCATAACATCTTCTATATAACAATTTGATACTGGGTGAAAAATTATATCAAAACTTTCATTATCAAATGGAAATGTTTTTGACATATCAGCTTTTACTAGATTTATATTGTAATTTTCTCTTTTTGATACTAGTAAATCGCTGTCTATTTGTTTTTGAGAATAATCCATCAAAGTACATATTGAACCAAGTGCTGCAAAAATAGGCATTTGCTGTCCTCCTCCAGAAGCAAGCCCTAAAACTTTTTATCTCTTAAATCAGGATACCATTCTTTAGGTACATATTTTGTAGGAGTAAGAAGCATATTCCATTTGCCATTTTTTGCATCTAAGAAAGTTTCATGAGTGATAGGTTTTCCCCATTCCCAGCCTTACTCTATCCATTTATCTATTGTTTTAGAATTGATATCTGTATAATACATTTATATCCGTATTTTTTATTAACTATTTGAAGGGATAGTTTGTTTATCTTTTTTAGTTGTAAGTTTTTCAAATAAAACTAATATCCAAAATCTTAAATAATCAATATATAGAAATATTCTGAATATATTCTTTTTAGTATAGAATGATTCATGTTTATTTTTATTTAATATTTCCATGCTAGGAGCTTTTATTTTTCCTGCAAAACTATCTAATGGTTTTTTGAATGGAATAAAGAATTTCATGTCTAGATTTTGTTTATTATTATTAAACCAATATAAAGATTTTTTAAACTCCATATGCATTAAAAATACATCAGGCTCTATCTTTTTGAATCCTATAAATGCTTTATCCAATTCTGCTTTATCTTTGGTATTTTGATAATTACCAAGCATATAAATACCGGGATAAATCTTTTTAATTTTTTCAGATATAGTAAAGAAATATTTTTCTTCATCTCCAAACAAAAACATAGACATCTTTTTTTGTTCTATATAATCAAGAACTCTTGAAAATAAAAGAAATTCATTAATATAATTTAGTTCTTCTTTATGAATAAATTTATAAGCTTTGGCTATAGATGGATGTGCCGCAATTACCAAAGATGAATTTTTTATTATTTCTTTTAATTTTTTATTATATCTTATTTTCAGTAATTTATGCACATCCAAAGATATTATGAGTATGTTTTTTCCATATTTAAGGTAGTCTAGTATTTCTTCAAGACTAACTTTGAAATTATCTATTCTTATTCCTAAAATGGATTTGTTTTCTATCATAATAAATTATAGCCTTTATTTTTAATTAATTATATAGCAAGTGTTCTGCATAATGCTAAGTCTATAGGATCTACTTTAGGTACTTTTTTTACAGCATCAGTTAAAGGAGTGTAAGTGTATTCTCCTTTCCAAATTCCTACAGCAACATTTTTCTTTCCTTCTAATAAAGCTTTAACAGCAATATAACCGAATCTAGCAGCCATTAAACGTTCTCTTGAAGTAGGAGATCCACCTCTTTGCATGTGTCCTAATATAGTGACACGAGTATCGAATCCTGTTTTACCTTCTATTTGTTTAGCAACTTCCATAGCTCCGCCTGACTCATCGCCTTCAGCTACTACTATAATAGAAGATTTTTTACCTCTTTTTTTAGCGATTTGTAATTCTTCTACTATTTTATCCATATCAGTTGTAGTTTCAGGTATTAATATATCCTCAGCTCCTGAAGCTATACCTACTTCTAAAGCTATATAACCAGCATGTCTTCCCATAACTTCTACAACGAAACATCTTCCATGGCTTGTAGCTGTATCTCTTAATTTATCTATGGCATCCATTGCCACATTAACAGCAGTGTCGTAACCTATAGTATAATCTGTACCGAATATATCATTATCTATAGTACCAGGTATTGCAACTATAGGATATTCAGGATGATGATTATAGAAATCTAAAGCTCCCTTATAAGTTCCGTCTCCGCCTATAACGATTAAAGCATCCATTCCATGATATTTCATATTATCAGCAGCTTTTTTCATACCTTCTTCTGTTTGAAATTCAGGAGATCTTGCTGAAAATAGTATTGTACCTCCATGATTAATGATGCCTCCTACGCTTCCAGCATTCATCTGATATACATCATTATACATAAGACCTTGATATCCTTCTTTTATACCCATTACTTCTAAACCATTGGCTATTGCAGTTCTGACAACACTTCTTATAGCAGGGTTCATTCCAGAAGCGTCTCCTCCGCTTGTTAATACCCCGATTTTTTTTATATCAGCCATATTAAAATAACTCCTTTATATTGATAATATTAAAAATTATATTATTGGTTTTTTTTATTATTAATATATAATGTCTATATTATATAATAATAATAAAAGAATTGATATACATAAATATAAAAAAAATATGACAGAAGTATGGTAGAAAATAAAGAATATACTGAAATTATTAATATAATAGAAAATCAAAGATGGGATAAACTCAAATATTTACTTGCTAGCATGCATGCAGCTGAAATAGTTGATGTTATACGAATATTAGACAGCGATAAAAATAGAAGCATAGTATTCAGACTTTTATCAAGAGAGATGTCTGCTTATGTATTTTCCGAATTAGAGCCGGAAGAACAGGAAAAAATTATAATTTCTATGAATGAGAATGAATTAAAAGAACTTATTCATGAAATGAGTCCTGATGACAGAACATCGCTTTTTGAAGAACTTCCTTCCGACATCACAAAGAAAATTTTTTCTTTGATGGGTGAGAAAGATTTAAATATTACAAGGCAGTTATTAGGATATCCTGAAGACAGTATAGGACGTATAATGACTCCTGAATATGTTGATGTGCTTCCTGATTATACTGTTAAGCAAACTTTAGAGTATATTAGAAAATACGGTAAAGATTCGGAAACTTTTGAAGTTATATATGTAGTTCAAAAAGATGATACTTTAATTGGTTATATTTTGTTAAAAGATTTATTATTTGCAAGTCAAGATGATAAAATAGAAGACCTTATGCATACTGATATAATATATTTGTCAGTATATTCGGATCAAGAAGAAGCTGTTAGGGTAGGAAGAAAATATGACTTGCTTTATATACCTGTAGTTGATTCAAAAAATGCTTTGATAGGTATTGTTACTATAGATGATATATTCGATATAGCTGAAGAAGAGGATACAGAGGACTTTCATAAATTGGGTGCTATTAGTATTGATGATGATTTCGACAGCAATATAAAACAGGCTAATCCTATCGTACTTTATAAGAGAAGGATATTTTGGCTTTTTGTTTTGGTATTTGTTAATATTGTATCAGGATATGTAATAGGTATGTTTGAAGAGACTATAAGCAAGTATGTTTCTTTGATATTTTTCTTACCATTACTTATAGATAGTGCGGGAAATGCTGGTGCTCAGTCATCAACTCTCATAATAAGAAGTTTATCTGTGGGCGATGTTAAAAAAAGTGACTGGCTTTTTATGCTTGGAAAAGAGATATTAGTTTCTACTACTTTAGGGCTTACTATGAGTGTGGCTGTATCTTTGATTGCCATTTTTAGGGGAGGCTTAATCATAGCATTGGTTGTATCGCTTTCTATGATATTGGTTGTTGTTATAGGTAGTTTAATAGGTTTATGTCTGCCGTTTTTATTTGTTAAGTTTAAAAAAGACCCTACGACAAGCAGTGTGCCTCTTGTTACTTCTATATGCGATATCAGCGGTACTGCTATATATTTACTGCTTGCCACTACAATACTCACAAACTTTTCTAAATAGTTTTTAATATTTAAATAGCGAATATATTTTTAATAATTTTCAATAATAGACTTGTTTTAAAACTAATTTTATTATAAAAAACAAAAATATAATTTTATTTTTGATAAAATATATTTGTTTCAGTATATATTAAAAATGCATATAGTTATCAATATTTCCTTCATTATTAATAAACTATATGCATATTAAATTTTTAATTCTAAAAAATCATTTCAAGAAAAATCTGTTTATATATTCATATAAAAATATTGCTAATACTATAAAAGGAAGTATATAACTAATATAGAATCTTAATTGACGAGGGAACTTGATGCCTTCTCCTGTATTAGCTTCTTTTAAAAAGTTATCGAATCCCCATCCGAAATCTCTTGTACAGAAGAATAGAGTTACCAAAGCACCTAAAGGAAGTATATTATTTGATACTATAAAATCTAGTAAATCCATTATAACGGTACCTTCTCCTAGCGGATTTATATTAGATAATATATTAAAGCCTAAAGTTGTTGGCAGGCTAAGTATGAATAACATTACAAATAATATAATAGAAGTTTTTTGTCTTGTAATTTTGAATTTATCCATAATAAATGAATATATATTTTCTAATACACCTATTATAGTAGTAAGGGCTGCCATTGCTAGGAATAAGAAGAATAATGCTCCCCATAATCTTCCAAGAGGCATAGAATTAAATATATTAGGTAATGTTACAAAAGCAAGTCCGGCACCTTCACCGGGATTTACACCGAAAGCAAAGCATGCTGGGAACACTACAAGTCCGGCAAATAAAGCTACCATAGTATCCAATGCTATAATTATTAATGCTTCTCCTGTAAGTGATTGTTTTTTATCTATATAGCTTCCAAATATTGCCATTCCTCCCTGACCAACACTCAAAGAGAAAAATGCCTGTCCGATAGCAGCATAAAATATTCCTATGAATCCTGTAAGTCCGTTTCCAAATAATTTATTTAAATCTGGCACTAAATAGAATTTCAATCCTTCTATAGCACCTTTTAAAGTTAATGCTCTGATTATAAGAAGCATTAAAAGTGCAAACAATGATATCATCATGAATTTACTTGCTCTCTCTACGCCTTTCTCAAGTCCGAAAGAACATATTATTATACCTATCAATAAACTTATTCCCATCCATAATGTTAATGTAGAAGCACTTCCTAAAACTCCGTTAAAAAAATTACCAACTTCATTTGCATTAAGTCCTTCAAATCTTCCTGAAAGCATAAAGTAAAAGTATGATAAACACCATCCGCATATAGTTGTATAAAACAGCATAAGAAGAACATTACCAAGTATTTGAACATATCCTATTTTATGCCAATTATGTCCTTTCTTTTCAAGTTTTTGAAAAGATGTTGCTATATCATGACCGCCTGCTCTTCCAACAGCGAATTCCATTACCATAGGAGCTACACCTAATATAATTATTGATATGATATATAATATTACAAAAGCACCGCCGCCGTATTGTCCTGTTATATATGGAAATCTCCAAACATTACCCATACCAACTGCACAGCCTGCAGATACTAGTATAAATCCGAATCTGCTTCCTAGTTTTTCTCTTTTTTTCATCGGTATACACTCCAAATGATTATGACAATTTTTATTTAGATTATACTATATATTATAAATTATTAAAACTTATAATCATAAAATTTTATTCACATACCCCGCCCTTTATATTTTTAAGCTTAATTTACAATTTATAATTCAAATTATATTTTCTGTTTTTTATTAGAAATTTCAGCACCCACCCAAGTTGGGATTAGGGTTAAAAATCTATTTAACGCACGGTGAGCTTTGCTATGAATATAATTAAATTTGTATCATAATTTTATCTTTATTTTTTATTTTGCTTAGCGTGCGTTGAGATAATTTTTATTTTAATAAAAACTAGGGTGGGCTGCTATATTTTCTTGATAGGCTATAAAGGAATAGGAAGTTAAAATTTTATATTAAAGCAATAAAGAAAAAGGGTGGGGCGTTAGAAAAAAGTTTTATTTATTATTTTGATGAATATATTTCTTTTATTTTAATTTCATCATAGAAAGAAATTCTATATGAATAATGCTTCATAACATTTTCTAAAGTATCCAAATCAGGTTTTATATATAATGATACGCTTGCAAGCTCTGATGACCACCAAATTATATACTCTTCAAAAGGCTTTTTATAAAATGAGTAATGCTTTACATCCGTTTTTGTTATCTGACCATATTGAAAAGTAAGCTCTTCTTTTATATTGTTAATGTCGGCCATAGTTACAGGATTGTAGAATGAAGGATTATTGTATATATCACCTATATGATTGCATATCTCTATTCTATAAAGCTCATTATTGTAGAAATATAAATAATATGCCAATTTTTGAGTATCATTTTTATATATATTAAGAACAGTATTATTTTTTAATTCAAATGATTCAAAAAAATCAGCATATACATTTAGATTATAATTAGTAATTTTATTATCAGCTTCTTCAATGCTCATTCCAAATTTTAAATCTTTATAACCATTTAAATCAAAAAGCTCCGGTAATTGAGCAAATACTATATTTATGTTGATTAATAAAATTACTATTATATATCTTATATATTTCATTTTTGTTTATTTTGATGAAAAGAATTAATTATATCTAAAGCAGCCTGAGGAGTTTCAGCATATTTTATTAAGTTTAAATCCTCAACATCTATATAATTTTCTTTAATCATATCTTTTTTTATCCATTCTATTAAGTCAGTGTAATAACTAGAATTCATAACTATTAGAGGCATTCTTTCAAGAACCTTTGTCTGTATTAAAGTGAGAGTTTCAAACATCTCATCCATAGTACCGAATCCACCGGGAAATATTATTACAGCTTTTGCATATTTTAAGAACATCACTTTTCTAGCAAAGAAGTATCTAAATTTCAATTCTTCTTTAACATAAGGATTAGTTTTCTGTTCAAAAGGAAGTTCTATACATAAACCTATAGAACCAGCATTAGCATCAAAAGCACCTCTATTTCCAGCTTCCATTATACCAGGACCGCCTCCAGTTATTATATCATATTTATTTTCACCTAATAATTTAGCAGTTTCATAAGCTAATTTATAGTGTGGATGATCTTCTGAAGTTCTTGCACTTCCAAACATAGAAACGGCATTTTTGTAGTAGGACATAGTTTCAAATCCTTCTACAAATTCTCCCATTATTCTAAATATACGCCAAGATTCATTAGGCATATCAGAATTCTGCAATTCATAAGTTTCTCTTCTCACTCATAAACCTCCTTATTTTTATTATTTTATTATTACAGCAGTACCATAGGCAATAACTTCTGTAGTACCTTCCATTACAGATGAAGAAGAATAATGTATTCCTATTATAGCATTGGCTCCTAATTTTTTAGCTTCTTCTATCATTCTTTTAGTTGCTATTTCTCTAGCTTCATTAATCATTTCAGTGTAGCCTTCAACTTCACCGCCTACAATATTTTTAAGACCTGCAAGCAAATCTTTTCCTATATGTTTAGCCTGAGCTATATTTCCTTTAACTAAACCTAATAATTCATAATTATAATTGCTTGGTAAATAATCAGCTGTAAATAATTTTATATCGTTATCCATTTTTACTCCTCATAAATTATTTCAATACAATAGCAGTACCATAAGCAACAACTTCTACAGTTCCAGGAAGTACAGAAGATGAAGAAAAATTAATTCCTATTATAGCATTAGCATTTAATTTCTGAGCTTCTTCCAACATTCTTTTTGTAGCTATTTCTCTAGCTTCATTAAGCATTTCAGTGTAACTTTCAACTTCACCGCCTACAATATTTTTAAGACCTGCAAGCAAATCTTTTCCTACATGCTTAGCTAAAGATACATTTCCTTTAACTAAACCTAACATTTCATAATTATAATTGCTTGGTAAGTAATTAACAGTAAACATTTTGATATCAGCACTCATTTGTGAATCTCCTAGTGTATTATAAAATATTATGTTAATTTCTCGGAAAAGTATAAATATACTTAATGATTTTTTATAATAATGATTATGATTAAAAGTTTTGATAATTAAGGCTATAAAAAAGGGCTACTGTCAGTGACAATAACCCTTCTATATTTTATTATTCATTAATTAATATTTTTTATTTCATTATGCCCCATTCTTTCCATAATTGAACAGTGTAATTTTCTTCTTTCTGAGAAACATCAGTATTTATGAATTTAGGATTATAAGCAGAATTAAATAAAGATTCTTTACTATAGCCTGAATTGAACAAGAATTCACTTTGTGAAGGTGCATTGATGAATAGTTCTAATTTTTGCTCATCTAATAAGATATTAATAAATAATTCAGGATTTTGATTAATAATATTAAATAGTTCAGGGTTATTGTCAAAAACTGTAAACAATTGAGGGTTTTTATCCATATTATTAAATAATATATCTGCCTCTTTTTCAGATTTAAACAATTGACTGTTATTTTCTAAAAAAGAAAATAAATATTCATTTTCATTGGCTGTATTAAAATTTCCAGTATTTTTTTTATCTTTAAAACGATCTCTATATTTTTTTAAGAACGAATCAAACCAATCCCTATTTGTCGATTCTTTTTGAGCAACATCGTTTTGAGCATAACAGAACAATGAGAATAATAAAACAAATAAAAATAAGAAAATTATAAACTTTTTCATTGTGATTCCTCCTATTATGATAAAAGTTTTAATTATATTCTATAAATATTAAATAAAAAAATCAATATCAAAATATTTTGATAAAAATCTTCCTATTTATAATAAACAAAAATATAATATATTTGTCAAAAAAATAATAAATTATTATATGAATTTTTGTTATTTTTTATGATTATAAACTAATAATTGTATAAATTTAATTTATTTTAAAAAACAGGATTGCAATTTTTACATTGCAATCCTGACAACCATTTCTAATTTATAAAAAATTGATGTTAATTAGAATAAAAATAGGAATAAAAAAATAATAAAATAAAGTTGATAATATAAATTATATTTTCTATTTCATAATGCCCCATTCTTTCCATAATTTAACAGTTTCAGGATCATTTGGTAATGATTTATTTAAATTAGTATATGATACTCCTTTATATCTATTTGTACCAAATATATTATTTGAATTGGAATATGGTTCAGAAGGAAAGAAAAAACCGAGTAATTTTGGTTGATAATCTATGTCACTAGGGTATTTATATAATTTGTCGTTTTTATAGGTTTCTGTATTGTTGTTTTCTCTTTGAGCATAGCAGAATAATGAAAATAAAAGAATGAATAAAAATAAGAAAATTATAATTTTTTTCATAGTAATATCTCCTTATTATAAAATTCATATTTAAAAGATAACAAAAAAATATTAAACTTAGTAAAAAAATAATGATAATGTATGGTATATTTTTATGTTGTTTTATAAATATTATGTATAATAAATGTTATAAAAAATATACAATAATTATATAATTGTTTATGAATTTTATAAAAAAACATCTCCTATATTTTAATAAATTTTATATAGGAGATGTATATAAGAAGTGATTTGTTTTATAATTGTACTTTTTTTATTAAACTAGTTGAAAGTTCAGGTATATAAATAACATTATTAACTAAATCTATATCAGCAACACCACTTAAAGAACCTTCAATTTTTTCTAATTGTTCTTTAGTATTTAAATCAAATACATATATGCATGCATTATTATTAGCACCATTTTCACCCCAATCAGAGACATATAATTTACCGTTAGCTATAGCAATACCGTCTAAAGCACCGGCACCTAATCTTGAAGCTGTCCATTTAATTAAACCTGTGCCGTCTGTTTTTAAAGTATAAATATCTCCTCCGTTAGCATCGCCTCCGAATGTACTTCCAGCTATATATAAAACTCCGTTATCTAAGAAGATACCATTAGCTCCAACTACTCCTGTTACAGATGAAGTTATAGATAAAGCTGAATTGTTATCTACTTTAATAAAATGAACTGTTGAAGCTCCTGTATCAGTTAATGCTACAGTTGCAGGATCTATTACTACAGTATCATTTAAGAATTTAGAACCTTCTATAGGAAGTTTTGTTATTATTTTATTTTCTTTAATATTAGCCAATACTAAATTTCCTGTCATAGAGCTGTCATTAACTTGATCAGGAATAATGATAATATCATCAGTTAAGAAAGAAAAACCTTTAGGGCTGTCTAATTGTCCTTCAAAAAGTTTCTGAGGATTAGAACCGTCTTCATTAGCTACAATTATAAATCCGTCTGCTGGGGCATTAGGATCTCCCAAGTTAGCTATATATAATTTTCCGTTTCTGAATTTAATACTTTCAGGTGCAGCTAGTCCTTCAACATTAATAGCTGCTGCTTCTTTTTTAGTTGGTTCTGCTTTTACTGTATTCTCAGTTGTTGTCGCTTTGTCTGCATTATTTGAACATGATACAGCAAATAAAAAAGCTGATAGAATTATAGCACTCAAAAATTTACTCATTTGTAAATTCTCCTTATTAGTAAAAATTTTTATTAAGACTTTATAATATTTTTATAATTATATCAATGAAAAAGTGTAAAAAGATTGTTACCAAAATGATTACAATTATTTTTTATTCTAATATATTTATTGACTATTATTATTTTTTGATTATATTTATAATACTATGAAAATTAATACTAAATTATCAGTTGCTGCACATATAGTTTTGTGTATAGCATTTTTTGAAAATGAAGGCACTACATCTCATTTGCTAGCAAAAAGTGTAAGAACTAATCCTTCTATAATAAGGAAGATTTTATTAAAACTTCAGGAGGCAGGAATAGTTGAAACCAATAAAAAAGGCAGCAGACTTATAAAAGATGAAAAAGATATAACTCTTCTTTCTATATATGAAGCTGTATTTACAGAGGAGGAGAGGGGGCTTTTCAATTTTCATGAGCCTAATCATATATGTCCTGTAGGCTGTGCTATGTTTGATGTTTTGGGTGAAGAGTTTAATAATGTAAGACTTGATTTTGAAAAGTCTATGTCTAAAATAACTATTAAACAAATAGCCGATGAAGTGAGAAAAAGAAAAAAGCATTTAGATTTTATGAATAAATAATTTTAAAATAAATTAATTTTTTATATTTATAATGCTTATTCTGTTGCCATCTAATTCTATAATATTTTCTTTTGATAATCTGTTTAATTCTCTTGATAATGCACTTCTGTCTGCAGATATAAACTCTGCTAATTTATCTCTATTGAATGGTATAATTATATTTTTAGATTTTTGAATATTTTCCATATATTTAATGTATATTATTATTTTGCTTCTTAAACTTTTTTGACTTAGAATATCATTTTTAAAAGCTAGGAATTTATTTTTATCAGATATCACTCTTAATAAATTATGAAGAAATATATTTTTAGTATTATTATCATTTGCATTAAATATATTTTGTATATTTATTTTAATTAATTCTGTATTTTCTAATGCTAAAGCTTGTATAGATGAAACTTTATTTGTAGAAAAAGCGAATGCTTCTGCAAATATATCTCCCTGATTCAATATATTTACAATGTTTTTTCTAGTGTCATCATATTCCTTTGAAATTTCCACTTTTCCTTTCAATATAATATATATATTCTCTACTATATCGCCTGTATCTATTATTATATTTGATTTTTTAAAAGATTTTTTTTGTATTTTTAAATCTTCTAAAATATTAATGATTTCATCTCTGCTTATATTACTAAATACTTCTGATTTTATTAAAATATCTATATAGTCATTCATCATATGTTAATTTAAAATATTAATATTATTGTTAGCTAATACTAACATTTTTTAACAAAAAATCAATATTTTTATTATTTAATTATGATTTTTTTATATAATTATGTTGATTTTTGCAACTTTAAGTAATAAATAAATGATTTTTAGTGCTTTTTTTGTATAATTCTAATTTTTTATTATAAAATTTAATTTATTTTAATATTTTATTGACAACACAAATTTATTTGACTATACTATAATTGTTCACGTGAACAATATTATTTATAGGAGAACTAAATATGGCTTGGCATTGGTTTGACTGGATAGTCATCGGACTATATTTCGTCGTAATGTTTTTAATTGGTATGTTCTTTGCTAGAAGAACAAAATCTACAGATGATTATTTCAAAGCTGGAGGAAGGGTTCCTGCTCTGGTAACAGCTATGAGTATTTACGCTACAGCTTTATCATCTATTTCATTTATAGCTATACCTGCTTCTGTTTATAATAACAGCTGGTTGCTTGGTATGGCTCCTTTAGGTATTATTTTAATGGTATTATGGGCTGCTTATACTTTTGTACCATTTTTTAGAAGAGTTAATGTTACTACTGCTTATGAATATTTAGGAAGAAGATTTGATAATTCTTTTAGACTTGTTGGTAGTTTGACATTCATACTTTTTCACGTTGTAAGAATGGCAATAGTTATTTATCTTCCTACATTGGCAATACAGCAGGTACTTCCTGATCTTAACCCTGTTTTAATAACAGTTATAGTATCAATATTCTGTGTTGCTTATACATCTATGGGAGGTATAGAGGCAGTATTATGGTCTGATGCTATACAAACAGTTGTACTTCTTTTAGGTGCTTTCTTAGTAATCATAGTAGGTTTCTCATCTGCTCCTGAAGGAATAGGTCAAGGATTCAAGCTTTTAGCTGATGATGGAAAAATCATTAGCCCTGATTTCTTCTCATTAGACTTAGCTAAATCAAGTATTTGGGTTATGATAGTTGGTGGATTTGTTAACTCTATTTACTCTTATGTTGGTAGCCAAGATATAGTTCAAAGATATGCTACAAACAAAGATGAAAACGAATCTAAAAAAAGTTTGTTTATGAACGTTCCTTTACTTTGTACTAGTGTAATAATATTCATAGGTATGGGTTCTGCTTTATATATTTATTTCCATTTCAAAACTACATTACCAGAAAATGTTAATGGTAACGCTATACTTCCTTACTTCGTTGTAAACGCTTTACCAGTTGGTATATCAGGACTTGTAATTGCTGCTATATTCGCTGCTGCTCAATCTACAGTATCATCTAGTTTGAACTCTGTTTCTACTTGTATGACTGCTGACATATTAGAATACCTTAAACCTGGTATGGAAGATGCTTCAAAATTAAAATTTGCTAGATTATCAAGCTGGATAGTTGGTATATTCAGTACATTACTTGCTATTTACTTTATATTTAATGGTCAAGGTGATATGTTCCTATACTTCCAAGCTATAACAGGTCTTTTAGGTGGTCCTATAGCAGCTGTATTCTTGGTAGGTATATTCTTTGATAAAGTTGAAAGTAAAGCTGTATGGGTTGGATTTATACTTTCTGTCATAGTAGCATTCTATGTTAGCGATCCTGCTGGTATGCTTACTAAATTTATACCTGGCTATGCTAAACCAAAAATCTTTGAGTTTATGATTTCATTCATAATCATAGGTGTTGGTGTAATTGGTTCATTATTAGCTTCTTTTGCTTTTGGAAAACCATCTGAAGAGAAAATAAAAGGTTTAACTTATTCTACTACTATTAAAAATAAAAAGTAATAAAAGTAGAGTTATTATAAGGAAATAGAAATGAAAAAAATTGGTTTAATATTTTTATTTATATTTACTATATTTGCTTTAAGCTGTTCAAGTAATACTGCAGCTTCTTCATCAAATACTAATGTATTGGATTCAAAAGTTGATAAAAAAATAGTTTGGGAAATGGGCGGACATTTGCCTGCTCAAACAGGAATGGAAAAAAACATTGGTACTGCTGGGGTTTTATATGGTTCTTTGGGTGGTAAATATATAGTTGTCGGCGGCGGTGCTAATTTCCCTAATGAATCTGTACTTAATGGCGGAGCTAAAAAAACTTATTCTGATATTTATATGCTTGAAGATAAAAATGGAGTATTAGAAGTTGTTGAGCATATTAATTGGGAAAATGAGTTGGGATATGGTGCTTCTGTAACTGTTACAAATGGAATATACTATATCGGCGGTTCTTCTAATCCTGAAGCTGATGATGATATATTATTCATTACTTTAAAAGATAATAAATTGAATGTTGAAAAAATCGGAGATTTACCTTTCACATTACAAAATGGTGTAGCTGTTTATAAAGATAATAAATTATATGTTATCACTGGTAAACAAGCAGGTAAAGGAAGCAATAAAGTTTATGAGTATGATTTAACTACTAAAGAAGCTAAAGAATTAGCTCCTGTACCTGGTGAGGCAAGCAGAACTCAGGCAGTTGCTCAGTTATTAAACGGTAATATATATGTATTTAGCGGCGGTGATGCTACTGCTTATACAGACGGATATAAATATGATTTTGAAAAAAATACTTGGGAAAAAATTGCTGATGTAGCTTTGAATAATGAAGGAATATCTTTACTTGGTGCTGTATCTGTTAAACTTAATGAAACAGAAATGCTTGTTATAGGCGGATTCAATAAGGCTGTTTATGATGATGCTGTTTATAATTTAGGAAATCTTAAAGATGCAGCATTAGCTGATTTCAGAGCTAAATATTTCGGTGCTGATCCTTATGAATTTAATTGGAACAGCAATATATTAATTTATAATTGTGAATCTAATACTTGGAAGACAATAGGGGAAGTTCCTTTCGATGCTCCTTGCGGTGAAGGTTTAATATTGATAGGAAACAAAATATATTCTATCAATGGTGAAATTAAACCTGGTATTAGAACCGACAAAATGTATGTTGGTACAATTATGGCTAAATAAAGACACTATCTATTATTAAAAGTTTTCCATAAATAAGGGCTTACTTAATAAAAAGTAAGCTCTTATTTTTTATTATTAATAGTAAATATATTTTAAATCCAAGCCTTTATGTTTTTTATTTATACCTAAACAACTATATTTTGTCAAAAATAAATTTATATTTTTGTTTTTATATCTGGGGCTTTGCCCCATACCCCAGTTCTTTTACGACCGAAGGAAGTACTGTAAGTATTGGTATAAAAGAACCAAAAATGCATTTTTAGTCTAAATTTAGGTTATACCATACATTTAATACATATGTTTTTGATATAAAGTTCTAACAATTACGTTTTCGCAAAGCGTATCCGAGCTTGTCGAGGATATAGCTACTTTGACGAAGTCCGCAGAGCGTGTGCGGCAAAAAAGTTGATAATAATTATATAATGTGTAGTACTCGGCAAAATGAAATCATTTCAGTATATATACATATAAATGTTTTCATTATTTCTTTGTTTAATTTATAAAAGCATTACCATCCAAATTTTATTATATTTTTTATCTTATTCAACGCACGGTAAATGGATTTTTATATTTAATGAAATTGAAAATTATTGTTTTGTTTATATATATAAAATTGCTTAACGTGCGGTGATGAATGCTATAATTTCTTTTAAATTTTGGGTGGGCAGCAAAAATAACAGATTAAAATTTAAAAGAAATATAATTTAAAAATTACATAAGCAGTAGAAAACCTAAGGGGCGGGATTACAGGAATAACCCAATAATTTAATTATGATTTAAAATTATTCCATATCTTTAATAGTTACTACCAAACCGGCAGCTTCAAGTAATGATATAATATATAATTTATCTTTATCTTCTATATCTATAGCCATATTGCATACTCCAAATACAGGTTCAGGGGCAGGGCGAACAACAACTTCTATTCCTGCATCTAATAAAATTTTTTCAGCCTTAATCAAATCTCTTGGAGTCTGTAAATAACAAAAACTTTTTACCATAATTACTTTCCTAATACATTTATTAAATATTCTAAATCTTCTTTCGTTGTATAAGGTGAAAAAGAAAATCGTAAAGCACCGTTATCATTTTTATAAAAGTTATGGGCTAAAAATGAACAATGAAAACCATATCGGCATTCTATATTATAATCTTCATATAACATATGAGCAAAATTAGCCATATTTATATTGTTATTAATATCCGCTATAGAAAATAAAAATCCTTGCGTATCTTTATTTTTAGACCATATAACTTTATATTTATTCATATTCTCTATTTTTTTTATTGTGTTTATAATATCATCTATATTTATATTCCAATTAGGTCTGTTTTTTAAAGCTGCTAAAAGTCCTATTATTCCAACAGTATTCGGAGTACCTGATTCGTATATTTCCGGTATACTGTAAGGTGTTTCATAACCATCACCAAAACCGCCTCCGAAATATGCCGGATTTAACTTTTCAGGATTTTTAACATAGAATCCGCCTGTTCCTGTAGGACCAAGAAGTCCTTTATGTCCTGTAAATGCTATAAAATCTATATTCCATTCATCAGCTTTTATATCATGTATGCCTACAGATTGAGTGGCATCTACAAGCAGAGGTATATCTCCTATAGTTTCTTTGATTTCTTTTATAGGCTGTATCACTCCGCTTATATTGCTTTCCATATTAATAATAACTAATGATATCTTTTCTTTTTTTATTATTTCATAAAGAGCATTTATATCTATTATGCCTCCATCTAAAGAGGGTATTATTTTATACTCTACATTTTTATTTATACTTAATTTATGTATAGGTCTTACTACGGCATTATGCTCCAAAGAAGATATTAATACTTTACAGTTATTCAAATCAAGTCCTATAAGTATATCATTTATTGATCTTGTAGCACCTGGAGTAAATACTATATTTGAGGTATTTTTTACCCCCAAAAAAAATTCAGCTAGCAATTCTCGGCATTCTTCTATTTTTTGAGTAGTTTCTTTTCCTCTTTTAGTATTAACCCTTCCATAAGTGCCGCCTACATTAATTAAGAAATTATGCATTTCTTCTGCAACTTCTTTAGGCTTTGGAAAACTTGTTGTAGAGTTATCAAAATAATAATTTTTCATGATTATAAATAAATTAGTTATGCTCTTATAACAGCAGAAGCATTGCCCATAGCCTCTATAATACCAAGCATATTAGTTTGTTCTTCTACTTTTATATCATTCAATTCATAGAATTTAACACAAGTACCGCAGAAAAATATTTTTATTCCAGCATCTCTTAATTCTTGTAATAAAGTTTTGTAAGGCTCTTCAACACCCAAATAAACCCCTCCATTATAGCAATATAATGCTTCAGGTTTTGGATTAGCATCTTTTAATGCTCCTAAAAATGCTTTTAATAATAATTCGCCTAATTCATCATTTCCCTGTCCCATAACTTTTTTATCTACAACAGCTATAACAGGACCGGAAGATTTTTCTTTACTAGTATCATTAGAAGATAAATCTTTATTTTTAGTAATTTTAAAATTCATACCTTCATTTTTATATGTTATACCATTATTATTTAAAAAGTCTGTAATATTGTGAAATGCCACATCATCATCGATTAATACTTCTATTTCTTCATTTAATGCGGCATTTGTTATTGCAGTTTTTGTTAAAATTAATGGTTTTGGGCAAGGTATGCCTCTAGCATCTACTGTTTTCATATATTTACTTCCTTAAATAAAATTTGTAATGATTACTATATGATATATTAAAAAAAATTTATTGTCAATTAATGTATTTTGTGTATTTGAATAAGATTTAATAAAATATGATAAATATTTTTTATTATGCAATGAAATTATATATAAAATACACCATGTAATTATCTTTTCCAAATGCTGAAAATACATTATGGAATATGGCAAATACATAATTTAATACAATTGATTGTGAGAATAATTGAGTATTTTCAGGTGATAAAGTGATGATTATACCAACTATAAAATAAATAACAGCACTAGATATAAATAATAATGCAGCTGCCCCAATTATTCTATCTACCCAAGAGAGATATATTATTTTTAAAATATCTTTTATACTTTTTTCTACTTTTGAAAGTATTATCCTTGTGATAGAGTAGGTAGCTATCAATGATATTATTTTTAATATAATAGAATGATCAAAATATTTAGACATATGATTATATATTAATGGCGCTATTATAAATGTTATAATTATTGCTATAACAGGAATAATTATTGATATTAGTCCCCTATATAATCCGTATATTAAAGCAAAAATTAATATTGCAATTAATAGTATATCAATATTACTAAACATTTGATGATTTCTTCAATAAAGCTATTATAGGAGCAAATGTAAAGCTGCTTTTCTTTCTATGTGTGTTAATAATATTTGATAATGCCTCTATATCAGTATGAGAGAATGAAGAATAATTTCCTATTTTCTTAGTTATTTCATTAAGCTCATCTTTAGATTTTATAACATTATTAAAATTATTAAATATTTTATATACATCTTGGTTCTGATATTCTATTTTAGAGTTTAGATTATTTTGAACCTCAAGCATAGCAGATATATTTTCTTTTATAGACAAAACTATTAAATTCTGATTTACTAATATATTTGACATTACATCATTATACTGTTCTAGAGATTTGAAATGACTTAATTTTTTAGAATCAGTATTTATATTATTTTCCATTTCTTCAATAAATTTATCTATAGTATCTGATATTCTATTAATTTCTTTTGCTATTATTTTACATCTATCTTTGATATAAAATGAAGAATTTTCTATCATAACTAATCCGGCAAATATATCTGTAAGCATTTTTTCTATTGAATCTGTACCTTTAGATATTTCAAATGATAAAGCACCTATTTCTTTAGCTACTACAGAGAAGCTTTTACCATAAAATCCAGCTTTAGATGCTTGAATTCCAGCATTAATTGATAAAAGATTAGTTTTATTAGTAATAGCTTTAATATATTCTATTGTATTATATATAGATTCTGTGATACTATTTACATCTTTGAATTGATTTGCAGATTCTACTATGGCATTCAAAAATTTACTTGAAGTTTCTTTAAAACTTTCTTTTATAAGTCTTAAATCATTTTTCAATGACATTATCTGCTCATTAGAGAAATCAGATTCTTTCATATTAGAAATAGTTTGATTCAATACTCTAAAATGCTCCTGCATTTGTGATTTATATTTGTCAAAGAATGTAAATATAGTATTTGTGTATTTTAATCCGTCTTTAATAATATTCTTTTTACTATTTTTAGCATCCATTAATCTGTCATTAGCATCTAAAATAGAGTCTATTTTTGAACTTATTATATTATAAGCATCTTTTGCTTCTTTATCTATTTCGAAAACGAACATAGATGTATCCATCAAATTCCTATCTATGATATTTAATTGTTCAGATATTCTATCTATATTATTCAATGTTCTAAGATTTAGATGTAATTTATTATTTAATACACTTTCTTTCTTTATTGATTCCAAAGCGTTTTTAGCAAAAGATGAGAATATGGATATAGATCTAAATGATGATGATATTACTATGGCAAATCCTATTCTATCAAAACCAACATTCTCTATAGTCTTTTCTAAATATAAATATCTTACTATTAACACTAATGCTATAACTACTGATATAGTCATAATAATATTAGATTTATAATCATAATTTATTATCATATCTGCCAAAGTTGATATAAACATAATTGTAAATACTAATAATATGATATAGTTTTTAATTAAATAAAATAATCCAACAGATTTTATATAATATGAATTGCTTTCTGATTCATAGTAGTTAATTGTAGCTGTAAAAAATTTATTAGGATATATTATACTAACTATTATTAATGCTAAAGATAGTATAACTACAATTATAAATATAGTGTTATTTAAATTTATAAGATTTTTATTTCTTGATATAAAACTTTTAGAGTTAATAGGCATTAAAGCCACAGCGATTAGTATTATTATATTATTGGTTAAATATAAAGCTATTGATAAATTAGGATTAATTTTATTTGCACCATAAGTACATAAAAATATTATAATAAGAGATATAATATTATATATAAGTATAAATGATAAAGTAACTGAAATAGTTATATATATACCTTTTTTTGTTTTTATAGATAATAGTAAATATATCATAATAAAAACTGACATTAGTGAAATACCAATGATAGGTGCTAACAGCTGAATCACTGTTATATTGTATCCATATATTAAATTTGAAAATATATTCATAGCTATTCCTTTTACATAACTTTAGAATATTCATCTACTTTAGTTTCTAAATCATTTGTATATTCTAAGAATTTTTTCATTTCTTCATTAAGTTTATTTGTTATAGATTCCAAATCATCAGATGTCGCTAAAAGCTTATTCATATCTCTCATAAGGTTTTTTACCTCAGAGTTTTCAATAGATGCTTTTTCTGATATATCAATTACATAATCATTAATTTCTTCTATTCTAGTTTTAATATTTAAAAAATCATTTTCTTCATTGATGATGATATTAGTCATATTTGATATAGAATTATGCATTTTATCAGTATTTTTTATGATATTCATATTATAATCATTTTGTCTTTCCATATTAATATTAAATTTATTGATTCTATCATAATGCATAGAAACTTCTCCGGATAGCTGAGACATATTGTTATTAATATTGTTGCTGGAATAAGTAAATTTTTTAAATATGTCTTCTATTTGAAACAATAAATCCTGCATTCTATTTGTAGCCTGAGATGTTTCACTTACTAATTCACTAACTTCTTTTGATACTACAGAGAAGTTATTATACCATTCTCCTGCCTTTGAAGCTTGTATACTGGAATTGATTGCAAGAGTTTTAGTTTTATCTGACATATTTGTCATAAACGATATAATTCTATTTATCTGGAAATTTAATTGTCCGAAAGTTTCTGATTTGCTGAATTCTTTAATAAAATTACTTTTTTCTATTTCTAAATTCTTTTGCAAATCTTCAAACATAGTTACTATATGTCTACTTTGAGATTGTAAAGCATATATTTTTTCCACTGAATCATGTAATTTTACATTAGATTCTTCAAGTGTTTTTTTCTGTAATTCTACAGAAGCCTGCAAATTAGGATATGTTTCTATTAATTCATTTATTTTTGTTATATTAATTTTTCCGTCATTTATTTGGAAATTTTCTATTGTAATAAATTCATTAGTATATTCTATAACTCTGTTTATATCATTTTTTAAATTATTGATAGTAGAGTATGTGTTTTCTACTTTGCTTACTAAATTATTAACTGCTTCAGAAAAATTCACTTTTAATTCTGATAATTTCTCAGCTGTATTTATCGCAGTATTAATAATTATAGAATCTTGAGCTTTAATACTTTCTAAATCATAAGATTGTGTTGTTTTCTTATATACTGCTGAAATAAATCTGCTTACTGATGAATATATCATTATAATATTGAATATAGCATATACTAAAGTTATTCTAGTGAATGTGGAATTATTAAAAAATAAGAAATTACTAGAATATTTTGTATATATTGATATTCCATTAAAGTCATCAAAGAATGCTAAAGATATTAAACACATTAATATTAATATAAGTACATTTTCTTTTACTTTTTTATTTACAGTCATCTCATATATAAAAGAACATATAATTACAAGACTGTATACAGTGAATACAAAATCTCTAAGTATATATACAGCGCCCAATTCACCTCGGCTTTTTATACTATTTTTCATAGTTTCATTTAAAGTGCTTATAGGCATAGTTGTTGATATGAAAAGCTGAGGATATAATAAAGCTATAGCAAATAAAAGTATTAATATAAATACAACAGCTATATATAATTTATCTAATACAAAATGAAAACGTTCACTTAAAGTTAATTTACCCCGTATATACATCATCCATGGTATAATAGTTAAAGAGAAGGCTAATTGTTCAAATTTGTACATATTAAGTGCCAAACTATTATTAGGACTGTACAAAGAAGTTATTATATTTGCTGCTTCTAATCCTGAAAATAAAAATGATAGAAAACCTATAAGCAATATAATAGCCTGAGTTTCTTCATATAATTGAAAATATATATAAGCATATAATATTATACCAACTATTGATATGATAGTTGCTATAACAGGAATTCCTAATTCTAATGTTATAAGAGAAAAATTGTAATCCATAAATCCTCTGTAATAAATCAAATTATATATAATACTATATTATAAGTTAATTTTAATATATTAAAAGCAGAAAAATAAAATTAACAAAAAATAAAATACCGTTTATATAATCGGAATTAGTTTATTAAGTATTTACTTACTTATAATAATTTTTAAATTTGAATAATTATTCATATTATTTAGAAATAATATATATTTTTATTGAAAGCTTACATATTAAACATAAATGATGTTATTCTGTAAGTTTTCTCACCCATCTTTCTTTTTTAAGCATTATAACACCAACAGTAATTTTAGCAAAATCTGTTAATTTGGCTATACCAAACATAGCTACAGGTCCAACTGTAGTAAATTTAGCTAGTATCAAAGCTAATGGTGCGAACATTAGTAATGATACAGGCACATCAACAGCAAATCCGAATACAGTATCTCCGCCAGCCCTTGAAACTGCAAATTGAGCATTAATATATGTCCATACAGGCATATAACAGGCTATAAGTATTACCAAATTTCTTGTTATTGCTTGGGCATCTATAGTAAGTTTTGAGAATATAAAAGGTATTAATAGTGTAGATGACATTTGCACTAAACCAACTACTAAACCTGCTATAACAGAGCCGTTTAATATCCATCTTGCCTTATTTTTGGCATCTTCCAATTCTCCGCGTCCAAGAGTTCCTCCAACAACTACCATAGTAGATACAAATATCCCCTGAAAAACCAAATAGAATATATTAGCTATAGTAAATCCTGAAGCCATACCAGCAACTGTTTCAGCTCCGCCTCTGCTATTATATAAAGCCGTCATAAACATTTCGCTTAGTCCCCAGCTTATTTCACTCAAAAATATTAAACTTGATTTTTTTAGCATTGAATAAAATACATTTAATTTTACTTTTAGTATTTCTCTAGTTCTTACATAAAATTTTTCTTTATGAAGTTTTATATACACTATAAATAAAATCATTTCTATTATTCTAGCTATTAATGTGGCAATGGCAGCACCTTTTTCTTCAAGTCTTGGAGCTCCAAAATTTCCATATATAAGTATATAATTTCCTATAGTATTACAGAATGTAGCTATAACAGATATTATAAGAGGAATATGAGGTTTTCCTATTTCTCTGTATGAAGTACCTATAGCACCGGATATTGATATGGGTATAAATGTAAATGCTATTATACTCATATATTTTGTGCTTGATAATAGTATTTCTTCCTGAGAGGCATTTCCTCTAGTCATTAATCTCATAAATATTTCAGGATTAACAAGCATTAATATCATATAAGAAATGGAAATAATAAGAGGAAGTATTACTTTAAATCTGAAAGCCTGCTGCATACCTTCCTTATTATCAGCCCCATTATTCTGAGCCATATATATTCCGCCGGCACCATAACAAGTATTAAGTATTACCAAATATATAAAGTTTAATTGATTAGATACATTTACAGCAGCCATTTTTATATCGCCAAGTTCTGCAACCATAAAGTTATCTATTAATGATACCATACCCATTATAAGCTGCTGAAGCATTACAGGAACTGCAATGGATATGCATAATTTGTAAAAATCAAAATTTCCAAAAAGAGTTTTTTACCGCCATTAAATTTCATTGAATTGGTATTCATAGTATAATCTCTGTTATATTAATAAAATTAAAGTATAAATTCGGTCTAATGAATAAAAACGAGATGTAATATATAGCTATTTTTATATTTGTCAATATGATTTATATATTTTTTGATGTTTTTATAAAAATAATTATATTGAATATTCACTATAATATAGTTATTTATTTTTTGATATAGCCTCTTGCATTTCATTATAAAGCCTTATCAAATCATTTGCGGCATCTTTTTTTACTTTTAAATTTTTGAATCCGTCAGCAGTTTCCACTCTTATATCCGTTAAAACTTTCATTTCTTTTATGGTGTTTTCAGCATTTATACTGTAGCTTCTATCTACATAAGCTGTATCCATAAAATATATAGAAGTTCCGTATATTATTTCACTTTCTGTTTTTGGCATAAAAGATGTATAATGAAGAATCAAATAAGTATTATCCGAAAATTTTAATACAATTTTATTAGCATCTGATATATTAAATGAACTGTCAGCAATATACTGTGCTTCCAATATTATATTATTAGGGTCATTTGCACTTTTTAGTCTGAATTTAATAGTTTCCGACCAATAACTCATAGAAATATAATCTGTTTGATAAACTTTTTGCCCATAGAAAGTATCATTTATTAAATGTACTTTGGCAGCACATGATGATAATGATATAGTTAATATAATTAGTGAAAATAGTGTAAATATTTTCTTCAATATTATCTCCATAAGATTTTATTTGCATATTATATAACCTATTTATTTTTTGTAAATAAAAATATTTATTATTAATTCAATAATTAATAATTGCTATTTTAATAGTTTTATTATATACTTTTACATCAATATTTATTATTGTAAGGGGTTAAATTAATGGAGAATCCTATAAAAAATATTACTGAAACAATAATAGGCGAATGCCGTAATTTTAAACATACATTAAAAGAGATATTATACGCTATAGTAATAGTGCTTCTTATAAATACATTTTTAATACAGAACTATCAAATTCCTACAGGCTCTATGATACCTATAATAATGCCGGGTGATAGACTTTTTGCAAATAGATTCGTTTATGGAGTAAAACTTCCATTTACAGATGGGCTTTTGGGATACAGACTTCCAAAGATAAAATCACCTCAAAGAGGAGATTTGGTAGTATTCAGAGCACCTCCTTCTGCTTCTTTCGGATGCGAATCTGCTATGCCTTATTATGAGCCTTCACCTTTAGTGCAGATGCTTAAACTGCCTGTTATGATATTTTCTCTTACTCCTTTTACTTGGGATCCTAGATTCCTTTTTGCTGATTTTTTGGGAGAGAAACTCACAGGCGGAACACATATGGCGCCAGTTCCTTTATTTTTAGGGCTTAAAACCGTGGATTTAGACCCTAGAAAAGAATTTGTAAAGCGTGTTATAGCTACTGCCGGTGAAACTGTTGAAATTAGAAATAAAAAAATAATTATAAACGGAAATGAAATAGAAGATAAATGGGGATATTTCTTTTATGGAGATGATAGAGAATTTGTACCTATTATAGATATTTACGGCCCTATATATGTACCTAAAAAAGGCGATGTTATAATATTTAAAAAGTTAGTTGACAGATCTGACTATTATAATGATCTTAGTTCTTTTGAAGTGTATATTAATGATAAAGTGGTAAGCGATGATATTAAATTATGGTATTGGATGAATATATATGTTCCTAATACTAAAGACAGACCGGATGAATATATATACAATGTGCCTGAAGATTATTTCTTTGTAATGGGCGATAACAGAGATCAAAGCTGCGACAGCAGAATGTGGGGATTGGTTCCTTACAGACATATAAAAGGTCAGCCTATGATTGCTTGGATACAATCAAAAAGACCTGATGATGTGGAACAAGGCTTCTTCAAATATTTTATAATTAAATAAAAGTAAAGATAAAAATATGTATGATCAAATTTCTAAAGATACTTTAAAAGAATTATTCAAAATTTGGAAAGCTAAAAATATAGAAGATTTAGATATTAAGTCTTCAAATGTTTCATTAGTTTCTTTTAAATTTTATGCTTTATCCAAAGAAGCAAAAGACATTGTTCTTTATGTGCTTAAAAATGAAAGCAAAGAATTAAACTCTATAGATATAGCATATTCACTTAAGTATAGTCAGAAGCAAGTACCGGCATTTTTTGATTATATAAATGAAATAAAAAAATCAGGGCTTTTATATTTAAAAATAAAAAGAAGAAGATTAAATTCTCATGATGATACTTTGTATTTTTTGCCGAATGTAAAATCAATAATAGAAAGTATAATATTAAAAGATGATATTAAAATTCCTTATTATGTAGATGCATCATATACTGCTAATGCTTATAAAAAATATCTTCACAAAATTATTCATATATATGAAAATGGTAATATTGTAGAATATAATAAAGCAAAAATAGATGATGATGAATTATTCACTTTATGCAAATCTAATATTCTTTCTGTTTATTTTCATCAAAATGATCTTAAAGTTTATGTGGCTGTAAATAATAAAAATGTTGTAGAGAATTTAGAGAAGAGTTTAAAAGAAAATATTGAGAGTTCAGTTTTTATTTATAATCATTTTAATATATTGAATGATATTGAAACTTTTATATATGAATGCGATGTTCAGAAATTATCTACTGATGATATTAATATAAATTTTTTAACTAATAATTTAGAATCTTCTACTATAATAAATATATGTTTAAAATTAGATTTAATTAAGTTAGATAATAAAAATTTTATATCATTAGAATATGATAATATAAAAAAATATCTTTCATCTTCTATAGAAGAGAGAATGGATTCTATAACAAAGATTGTTTATAAAAATTATTCAGATTATTATAAGCATATTTTTTCTATTATAGAAAATGAAAGCATATCAAAATCAGTGTTATTTATGAAATTGAAAGAAAAATATAATCTTTCTATAACAGCTGAAACGTATAATAATATCATTTATTCTATGTTTATTTTAGGAATTGCTGAAGTTTCTTTTTATGAGAATGCTGTACTTGCAATCAGAAATATAAACCCTTATACAGAAGAAAATAATTTCAGAAAGTCATTCATTAATGGAAATTTTGAACTCACATTGATAAATCATTATTTGTTTTCTAATAATTTTATTTATATGTGCAATTTATATTTTGAACTTGATAAGCAGGAAACAGTTTATACTTATACTATGACTGAAGAAAGCGTATTAAAGGGAAAAACAATTATAAGCGATGAAGAGTCAGAATATTGTTTTGATAAATTTTTGGTAGTATTAAAAAATATATTATTAGATAATAATGTGGAGATTCCAAAGCATATAGAAACTAGCATAAAGAGATGGTATGAGAGGGGAATTATTTCTTATGTATATGATAATGTTACTCTTGTTATAATAAAAGATGCCAATAAATTAGAAGAAATTATTTATGAGGCTAAAAGAAAAGGTATTATTATAACAAAGATTAATGATGAATATGCCATAGTAAAATCTAGTTCTTCAACTAAAAAAAGTCTTACAAAATTTTTAAGACAGAGAAAGATAATAGTAACATTCTAAATTTTAAAAAAGTGATAAAAAGTTATGATAGATTATTTGAATAAAGAAACATATAATTTTTATTTACCGGAAAATTTAATAGCTACTACTCCAAATTACGAGAGAGATCATTGTAAATTGATGATTTTAAATAAAGATACAGGAAAGCTGGAGCATAAAATTTTTTCTGATATAATTAATTATCTTAATAAAGATGATGTTTTAGTTCTCAATGATAGTAAGGTAATACCAGCTAGAATATACGCTAAAAAAAATACTGGCGGTAATGTTGAAATATTGCTTCTTAATAAATTCAATGATGATGAAAGTACTTGGGAATGTTTAATAAAAGGTAAGAATATAAAAGAAAAAGATATATTATATTTGAATTATTCTCATTTAGAAAATGTAGGAGATATTGAGGCATTAATAGAAAAAGACAATATATCAACTAAAATAATAAAATTTTCAAAACCATTAACAAGTGATATTTTAGATAGTATAGGAAAAGTTCCGCTTCCTCCATATATTATTCAAAGCAGAAAGAAAAAAGGCGAAGAAGAATACAATGATAAAGACAAAGAATTTTATCAGAATGTATATGCCAAAAATGAAGGAAGTATTGCTTCTCCTACATCAGGACTTCATTTTACTAAAGAGCTTTTAGAGAAAATAAAGTCTATGGGAATTACTGTTTGTTATGTTACATTGCATGTAGGCTTTTCAACTTTTAATCCTTTAAAAGAAGATGATTTACGCAATCATGTTATGCATGAAGAGAAATTTATAATACCAAAAGAAAGCTATGATATAATAATCAATGCTAAAAAAGAGGGCAGGAGAGTTGTATCATGCGGAACTACTGTTGCAAGAGTTTTAGAAAGCGAATACGATAATTATGATTTTAAAAGAATGGAAGGCTCTACTGATATATTTATTTATCCACCTTATAAGTTTAAATGCGTTGATGCTTTAATTACAAATTTTCACACACCTCATTCTACATTGCTTGCTATGGTAAGTGCTTTTGCAGGTTATGACAATATAATGAACGCCTATAAAACAGCGGTAGAAAATAATTACAGATTTTTTTCTTACGGCGACGCTATGTTTATGTATTAATTTTTTATTTGTTATGATTATAAAATAATAATTAAGAAGTAAAAAATATAATTGTTTAGATATACCTAAACAACCATATTTTGTCAAAAATAATTTTTTTAAATTTTAAATATATGCAGGGCTTTGCCCTTACGAAGTACACAGCGTGCAGCACCTCACTTCTTTTGCCTACGCTCTGCGTGCCGTAGGCAAGGCACCTACTCGGTTGTGACCCAGGCGAAGCCCGCCTACGGCGAGAAGCTATATCCTCGACAGGCTCGGATACGCTTCGCGAAAGACTGCATTTTTAGGGTATATCCTATATTTAATAGGAATGTTTTTGATATAAAGTTATAGCAGTTGCGTTTTCGCGAAGCGTGCCTGCGGCAGCAACTTTGACGAAGTCGCGGCAAAAAAGTTGATAATTCTATATAAAGTGCATCGATTGATAAACTTAAAAATTTTCATCATATATTAATTTTTTTATAATAATTACGGCAGGTATTTTATATACCCGCCGCATTCATTTGAAAAAAAGATGTGATTAAGGTGTAACTATGTTAAACCAATAATTGAAAGTGTCAAAGTAGGATAAAAACTCATTAAATGCATCTTTATTGTTAATATTTAAATCATCAGCCTTTTTAGTAAATAATGCCTTTTTGAAATCTGACATATTAATATCTATCGCATAGTCAGTATTTTCATTATTATATTTTTTATATTTAAGTATAGAGTTTTCAATTTTTACAAGATATTTATTATCATCTGTAATATTAAAAAGTACTGATATATTTTTATCTTTTACTTTATCAGGATTTAAAGCAACTGATATATATTCAAACATGTTTTCAGCAGATAATGCATTTATCATATCCAATGATGTAGTTTGAGGAGCCTTCATATTTTGATCTATTTCATTTCTAAGTTCATAAGCACCAGTAAGTAAATAAGCTCTCCAAACAGCAGATTCGCTTTGATATCCTAATTGTTCCATAGCATCAGCACTGAGTTTTCTTGCATTTTCATTATTAGGATTAGCAAATATTACATTATTGAGTACTTCAACAACCCATCTGTAATCGCCTTCATCATAAGATTTTTTAGCCATTTTTATAATATTGTTTTCGCCGCCCATAAACTCAACATATCTTTTTGCTGATTCTTCAGGAGGAAGTTTATATAAATTAGCAGGATTTCCATCCCACCAAGCACCGAAATAAAAATCATAAACAGCTTTTACATCATGATTTACAGAACCATAGTAACCTCTATTATAAAATTCTTTTGCTAAATTATCCGGTATCTGTATTTTTTCTGCTATCTCTATAGGAGTGTATCCCATATTAGCATATCTTAAAGTTTGATCATGAATATATTTATATAAATCTCCATGCTTATTTAGAAAATCATCTATATTGCTTTGTTCCCATATAGGCCAGTGATGAGAACCGAATAATACATCAGTTCTGTTTTTTAAGAATTCTTTTGATTTTTCTATAGCCTTGGCCCATACAATAGAATCTCTTGTTTTTGCTCCTCTTAATGTTGATAAATTATGAAGTGTATGATTCATTACTTCAGCACTTGATGCAGCTCTGTATTTTGGTATATAAATCATAAACTCTGCAGGAGCTTCAGTGTTTTGTGCCATTAAAAATTGAAACTCTACTCCGTCAATTGTGAATGATTCATAATCTTTAGATATTATTTTATTTGGTTTTATAATACCGGGAGTTCCAGTTGCAACTAATTTACCAAGTCCAGCATCAACAGTACCTTTTTCGTCTTTTGGTAAAAGTCCTCCGTACATATAGGAAGAACGTCTGCTCATAGCATTGCCTGCCAAAAGATTTTCTGATACAGCTTCTTCAAAAAATCCTTCAGGTGCCACAATAGGTATATTACTGTTTTCAATGACTCCTCTTATTCCTCCGAAATGATCAACATGGGAATGTGTAAATATTACTCCTGTTATTGGGTCATTTCCTTTATGCTTTCTGAATAATTCTATAGCTTTAGATGCTGATTCTTTTGTTGTCAGTACGTCTATTATAATCCAGCCTGTATCGCCTCTTACAAAAGTTATATTAGCTAAATCAAAACCTCTTACCTGATATATATCCGGAGTTACTTCAAATAAACCTGATATATTATTTAATTGAGCCTGCCTCCATAGTGATGGATTTACTGTATCTGGGGCAGACTGATTTGATATGAAAGGAAAAGATACATTACCGTCAGAAGTTTCTATGAATCCTTTGCTTGCATTTTCAAAATCAGTATTGTCATCAAATGGCAAATAGTTTTTTAATTTTTCATTTTCTTTTTTGGTATATTCTGTTGCATCTTTTCTTTCGGAATTGAAATTATTAGAAGAACAGGATACTAAAAAAATACAAAGTATTGAAGTTAATATTTTATTCATTCATTATCTCCTTTTATTTATTTTATTTGAAATTTTTTATATTATAAAAATTTGATTATGGAGTTACCACGCCAAACCAAAATTCCGGCATATCAAATGATGATAGAAAATCATTAAATTTGTTCTTATCATTTATATCTAAATTATCAATATTTTTTGTAAATAATGCTTTTTTGAAATTATTTATGTCTGCATTGATTTGTATATCAGTTTCTTCATTATTATAATTTTTATATTTCAATACAGAATTTTCTATTTTTATTAAATATTTATTTTCATCTGATAGATTTAAATATATGCTTATATCTTTTGCCTTATCCGGATTTAATGAAACAGATAAATAATCTAAAACTTTATATATAGGCAGACTATTTATAATATCTTTAGAATCTGTTTTTTGAATTTGTCTGTTTTCATCTATACCATTTCTAAGTTCATAAGCACCAGTAAGCAAATAAGCTCTCCAAACCGCAGATTCGCTTTGATATCCTAATTGTTCCATAGCATCGGCACTGAGTCTTCTTGCTTCTATATTATTAGGATTGGCAAAAACAACATGATTTAGTACTTCAACAACCCATCTGTATTCGCCTTTATCATAATATTTTTTAGCCATTTTGATGATATTCTTCTCTCCTCCCATAAACTCAACATATCTTTTTGCTGACTCTTCAGGAGGAAGTTTATATAAATTAGCAGGATTTCCATCCCACCAAGCACCGAAATAAAAATCATAAACAGCTTTTACATTATGATTGACAGTACCATAATAATTTCTATTATAAAATTCTTTAGATAAACTGTCTGGTATTTGTATTTTTTCTGCTATCTCTAATGGAGTATATCCCATATTAGCAAGTCTTAAAGTTTGATCATGAATATATTTGTATATATCAGACTGCTTTGTTAAAAATACTTGAATATTTTCATCTCCCCATATAGGCCAAGTATGAGATCCGAATAATACTTCAGTTCTGCCTGATAAAAATTCCTTTGATTTTGATATAACATCAGACCATAAAATTGCATCTCTTGTTTTAGCACCTCTCAATGTTGATAAATTATGTAATGAATGGTTCATCACGTCTCCTCCTGAAGCTGCTTTGTATTTTGGTATATAAACAATGAATTCGGAAGGTGCTTCAGTATTTTGTGCCATTAAAAATTCAAATTCAATTCCGTCAATGGAATATGATTCATAATCTTTTGAAATAATTTTTGTAGGCTTTACTATGCTTGCTTCTCCTCCTGCGACTTTTTTGCCGAATCCTATGTCTACATTTCCTTTTTCATCTTCTTCAAGTAAATTTCCATACATATATAATGCTCTTCTTCCCATCACATTTCCAGCTAGAAGATTTTCAGATATTGCCTCTTCAAAGAATCCTTTAGGTGCGATTATTGGTATATTTTTATTTTCATCTGTAATTACAGCCTTTATTCCTCCGAAATGATCTATATGCGAATGAGTAAATATTATGCCTGTTATAGGATCATCACCTAAATTCTTTCTGAAAAGTTTTAATGCCTTTTCTGCAGATTCTTTTACAGTTAATGGATCCATTACTATCCAGCCTGTATCTCCTTTTATAAAAGTGATGTTGGCAATATCAAAAGCTCTTATCTGGTATATGCCTTCTGTTACTTCAAATAATCCTGATATATTATTTAATTGAGCCTGCCTCCATAGGGAAGGATTAACAGTATCTGGGGCAGGCTGATTCGATATGAAGGGGAAGGATATATTATCATCTGAAGTCTCTATAAAGCCTCTTTTAGCATTTTCAAAATCAGTATTGTCATTAAATGGCAAGTAGTTTTTTAATTTTTCATTTTCTTTTTTTGTGTGTTCTGTTGCATCTTTTCTTTTGGAATTGAAATTATTAGAAGAACAGGATATTAAAAAAATACAAAGTATTGAAGTTAATATTTTATTCATTGCTTACCTCTTTGTGTTTGTAGAATTGATTCTATGAATAAATTCAATGAATTGATTCTATAATATAATTGCAATTTGTCAAGTTATTTGTTATAATTCTTTTATGAAAAAGATAGAAAAAGTAACAAGAAAAGAACAAGCAGAGCAAACAAAGAAAAAAATAGTAGAAACTACTATGAATTTATTGAAAGAACATTCATTAAATGAGCTTCAAATTAAAGATATTTGCACTAATGCTGATATATCTATAGGAAATTTTTATCATTATTTCACTAATAAGCAGGAAATAATATTTTATATTTTCAATACTAATGCTGAAGTATATAAAGAGAAAATATTATCAAGGGATAAGACTAATTCTTATAAAGATATATTATATGCTTTTAAAGAATTTTCTAAATTGGTTGCGGAATTAGGCGGGGATTTAATACTTGAAATATTTAATTATAGTATTATGAATAGGAATAATGCTTTATTATCAAAAGATGCTTTTTTTTATAATCATATTTTATCTTTGGTTGATTCATTAAAAAAATCAAATTTAGTTATATATGATGACAGTGCAGAGTCTATAACTAAAAGGTTTATAGTGTTTTTTAGGGGATTTTTTTATGAATGGGCTTTATCAAATAGTAATTTTAATCTTGTGAAAGAAACTGAAAAAGAAATGAAATTATATTTATCTTTATTTATAAAAATAGATGATTAATTTTTTTATTATTGTTATTTTTTATTGTTGCTAATAAAAATTGTTCTCTCTAAGGCTCTTCCAAGTAAACTTCTTAGAGGCTCATAATTGTTATAATTAGCTTTATAATATTTAGAAATCCATTATTTAATAATTTCTTTTATTATTCTATGGAAATTTTTATATTCAATCTTTTCTATTTCTTCATCATTGAAACCGGCTTCTTTTAATTTTATTATAATATCATAAGATTTGGAGGCATTTTCTAAGCCTTTTACAGCAGGAGGAACTTCCTCATCTTCAAAATATTCATTATAATCAAATCCAAGTCCTATATGATCTATACCTATTTTATCGGCTATGTATTTTATATGATCTACGGCTCTGTTTAAAGTTTGTTTATCTGTGTCTTCATCTGTAAAATCTTTGTATGAATTATATCCAATAACCCCATTTACATCTCTTATAGCTTTTAATTGTTCATCTGTAAGATTTCTCATACTATTGCATAATGCTCTGGCATTAGAATGAGAAGCTATAATAGGGGCAGAGGTAATATCCATAATATCAAAGAATGATTTATCATTAAGATGAGATACATCAACTATCATTCCTTTTTCCTGCATCTTTTTTACCGCTTTTTTTCCTAATGAAGTTAATCCTCTGTTTGAATCTCCTCTTGCTCCTGTTGCAAGTTTATTTTCTTCATTCCAAGTAAGGCTTGCATGCCTTGCTCCAAATTCATAATATTCATCTAATAAATTAATATTATCATCGATAGATATAAGCCCTTCAAAACCTATAAAAATATATAATTTATTTTCTTTTTGTGCTTTTATTATATCATCATAGCTTTTTGCTATTAATATTACATCATCAATGTATTCTAATTCTTTTTTTATTGCATCTTGTATTTCTCTTACTCTTTCTAATGCTCTATTGTAATTTTTAGGCTCAGTCCATATAACAAATATTGAACCTCCTATTTTTCCTTTTATTAAATTATCATAATGATATTTTTTTATGATATTATTTTCGCCTTTAGAAATTTTTACAGTTACATCTGTCCATATATCTGAGTGAGCATCAAAAATCATATTTATTTACCTTTATTATATTAGTTAATTTCATCATTATTTGATTCATTTGTAGACTCATTTTTTTGAAATAGAATAATATTTCTTACTGCCGCATATACAACAAGGCATGATAATACTTTATCAATTATATTTGTTAATAATCTCATTAAGAAAGATGCCTGGAAGAACCCAAAACCATTTTCATTTAATAGTCTTATAAAACTGTCTATTGTTGTACCTGTAAATCCATCAGATAAAATTATAGATATTGGAGTTCCTATCAAAGGTGATAATATTCCAATTATAATTCCTGATATAATAGCTGTTATAATACCAAATTGAAATTTTTTAGCTGCAATGCCAATTATTATACCTATTAATGCATTTACTATTGCAAAATTTAAATGCGAATAGCTTAGAAATATTGATATTATAAGATTTGTTAATATTCCAACAATAGCGCCATAAATAGGGCCTAGAATAACAGCCGACAAAATAGTACCCACTGAATCTAAAAATAAAAATGGTATTTTTAACAATAATACTATGAATGTTAAAGCAAAATTTATTACTATTGATATAAATACTATTAATATATTATATTTTAAATCATTATTCATAATTTTAACCGAAAATATAATTGACTCATTCCTAAATATACAATGATAAACTTTATTTTTCAATATATTTATTTTAATTATAATAATTTATTTTGTTAATTCAATTAGTATTTTTTATTTATAATGGTGATTGTTTTCCCTTTTTAAAAAAAGTATATGTTTAATAGCTAAGGTTACCAATATTGAAGACAATAACTTATCTATTATAGCACTTGATATTGTAGTTATAGTTACAGATATAATAAAACTTTTTCCGCTATTTTGAATAAGCTGGATAAAATTATCTATTGGTTTATTAGTAACTCCCTTAGCTGCAATTATCACTATGGGTAATGATACAATAGTAGAAATTAATCCTATTATTATACCTGATATGATTGAAACTTTTATTTTTGAAAAATCATATTTCCTTGCTATTACTCCAGCAGTTAATCCTATAACTACATTTACTATTGCAAAATGTAAATTAACATAGTCTACTGTCATAGATATGATAAAATTTGTAGCAATACCTACAACAGCACTATATATAGGTCCAAGTGTAACAGCGGTTAATATAGTACCAGCAGAATCCATAAATAAAAATGGTATTTTTAATATTATTACCAAATGCCCCATTATAATATTTGCTAAAATACTAATTATCATTATAGTGATATCATATATAATCTTATTTTTCATAAAAAAATCCAATATGTTTTCTTTACGCTATAATTTTCGTTTTTAAAATTTATAAATTTATATATATGAGTGAAAATATTTATAAAAAAACCTCTAATAAAATTATTTATTAGAGGGAATGTATTATTAATACTAATTATATTTTTTATGATTATTTAGCAGTATAAGCAACCATAGTCATCCAAGATAATGGTTTATTATAATGAGGTAGGAAGAAGAAGTCTGATAAAGCAAATTCCTGAACAGTCATACCTCTTTGTATAGCAATAGAGAATGCATGTATAGCTTCAGCATGGTTGTTTTTAGAAGCAATTTGAGCACCTAATAAACGTCCAGTATCTTCTTCATAAACTATTTTTACTAATACTTCTTCATGAGTAGGCATAAATTCTGGTCTTTCAGAATCTTTGAAGAAATTAGATTTTGCTTTTAATCCTTTTTTCTTAGCAGTCTCTTCAGACCAACCAGTAGAAGCCATATTATATCCAAATACGCATATAGCATTAGAACCTTGAGTTCCGCAGTATTCAACATGTTTGCCTAAAGCATTGTTAGCAGCAACAATACCCATTCTTACAGCATTAGTAGCTAAAGCAATATATTCTTGCTTTTCAGAAGCTCTTGAATATACGCTAGCACAGTCACCTATAGCATAAACATCAGGATCTTTGCTAGTTTTCATAGTAGTATCTACTACAATAGCACCATTAGGAAGAGTTTCTAAATAGTCTTTATAAAGGTCGCTATTAGGTTTGAAACCAACAGACATAACTACCATATCTACTTCATAAGAACCTTTGTCAGTAACAACTTTTTTAACTCTGTCATCACCTTCAAATTTCTTAACAGTTTCACCTAAATGCATTTCTATACCAGCTTCTTTGATTCTTTTTTCAGCTTCATCAGTGATTTCTTTATCGAAGTAATTACCCATAACTCTAGGCAAAGCTTCCATCAATATAACTTCTTTACCATGATTTTTGAATGCTTCTATAAGTTCAACACCTATATAACCAGCACCAACTACCATAACTTTTTTTACTTCAGGTTTTTTTAATTCTTCGATAATTTCTTGACCTTGCTGATAAAGTTTAGAGAAGAAAATACCTTTTTTAAGGCCATAAGTAGTTCCTTCCTGTTTTAATCCTTCTATAGGAGGAGTTACAGGCCAAGAACCAGTAGCAAGAATAAGTTTGTCATAAGTGTCTTCAAACTCTTTTCCTGTTTTTAGTTCTTTTACATATAATTTTTTGTTAGCCCAGTCTATTTTAGTAACATCATGTCCCATATGAACTTCTACGCCTTCGCTTTTTAAGCTTTCAGGACTAGCATAAAATAAACCTTTAGGATCTTTAACTACTCCTCCAACCCAAAGTGCGATACCGCAAGCTAGGAAAGATATATTATCGTTTCTATCATAAGTAACTACCTGACAATTAGGATCTGTAGCTTTCAAAGTTTTTACTGCCCATGTACCAGCATGGTTACAGCCTATTACAATCACTTTCATAATAATTTAACCCCTTATTAAAAAATTCAATTTAAAATTGCTGTTTATTATAGTACAAAAAAAATACTTAGTCAAGTTATATTATATGTATCTTAGGAATTTTAATATCTTTTGTATGTTTTTTATATAATGTTTTCACTAATTAGAATAAATTATGATAATAAAAAGTATTAAATGTATATAAATTTTACAAAAAATATTTATATTATATAATATTAGCATTTATGTTTATAAAATATAGTTTTAATATTCTTTTATGGCTATATGAATAGTAGTATTTATATGTATAATATTATGTGATATTGTTATATTATATAATAAAAATATTATAGGTATAATGTATTGATATTTATACTTTTTATGCTATATTATTAAAAAATTGAAATTTATTATGGGTTTTGATTATGACAAATTTTAATGAATATTTTTTAATGGAAGAGAAAGATGTGCTACTTTATGTAAAAAATAAATTAAAATATTTTTCTCAAAATGATAATATCACTTGCAAAGAGATAGGCGATGGCAATATTAATTATGTATATAGAATAAGTAATGGTAAGGATTCAATAATACTGAAACAGGCAGGAGTCCATACTCGAAGTAATTCATCAGGAAGAATACTTGATATTAACAGAAATGCAAGGGAGGCAGAGATTTTATCATTTTATGGAAGTATACTACCAGATTTAGCACCGAAAATCATTTATATAGATAAAGTTATGAATTTATTTGTAATGGAAGATTTAAAGTCTTTTCTTATACTAAGAGATGCTCTTATGAAGGGACAAATATATCATCATTTGCAGGAACAAATAACAGACTTTTTAGTTGAAACTACATTGTCTACAGCAGATTTTTTTATGGATCCGTTTACTAAGAAAGAAAATGTTATTAAATACACAAATAAAGAGCTTTGTAAGATAAGCGAAGAGCTTGTATTTAGAGAACCATTTTTTAATGTACTTAAAGAGAATGTATTTTCAGAATCATTAAATAAATTTGTTGAGGATAACCTTTATAATAATAAACAGATTCAATTAGAGGCTGCAAAATTAAAGTATGAATTTATGAATAATCCTCAGGCTTTAATACATGGTGATTTACATACAGGTTCTATATTTGTTGATGATGATTATATAAAGGTTATGGACTGTGAATTTGCCTTTTACGGCCCTATAGGCTATGATTTAGGCACTATTATGGCAAATTTTATATTTTCTTATGTGTATCATTTGTATGTTACTAAAGACAGAAATTATACTTCATTCCTTTTCAAGGTTATTGATGATATTTTAAGGCTTTTTAAAAATAAATTTATTACTAAGTTTCTGCATGAAAGTAATGATATATCAGCACAAAATGATTATTTTATAGAATATTATTTGCTTGAAGTATTAAAAACAGGCTTTGGTATATGCGGACTTGAATTGTTAAGAAGAACTACAGGCTGTGCTAGAGTAAAAGAGATAGAATCTGTTACCGATCCGGATATAAGAAGAAATATAGAATTCACACTTTTGAATATAGGTATTGAATGTTTATCATATAGAGACAGACTTTCTGAAGAAGAAAAGTTTATGAAATTTGTAGATAATATAATTGATAATATAGACTTATGATTTAGTTCATTGCTGTCAAGATAAAAAATAAATATTTTGGAGTTTTTTATGATTAATAGGGTAGATAAAGAATTGGCTTTTATGCTTCAATTTGAAAATATAGCTTGGTATGATGACGGATGTGTTAAAATATTGGATAGGAGAGTTTACCCTAATAAAGTGAATTTTGTAGAATGCAAAACTCATAAAGAAGTTTCAAAAGCTATAGCAGATATGGTGACTCAAAGTGCCGGACCTTATTTGGCAGTTGCTATGGGTATGGCATTAGCCGGATATGAATCAAGGCATTTGGAAGGAAATGATAGAATAGATTATTTAACCCATGCATGTAATACATTGGCAAATTCAAGACCTACTACAAGCGGAAGAATGATGTTAATAACTAAATCCTGTTTGGAGGCTGGTACAGAGGCTATAAAATCTAATAAAGACCCTATAGAAGCTATGTTCAATAGAGGTATAGAGCTTTCCACTAAAAGATATTCAAAAATAAAAAAAATAGCAGAAAATCTAGTATCTATGTATCCTGATAAAGGAACTATACTTACTCAATGTTTTGGTGAGTCTATAGTAGGATTTATGATACAGGAATTTCAAAAAAAGAATAAAGATATAAAAGTGGTATGTGCTGAAACTAGACCTTATTTTCAAGGAGCAAGGCTTACAGCAACAGTTGCTTATGATCAGGGAGCAGATGTTACAGTTATTACTGATAATATGGTGGCATATACTATGCAGGAGAAGAAAATAGATGTATTCACCTCTGCTGCAGATTTAATATGCTTAAATGGGGCTGTAGTTAACAAAATAGGTACTTTTCAAATAGCAATAGTGGCAAAATATTTAGGAATACCATATTTTGTAACGGGAGCACCAGATAAAGGTTATCATGGTCTTGAAGATGTTCATTTTGAATTCAGGGATGAAAAACTTGTTACTGAAGCTATGGGGGTAAAAACATCTAAGGAAGGCGTAAAAGGTTTTTATCCTGCATTTGATTATACGCCTCCTCATTTGGTTAGTGCAGTTGTAACAGATTTAGGTATTTATTCACCTTATGATGTATTTAAATATTATATAGGAAATGATGAAGGAGAATATTAATTAATCTCTTAATGGATTTTGTATATTTTCCTTTTTTATATCTATTAAAAAGTCTACAAATAATTCAAATAGTATTGGATCTAATTGAGTTTCTTTAACTATATAATTATCATATATCAGTTTTATAGCATCTTCTGTATTCATATCTTTTCTATTATAGCTTTTTTGCGGCATTACAGTAGTATCAAATAAATCTATTATTTCTAATACTTTAGCAGGAAAAAATGCTAAACTTTGAAGTGTTTGAACATCGTCAGAGCTATCTGATATAAGAGATGAAGGATTTAATGATCTATTTTCATTAAATTGTTTGTTTATTATTTCTATTACACCATTTCCATAACCATAATATTCATGGTGCATTCCTACAATTAATGATATATTATCATTATAGTTTCTGAAAAGTTTTAAAAATTGATATCCTTTAATAGCATGAGATGTTGATCTTTTAGCATACTCTTTTGATTTATTAATATTAAGATAGTCTAATTCTTTTATTTTAACAACATCATGCCAAAATGCTCCTGCAGCAAAAGAGGCTATATTTTCTATTGATATTTTTTTCAGTCCGTTTTTAAATATGTCATTAAATTTTATATTGGTTTTATTTAATTTATATTTTTCAAAAACTTTTTCATAAAAAAATTTATATTTTTTATTGAAATTAATAATAGTTTTTAAATTTAAATGATTATCTATCTGTTCATTATAATAAAGCATAAATTCTATGAATATTATAAAAACTCTGTTTCCATGTCCTATGACATTTCTACATCCAAAATTATCGAATCCGTAAAATAAACTTATATTAGGATATATTTTTTCTACTAATTTAGTAATTGATAATATTAAATCATTTGCTACTATTTGAGTATCGTAATATTCTAAATTATCAAAATACATTTGATTCATTTGATCTTTCGATGCATTTACCAAATGAATTAAATTGATTCTTTCTATAAAAGCTAATTGAGTTATTATATCTAATATATACTGAATAGCTTCGGCATATAATTGTTTATTATAATATTGATTTAATATATCAATATAGTTTTTTATAGATATAAATCTTTCTTTAGGTGTTTCTTCTAGAATTATTTCAAGTATTTTATATTCAAATACTTTTGTATTTTCAGAATCAGGCATACAGTCTTTATATACTTTAAGAAACTGATTTATACTATCAATTTGTTTATACTGATCATTATCATTTTTTTCAATAACTAAATCTACAATTGATTTTGAATTCTTTGCTATATAGAAATTATCAAAAATGTCACTGTTTATAGAATTTTTATCAAAAAGAATATCTATTTTATAGTTAGGTATTGACAAATATAAGTTATCATTGCTTGTGCATATAATTTCCGGAGAATTAAATTTAATGATATCTATATTGTCTTTTATAAAATTTAAATCTATCGATGTATATTTATCTAAATCAATATCCATATTCAGCCTTTAAAATTAAACTGATATTGTATTAATAATGATATACCTTTTTTATTTTTATCAATAATTTTAAACTATTAAATTAATTTTTTTTATTTATAATACAAAATAAATTTAAAAAATCATTTTAGGGTATTGACAAAATTTATTTATATAGTAGAATATGAAACTCATAGAACTTAAAGTTCATTTATTGATACTGGGGTGTCGTCAAGCGGTAAGACAATTGGTTTTGGTCCAATTATTCGAGGGTTCGAATCCTTCCACCCCAACTTTTCTCTTATATGGTACTTAAATGGGAATAACAGACGAAATATTAATATTAAGTGGTACAGCAAATCCCCAATTGTCAGAAGATGTTGTTAAAAATCTTGGACTCAAATTGGGTAATATGGAAATACGTAAGTTTGCTGATGGAGAGACTTTTGTTCAGGTAGAGGAAACTGTTAGAAACAAAGATACTTATGTAATACAGCCTACAGGACGTCCTTCCAGCAGTGAAAGTTGGATGGAGCTTTACTGCATTATAGATGCTTTGAAAAGAGCTAGTGCTAAAAGAATTACAGCAGTTATTCCATATTATGGTTATTCTAGACAAGATAGAAAGAATGAACCTAGAGTGCCTATAACAGCTAAATTAGTTGCTAATCTTTTATCAGAAGCTGGAGCTCATAGAGTTTTAGCTTTAGATTTGCATGCAGCTCAGATACAAGGTTTTTTTGATATTCCTGTGGATCATATGCTTTCAAAAAATGTTTTCTTGGATAAAATCAGAAAAGATCTTGATATGTCTAACTCTATTATTGTTTCTCCTGATATAGGAGGAGTTGGCAGAGCTAGAGCGATAGCTAAACAATTAAATCTTGATATAGCTATAATAGATAAAAGAAGAGACAGAGCTAATGAATGTGAAGTAATGAATATTATAGGCGATGTTAATGGCAAAGATGCTATTATTATAGACGATATAATAGATACAGGCGGTACTCTTATAAAAAGTATGCAGGCTTTGAAAAAAGCTGGTATGAGAAGAATATATGTGTTCATAACTCATGCAGTATGTTCTGGCGATGTTTATGAGAGAATTAATGCCAGTGATATAGAAAAGCTTTATATAACAGATAGCTTAAAAGTGATGAAAGATAGATTAGGCAGTAAAATAGAGGTTCTTTCAGTTGCTCCTGTTATTGCTGATGCTATCAGACATATACATATGGAGCTTTCTATAAGTGTTCTATTTGATAAGTAAAATTAAAGGAAAGAAAAATGAGTGAGAATTATACTATTAAAGCTTTGCAAAGAGATACTAAATTTAAAAGTGTTGGTCGTAAATTAAGAAATGAAGGTTACGCTTTAGCTACTCTTTATGGTAGAGAAAATCAATACTCTATTGCTGTAGAGTTGAAAGAATTTGTTAAAGTTTTTTCTTTAGCAGGTCAGCATGATATAATCACTTTAGATATACAAAATGATAAAACAAGAGAAGTATTGGTTAAAGATTATCAAATAGACGGTATCAAAAGAAGTATAAGACATATAGATTTTTACGAAATAGATAGAAATAAAAAAATCAAAACTTATGTTCCTATTCACATTGAAGGTACTCCTGAAGGTGTTCGCTTAGGCGGAGGTACTTTAGAGCAGGTTGAATACGGTTTGAATATCAAAGCTTTCCCAGGTTCTATACCTAGAGAATTAGTTGTTGATGTTAGCGAATTAAAAGTAGGTGATAGTTTGCATATTAGCGATATAAAATTCCCAGAAGGTGTTGATCCTGTTGGTGATGCATCTAAAGCTATTGTTACTGTTGTTACTACTCAAGATGATGACGCTAACAAAGGTGCAGCAGAAGCATAAAATATAGTTCTAGGATTACTACTATATGATGAAATTAGTAATGGGACTAGGCAACCCAGGAGAACAATATAAAAATCATAGACATAATGTCGGATATATGATTTTAGACAGAGTTGCTAAGAAACTTAATGTAGAACTTGACATTAAAAAGAAAAAGACAGTTTTTGGAAAAGGTAAGTCTGGTAAATTAGAGTATTTACTTCTTAAGCCGCAGACTTTTATGAATCTTTCTGGTGAAGCTGCTCTTTATATGGCAAGTTTTATGAAAATCACTGTTGAAAACATTATAGTTATATATGATGATATGGATATACCTATAGGTGAATTTAGAGTTATCCCTTCAAAAAATGATGATTCTGAAGCCGAAGTTGATGATGTTGAAATAGATCATAATGGTATAAAAAGCATAAAAGATTCTTTAAAAAGCTATAATTTTACTAAAATAGGTGTTGGTATAGGAGCATGTCCTGAAGATGAAGAGAAAGCTGATTTTCTTTTAGCTCCTTTTTCAAAAGATGAAAGAAAAAAAATCAGAGATATATCTGATGATGTTGTAGATGCTGCTTGTATTGCTTTATTTGAATCTCCTCAGGCTGCTAAAAAGAAATATCCATGATAACTAAATTAATTATTGGACTAGGAAATCCCGGAGATGAGTATAAAAACAATAGACATAATGTAGGTTTTATACTCATTGATAAAATAGCCGAAAATTTTAATATCAATTTTGATAATAATAAAAAGAAATCATTATATGCAAGAGCAAAAGAGAAGGATATAGAATATATACTTCTCAAGCCTCAGACTTTCATGAATCTTTCCGGCGAATCTGCAATTTTTATATCAAAATTCTTTAATATAAAACCAGAAGATATAATAGTTATATATGATGATATGGATATACCTTTTGGTACTTTTAAAATCAAAAAAGGCGGAAGTTCAGGCGGACATAATGGTATAAAAAGCCTTATTTCTCATTTACAAAGCGATGATTTTACAAGAATTAGAATAGGTATAGGAAGACCTAGTGCCGGTAAAAAAGTCAATGATTATGTGCTTTCCAATTTCAGTAAGAAAGAAAGAGAAGATTTAGATACTGTAATAGCAAATGATATAATAGATGCTGTTAAAATATCTTTATTTGAATCTCCTGTAATAGCTCAAAATAAATACAATAAAAAAATAGGTAAAGAAAATTCTGATAAAAGTAAAGGTAATAAAAATATGATTAAAATAGTAGCTAGAAATCCTGTAAGCAGCGAAAATAAATCAAAATTCATTGAAACAGCTAAAGAACTTATTGAAAAAAGCAGAAAAGAAAAAGGTTGTATTTCTTATAATTTATATGAAAGTGTAGACGGAAAATATCTTACTTTTATAGAAGAATGGAAAGATGAAAAAGCTATAGAAAGTCATAATAATTCAGAACATTTCAAAGCAATAGTTCCTAAATTGGGAGAATTAACTTCAGGCGATAAAGATGTTATTTTATACAAAGAAGTAAAATAATATTTAAATTTTTTATTTTATCTTAAATGCTGCAATAGTAAAATCATCATCAGGCGACATATATGAAAGATAATCATAAAAATCTTTTTCTATATTACTTATAATATTTTCAGCTTTATTATTCCTATTATTAAATAAAACCTTTTTAAATCTCTCTATACCATAAAAATCATATTTATTTTTTGATCTTGATGCTTCTGTTACTCCGTCAGTATAAAATATCAATATATCATCTTTTTTTATATTTATACTTTCTTCTTCATAATATGCCTGAGGGAAAAGCCCTATTATAGTACCGCCTTTATTGTATTCTTTTATTTGAGAATTTTCTAATACAAGCATAGGGGTATGTGAGGCATTAGAATATTTTACTACTTTATTTTTTAAATCTATTTCTGCCACTGTCATAGTAAGATAATAGTTTATAGGCAATATTTTAATTATATAATTATTAATATCATATATAAAAGAAGCTGGGGATTTGAATGATGCTGCAAAGTTCCTAAAAACAGTTTTAAACATAGCTGTTATAATAGCAGCCTCAACTCCATGTCCGCTAATATCCGAAATTATAAAAAGTATTCTGTCATCATCAAGATATATATAATCAAAAAAATCTCCACCTATAGTTTCAAGAGGTTTATATAATGATGCTGAATTTACTCTATCATTATTAGGCATTTTTTTGGGCATCATATTTTCCTGAAGTTTTCTTGCCTTTTTCATATCTTTTTTATATTGCTTTTTTATATCATCTAAAACATCATATCTGCCCAATATATAACTGTTTTTTTCTTTCAAATCTTTTATTGCTATTTGATAATCATTTATTATAGTGCTGTTAATCTTTGAGAATCTATATATTTTTCCGTCAGATGTTTTTTCTTCTACCTGTTTATAATCTTTAATAATATATAGGTTTATTAGGTTCTTATATAAAATAATGCCTGGTATAAAGAATAATATAAATAGTACAAATAAAAGTATAAAAGTAAATTTATTTTCATAATATGATATGCATGCTATATTGAGTAGTAAAAATAGTATGAGAAATACCATAGAAATAAATTTAAAAAGCATTAAAACACGTTCATTTTTCATATTAATTGTTTGTTTTGTATAAAAATAGCTACTTATTATATAGATTATAACAATAAAGATTATAGTTTGCAAATATTTTTAAAAAATAATAAGTATTGATATTGCAAAAATTATACATACTTTATACAATATATGTAATCAGTAATTATTAAATACTTTAATTTTTACATTTGTTCTCGAGTGCATAATAGCACTTAATTATATATTAAAAAACGGAGGAGTTATTATGATATTAAAACCAATAAAAAGCGAATTCAATCAGGATTTTCATGATTCTATTTGGAAAGCAAAAAATTATATAAGGGATCATTATGATGAATTAAAAAAACTTCCTAATGGTAAGCATTTACTAGACAAAGAAATTTGCGAAGGTGCTTTTATCAATGTTACAGAATATGATAATAAAGATAATCCGCCTTGGGAATCACATTTAAAATATGTTGATGTTCAGATAATATTTGAAGGATCTGAAGATTTTATAATAGCAAATACTTCTACATTGAAACCTAAAAGTTATGATGAAGCAAGTGATTATCATGATTGGGAAGGAGAAGGAACTGTTCGCTTAACTTTATCACAAGGAGAAATTTTAATACTTCTTCCTTATGATGCTCATAGAGTAGGACTTCCTCCAAAATCAGGTAAAAATCATGTTAAAAAAGCTATAGTTAAAGTTCCTTATAAAGGTTAATGATTAATAATCAATAATTGAAATATTAAAGACTGATGCTTATTTTAAGTGTCAGTCTTTTTTATATGTTAAATTGATATTGACAATAATTAAAATATATTGTATGCTATATATTAAAAATAAGGTAGGGCTTGTATCAGTTCGCTGATATTAGATTTCCGATAAACTTCGATAATATATATTAATAAATACGAAGACTGGCAGCCTATCCAGTAATTATATTTCAATAAAAGGGGAATTATATTCTATGAAAGTTATGGGAATAGTTGCTGGAAGACATAATGGAAACAGCGAAATTTTAGTGAAGCAAGCTTTAACAGCAGTAAAAGATGCAGGAGGAGAGGCTATACTTATCAATCTATTTGATTATAATATAAAGCCTTGTTCCGGATGTGAATCTTGTACTATAGCTATGGGAAAGATATTTAAAGAAGGCGGAGAGTATAAGGGATGCATTTACAAAGAAAAAGATGACATGGATAAGATAGTAAATGTAATGAATCAATGTCAGGGAATAATAGTTGGATGTCCTACTTATGATTTACTTCCTTCTTCTTTATATTTATCATTTGCTCAGAGATTTTTAGCTTATGAATTATCATTTAGAATACAAATAGGGCAGGTTAAAGAAGATCCACACACTGTAGCCGGACTTATAGGAGTAGGCGGTTCTAAACATGATTGGCAGACTATGAGTTTGGAAGGACTTGCTGCTACAATGTTTACTCAATCTATGACTGTTGTTGATATGTATTTAGCTGAAAGTGTTGGAAGACCTGGAAATGTTCTTATACATAAAGATTATTTGGACAGAGCTTATCAAATGGGCAACAATATAGTTGAAGCAATAAATACACCTGTTGAAGAGAGAAAATGGCTTGGAGATCCTAATTTGGGATTATGCCCTAGATGTCATTCCTCTTTAATATATCCGGGTGAAGAACATTGGGACGGAGTGAAGTTTAATTTTGAATGTGCTGTTTGCGGTGCAGGCGGAGATTTAGTTAAAGATGAAAATGGAAAATATAAATTCGTTCTTGCAGAAAATGGACTTATAAGAGATAGAAATATAAATGAAGCAAGAGCAGTACATTTGCAGGAGATAATACATACAAGGGATAATTTTATGTCAAGAAAATCTGAAATAGAAGAAGAATATAAAAGATTCAGAGAAATGAAATTTGATACTATAAAATAGCCGTTAATGAAACTTTTTCTTTAAATAAAAACAGCACTATGATTAAAATTAATAATCATAGTGCTTAATATTTTTAAATATTTAATAATTATTTATTATATTTTTCATCAGCTTTATAGCTAGTATGCAAGAAATGATGTGCTCTTTCTCCAAGAGGTTTTCCCAAGAATTCATCATAAAGCTTTTTAATATTTTCATTTTCATGAGAGCATCTATGTTTTACAGTGTTTTTATCTTCATTATATAAACCGCCTGCTCTTTCAATTCTCACTTCATTAGTAGGACCATAAGGCTGACCACCTCCTCCTACACATCCACCAGGACAAGCCATAACTTCTACAAAGTGATAAGGAGGATTTTCTCCTTTTTCTTTAGCAGCTCTTATCTCCTGCATTACAGGATCAACATTATGAAGTCCGTTCACAACTGCCACTCTTACTTCTTTATCTAATATTTTTATTGTTGCTCTTTTTACTCCATCTAATCCTCTTACATCTTCAAAATCAAGATTACTCATATTAGATCCAGCTATTATATTATAAGCAGTTCTTAAAGCAGCTTCCATAACACCGCCAGTAGCACCAAATATAGTACCAGCTCCGGAATATTCTCCTAATATACTGTCTGCTTCTTCAGGTTCTATTCCTGCAACATCTATACCATAGTGCTTAATCATTCTAGCAAACTCTCTTGTAGTAAGTACAACATCAACATCTTTATATCCGCTTGAATACATAGTTTCATTTTTTCTAATTTCGTTTTTCTTAGCAGTACAAGGCATTATAGATACATTGAATATATTAAAAGGATCAACATGAGCTTTGTCAGAATAATAAGTTTTAGCCATAGGAGCTAACATCATATGAGGAGATTTAGAAGTTGATATATTATCAAGTAAATCAGGATAATATTCTTCTGCATATTTTACCCAAGCAGGACAGCATGATGTAGTCATAACAGCAGTTCCATTGCTTTCAGTAAATCTTTTAACAAATTCATTTGCCTCTTCCATAATAGTTAAATCTGCACCGAAATTTGTATCAAATATAGCATTGAATCCCATCAAACGCATAGCAGCATAAATCTTACCTGTAATATTATCTCCTGGCTTAAGTCCAAAATATTCTCCTAAAGCAACCCTTACAGCAGGTGCCATTTGAACAGCAACATAAGTATCAGAATCATCTATAGCATCTTCAACTTCTCTAGTTTGGTCTTTTTCATATATAGCTGCAACTGGGCAGTGAGCAGCACATTGTCCGCAGTCTACACAAGGAGAATCCTTTAATGAAACAGCACCTGGGGCAAAATAAGTATCGAATCCTCTATTAACAAAACCTAAAGCATGTACTTTCTGCATTTCCTGACAAACAACAACGCATCTTCCGCATTTTATACATTTTTCAGGATTAAGAACTATACTTCCGGCAGATTCATCTCTAGGGTGATTTTGTTTTATATTGTCATATTTTGAGTTTCTAACACCGAAATCAGCAGCAGCTGTTTGAAGTTCGCATTCTCCGTTTCTTATACAGTTCAAACAATCATTTGGATGTGCGGATAATACTAATTCCAAAACTCCTTTTCTTACTGTGTTAATCTCAGAATCATGAGTGATAATATCCATTCCTTCTTCAACAATCATAGAACATGATCTTACATATTTATTTCCTTGATTAGCCAACTTTACTACACATATTCCGCATGCTGAAGTAGGCGGTATATCAGGGTGATAGCATAAAGATGGAATTTTTATTCCTAATTTTTTAGTGGCTTTTAAAATTGTAAGACCCTCTTCAACTTCAATTTGTTTACCATTTATTTTTATTTTAACCATTATCTATACTCCTTTTAATTTTTCTTTGGAACAGGAGGAGTAAATATTCCAGCTTTGTACTCTTCCTCAAAATGCTTTAATGTAGACATTACAGGGTTAGCAGCTGTAGAACCTAAAGCACATAATGAAGCATTTTTCATAGTTAGAGCAATATCTTTTAATTTTTGTATATCATCTTCTTTAGCTCTTCTCTTAGTAAATTTTTCTAATATTTTGAGCATTTGCATTCCGCCGACTCTGCAAGGCACGCATTTACCACAACTTTCATCAACACAGAATCCAAGATAGAATTTAGCAAAATCAACCATATTGCTGTCTTCATCAATAACAATCATACCGCCAGAACCCATCATAGAACCTAATTCAACCAAATTATCAAAATCTATATGAGTACCAAATAGAGATTCCGGTAATATACCTCCTGAAGGTCCGCCTGTCTGAACGCCTTTTGCAAATTTATCATTAGGTATTCCGCCTCCAATATCAAATACTATTTCTCTTATTGTTGTTCCCATAGGTACTTCCACAAGTCCTGATACATTTACATTACCTGTCAAAGCGAATACTTTAGTACCTTTTGAATTTTCTGTACCTATAGAAGCAAACCAATCGCCTCCATTATTTATGATAGCAGTTACATTTGCAAATGTTTCTACATTATTAATAACTGTAGGATGTTCAAATAAACCTTTTATTGCAGGGAAAGGAGGTCTAGGCCTTGGAGTTCCTCTGTTTCCTTCTATTGAAGCTAGAAGGGCAGTTTCCTCACCGCATACAAAAGCACCAGCACCAAGTCTTATATCTAAATCAAATGAGAAATCACTCCCTAATATGTTCTTTCCTAATAGTCCGCATTCATAGGCCTGTTTCAAAGCTATTTTAACCCTATTAACAGCAAGTCCGTATTCGGCTCTTATATATAGATATCCTTTATTTGCTCCTACAGTATATCCTGCTATAGTCATAGCTTCTATTACAGAATGAGGATCTCCTTCAAGTATACTTCTGTCCATATAAGCTCCAGGATCTCCTTCATCAGCATTACATACTATGTATTTTTGATCATCTTTTACTGATTTTGTGAAGCTCCATTTCTTCCAAGTAGGGAAACCGGCACCTCCTCGACCTCTAAGTTCTGAAGTCTGCATTTCCTTTATAACATCATCAGGAGTCATTTCAAATAATACTTTAGATAAAGCTTTATAACCGTCATTTCCTATATATTCGTCTATATTTTCAGGATCTATAATTCCGCAGTTTTTTAATACTATTCTTCTTTGCTTTTGATAGAAGTTAATTTCTTTAGAGAAATCTCTATGTTCTCTTTGTTCTTTATATAGTATTTTTAATAATAATTCGCCTTTCATTATATGTTTTTCTATGATATCCTGGGCATGTTCAGGTCCAACATGAGTATAAAAAACTCTTCCGGGCATAATCTTAACAACAGGACCCTGACTACAGAAACCAAAACAACCTGTCTTTACTACTAATACATCATCAGAAATACCATTTTTTTCTGCATATTCTCTTAATAATCTTACAATCTCATCACTTTTACCTGATTCACAAGCTGTTCCTCCGCATACAAGTATATGAAATTTATGAGCTGTAGATGATTCTCTGCCCTTCCTTAAACCTATCTCCCTTTCTTTATTAATTCTATATTCTTCTAGTTTTTTCCTATCTAATTTTTCTGCCATTTTTATACTCCATTAGTCTTTATTTAGCTTCTTCATCTTTGATAAATTTTGATATATCATCAACTACTACTCTTCCTGAAACTTCATCATTAAAAGTTATTACAGGTGCTAATCCGCAGCAGCCTATACATCTTACTTCTTCCAACTTGTATTTTCTATCAGCTGAATATTTTTGATCGCCTTTTAAATTTAATTTTCTTTTTATTTCTTCTACTAACTGTCCGCCACCTTTTAAATAGCAAGCAGTACCCATACAAACACCTATATTATTTTCAGCAGGCGGTTCTAATGTGAAATAATTATAAAATGTAAGAATTTCATAAATTCTAGCAAGCGGTATATTTATCTCTTCTGATACGTATTTTGCAACATTTCTAGGAACATAACCGTAATGTTTTTGAATTCCATGACAAATCATAATAAGATTTCCTTCTGAATCTTTCCACTCTTCAACTAGTGATTTAATTTCATCAGCAATCTCCTCCTGTGTTAATAGAGAAACATCTTCACTCATTATATACCTCCATTGATACAATAAAATTAAAATTACACTTATTATAGTATAGGAAAAATATATTTGAATTCAACAAAAATATCATATTTATGTATGTTTTTATATACATATTTTTGATGGATTTGTTGTATAATACTATTATCGGGTATTTTATATAATTTAAGTATTGTAAATTTGTTCTTATTTAGAGCAATAAGTATTCAGTTTTTTAAGTATTTTTATTAATTTTGTCTTTTTCCTGATGCGTATTCAAGCATATTAATATCCAAAATTTCTCTGTGAGGTTTTAGAAGAGATTTTTCATACTGACATTTCCATTGTACATTTTCAAATATGCTCTGTATAGTATCGCCGCTTTTTATAATATCGCCTTTATCAAATATATAGGCTGCTATATTCAAAGCATGAGATATAACATCATTAGCATTTAAACCATGGAAATGGTATTGTATATCAGGTAATCCTATGGCATACATTCCTAAAGTGTCTACTATAATATCATTAGAATCCTGAACATTGAAAAGTCTTATATTTACTCCTGAAAGCATGAATCTGAAATCTTTAGGGTAAGTATTATTTAGTATTTGCTCTGGTAAAAGGAGTTTACCGCTTTGTTCATTATATACTGCTATACAATTATCAAAAAGCTGTAATGCTGTATAAAGCCAATTATTAAGCAGAGTTGTTCTATCTTTATAATCAAGTCCAGCTGCTAGAAAATCACTAAGCATTATTTCATAATTACAGTTTTTTATAACTTCTTTAGCTTCTTTTATATCCCACATTTGACTATAATAATAATCGCTTATTGAAGTATAATCGAATTCCATAGCACTAGGCATCAAAATTTGTGCTGGTACTTCCTTTTCATCTTTATATTTTACTTTTAAATCATTTATAGCTATGCTGTAAATGCCATTATCTGATGATATAATTTCTATATCATTATAATATTTTCTTATTTTCTGTTTAATTAATTCTATATTAGGCAGCTCTGGTTTTTCTTCAAATAAAAGTTTGTAAAAATATACATGTGAGAAATTAGCCTCATCATGATTTACTATTTTATGATTAGTATTTGGATTAACTTCTTTTTTATCTTTCATATTTTAAAAACTCCTATAAAGATAAATATTACTATATTTTTTAATAAAAGCAATTTATTATTATATAAGTTTATATCTTTTAATACTATTAAACATTAAAAATTAAAAATGATAAAATAATAGCGATAATATAGAGTATAATCTATTTTATCGCTATTAATAATAAAAAATAATTAATTACTGTTTTACTGGAACTAAGTATGTAAAGTCAAACTGCAAACTTTGATCGTATCTTATTCCTATTTCATTTTTTTCATTTAAGAATAATCCATTAACTAAAGAAAGCCCTAATACTATACCATTATCAAATACGAAGTCTTTCTTTAAATTAAGTCCGAAATAGAAAGGCACTCTATAGAAAGGGTCTCCTTCAACGCTTATAAACTTATGCTTTTTGTCTATATACCAGCCTGAAACAAATATGATAGGCTCTATTTCAAACCAAGTCATAACAGGTATTGTACCTCTTAAGAAAAGTCCATGACCGAATACTCCAGGCTCATTATCTCTATCAGCTAAGTTATAAGAAGCCATATAAAGTATAGATAAATAATAACTATTAATACCTATAGCTCCGACATAGTTTTCTGTAATTGCAGGACTTCCAGGAACAAAAGCATATTCATGTCCACCATTATGCCAATAGTGTATAGCAGCATATGGGGTTGCTATATCATGGGCAAAATCCATGGCATAAGTAATACCAACATCAAATCTTTCTCTATGTTTAGCATTATGTTGTATTTGCCAGTTCATATATACTTCTCCTTTTCCGCCTTTAAACCATTCAAAAGAAGCTCCATATTCATAATAACCATGTGTGAAAGGTTCATTATATTTATATTCTTCTGGACCTTTTGCTATTAATGTATTATCTGGTGTAGATCTTACAACTGGAGTCATATCCATTAAAGGATCTCTTATAGGTGAAGGTAAATTATGTCCGCCTGTCATAGTACCTATTCTAAGAGAAATATATTCATTTGATAATTGTGTTGTAACTACAGGGAATACTCTTATACCTTGAGGAAATTCAAATGTGAATGGAAAAAATACTGAAGCTCCTACTCTCAAAGTGATAAGATCATTGAATTTTATATCAAAAGCTCCTTCGGTAAAATTTTCAAAGTATGTCAATGTAGTCCTTGTATCCGGCCATAAAGTATTTTCTCCATTATATGCATAAGAACTTGTAAATAATCTGAAATCTACTTTTACATCAGCATATATATTTGATATAAATACTATAAAGATAAAACAAAAAGAAAAGAAATGTTTCATAACTAACCCTTATTTTTAATGAAATATTATATTTTTCTGAATTATATAATATGAAAGTTCATTATAACATAGTTAACATAAAATTACAATTATGATAACTATATACAAATTGCTTATGCAGAAAAGATTTGGGGTGGCTGGGATTAGTGTTAATGCTTATGAAGAAAAGGTTACTTATTATTAGTTTTTTTATGAATATGTCTGTTATCTAAACAAAATTTAATAAATTTATGCATATTTGAAATATTTTTTACTTTTAAAAGTTTTTTATAAAATTCTTCTATTTGCTTAATATCACTTTCTATATCTTGTTTAGTAATTGGAAATATTTTTATATAATTTTTTTTATCTTTTTTGTTTTTTATAGCATTTTTATCAATAATTTCAGCCTTAATCAATACATCTTCTAAATTTGTAATATTATATATTGGTAGTATATAATCATAAGCCCAATAATTTTTAAACATATTTTTATTTATAAAGTTATCTTTTTCTTCATCATTATTACAGTCATCTGTATCCATTATTATAAAAATTTTAAAATCTTTGTCTATTATTGTTTTATGATTTTTTATTTCTAAATAGTCATTATATGTATTCTTAAAATTATCCAATGTATTAATATCTTTACCGTTTAATCTTTTCATTACACTAGATATTTGTATAGAATGTTTTCCATTATTTTTGGATATTATGTCAATATTATTTAATCTTAATTTATTTTTTATAAAATTACACATTTGTAATTCTGATTTTCCATGAACAATAACTATAGCTTTAAGATAATTTCCTATGTATGACATATAGTTATTCCTCCAATATATCTTTAAAATTTATATTAGAAACAATTGGAATACCATAATATATTCCTTTCATATATCTTTTTCTAAAGTTTATATTTGGATGTTCCTTTTCATAATCTGTTATAGGAACTAGTATTTTTTTTCCTTCACTGTCTATATTGAATATATATATACATTCTTTTTTTATATCTGACTCTAAAATAGTTGTATTATGAGTTGTTAATATAAATTGTCCTTTAATATCAACAAATAATGATTTTAGTATTGATGCTGTTAAAATATCATGTATACCGCTGTCTAATTCATCTATTGCTACTACATTATTTTTTTTCATAGATGATATTATTAATGGAAATAATCTGAGCAATTTTTGTGTACCTGTTGATTCTAATTTAAAGTCTATATCTATGATTTTTCCATATATTTGTTTTTTTATAAATAAATTATAATGAAGTTTATCATCTTTTTCTTCTGTTCTATAATATACTTTTTTTATATCACTATATATGGATGTAAAAAAGTTATTTAATATTTTTTCTGTATGATTAAGTTTTTCTTTTTCATTTATTTTTATAGAACTATTATCCATAATAGAAATAAATTTTTTATCTATACTTATTTTTCCTTTTTCTATATTACTTCCATTTTTTATATGTATAGACATAGATGAAAAATATTTAATTACTTCAAATATGTTATTATTTATATTTTTTGATATGTATTTTTTTGATTTATCTTCCTGTTCAAATAAAAGAATAGATAAAAAAGAATGCTTGCCCCAAAATTTATCTACTAAATCTTTTATTTCATTTAAATATTTATCAGATTTAAATAATGATGTATTTATGTAATTATCTTTATTTGATAATTCAAAATATTTTGTTTTATTTTTATCTAAAACATATTCTAATTTTTCTTTTACAATACTCTCATTATCAGTTTCAATATAATATACTCCATTTTTACCATTTAATTTAAAACCAAATTCTAAAACCATATTATCTTTAGAACCTATTGTTTTACTTTTTTCTATTATAGTGTCTAAATTTTTAAAATTATCTTTTAATACCTTATTAAAAAAGAATTCTAATTCCTTTTTATCATCAGAAGTTTCTGACATAAATTCATCTACGGCTGTTTTATATATTTTAGTATTTAAAGTGTCAAATAAAGTAAAGAAAGAGTCTATGAAATTACTTTTACCAGCTCCATTTTCTCCATAAATTATAATCATTTTTTTGGGATTATTTTTTGATGATGTTAAATCTACCTCAAAATCAACCAATGATTTATAATTTTTAAGTTTTACATAAGTAAACATTGTATTTTAACCTTTATTTTATTAATTTTTATTACATTTTATCATAAAATTAACAAAAAACAATCATAAATAATAATTACTCTTTACAATAACAAGTTTTATATTATAATTAATTCATTATTTTTATTAATGGGAGCTTTATAATGATTAAAAGAGCATTAATATCTGTATTCTATAAAGATGGAATATTAGACTTTGCCAAGTTTTTAACTTCAAAGAATGTGGAAATAGTTTCTACAGGCGGAACTTATAAATATTTAAAAGAAAATAATATACCTGTGATAGAGGTTGCTGAAGTTACAGGGGCTAAAGAAATGCTTGATGGAAGAGTAAAAACTTTAGATCCAAAAATACATGGTGCAATTCTAGCTATAAGAGATAATCCTGTTCATATGGAAACTATTAAAGAGAGAGGAATAACTCCTATAGATATGGTAATAGTTAATCTTTATCCTTTCTTTGAAAAAGTACAAGATGATAATTTGAAATTTGAAGAAAAGATTGAGTTTATTGATATAGGCGGTCCTACTATGCTTCGTTCTGCTGCTAAGTCTTTCAAAGATGTTGTGGTTATAAGCGATGTTAAAGATTATGATTTAGTAAAAAGCGAAATGGAAAAAGGCGAAGTTAGCTTTGAAACAAAAAAATATTTAGCTTCTAAAGTATTCAATTTAACTTCTGCTTATGATGCTGCTGTTTCTGAATTTATGTTTAATTCATTAGAAAGTAAGGAAGGCAAAAAACTTAATTATTTGAATATGTCTTATGCATTACAGGAAGAATTAAGATACGGAGAAAATCCTCATCAGGGAGCAAGCTATTATATTTCTACTACAGATAAAGGATCTATGAAAGATTTTGAACAATTAAATGGAAAAGAGCTTTCATTTAATAATATCAGAGATATGGATATAGCTTTGAAAATAGTATTAGAATTTGATGAAGCTAAAAAAGAATATGCTTGTTCTGCTATAAAACATTCTACTCCTTGCGGTGCTGCTTTAGGAAGCAGTGTATTAGAAGCTTATAATAGAACTTATGAATGCGATCCTACTTCTATATTCGGCGGAATAGTAGCTTTCAATAGCACAGTAGATGAGGCAACTGCAAAAGAACTCATAAAAATATTCTTGGAAATTGTTATTGCTAAAGACTTTACTCCTGAAGCTTTAGAAGTATTAAAAAGCAAAAAGAATTTAAGAGTTATAAAATATAAAACTAATACTAATGATAAAATTAATCTTGTTAAAGTTGACGGCGGATTACTTGTACAAGATGAAGACAATACTTTAATAGAAGATTATAAAGTTGTAACAGAGAAAAAACCTACTGAAGAAGAAATGAAGAATTTAATATTCGGAATGAAGGTTGTAAAATATGCTAAATCAAATGCTATAGTAGTAATAAAAGACTTTATGGCTAAAGGTATAGGAAGCGGACAGACCAACAGAATTTGGGCTTGCGAAGATGCTTTAGAGAGAGCAGGCGATGGGGTAGTTATGGCATCTGATGCTTTCTTCCCATTCAGAGATGTTGTTGATGCTTGTGCTAAATACAATATTAAAGCTATAATTCAGCCTGGTGGTTCTATGAGAGATCAGGAATCAATAGATGCTTGTAATGAACATGGTATTGCTATGGTATTTACTGGTATAAGACATTTTAAACATTAATTATTTTTATAATTGATAATAAAATAAAAGTGAAGCTAATTTTCATTAGCTTCACTTTTTTATATATTAAAATTTTTAATAAAGGTAAAAAGATGTTTTTTACTTATTTTAAATACGATGAAAGCTGAAAATATCCTGCATGAGTAAGATTATTAATATTTGTAAATCCCAATTTATACATACGCATACAAGCTGTACCAGAACGGCTTCCGCTTGCACAATAAACTATATACTCTTTGTTTTTATCTAATTTTGACATTTTCTCATTGAATTTAGAATCATCTAAAGGAATATTGACACTGTTTTTTATGTATCCGCTTTGCTGAACTTCCATATAACTTCTTACATCTATTAAACCTATATTTTTATTATTCTTATAGATTGAAACAGCATCATTTACATTTATGTTTTTAAATTTACCTTTGCTTCTTATATTGAATATTATTTTTCTCACGGCACTTAATATTATAAATGTTAATATAAGACCTATTATTAAAGTTAAAGTATTATTCATTTTATAAATACCCCCTGTATGTATAATAAATATTATAGCATACAGAGAAGTAAATTGCAATTAATTTATTTAAACTTATAGAAATAAATTTTATACATTATGGAAATCATCTAAATTATAAGCATCATTCCAAAATCTATATTCCCATATAAAAGCTATATCAAAAACAGCTATCATTTTTTCTTTTACAACATCAGAGGCATTATCATATAAATTATCAAGGATTTTAATCATATATTCGGTTGCTTTAGAGAACTCTTCGTCTGCATAAGTATCAATCCATTTTTTATATGGATTATTTTCAACTTCTGCATTTGCTTTTATGTATTTACCCAATTCGTTATATATCCAAAAACAAGGAAGTATAGATGATGCAGCAGTTTCAAAGGCTTCAGTATGAGCAGTATTAATAAGAAAACTTGTATATCCTAAATTAGCAGTTGTGATTTTATTTGTATTTTCAAATTTGAAAGTATCTCTGAAATATTTATGTACAATTTCTTCTTCTACTATATAAGAGTTTATAGATGATTTCAAAAAAACTAATGCATAATCAACATTGTGTATTTTTGAAGAAATTATAGCTAAAGCTTTAGAATAATATTTCAAATATAAACTATCTTGTTCTATATAGTATGCAAATTTTTTCTTGTCTAAACTTCCATCCATAAGTTCTTTATTAAAATTTGTATTTATTATTTTATTGTATAGATCTTGATTTCTTTTCCACACCATTTCTGAAAATTTCATTTTATTTCTCCTATCATTATTATTAAATGTTACTATTTTATCATTTAAATATTATTTTTTAAATATCATTCTTCTAAATAAGCATAATTAAATTTATATCTTCCCAAAGGCTCATCAACATAATTTTTTAATTTAGGATTAACTATTAAAAAATCTGTTCTATATATAAATGGTATAATAGGAACTTCATCAAATAGTATTGATTCAGCTTCTTTCAAAGCTTCCATTCTTTTTTGTGCATTTGTGGCAGTAGTAGCAAACTCTATTAAAGAATCATATCTGGCATTTGAAAATTCTCCGTAATTTATATCGCTGTAGCTAGTCATAATTTGAAGCATTGTAAGTGGGTCATTATAATCACCTGTCCAGCTTGTTCTAGCCATTTGATAATTTCCGGATTCTCTGAAAGGCAAAGTAATTTTTGATTCCTCTGTTCTCACTATTACATCTATATTGAGAGTGTTTTTCCACATCTGTTGAATAGCTTCCAAAACTGTAGTATAAAAACCAGATGAAACTTTTACTTCAAGCATAGGAAAATTTTCACCATTAGGATATCCTGCTTCGACTAATAATTTTTTTGCTTCTTCTACATTATTACTATAATTATTAGCTATTATATAGTTACTGCTTTCATCTCTAAAGGATTTTTCAAGTCCTTTTACCACAGGAGGAACAAATGCCTCTGCAGGTATTAATTTACCATATCCTATATTTGATACTATATAGTTTCTGTCTATTGCAAGAGATAATGCTTTTCTTACTCTTTTATCTGATAATGCTTTATCTTTATTGTTTAAATCCAAATAATAAACTCCTATAATATCGCTTACAGCCATTAAGTTTTCTTTTATCAAATTTTCTATCTCTCCAATAGGAGGTGCATTTATTGAGAAATCAACATCTCCAGTTCTTACAGCATTAAGTGATATATATTCATCAGCTATTAAAACAAAATTAATTCTTTTAGCTACTTGATTAGTATAATTCCAATAATTAGTATTTATTTCAAAAGCAAGCAATTCATCAGGCTTCCTTTCTACCATTTTGTATGCACCATTTCCAATATAAGTTTCAGGATTCCAAGTCCAATCATCACCGTATTTTTCTATTATATCCTTTCTTACTGGCATATAAACTCCTCCGGAAGCTAATATATCAGTAAAGTATAGGGTAGGTGCTTCAAGTTCTATTGTGAGAGTATTTTCATCTATAGCATTTACTCCGAGATTTTCTATTGGCTGTTTGCCTCTTATTATATCTTTTGCATTTTTTATATATTCCATTAAATAGCTTAAAGGTGATGCCGTTTTTGGATCAACGGCTCTTCTATAAGAATATACAAAATCATCAGCTGTAACTTTTTTTCCATCGCTCCATTTTGCATTATCTCTTAAATGAAATGTGTATGTAAGACTGTCATCGCTTATTTCCCATTTATCTGCAACACCTCCTACAATGTTTCCATTTAAATCTTTATTGAGTAGTCCCTCGAATGCATGATTAATATAAATATATCCGTATGTTTCATCATTCAAAGCGGGGTCTATAGTATTAAGTTCATAGCCCAAATTCACAGTGATTTCATCTTTGATATTTTTTATTTGTTTTTTACATGATATAAAAAATACAAATAAAATTAATAGAATAATAAATTTTTGTTTTGAAGTCATAAAAAGCTCCTTAAATTAAAATATAAAAGCGAGATTTTTATAACGCCGTTTGTCTTGTTTTATTGAATTTTATTTTAGTCTTGTTTATTGTAGATAATATAATTTAATAAAACAAGACCAACTTTAGAAAAGGTCTCATTTTATTAAATGTATAAAGAAAATAATAAAAGAGATAATTCCCTACGCTGGCATTACCCAAACAGGTTATAAGGGTCGAAGTTTTAATAATTTATGAAATTATGTAAACTTCCTCTCAGCCTTTTCAAGCTCCCCGATTGTGAGAAATGATATAATATTTTTATTTTTATATCAAGAACTCAATTATGCAATTTTAAAAAAAATGATATTATTGTAATTATATTAATATGTAAATTTAAATGTTTTTTAATTGTAGAAAATATAATGATAGAAATAAGCAAATGGGTATTAAATAAATAATACCCATTTTTAATTAGTTTGAGAATAAAAATTTATTTATGGTTAATTTTTAATATGTCAATAAGTTCTTTTATTAAGTTTTTTTCACTTATTGCAGTCATTAAATGATCCTGAGCATGTATAAAAAGTAAGTTTATTACAAAACTTTCACCATTAGCTTCTTTTGATATTAAATCAGTTTGGTATTGATGAGACTCTAGTAATAATTTATCAGCTTCCTGCATTTTTTTATCAGATTCTTCAAATTTATTTTCTTTAGCAAGTCTTAAAGCCTCATAAGCTAAACTCTTACTTTCTCCAGCTAATGCTATAATAGGAAATACATTTTCTTCCATAAATGTTTCATAATCTTGTGTCATAAGTAATAAACTCCGTAAAATTATTCTCTTATAATAAATCTTTTAGCCGGACTTATATAGTCTAGCAGAAATAAATATTCATCTTTAATTCTGCCTACTATATTAGTTCTTCCGGTATTTTTTAAATCTTTCAAAGCTATCTGCATTTCTCCAGTATAACTTCCATATTCTGATGAGTCTATTAATATATCGCCTCTTTTTATATCTGAAACAGCATTAAATAGTTTGAAATTATGTCCCTTATATTTTGCCCTTGTATCTGAAGATCTTATAACATCAGCAGAAGCATCTAATCTGTTTTGATGAAGCATATCCAATACTATACTTTTTTCTTCTTTGGGAATCGAGTTAACTAATTCTGCTTTAAAAGTTATTAATCTTTTATCCATATTATATAATGTTTTTAAAGTATTTTCATCTGCATAACAGTTAGCAATGAATACACAATCAACACCAAGAGCAAATAATTCCATAGCCTGCACATCTATAGGCATATTTCTATGTTCTTCTAATGTGCAAATACCATCACTTACAGGCCAAGGTCCAAAAGTAGCTTCTTTTGCATTAACAAATGCCGATGAACTTATAGAATATTTTTTAAAACGTTTCATACTGCTTTTAAAAAGTGTTCTGTCTAGTCCTGTATATGCATGAGGATAGAAATTATAACAGCCTATCAAATTATCTGTATTAGGATAATATTTCATTATGTTGTCAAGATAATTTGTATCATTGCTCATATTTAATTCTATTTTTAAATCGTATTCATTGTATGTCATTAAACTTTCTTCATTACCTGTAAAGCCTAAATCTAATCTTACAGCCCAAGCTCCCAATTTATGAAAAAAGTCAAGATTTTTATAATCTATATCTAAATGTTTGAATACAGCCGGAGATATATCTAAAGTAGTTTTTATACCCTTTTCTTTGGCATAATTTATAATATCTGAAAATTCATTTATTATTTCATCTTTAGATCTGTCTACTGAAAGTAGGCACATAAAACATCTAGTAAATCCATATTTAGAAGCTAAATCTATATAAGATTTATTATCTTCCATTTTTGAGTGAAAAGGGTAAATAGATATTCCTAACTCTTTCATCTATAATATTTCTCCTGTTGTATCTTTTATATTATTTTTTTATTATTTATTATCTTGTAAAGTTTTAGCATAAGCATTTATAAAAGGAGTGTATATTAAGTATGATAAGAATACTAAACATAAACTTAAAATCATAGCAGGAATATTGAAATTTGAAGCTATCAAAGCACCTAATGGTCCTGGTGTTGTCCATGGAATAAGAGCTATAATTTTTCCTACAATACCCACTTTTAAAACCGTATAAGCTATTATAGCATTGATTATTGGCACACATATAAAAGGGATAAAAAGTATAGGATTCATAATAATAGGTGTGCCAAACATAATAGGTTCATTTATATTGAATAATCCTGGTATTATGGAAATTTTTCCTATAGATTTCAAATGTTCATTTTTACTTAATGCCATAGATATTGCCAAACCTAATGTAGCACCTGCTCCTCCTATATATACATAAACATTAAAGAATTCACCTGCTACTATTTTAGGTAAAGCCTCTCCTGCCTGTAAAGCCGCCTGGTTCAAAGCTAAATTTGATAATGTTACTATACTGATTATAGCATTGATCACATTAGCACCATGTATACCTACAAACCATAATATATGTATAATTAAAAGAAGTATTATTACCAACACTAAACTATCTGATTTTGATAATAAAGGAGACATTATATTATCTATCAAATTAGAAGTTAACATAGTCATATTTTTCTGTATTATTATATTTATGATTTGGAATAATATTCCCACAACAGCTATAGGTATTATTATTTCAAATGATTTTGCTATTGCAGGAGGTACAGAATCAGGAAGTTTTATAGTTATTTTTTTACTTACTAAGAATCTATAAATTTCTATTGATATTATTCCACCTATTATTGCCGAGAATATTCCCTTAGCATCTAAAAATCTTGCATCTAGTACATTTATATTGCTTCCTGCTTCTGCTAAAAATATATTAGTAAAATCTCCAGCAACAGATAATGTATTAGCTTTAACTGATATAAGTAAAAAAGCAAATAAAGATAAGAAACCTCCTGTAACACTGCTTAAACTGTAAGATCCCGCCAAAGAATATCCAATACCATAAGCTACAAACAATGATAATAATCCCATACTTACATTGAATATTTGAATGAAATGCCCTGAAAATGTAGTACTGAAATTATCATACCAAGACATATATATAAAGCTATTTTCATTTTTAAGAGGTAAGTTAAATATTAAAAGTATGAAAGATCCTACTATTAAAAATGGTGTAACATAATCAAATGAATCTTTTATAGATTTAAGATATCTGTTATTGGATAATTTAGCTGCAATTGGAGTTATTTTATTTTCTATATAATTAATAATTCTATCATTCATAATATATTCTTAATATGTAATTGTGTATTTGAAAATTATAATGTCAAGTTTAAAGCAAAGTCTAATATTTTAGCTCCATCCATTTTTCCATAATCTTTAAAATCTATAACATCTAAAGGTTTTCCTTTAGCATTAGCTTTTTTAACCAATTCATCTTTTAGGTATTTAACTTGAGGACCTAATAAAAATATATCATAACTGTCTGCTAATTCTTCAAATCTTGAAACGCTTGCAGCTTCTATTTCAGCATCAATATTGTCGGCTTTAGCTTTATCCTGCATCTTTTTGACTATCATACTGGTAGACATTCCAGCAGAACATAAAAGTAAAATCTTTTTCATTTTTTACTCCTTTTCTATTTTTATGTTAAAGATAATGTTTTTAAAAAATAACTCAAACAATAAAATTGCAGTATTAATATGGTAATTTATTAGCTTTTTCTTTTTATTAAAAAGTATATAATAAAAACAAAAATGACAAATAAAAGTTATATTTATGAATGTTAAGTATATAAAAGAAATATTATCATCGTTGTCGGCCGATTCATATATAACTGCTGAAGCCTTATCAAAACAATTAAATGTCAGCGAAAAAACAATTAGAACAAAAGTTAAAGAAATTAATTATGAATTGCAGAAACTTAATATAAAGATAGAATCTAAACCAAGATATGGATATAAATTGATATGCGATAACTATGATAATTTTAAATCTATAGATTTAATATCAAATATTAATAATGATATGGATTATAGAATTAAGATAATTTTCAAATATTTAATAGAATTAGATAGCGAATATATAAAATCTGATGATATATGCGATTCTTTGGATATATCTAAAACTACTTTAACAAATATATTAAAGATTATGGAGTATAATTTAAAATATCATAATCTTAAACTTGAAAGAAGACCTAATTACGGAATTAAATTGATAGGTAATGAATTTGATATAAGAAATTTTATAATATGCAATTATTTAAATGATTTCTTATATGAAAATAATATGAATGAAAAATTAATAGGAATAATTATAAATTTCCTTAATAAATATGAAATAAAATTTTCAGAAATTAATTTAGAAAATTTTATTCAGTACATCAATGTTTCAATAAATAGAATAAAGAATAATAAATTTATATGTGATTGTGAAAATGATATTGTTAAAGATATAGCTGAAGAAATAAGATTATCAGAAGAATTAATAAATCAGATACAAAATGAAATTGATATAGAGTTTAATGATACTGAAATTCTATTTATAGCCATACATATAGCTTCGAAGAATTTATTTTCTATTAATGAAAATTATAATTCTGTGATACAGGATAAATTTTCAGATATAATTGATAAAATGCTTGATATGGTTTATAAGAATTTAAAAATAGATTTAAGGAATAATTTCAATTTGATACTTCTTTTAAATCAGCATATGATACCTTTGGATATAAGGATAAGGTATAATATATTTCAAAAAAATCCTATGCTTAATGATATAAAAAATAATTATAGTCTTTCATTTTTATTAGCTTCAGAAAGTGCTGCAATATTGAAAGATTATTATAATAAAGATATATCAGAAGATGAAATAGGATATTTAGCATTATTGTTTCAAATAGGATTAGAAGAAACGGTAGAAAGCATAAATAAAATGAATATATTAATAGTATGCGGAAGTGGTAAAACAACTTCAAATTTACTTGTTACAAAATACAGAAAAGAATTTAATGATTATATAGAAAATATCTATGCGGCGGATTTAATAGGATTAAAGGAGTTTGATTTTTCTAAAGTGGATTATGTTTTTTCTACTGTTCCTATTAATTTGAAACTTCCTGTTCCAATAGTTTATATAAGTAATTTTTTAAAAAGCGATGATATTATTAATGTTAAAAATACATTTGAATCTTTAAATAGAAATATTATTTTAGACTATTATAAAGAAGAAATGTTTACAACTGATATAAAAGGAGATACTAAAGAAGAAATAATAAAAAATATATGTGAAGAGATAAAAAAATATAAAAGTATACCTGATAATTTTTATGAATTGGTTATGAAAAGGGAACAATTAGCAGAAACTGATATTGGTAATTTAGTAGCAATACCTCACCCTATAGAGGTTGTTACAAAAGATACATTTGTTTATGTTGCGGTATTAGATAAGCCTATATTATGGCAGAAGAATAATGTTCAGGTAGTATTTTTAATTTCTGTATCGAATAACAATGATGATTTGAAAAATTTTTATGAATACACTATTAATTTTCTTCTCAATGAAAATAGTGTGAAAAAGTTAATAGAGAATAAAACTTTTGAGAATCTAATTTTCCTTATTAAAAGTAATTCAGAATAAAACGAGGTTTTTATGACAGAGTTTAAATATACTATTAATAATATAAGTAATATACATGCCAGACCTTTAAGCGAACTTGCAAAAATAGCTAAAGACAGTAATTGTGAAGTGTCAGTAAAAAAAGGTGAAAATTTGAAAGACTTGAAAAAGATTATAGGGCTTATACAGTTAAAATTGAAAGTAGGGGATGAAGTGGATGTAATTATCAATGGTAATGATGATGATTTAGAGAATACTGCAAAAGAAAATATATATAATTTTTTTAAGCTGAATTTTTGATTAACATAATATTTTTATATTATATCACATTTTTATACTAGCTTTTTTATATAATTCATATTACAATTAGTAGTTTTATAAGTTATAAATGTATATTTTATTATGAGTTATGTTAAATGCTATTTAATTCCAGAGATTTTTTAATATTTTTTCCTATAACATTGATTTTATATTGGATATTTCCAAAAAAATTAAGATATATTTGTCTTTTTATAGCAAGTTATATATTTTATATGTTTTGGAATCCTAAGTATGCATTGTTAATGGGTACTTCTACTATTGTAACTTTTTTAAGCGGTATATTAATAGAAAAATTAAAATATAAAAGAATAGTAGTGGCATTTAGTTTTATAATCAATATTGCTATACTTGTATTCTTTAAATATTTTGATTTTCTTCTATTAAATATAAATATGCTTTTATCAGCATTAAATATACAATTAATAGAGAAGCCTTTTGATATTATTTTGCCTGTAGGAATATCATTTTATACATTTCAGGCATTAAGTTATACTATAGATGTTTACAGAGGTGAAATAAAGTCAGAAAAAAATATTATTAAATATGCCTTGTTTGTATCATTCTTTCCTCAGTTAGTTGCAGGCCCAATAGAACGTTCAAAACATTTGCTAGGTCAAATACAGAACATGGATAAGATAAAAAGATTCGATTATCATAGAATAACAGAAGGGCTTATTTTAATGCTTTTCGGTTATTTTCAGAAAATGGTAATAGCGGATAGAGCTTCTATATTGGTAGATACTGTATTTAATAGATATTATATTTATAATACTACAGAATTAGCATTGTCAGCTATTCTTTTTGCTGTGCAGATATACTGTGATTTTGCAAGCTATTCTCTTATAGCAATAGGAACTGCCAAAGTTATGGGTATAGATTTAATGGAGAACTTTAATACTCCATATTTTGCAAGAAGCATAAAGGAGTTTTGGGGCAGATGGCATATATCTTTATCAACTTGGTTTAGAGATTATCTTTATATACCTTTGGGCGGAAATAGATGCTCAAAAATAAGAAGAAGTTTTAATATATTAGTAACATTTTTAGTAAGTGGACTTTGGCATGGAGCTAATTTTACTTTTATAGCTTGGGGTGCTATTCATGGGATATGCTATTTAATAGAAGATATTACATCAAAATTCAGAAATAATGTTTTAAATAAATTGGGTGTAAAAGTACAAAGTTTTAGTTTTAAATTTCTTGAAGTGATTATTACATTTATAATAGTAGATTTAGCTTGGATATTTTTCAGAGCAGAAACTATACATGACGCTTTTTACTATATACAGAGAATGTTCACTAAAATAGATTTATGGCGTTTATTTGACGGTTCATTGTACAAATTAGGATTGGACAATTTTGAAATGAATATACTTATAATATCTTTGATAGTGCTTTTTTTAGTTGATTTGATAAAATATATAAAGAAAGAAACTATATATGAATTTTTAAAAAATCAATGTTTGTATTTCAGATGGGCTGTAATATTTTTCTTATTATTCTTCATTATAATATATGGAAAATACGGTGCAGGTTTTGACCCTAAACAATTTATATATTTCCAATTTTAGGAGTTATAAAAATGAGTGAAGTTAGAAAAAATTATTATGGCAGTCTTTGTACTGAAATGTATGAGATACTGCATGAAAAAGCACCTGAAGATGAATTAAACTTTTATCTATCTTATGCTGAAAAAGGTAAAAAGATTTTAGAACCTTTATGCGGAAGCGGAAGATTTCTAATTCCATTTATAGAAAGAGGGTTTGACATAACAGGAATAGATATGTCTAATGAAATGCTTAAAAAACTAAAATTAAAATTTCCTGATGCAAAAACAATTCATACTGATATTATGAAATATGATCCGAAAGAAAAATTTGATTATATATTTATTAGTTCAGGTTCAGTATCATTGTTTACAAATATTGATATTTGCAAACAAATTCTAATAAGAATAAAAAAATGGCTTTTAAAAACAGGTAAATTTGTTTTTGCAGTTGATACAATAAAAAATAGATGTATAGATGATAATGATTATAATATTGCTGTATCTGTCAAAACAAAAGAAAATTTTGAAATAGTACTTAAATCAAAAAATTATTATGAAGAAAAAACTCAAACTCAGTTTTCGCCATCAATTTATGAAATGTATAATAATACTGAATTGATTCAAAGTGAGTTTATGGATTTTCAGACGCACCTTTATAAATATGGTGAAATGGAGCAGTATTTAAAAGAAGTTGGATTTACTCAAGTTAAAACTTTTTCTTCTTTTGAAAAGGAAATTGCAGTTAATGATCAATGTGATATGTTTTTATTTGAATGTAGTTTTTTATAATTATTATAATGTATAATATGGTTGATTATTTTATAAATAAATATTTTTTGTGAAGAAAATTATGAAGCATAAAGGAACAATACAATTAGAAAGCGAAAGATTATTATTAAGAAGATTTAAAACAGAAGATGCAAAAGACATGTATAATAATTGGGCTAGTGATGATGAAGTTACAAAGTATTTAATATGGCAGACTCATGACAGTATTGATAAAACAAAGCTCATTTTGACTGAATGGACTAATCAATATTGTTATAAAGATTTTTATCAGTGGGCTATTGTATTAAAAGAAAATAATTTTTTAACAGGAAGCATAGCCGTCGTTGATATGAATGATAGTATAGATATGATTAGTATTGGTTACTGCATATCGAAAAAATATTGGCATAAAGGCATTACATCGGAGGCTTTATCAATATTAATAAAATTCTTTTTTGAAGAGGTAGAAGTTAATAGAATAGAAGCCAAACATAATATTAATAATCCTAATTCCGGAAAAGTAATGCTTAAATGTGGATTGAAAAAAGAAGGAGTATTAAGAAGCATTTATAAAGATAATACAGGACTTGCTGATGCTGCAATTTACTCTATATTAAAAAATGAGTATTTTAATTAAAAAGAGTTAAGAAAAAAGTTAAATTTTTAGTTTACATAATTTTATATAAAAATAATAGGCTTTTAGAATATGATAAGAAACACAATAAAAATTATTTGCTTTATAGCTATATTTATTACATTGCTCTGGTTCTCAAGCAGAGTTTTAAGATTCAAAAATGATAATGGTATATATCAGGGCGACAGTTTTTATGAACAGAGAACTAACAGTATAGATGTTATGTTTATGGGAAGCAGTCATGTTCATTATAATGTTAATCCTGCTATACTCTATAATGAATACGGAATTGCTGCTTATAATTTTACTTCAGGAAGCCAGCCTATTTGGAGTACTTATCATTATTTAGTAGAAGTATTAAAATATCAGAAGCCTAAATTAATTGCTTTAGAGTCTTATATTGTTGCAGCAAGCAGAACTAATGTTGTGGATTATCAAATTGTAGCAGCCACTTATGCATTAAAATGGTCAAAGAATAGAGTTGAATCTTTAAAAGTAACAGCGGCAGAGAGATTTGATGAGTTTATAAATCCTATGTACAGATATCATAACAGATACAAAGATTTAAAAGATGAAGATTTTATCCCTTATGCCAATAATTATAATCATTATAAATATTTTAAGGGCTATTCTTTTCATAATAAAACATTCCCAGTACAAAGACCTGATATAGAAAATATTAAAGATACTTTGCCTTTACTTGAAGAGCAGGAAACTTATTATAGAAAAATATTAGAATTAGCAAAAACAAATAATATACCTATTGTTGTAATAGCTTCGCCTTTTCCTATGACTGATGATGAGGCAAGACATTTTAATAGAGTAGGGGAGATAGCAAAAGAATATGATGTTCCTTTTATGAATTTCAATCATTATTATGATGATTATGATTTGGATTTTTGGACAGACTATAATGATGCAGGACATTTAAATTATAAAGGCGTTCAGAAATATACTTCTTTTTTAGGTAAATATTTAAAAGATAATTTTGTTTTGCCGGATAGAAGAGGCGATACAAATTATGACACTTGGGAGAAAAATGCTTTATATGAATATAATAAAGTTTATGATATGGGATTAAGAGATATAGAAAATATTAATGATTATATGACAAAAATAACTAATCTTAATGATTATACTATAGTGATTAATATGCTTGGAGAATATTCTACAAATGATAATATTGTAAAAGGATTATATTCTAATTTTAATATAACAAATGAAATGTATACTAATAATGTTTCTTATGTTATAGATAAAAATAAATTAGTATTTTCTTCAATGGGGGCAACTAATTATCTTTATCATAAAGAGCTTAATAAATATAATGATTTAGTAATTGACAGCGGAAACAGAATATTGATAAGCAGAAGTAATTTAAGGAAGACTACAAATGGAGTTAACATAATAGTATATGATAATATAACTTCTGAAGTTGTTGATTTTTTTGATTTGCCTTATACTAATGATGCTATAAGCGAAGTAATAGAAAGAGATTATTAATTTAAGGCAGATATATGCATAAAAAATTTTATTATTTTTTATACCATTATTTTTACTTGTATCATGTTCAGCATCAATTATTTCTCCAAGTATTAGTGAAGAAATAAAAAAATACGGTATAGATGTAGGACAGGAAGATTCTGCTATAATAGCACAAATAAAAGAACATTTAGAACAATCTTATAAAGATAATGGGTATTATAAACTGGTATTCATAGGAATTCCAAAATCGCGTTATTCTCAAGCAACTTCTATATCAGGTATGGTACTTAATGAAGCTAGTAAAATTTCAGCTGAAAATATTATAGTAGATATAAGCGATGTTAATTTTCAAAATGAAGCTATACCAGCATCTATGTTTACAGGTAATCCTGACAATAAAATAACAATATTAAATTTTGTATTTCCTGAAAATAAAATAAAAACTATAAAAACTTTTGCTTTTCATGGACTTCATAATAATTTGAAAGAATTAACAATACCAGATTCTGTGATTACTATAGGAGACAGATCTTTTCAATTGAATTATGTATTAGAGAAATTGACATTAGGAAATAATGTTCAGACAATAGAAGAAGATGCTTTCTTATATTCTACAGCATTAACTGAATTAACTATACCTGCTTCTGTAAAAACAATACAGGATCATGCATTTGGAAGCAGTCCTAATTTGAGTAAAGTTATTTATTTAGGAACTTCTCCAAATAGTATAAATTTCGGAAAAGATATTTTTACAAGCACAAAACTTACAACTTTAATAGTACCTAATGCTGAAAATATAAATGATTCTGCTTGGGATACATTTTTAGGACATAATTTTACAGATGTAAGAAAACAGTAAAAGTTATGATATGTTTTATCGCATTATTTACTTTTTTTATTTTTTTCTTATGTTTAAAATAATACTTATATTTAAGGATTGAAATAGAGATGATTAAAAAATTTTTATTAATATTTATATCAGCATTGATATTAGTATCATGTTCGGCATCAGTTATATCACCAAGTAATAATGGCAATAATTCTGGCAACGGTACAGAAGAAGGCGGTGATGGTGGAAGTGGTGGAGATGGCGGCGGTACAGATATACCTTGGACTGAAATAGAACCTCCTTTAATGCCTCCTTATCCTATTTTAGATGCAGAAGCGATTAAATATGGTATAGATATTTCTCAAGAAGATAATCTAATAAAAGAGCAAATAAAAACTAGATTAGAAGAATGCAAGAAAGAAGGCCGTGAATATAAAATAATATTTACAGGAACACCAAAAGCTGAATATTCTCAGCAAAGTTCTCTTGCAAAGTTTGTATTAGATGCTGCGAATGATTTAGGTATTTATTATAAAAATATAGAAATAGATATTAGTAAGATTTATTTCAATGAGAGAAAAGTAAAATCTTCAATGTTTAAAGGATTTCCTAGTTTTGCAGATTGTACAATAACTTTTAAATTTCCAGAAAACAGTATAAGAGTTATAGAGGGTAATGCTTTTTCACTTTTTAGTAAACATTTTAAAGAGATAGCAATACCAGATTCTGTTATTGGTATTAAAGCTGCTGCTTTTCAGAAAGATAGTTCTCTTGAGAAAATAACAATTAGTGAAAACAGCAAACTTGAATATATAGGGGAATTAGCTTTTTCCTATTCAAAAGTAAAAGAAATAGTAATACCAGCATCTGTTACTTCTTTAGGCAGAAAACCATTTGGAGAGTCTCTAACTACTGTTACTTATTTAGGAACTAAGCCTAATACCATAAGCAATAATGGAGATGTATTTGAAGATTGTGTTAGTCTTACAACTTTAATAGTACCTAATGCTGAAAATGAGAAAGATGAGGGCTGGAAAACTTTTTTGGGACATAAATTTACCACTGTAAAAAAACAGTGATTTTTATCAAAAAGTATATAGTAAGCTAAATAATTTTTAATATTTTACTTTTTAAAAATTTTTCTTATGTTTAAAGCAATATTTATATTTAAGGATGGAATGTTTAAGTATGGAAAGAGTGATGATTAAAAAAATTTTATTAGTATTGGTATCAGTTTTGGTATTTGTTTCATGTTCAAATAATACTACATCGCCTGATAGCAGTAATAACGGTGATAATTCAGGAGTTACACCTCCTATAGATAATGAAGAGCAAGAATTAATAAAAAAATACGGTATAGACATAAGTCAGGAAGATGCAGTAATAAGCCAAAAAATAGAAGAAAATCTAAGAGCTTATTTTGCTGAAAAGAATTCATATAGAGTAATATTAACAGGTACTCCTAGAAGTTATAAGGAATCTCTTTCTAGTTTAATAGCAAAAGTAGCAAGTGGTTTTCAGAATATTGATAACATAGATATAGATATAAGGTATATTAATTTTCAAGGCGACACTATAAGTGGGGATATGTTTTCAGGTCCAACAGATAATGGTAATATAACTTTTAATTTTATATTTCCAGAAAATAAAATTAAAACTATAGGAGACAAGGCTTTTTCTTTTTTATCTAATCTAAAAGAAATAACAATACCTGCTTCGGTAACAAAAATTGGAGTAGAAGCATTTCGAAATTGTGATAATTTAGTAAAATTAAATTTAAAAAATGGTTTGGAAGTAATAGATAATATGGCATTTTTACAAGTTCCATTTTTATCAGAAGTAATAATACCAGATTCAGTAAAAACAATAGGAGATCAAGCATTTGCTAATGATACAATACAAAAATTACAATTATCTTCTTCATTAGAAACAATAGGTTCAGATGCTTTTATGAATTTGGAAATTGAAGAATTGATAATACCTGCTTCAGTAAAAACAATAGGAAATCAAGCGTTTGCATATTCATTTACAGCATTAAAAAGAGTTATTTATTATGGTGATTCTCCTAATATTATAAATTATACAGGTAATGTATTTGAAGGCTGCTTTAGTCTTAGTACTTTAATAATTCCTAATGCTGAAAATGATAAAGATCCTAAATGGGAAACTTTTTTAGGCGGTTCATTCACTGATATAAGAAAACAATGATATTTTTATATGTATTTATTATATTTGCCATATTATTTTGCGATAAAATTAAAAAATATTACAAATAACTTTACTTTTTTTGATTTATTATCTACTATTATAAATAGATTTAGTATTTTATGGAGTAAATATTTATGATTAAAAAATTTTATTAGTATTTGTATTAGTGTTGGTATTTGTTTCATGTTCAAATAATACTACATCGCCTGATAGCAGTAATAACGGTGATAATTCAGGAGTTACAGATCCAACCGAAGAAGAATTATTAATAAAAAAATACGGTATAGATATAAGTCAGAATGATATTGAAATAAGCAAGCAATTAGAACAAAATTTAAAGGCTTATTTTCAGGAAAAAGGTTCATATAGAGTAATATTTACTGGAACTCCTAAAGATTATGGTGATCAACAAAGCGGTAATAAATCTTTATATATTTTAACTTTAGAAGCAGCATCAAAACTTAATATTACTATGAATATAGAGCTGGATTTAAAAAATATTAATTTTCAAGATGGCTCTATAAAAGCTTTTATGTTTTCTAGCTTTGATGATAAATATAAAAATATAGTTATAAGTTTTGCATTTCCAGAAAATAAAATAAAGACTATAGAAAAGAGCTCTTTTTTTGGACTATATAATACAAGAGAAATAACACTTCCTGATTCTGTAATTACAATAAAAGAAAGTGCATTTATGTATTCTCCAAGTATAGAAATAGTAACATTAGGAAATGGTTTACAAGAAATAGGGGAACGAGCATTTATGGGTGTTGATAACTTGAAAGAAATAATAATACCAGACTCTGTAAAATCAATAGGAATGCAGGCATTTGCACTTTCTCAGCAATTGACTACTCTCACTTATTTAGGTACAAACCCTAATAATATAAATCATAAAGGGGACGTATTTTTAGGTAGTACTAAACTTACAACTTTAATAGTACCTAATGCTGAAAATGATAAAGATGAAGCTTGGAAAACTTTTTTAGGCGGTAATTTTACTACAGTAACAAAAAAGTTATAATTTAATAATATAGATTACTAATTATTAAAAACTGTATAATATCAAACATATATTGCAGTGTTTTATATATGTTTGGTATTATACAAAATAAATAAACTCAATATAAAGAAAGTCAATCTTGTATATTGAGTTTTTTAATTATAAAAAGTTATAGTAAAGAAAATTAAAGTCTTACTACATCTCTAGTTATTTCTTTTAAGCTGTGAACACCACACATAGTCATAGCATCTTCAAGTTCTGCACCTAATTGAGCTGCATAAGATTTAACTCCTTCTTCTCCTCCACCGTAAGCAGCTATTACAAATGTTCTTGCAATAACAACACCGTCAGCACCTAAAGCAATAGCCTTTAATATATCAGTACCATTTCTAATACCGCCGTCTACTAATATTTTGATTTTGCCTTTAACAGCATCAGCGATTTCAGGCAAAACTTCAGCAGTAGAAGGACATTGATCAAGTACGCGTCCGCCATGATTTGATACTATTATTGCATCGGCTCCAGCTTCAACAGCTTTTTTAGCCCCTTTTACAGTCATTATTCCTTTTATTATGAATGGTCTTTGAGCAATTTCTTTTATTTGTTTTAATTCATCTACAGTTTTGCTTCCTGCTTTTGGAGTAAGATTTTTTAAGAAAGGAAGTCCTGCCGCATCAACATCCATAGCAACAGCAAAAGCATTTGAATCTGCAACTAATTTCATTTTTTCTTTTATAACATCTATATTCCAAGGCTTAACTGTCGGCACTCCTATGCCGTTTTGTTTTTTTATCATAGTAGTTGCTGCAATCATTACATTAGGATTAGTACCGTCACCAGTGAAAGCTGCAATTCCTGCCTCTGCACAAGATTTTACTAATATATCATTGTATTCTTCTTCTGTATATTTATTGCCGTAATGAAGCTGAACTGCACCTACAGGGCCGGCAAATATAGGGTATTTAAATTTTTTTCCGAATAGTTCAAAAGAAGTGTCAACATCTTCATTAGAACATATTGTGTCCATATTGAGTCTTATTTCTCTCCATTTATCATAATTTCTAATGGCAACATCTCCTATTCCTTTAGCTCCAGGTCCGGGCATACTATTTTTACATACTTTACCATTACATATTGGACATGCCTTACAAAATCCCATACAGTCTTTGGCAACTTCTATAATTTCTTTATAAGTCATAAAATTCCTCCGATAATAATTAAACTGATAATAATTCAACGCAATAATAATACTAAATATTAAAAATAAAACAAGCAGATTATTAATAATAATAATTTTATATGGTGTTAAATTATTTTTGTATTATAATAATTTATGTAAAATTAATAAACTATGATAGGAATTAAAAATGTCAAAAATATCTAATTATCTTCTTAGTAAACATATAGAAAAATGCAAAATATCATTAGAAGCTTTTGAAGAAAGAGAAATTCCAGATTTAAAAGATGATTTTAAAAAAGAAGCAGAAAAAGTTATATGTGAGGCAAATAATTTTTTAAATAGCATTGATCCATTCAATTATTCTGATTTTGATGATTTTAACAGAAAGGCAGAAAAATTTAATGATGAATTAAACAGAATACTTGAAACATTTTATATAAAAGAGCCTGATGAACTTTATACTTATAACAGGTTTATTGAGTATTTTCATTATGATAAAACTATGTTTAATGATGAAAATGATGAAATTGATATTAATGATTTACATACTTTAGATGAATATTTCGATTGTAACACTAATGGAGTTGCTTTAAACAATATGGGATCATATCAATATGCTATAGATAAATACAGTGAAGCTATAGACTTGATTGATTATTATGCATTAGCTTATTATAACAGAGGACTTGCTAGAAATAATTTAGGATTTTTTAAGAAAGCTATAAAAGATTATGACAAAGCTATAGAATTAAGTAAAAATTATAAAGATGCTTATTATAATAGAGGAGTCGCTAAAAATCATGCTGGCTTACACAAGGAAGCTATTGAAGATTATAATAAGGTTATAGAGTTAGACAATAAAAATATAGATGCATATAATAATAGAGGAGCTTCCAAAAATTATTTACAGCTTTTTGATGAGGCTATGAAAGATTTTAATAAAATTTTAGAATTAGAGCCTAATAATTATTGTGCTTATAGCAACAGAGGCAATTCTAAAAATGATTTGGGACTTTATAAAGAAGCTATTGAAGATTATAACAAAGCTTTAAAGATTAATCCTAATTTTGCAGATGCTTATTATAATAGAGGAAATTCAAAAAAAGAGTTAGGTTTATTTAAAGAAGCTATTGAAGATTATAATAATGCTATAAAATGGAAACCTAACGATATAAATTCCTATATGAATAGAGGAAATGTTAAATATGATTTAGAATTATATGAAGAAGCTATAAAAGATTATGACAAAATTATAAAATTGGATCATAATTATGTAGATGCTTATTATAACAGGGCAAATGCAAAAAGAGAGCTAGGTTTATATAAGGAATCTATAAAAGATTATGATAAAGCTATATATTTAAATCCTAATTATAGTGATGCATATAATAATAGAGGACTTGCTAAAAGCGATTTAGGAATGTATGAAGAAGCTATAAAAGATTATGAAGAATCTATAGATTTATGTGCGGATAATCCAGAAGCCTATTATAATATAGGAAGTGCTAAATATGATTTGGATCTTTTAAAAGAATCAATTAAATATTATGATAAGGCTATAGAATTAAGACCAACTTACAGTGAAGCATATAATAACAGAGGACTTTCTAAAAATGATTTGGGACTTTATAAAGAAGCTATCAAAGATTATGATAAATCTATAGAGTTAAACCCAAATGACAGCAATACTTATAATAATAGAGGACTTACTAAATATACTTTAGGTTTATATAAAGAAGCTATCAAAGATTATACTAAGGCTATAGAATTGACTCCTAATTATACAAATGCTTACGGTAATAGAGGAAGTGCTAAAGATGAATTAGGACAGTATAAAGAAGCTATAAAGGATTATGATAAAGCTATAGAATTAGAACCAAATACAGCTTATTTATATAATGATAGAGGCTGGGTTAAGAAAAATGCGGGACTATATAAAGAAGCTTTGAAAGATTATAAGAAGGCTTTAGAATTAGATCCTAATAATAAATATGCAATGAGTAATATTGAAAATCTTAAAAAAGAACATGGCTTGAAATAAAATTAGTTTTATAGGAAATTGTATTATGAATGACAATATTAAAGAATTGCTGGATAAAGCTAAAGAAGCATTTGAAAATAGAGAGTATGAAAAATCTATTGAATATATTGATAAGGTCATATTTTATAATGGTGATTCTTATGATCTTTATCATAATAAAGGATTATCAAAATTAAATTTGGGTTTATATGAAGAAGCTATAAAAGATTTTGAGAGAGCTATCGAATTGGGTGATGACGGCGAAACTGTATATTATGATAGAGGCTTAGCAAAATTATATTTATCTTTTTATGGAGAAGCTATAGAAGATTTTAATAGAGTTTTGCAAATAAATAATAATGATATTGATTCCCGCGTTAATGTAGGATTATGTTATCTTTACATGAAAAACTATAAAGAAGCTATAAATATCTATGATGAAGTAATAGCTGATTTTCCTGATAATATTAATTCTTATAATAATAGAGGATTATGCAAGTTTTATTTATCTCAATTTGAAGAAGCTATAAATGATTTTAATAAAGTTATAGAATTAGATAAAAATTCTACAGCAAGTATGGCATATAACTATATTGGTTTGTGTAAATATCATTTAGATGAAATTACTGAAGCTTTAAAATATTATGAGAAGGCTATAGAGATAAATCCTAATCTCATTAATGCTTATCATAATATTGCTTTAATAAAACATTCTGGTGAATTTGATGATGAGGCTTTATCATATTTAAATAAGGCTTTAGAAATAGATCCTGGTAATCTTGAAACATATTTAAAAATTTATTCTATAAAATTAGATTTAGAATTATATGATGAAGCCAATGAATATTTAAATAAAATTTTAGAAATGTATCCTGATGACCTTTATGTTTATGACAGAATAGGAAATATAAAAATTGATGCAGGATATATGGAGGAATCTTTAGAATATTTAAAAAAAGCATTAGAAATAAATCCTAATTTTATTGATGCATATTATGATATTGCTTTTGCTTTGCATAAATTAGATTTAAATAATGAGGCTCTGGAATATTTAGAAAAAGCACTTCAAATTTATCCTAATAGTGCAGATACTTATTTTAAAATGTTTTTAGTAAAAAGAGCTTTAAGAGATTATGAAGGAGCTTTATCTTGTTTAAATAAAATACTTGAAATAGATAATACTGATGTTGTTATTTATAATGAAATAGCTTTGATAAAAGTAGAATTAGAATTATATGATGAAGCTTTATCATATTTAAATAAGGCTTTGGATATAGATACTAATAATGCTGAAATATATAATAGTATTGGCTTGGTATATTATTATAAAAAAGATTATGAAGAAGCTATTAAAAATTTTAATAAGGCTATAGAGTTAAATACTTCTATGGCTAGTGCTTATTATAATATTGGTTTGGCATATTATGAAATGCATGATTATGAAAACTCAATTCAATATTATAATAAGGCATTGGAGATAAATCCTCAGTATGCATCTGCCTATATTAATTTAGGACTTATTAAACATAATTTAGGAAACTATAAAGAAGCCATTGACTATTATAAAAAAGCATTAGAAATAAATCCTGATTATAGTTTGGCTTATTATAATATTGCACTTGCTGAAATGAGTTTAGAAGATTATAAAAATTCTTTGGAAGATTTTAATAAAGCATTAGAATTAGGCTATGATGAAGCAGAGATTTATATTAACATAGGACTTATATATTCAAGACAGGCTATATATGATAAAGCTATAGAGTATTATAATAAAGTGTTGGAAATAAATCCTAATAAAGTTAATGCCTATTATAATATTGCTTTTTGTTTATCTAATATGGATAAATATGAAGAAACTTTAGAAATATATGATAAAGTTATAAGAATGTATCCCGGTAATTTTGATGTTTATTATGAAAGAGGATACACTAAATACAGAGCATCGAAGTATGAGGAGGCTATAAGAGATTTTGATATTATTATAAATGTGAATTCCAAACATTATAATGCTTATTATTATAGAGGCTGTTCAAAAAAATATTTAAAGAATTATGATGAGGCTATAAAGGATTTTGATAAAGCCATAGAATATAATGCGAATAATTCTGATTTTTACAGTGAGAGGGCTTCTTGTTATGATTATTTAAATAAATATAGAGAAAGTATTGAAAATTATGATAAAGCTATTGAATTAAAAGATGATGATTGGTTTTTATATATTTTAAGAGCTAAAGAGAAATTTCTTTTATCAAAGGAAACCAATTCAGAAAATAAAACAAATGATAAGAAATCATTTTTTAATAAAATTATATCAAAAATTGCTTCATCAAAAAATTATACGGATTTAGAAAAGTCAGCATTGAATGATTTAGAAAAATCTTATAAGTTAGCTTTAGAAGATGAATTTTATCTTATGGTATTTAAAGATATTATAAAAGATGAATTTACCAATATAGATTTAGCAGCTGAATTTTGTAAAGATAATAATATTACTTTATAAATTATAATATTAGCAGCTGTTTTATTTTTTGTTTTAATTTTGTCAACTACTAGCCGTAGTGGCAACCCGCACGGTATCGTTTATTCTTAATGAATGTCCTTTATACGTGCGGCTGATAACTTATTATTATACAAAATCAATAAATCTATATTACATGTAAAAACATATTTCTTAAATATTAGATAATCTTTTATTTGATAAAAAGGTGAAAATTGACAAAATATAGTTGTTTAGGTATATACTGAAAATTTTTAACTTTGTCATTTTTTTTATTCAACTTTTTCCCGCCGCAAAAAGTTGCTGCCACAGGCACGCTTCGCGAAAGTGCAAGTATAAAATTAGTACTAAATCATACTAAAATTGTCTTATATGTAAAATAATTTATTACATTTAAGTTCAAATATAGCCTTTTTGCTTCTCGCCGAAGGCGTACTGCGTATGTGGCAACAAAAGAAGTGGGGTTGCCGTAGGCACGCACAGCGGGGGCAAAGCCCCAGATATAAAACAAAAATATAAATTTATTTTTGACAAAGTATAGTTGTTTAGGTATATACTATGGTATAATTGTCTCATATACGAAATTGTAACTTGTATATTAATAATAAATAGTTATAGGAGTTAAAAATGGCAACAATGACTAATTTTCTATTCAGTCAACATTTAAAAGAATCTAAAAATAAATTAGAGAATTTGCAAAAAGAATTAAATAAATGTGTAGAAGAATTTAATGATTTTTTAAATAATATTGATGCAGAAAACTATTCTGATTTTGATGATTTTAATGACAGAGCAAAAGCTTTTAATGAAGAATTAAATAAAATAATGTCAGATAAACAAAATTTTATAGTCAGTTTTACAAATATAGTTGACAATAAGAAAGAAGTTGATATTGATCGTTTAAACAATCTTACTGATTATCATGATTATAATTCTAAAGGTATTTATAAAAGTGCTAATGGAGAATATGCAGAAGCTATAAAATATTATGATGAGGCTATAAAGTTAAACCCTAATATGGCAGATGCTTATTATAACAAAGCTATTGCCAAAACTAAACTTGGACTTTTAAAAGAAGCTATAGAAGAATATGATAAGGCTATAGAGTTAAGAGCTGATTATACATATGCTTATTATAACAGAGGACTTCTTAAAAGTGATTTAGGACTTTTAGAAGAAGCTATAAAAGATTTTGATAAAGCTTTATCAATAGATCCTAATTTATTTGATGCTTATAATAATAAAGGATTATTAGAAGATGAGTTGGGATTTTCTAAAGAAGCTATAAAAGATTTTAGCAAAGCTATAAAATTAAATCCTAATTATGCTCTTGCATATAATAATAGGGGAATTGCCAAAGATAATTTAGGACTTTATGAAGAAGCTATTAAAGATTATGATAAAGCTATAAAATTAAATCCTAATTATGCTCTTGCATATAATAGTAGGGGAAATGCCAAAGATAATTTAGGACTTTATGAAGAAGCTATAGAAGATTTTAATAAGGCTATAAAATTAAAACCTGATAATACAGATGCTTATAATAACAGAGGTAATACAAAATATAATTTAGAGCTTTATGAAGAAGCTATTAAAGATTATGATAAAGCTATAAAATTAGATCCTAATTATGCTTTTGCCTATAATAATAGGGGAAATGCCAAAGATAATTTAGGTCTTTATGAAGAAGCTATAGAAGATTTTGATAAGGCTATAAAATTAAAACCTGATTATGCAGATGCTTATAATAACAGAGGCCTTACTAAGGAAAATTTAGGTCTTTATGAAGAGGCATTAAAAGATTATAAGAAGGCTTTAAAATTAGATCCAAGCAGTGAATGTGCCAGAGAAAACGTAAAACGTACTAAAGAAGAATATGGTTTGAAATAAGGTTGTAATATAACCAAACGACTATATTTTGTCAAAAATTATTTTATTATTTTTATTATTTGTGGGGACTAGCCCCCACACCCCCACTTCTTTTGCGACCGAAGGAAGTACTGCGACTGAAAGGAGTACCTTTAGGTATGGTATTGCCACAGGCGAAGCCCGCCTCGCTATGCGTACCGACGAAGTCCACCTGTGGTGTCGGCAGGCGAGAAGCAAAAAGGTTACATTTGGGATTTAATTTAATAAATTATCTTACATGTGATACGATTTTAGTATGATTTAGTACTAATTCTATCCTTGCACTTTCGCGAAGCGTATCCGAGTTTATCGAGGATATAAGGTTCTTTGACGCTGTCCGCCTCGCGAAGCGTGCCTATGGCAGGTGTGCTTGGGAAAAGTTTATAAAAATAAATAAAGACATTAATTACATGCCCGCCCTTTAAAATTTGAAATTTCATTTTGAATGTTAACTCAATTAACTTTATAGCTTAATTAGAATTTTTAACGCCCACCCAAGTTTAAATTAACTTTAAAATATATTTAACGCACGGTAAACTAAATTTATAATATAAATAAAATTTGAATTATAAATAAATTAATATTTTTAATTTTATTCTGCGTGTGATGGATGAGATTAAAAATAAAAAAATTAAACTAATTATATTTTTTGTGTTGACAATTTTTTTATATTATGCTATATTCGCAAAAATTAAAAATCTATATCATTATAAGGAGGCGGTGCTATGCTAAACAAAAACTTCTATTCTCGCTCACTACTCAGCTTCAAAAGAATCGTCTACCTGATATGTAACTTCAATTAATACATTTTCTATAATTAAATCCATACACTAAAAATTATAAAACCGTTTTTGGTTTTTTATATTTGTTATTTTAGCTTTTGTAAATAACAGTATTAGAATAAATTTATTATAAAAAATAATAATTTTTAGATATTAGAATTGAAATATAAAAGCGAGTCGTAGCCAGCTAGTGAGTTTACTCACTAGCTTATTATAGGCGTAGACGAGCATAACAATAATAAAAAATAATAAAAAATCGTTTTGAAAATATTATTTATTGGAGTTGATATTATGAAAAAAATACTAGAAAATAAAAACAAATTAATTTTATCAGCATTAAATAATACTGATAAAGTACTAGAAGTATTTAATTCATCATTAGAAGGCATATCAGAAAAAGAAGCAGATAAAAGATTAAAAGAATACGGATTAAATAAAATACCCCATAAAAATAAAAAAACTATTTTGAAAAGAATAGCCGAAGGTTTCATAAATCCATTCACTTTAATATTATTTGCATTAGCTATTATTTCCATTTTTACAGATATATTAATACCTTTTTTCAAGAATGAAGAAATTTCTTTTTTGACAGTAATAATCATTTCTACAATGATAACTGTATCAGGATTAATAAGATTCATTCAGGAATATAAATCAGATAATGCATCAGAAAAACTTCTTAATATGATAAAATCTTCAAGCATAGTTTTGAGAGAAAATATCAAAAAAGAAATAAACAGTGAAAATCTAACAGTAGGCGATATAGTTTTTATTAATGCCGGTAATATAATACCTGCTGATATAAGAATAATAGAATCAAATAACTTGACAGTTTCTCAATCAGTATTAACAGGAGAAAGCGAGCCTTTAGAAAAAAATAATTCTGTATGTAATGAGGAATTAGAATCAGTAACAGATTATTCAAATATTGTATTTATGGGTTCTAATGTAATAAGCGGAGATGCTAAAGGCATAGTAATCAATATTGGAAAAGATGCATTTTTAGGAGATATAGCAAATGAACTTTCAAATATTAATGAAATAGATACAAGCTTCACTAAAGGAATAAATTCTGTATCTTGGCTATTGATAAGATTTATGTCTATAATGACTCCTGTTGTATTTTTTATTAATGGATTCACAAAAGGAAATTGGATAGAAGCATTATTATTTGCTATATCAATTGCAGTAGGTTTGACACCAGAAATGCTCCCTATGATTGTAAGTGCATGCTTAGCAAAAGGGGCAGTATCTATGTCAAAACAAAAAACTATAATAAAGAATCTTAACTCTATACAAAGTTTCGGTGCTATGAATATATTATGCACTGATAAAACAGGCACTTTAACTATGGATAAAATTTCATTGAAACATTATTTTGATATCAATGGAAATGAAAATAAAAATGTTTTGGATTTGGCTTATTTAAATAGCTATTTTCAAAATGGTTATAGAAATGTTTTGGATAATGCCATTATTGAATATGTAGAACATAATGAAAAAAATTTTAATAATAAAGAATTAGAAAATTATATTAAAATAAATGAAATTCCTTTTGATTTTATAAGAAGAAGATTAAGCATATTATTAAAAGAAAATAATAATATAAAAATGATAACTAAAGGAGCTTTTGAAGAAATGATTTCAATTTGCTCTTATGTTTATGATGATGAAAAAGTATCAAAAATAACAGAATTACAAAGAGAAGAATTAAATAAAAAAATTAACTCTTTAAATGATAGAGGAATGAGAGTTATAGCATTAGCTGTAAAAGACATAAAAATAAATGATGAAAATCAATTACAAGATTTAGAAGAAATTAAAAAATTAGAAAATGAAATGGTGTTAGTTGGATATTTAGCATTCTTGGATCCTCCAAAAGAATCATCTTACGAGGCTATAAAAAAATTAAATGAATATGGTGTTGATGTAAAAATACTTACTGGAGATAATGAAAAAACAACTATTAATGTATGCAATAAATTAGGAATAAATATAAACGGCATTTTGCTTGGAAATGAAATTGATAAATTAAATGATGATGAATTAAAAATAAAAGCAAAAAAAGCTAATATATTTGCTAAACTTTATCCTCATCAAAAATCAAGAATAGTATCTGTATTAAAAGATGATGATAATACTGTTGGATTTATGGGTGATGGTATTAATGATGTGCTTGCTATGAAAATGGCTGATATATCTATTTCAGTTGACAGCGCTTTTGATATAGCTAAAGAAGCTGCTGATATAATACTATTAGAAAAAGATTTAACTGTATTAGAAAAAGGCATAATAGAAGGAAGAAAAACTTATGCCAATATGATAAAGTATATAAAAATAACTGCTTCATCAAATTTTGGAAATATGTTTTCTGTATTAATGGCTTCTATACTATTGCCATTCATACCAATGCAAAGTGTGCATTTGATCATACTAAATTTAATATATGATTTAAGCTGCACTTCAATACCTTGGGATAATGTTGATAAAGAATTTTTAAAACTTCCAAGAAAATGGGACGCTTCAAGTATAGGAAACTTTATGTGCTGGATGGGACCTGTAAGTTCCATATTTGATTGGAGTACTTATTTAATAATGTATTTTATTTTCTGTCCATTATTCGTTTCTAATGGAATATTATATAATAAATTAGGCAATTATTATAATGGTGCCGATTTAGCTAATATAAAAACAATGTATACTTCTATGTTCCAATCAGGCTGGTTTATAGAATCTATATGCACACAAGTTTTGGTTATATATATGATAAGAACTGCTAAAATTCCTTTTATAGAAAGCAGACCATCAAAACAAGTATTTTTATTAACTTTTTCAAGCATTATAATTTTGTCTATAGTGCCTTTTACAAATTTAGGACATCATTTAGGTTTTGTATCATTGCCTAAAACTTATTTTATATTTTTAGTTCCTTGTATATTTGCTTATATACTATTAGTTACATTATTAAAGAAAGTATATATTAGAAAATTTGGTGAATTATTATAATATACTTAAACAACTATATTTTGTCAAAAATAAAACTATAGTTTCTTTTTAATATATGGGGCTTTGCCCCAGCTGTGCGTGCCGACGAAGTCCACCTGTGGTGTCGGCAGGCGAGAAGCTATATCCTCGACAAGTTCGGATACACTTCACGAAAGGCTATATTTGAACTTAAATGTAATAAATTATTTTACAATAAGACAATTTTAGTATGATTTAGTACTAATTTTATACCTTGCATTTTCGCGAAGCGTGCCTACGGCAGCAACTTTGACGAAGTCCGCAGAGCGTATGTGGCGGGAAAAAGTTGACTAAAAAAATGACAAAGTTAAAAAATTTCAGTATATATTAATAATGAAGCATATACAGATTTCTTTTTATTATTTCTGTATATGCTCTTACTATTAATATGTAATTTTTCATTATAAATAGTTTAGTTTATAATTTTGATATTAAATTTGGTTTATTTAAAGTTTGACAAAAGTTAATTTTTATTAGATAATATAATGTCAATAAAAATTTGTCAAAAAATTAATTAAAGGTATTGTGTATGTTTTCTTATGTTGTTAAAAGATTATTAGTCTCACTTTTAACCCTTTTTGTTATAGTAACAATAACATTCTTTTTAATGCATACAGTACCGGGCGGGCCTTTTGTAGGTGAAAAACCGCTTAGTAAAGTAGCATTGGAAAACTTAAATAGAAAATACGGACTTGATAAGCCATTAATAGTTCAGTATGGTAATTATTTAAATAATGCTATTAGAGGAGATTTGGGTACTTCTCTTACTAAAATAGGACAATCAGTTTCCGGTACAATAGTAAGGGCATTCCCTGTATCTTTCAGACTTGGAATATTCAGTATGTTTATTTCTACTACTATAGGAGTTTTATTTGGAATAGTTGCGGCATTAAGGCATGGTAAGTTTGTAGATAGGGCTGTTATGGTGGCGGCTACTTTAGGTATAGCAGTACCTAGTTTCGTTGTTGCTACTGTTTCTATTATTATATTTTCTGTAAAATTAAAACTGCTTCCTGCTTATGGATTCGATTCTTTTGCTCAATATATAATGCCGGGATTTGCCTTATCTTTTAGTTCTTTAAGTTTTATGGCAAGACTTATGAGAAGTTCAATGCTTGATGTTATACACCAAGATTATATAAAAACAGCCAGAGCAAAAGGTATATCAAGAAGCATAATCATATTTAAGCATGCTTTAAGAAATGCTATAATACCAATAGTTACATATATAGGACCTCTTGCTGCAGGTATTCTTACAGGTTCATTCGTTGTAGAGAAAATATTCAATATACCGGGACTTGGAAGATATTTCGTTGAAAGCATCACTCAAAGAGATTATCCTACAATATTAGGAGTTACAATATTCTACGGAGCTTTTTTGATAGCTATGAATTTCTTGGTTGACTTATCCTATGGTATAATAGACCCTAGAATAAAAATACAGGAATAATTTTTATAATTTTTTATAAAGGCGGAAATTAACTAATGGAAAATAGTTTAGATAAATCATTATTTGTAAAAGCAACGGATGAAGAAAAAGCTTCAGCTGAAGTAAAAAGAGAAAGTGTCACCTATTGGCAGGATGCATATAGAAGATTCAAAAAAAATAGAGTTGCTTTAGTTTCTATTATAGTTATAGCTATTATAGCCATTCTTTCTATTATAATACCTATGATTTCTGAGTATGGATATGCTCAAATAAATAGAGGAGTTGAAAACAGTCTTCCTACATTAGAACATCCATTCGGAACAGATACTTTGGGTAGAGATTTGCTTGTAAGATGTATGATAGGTGCTAGAATATCGCTTTTAATTGGTATTGTATCTGCTACTTTAGTTGTAATAATAGGTATAGTTTATGGTTCTATATCAGGATATTTCGGAGGACTTACTGACAGTATTATGATGCGTATCGTTGATATAATAAGTGCAGTACCTACACTTTTGGTAGTTGTATTATTATCAGTTGTTCTTAAAGCTCCTATGGATAAGTTATTTTTACAGAATGAGTCATTGAGAGGTATAGGACTTTTAGGGCCCGGACTTTTCAGTATATTTATAGTTATATCTTTACTTTATTGGACTAATATGGCAAGAATGACAAGAGGACAGATTTTAGCATTAAAAGGACAGGAATTTGTAACTGCAGCTAGAGCTTTGGGTACTCCTCATAGCAGAATAATTTTTAAACATTTAATACCTAATGCCATGGGGGCAATAATAGTATCAGCAATGGTTCAAATACCTAATGCTATATTCGTTGAGGCATTTTTGAGTTTCTTGGGATTGGGAGTTAGTGCTCCTATGGTTTCGCTTGGTTCTTTGACTTCAAATGCTGTAAGCGGAGTTTATTCTTATCCTTATCAGCTGCTTTTTCCTGCTGCTTTGATAAGTATTATAATACTTTGCTTTAATTTGGTGGGTGATGGTTTAAGGGATGCATTAGACCCAAGAATGAAGAATAGATAAAGGGGTATGTAAATGGAAAATGGTCATTTGTTAGAAGTAAAAAATTTAAGCGTATCTTTCTTTACGCCTCTTGGAGAAGTTAAAGCAGTTAATAATATTTCATATAAATTAGATAAATCAAAAGTATTGGGTATAGTAGGAGAATCCGGAAGCGGTAAAAGTGTATCTGCATACTCTATTATGGGACTTATTGAAGAACCCGGAAAGATTATGAATGGAGAAATACTTTTTGAAGGCACTGATTTAATTAAACTTTCAGAGCATGAAAAAAAGAAAATCAGAGGCGATTCAATATCAATGATATTCCAAGACCCTATGACTTGTCTTAATCCTGTATACACAATAGGCAATCAGTTAATGGAAGCATTGACTACGCATCAAAAAATAAGCAAAACCGATGCTATAGAGAGAATAGTTGAGCTTTTAACTTTAGTAGGTATTAATGAGCCTAGAAGAAGAATAAAACAGTATCCTCATGAGCTTTCAGGCGGTATGCGTCAGCGTATAATGATAGCTATGGCACTTGCAGGAGATCCTAAAATACTTATAGCTGATGAGCCTACAACTGCATTAGATGTTACTATACAGGCACAGATACTTGAGCTTATAAAAGATATACAGAAAAAAATAAATATGGCTGTTATACTTATTACGCATGACTTTGGTATAGTAGCCGATATGGCTGATGATATTATAGTTATGTACGGCGGAGGTATTGTTGAGAGAGGAACAGTATTCGATATATTTGAACGTCCTAAACATCCTTATACTTTAGGGCTTTTGAAATCACTTCCTCGTATTGATATAAAACAGGACAGACTCATTCCTATAGAAGGAACACCAATAGACTTGCTTAATATGAAGGCAGGATGTCCTTTTAGTACAAGATGCGAAGAATGTATGAAGGTATGTATTGATAATAAGCCGCCTATAACAGAATTTGAGAAAGGGCATTTTTCAGCTTGCTGGCTTCATCAAATGCCTAATTAATTTTAATACTTTACTTAATTAATAAGAAGAAATAAAAAAATAGCGTTGTATAAAGAGAGTTTTTATGGCACCTTTAATAGAAATACAAGATTTGAAACAACATTTTAAGATAAAAGGCGGATTCTTCGGAAGAAATATACAGACTGTAAAAGCTGTTGACGGAGTAACTTTTACCATAAATAAAGGAGAAACTTTCGGGCTTGTTGGAGAATCTGGAAGCGGTAAAACTACATTAGGAAGAACTTTGCTTCATTTATATAAACCTACCAGCGGAAAAATATTCTTTAATGGTGAAGAAGTTAATAAAGAAAATTATAGAAATTATGCTAAGAAAATGCAGATAATTTTCCAAGACCCTTATGCTTCACTTAATCCGCGTATGACAGTAGAAGATATAATAGGCGAGGCATTAGATGTTCATAAACTTTATTCTACAAAAGATGAGAGAAGAGAAAAAATAATAAATCTTCTTAAACTTGTAGGACTTAATGCTGAACAGGCACAGAGATATCCTCATGAATTTTCAGGCGGACAAAGACAGCGTATAGGTATAGCCAGAGCTTTGGCAGTTAATCCAGAGTTTATAGTATGCGATGAGCCGGTATCGGCATTAGACGTTTCTATTCAGGCTCAAATTATAAATATGCTTTATGATATGCAGCAGGATATGGGACTTACTTATCTTTTCATTGCGCATGATTTGGCTGTAGTTCGTCAAATATCAAAAAGAATAGGTGTTATGTATTTGGGTAATATTGTTGAGCTTACTGACAGCGAATCATTATATACAAAATCGCTTCATCCTTATACTCAGTCTTTGATTTCTGCAATACCTATATCAGAGCCGTCAATTGCAAAAACTAAACAGCGTATAATACTTTCAGGTGAAATACCTTCTCCAATAAATCCTCCTTCAGGATGTAAATTTAGAACTAGATGTCCTAAAGCAGAAGCTATTTGTGCAGAGAAAGTTCCGGAGTTTAGAGAGGTTGAAACAGGTCATTACTGTGCTTGCCATCTGGTTTAATAACATAATATTTATAATTTATATATTTTTGACATAAATTATATATAAAAATAAGTTATTTTAATCTCCATATACAGAGAATAAATTTATAAATATATTAACTGCGATATAAAAATATGCTGAAGGAAAACCATTTATAATAGTGCCTTATGAAGAAGATTATTTTGATAGTATGTAGATGGCTTATTTTCCAAATTTATATTGGAACATAGATGATAATGTAAAGTTGACATATTTTTATATATTATGAAGTTGAGAATGTAAAACTAAAAACTACAGGTAAAGCAAAATATTATGATGATATATTAAATAATTTGCCTAATAATGCAGAAATGATTGCAGGTGATGACAAATTAAGAGTTTACAGATATATTGAAAAGCACTATATTAATGCAAACTATATATTTTTTCTAAAAAACTCTATTTTATATAAATATTATAGTCTAAAATAATTTATATTATTAATTTTTTCTTGACAATACTTTATTATGAAATATAATTCCAATAAATAACATACTAAGGTTAGGTACAATGAAAAAGTATTTTTATTTAGTTTTTATTATTTCTGTTTTTATATTTTCATGTTCAAACAAATCTAATATCGAAGATAATACAGTATATGTAAATTTAGGTGCTGAACCTAAAACTATAGATCCTGCTTTGAATATAACATTGCAAGGATCTACTTATGTAACACATTTATTTGAATGTTTAACTACTAAGTATAAAGATATTGCCATTCAGCCTGGAGCAGCAGAGAGTTGGGATATATCTGAAGACGGACTTACATATATATTTCATTTAAGAACTAATGGAAAATGGTCTGATGGAAAGCCTTTAACTGCCCATGATTTTGAATATTCTTGGAAAAGGGTAGTTGATCCTGATACTGCAAGCGAACCTAGTTATTTATTTGAACCTATACTTAATTTTTCTAATGTTAATGGCGGATATATGCCTGTTGATGAATTTGGTATAAAAGCTATAGATGATTATACTTTAGAAGTGAAATTGGAATATCCTACAGCTTATTTTTTGGAGCTTGTTAACTTGCCGGTATTTTCACCAGTAAGAAAGGATATGGTAGAAAAAGATCCTGATAATTGGACTAGAAACCCTAAAACTTGTATAGGTAATGGAGCTTTTGCTTTATATGAAAGAAAACCTGATCAAAGTATTACAGTTATAAAAAATACTAATTATTGGGGAGCTGACACTATAGTTGCTGAAAAAATTAAATTTGTTCTTATGGATAATCCTAATTCTGCAGTGGCAGGAGTGAAAGAGGGTTCTTTACATTTTTCAGATCAATTCCCTTATCAAGATATAGATACTTTGAGAGAGGAAGGCTATATTGATACTGCAACAAGAATAGGTACTCAGTATTATGCTTTGAATACAACTAATGAAACTTTAAAAGATAAAAGAGTAAGAAAGGCATTATCTCTTGCAATAGATAGAAACTATATAGTTGAAAATGTTTTAAAGTCTGGTAAGCCTGCAGGATCATTAGTTCCTTGGGGAGTTACAGATGTTGAGGGATATTTCAGAGATAATGCTGGAGAATATATAAGCACCAATAAAGAAGATTATAAAAAGAATGTAGAAGAAGCTCAGAGATTAATGGCTGAAGCAGGTTATCCTAATGGGGAAGGTTTTCCTGTATTAGAATTTTTCCTTACTTTTAGTAATGATATACCTATGTTTGAAGCTGTTCAGAATATGTGGAAAGTTAATCTTGGAATAGATGTTAAACTTACTCAAATGGAATTTGCTCCATTTATACATGCATTCAGAACAGAAAGAAATTATACTATGGCTGCAGCAAGCTGGACAGGAAGTTATAATGATCCTACTACTTTCTTGGGTATGTTTGTAAGCTATTCATATAAAAACCATTCTTTATTTACGAATAAAGCATTTGATGATGCAATAATTACAGCTTCAAGAACTATAGATCAGAATATTAGAATGAGAGAATTGCATAAAGCTGAAAAAATATTGATAGAAGATGAGGCGGTTATAATACCTATAGCATATTTTGAACCTGCTGTATTAAAAAGTCCGAATTTGAAAGATGTATTTTATATACCTTTTGCTCAGTATAAATTTTCATATTCTTATTTAGAAAAATAAATATTGATTTATGCCAAAAAATGTATATCATGTAGTATATGTGGAAATTTGATTACTGGGGAACAATTTATTATGGAAGACATTTTTATAGGAAAATTAATTAAAGAACTGCATACAACTTTAGATAATAGATTTAATAGATTTTTGGATAAACATAAACTAACATCTTCACAGATGGATATACTGATGTTTCTTTATCGTAATGAAGAAAAAGTCATAAATCAAAGGGATATAGAAAATTTTTTGGGCTTAAGTAATCCTACAATAGCGGGTACTTTATATCGTCTTGAAAAAAGGGTTTTATAAAAAGAAAAGTAAGCTTGGAAGATAAGAGGTATAAGGAAATTTATCTTACTCAAAAAAGTAAAAAATTGAAAGAAATTGTATTTGAAGATATAAGAAAAAATAATGAAGTTATGTTTTCAAATATGTCTGATGAAGAAAAAGAAACTTTAGTTTTTATAATACAAAAACTTCTTAGTAATATACAAGATAGAGATAATACTTTTAACTAGCTTTATATGAGGTAAATACAAATAAAGTTATGCATTCTATTGAAGTTGATAAAAAAGCAAAAAAATATTATTCAATTATTTCTGGAAAAACGGCTGGATAGATGATAATAAAATGCATATAAATGAAGAAGATTTTTTATATGCAAAAGAAAAAGGCTTGATGTTTGACTTTTCAAAAGAAATTATTAAATATAATGATCTTATAAAAAATATATATATTCTAATAAAAGAAATTGATTTTAATAATACAGTCAAAGCCTTTTTATGCAGTTTATCATCTAGGGCAGTTCATTTAAGAAGTTTCATATCTAGTTATTATTTATCTAAAAAAATGATGTCTTATGATTTTTCAAACACTGAAAATATAGAAAAAGAATTTTATAATAAATACAATATTATGATAGATGATTTTCATTTAGAATATCAGAATGTTTATAATTTTGAGAAATATAAATGGGGCGGAGTGAGACTTGAACATTTATCGTATATTTATTTTGATTTAAGAGAGTTTAGTAAAATTGATTTTGAGTTCAATCCTACAAAAGAAGATATAAATATTTTTAATGCTATATTAGAAAGAATAGATTCTTATAATATAAAAAATGATTCCGCAAATAAAATGCAGGCAGTATTAAAAGATATATTAAAATCATCAAAAGCTGAAAGGATTATTTTTTTGGAAATACTTGCATATTTAGATATTTTAGAAGCCAAAGAAGAAAGAGAGTACAGAGATACTGAATTATCAGAAAAGCTAATGAATTGGAGAGGAGGCGATTCCTATAATAAAATTAATGCTAAAAATATATTCGGAAATTATTTATTAATTTAATTTATATACATTATTGGCATAACAAAGCATACAAATACAGAAAATACTAAATATACATATACAAACATTATAGGATTATTATCTATGACTATATTTAATGTATTATTATCCTCTCTGTTTTGAAATGAACTTATAAAAGATTTAATAGTATTTATAGAAATCAATATTAAATGTATTAAAAATATAATATTCAAAATGATTAATGTTAATTTATTAGGAGTGAGTCCGTAATTTACTATTCTATATATAGTTGCTGTGATAGTTAATATGTCGAAAAGTAATGCAAATATTGGAACTATCAGATACATTGCTTTTATGAATATATTTGATTTCTTCTCCATTCTTGTAAACATTAAATTGATTATAGTTAATGATAGAATTATATTATATAATATATATACGAATCTATTATCATATGGTCTTGATTCATAAGGAATCATAAGAAACATCATTATAAATATAGTAAATAGGTTAATCACTAAAAGGAATCTTGAAATATACATTGATATTATAGATTTGGTACTATTATATATTTTGTATGCTATAAACGGTACGAATCCATACAAAAATATTATAAGACATATAATAATTTTTGCTATTGTAAATCCAATATCTGTTGATGATGAAAATAATGCCGCTATAGAAAATCCAACTATGAAAAGTCCATAAAATAATATACCTAAAATGGTACTGCTTCCTGTATTAAGTATTAAGAACCACATAAAAGTATCTCCGAATGAAGTAAAAAAGTCAGATATAGAATCAGTATCCATTACATTAAATGAATTGTATGAAAGCATCATTATTACGAAAAATATAATATTAAAAATATAATTCTATTTGCTAATATTTGAAAGTCTGGAGTATCGAGAGGAGGCATATAAACATAGTTAAAAAATATATTAGAAAAACTTGCAATCAAAGATATAAATAGAAATGATAAAAATGTAATTAAAATAAGTTTTTATTTAAATTATTTAAATGAAAAATTATAGTAAAACAAAATAGATAAAAACTAATAAAGAAATGCATATTTAAAAATATTGGAAGTATATAGTTTTCATCTATATTCGTTAATGTAATTATATAAATACATGTAGGAATAGTTGATATTGTTGCTATTAATAAATATAGTAATGTTTTTAAATAATTCTTATTTTTTGTATTATTTGGATTAGTTAAATTATTATTCATTTCATAAACTCCGTAATTTGACTAATAATATATATCATAAACCAAAAAAATCAATGTAAATAATAGAATGCTTTTTATTGAAAAAACTCTTTTTTTATATTAAACTTGAATAATTATAAATCATATCAAAAATATTGGGATTTGAAATATGTATAATAATATAGAAAATTATTTTTATGAGTTTTATAAAAAATTGGAGAAAGATTCTGTATTAATGGCATTAGATTTTAATATGGATAATACATCATCAGAGAATTCTAAATTATATACTATAGATAAAAGTTATAAAGTAATAAAAAATGATATAACAAATATTTTATCTGGATATTTATTTAATGATAATTTATTAGTTCATAATGGAAAATTGTATAATAAATCAGAAATATATGACAATAAAGAGTATATAAATAAATTGATAAATGAAGCATTTGATAAAAATATATTGTATGGTATACCTTCATATTTTGCAGATGATACTAAAAAAATTAATAAGGCTTTATTTTTAGATAGGGACGGTGTTTTAATTGAAGATGTTGGATATATAGGAACTACTGATAGAGTAAAAATAAATTCAGATTTTATTGATATAGTTAAACATGCAAATGATAAAGGATATATTACAATAGTAACAACAAATCAGGCAGGCGTATCATACAATTATTATACTAATGAAGATGTGAATAATGTTCATAAATACATATACGATGAATATAAAAATAAAGGTGCAATTATAGATGATTTTTATTATTGTCCTTATCATATTAAAGGGCATGTAGAGCCTTATAATATAGTTTCTATGTTAAGAAAACCTGAATGCGGAATGCATTTGCTTGCTTCAAAAAAATATAATATAGATTTATTTAATTCTTTTATGATAGGCGATAGAGATACTGATATTGTAAAAATACCTTATCTTCGTACATTATTAGTTGCTACAGATGTTTATGATATAGAAAATAAAGATAATATAGTAAAAATAGATGATATATATAATATTATTAAATAAATATCATTTATAAAAAATAGACTTATTAAAAACTAATAGTTGATTATGTTAATTAGTTTTTTAATAAGTCTATTATATTTTAAGCAAATTTATTGCTGTATTTCAGGTATTTCATTATTTTTTAATTTTTCAATAAAGCTTCTTAAATCGTTTTTATTGCCTTTATTATTATTGACTTTTCCTCTTTCAATGATTCTCTTAGTACCAAGACTTACTATTGTTTGTATATCCAAAATGAAGCTTACAGTACCATCACCCAAAACAGTGGCCCCTGCTAAACCTTCTGATTTTGTAATATTATCTTTAAGAGTTTTAATAACTATATCTTGTTCACCTATTAAGTTATTAACAAGTAATGCTACTTTTTTACCTTCAGAAGAAAGTATAACAGCATAGTAAGATTTTATATTATTGTATCTTGAAGGAAGTCTGAATAATTCTTTAATACTTAGTACATTGATAACATCATCTCTAACTTTGATAACTTCTATTCCTTCCAATTCTTGAATATCTTTAACATCTATTTTTACAGTTTCTAATATACTGTTAATAGGAACTGCATAATATTCTTTTTCAGCATCAACTATAAGAGCCTGAATAATAGCAACAGTAAGAGGAATTCTTAGGAAGAAAGTAGAACCTTTTCCCCATTCTGTTTCTATACCTACAGTACCATTTATTTTCTCCAAACTTTTCTTAACAACATCCATACCAACACCCCTTCCGGATACATTGGTAATTTTAGCAGCAGTAGAGAAACCAGGAGCAAATATATATTCAAGCATTTGTCTTTCTGAAAGTTTAGCATCAGCAGATACAAGTCCTTTTTTAACGGCACTTTCAAATATTTTTTGAGGTATCATTCCTTTACCATCATCTGATATTTTTATGATGATCAAGTTACCCTCATGCGAAGCACTCAAAACAACAGTACCTGTTCTAGGCTTTCCAGCTTTTTCCCTATCTTCAGGAAGTTCTATACCATGGTCCATAGCATTTCTTATGATGTGAACTAATGGGTCAACTAAAACTTCAATAACGGATTTATCTAATTCAGTTTCCTCTCCGTACATTTCTAATTTTACTTCTTTACCTAAATCTCTTGATAAATCTCTTATAAGGCGAGGGAATCTGTTAAAAGTTTGAGCTATAGGAAGCATCCTAATTTTCATTACAGTTTCCTGAAGTTCATTTGTTACCCTTGTAAGAAGCTGATAAGAGTTTCTGAATCTGTCCAAAGTATTTTTAAACTCTTCTTCCATTTTTACAAATTCGTTTAATTTATTATTGAATCCGTCAATATATGTGTTTCTGATTTCTTTAGCTTCTTTTTTCTGTAAATGCTCTTCAAATTTTCTAAGTATCTGAACAATACTATCTCTATAATATCTTTTTACTTCATTGATGCCAGTACCTATAATTTTTTGATATGAAGTAAGATCATCATCATACTGTACATAAGAACTTTTATTTGTTACAAGCTCTCCAACTTGGTTCATCATAGCATCAATTCTATCACTTTCTACCCTTAAGAATGAACTTTGTCTTTCTACTTTATGATCTTTACCGCCTTTAGCAGCATCAGGTTTTTTAGCAGCATTTGAAGAAGCAGAAGATTCTTTTGCTTTTTGAGCTTCTTCTTTTTGTTTTTTCTCTTGAAGGAATTTTTCATATTCTTCAAGTATTATTTCTTCTATTGATATTTCTTTAGTAACATCAGGTAAGGTAATAGCATCTATTATTGTTTGATCTTCTTTAATAGCGGCTAGTATATAAGTTACATGTTCATAGAATTCATCACCTTCCAAGGCTTCAAGAGGAGGTATACTTCCCATTATTTCGCCTACATCTTTTAATGCAACGAATACTTGAACCCCACCTACAGTTCTCATAGGGCTTTCAGGATCAAAACTTACATGAACCAATTTTGTTTTAACATTTTCTTCTACATTATCCCTTATTATTCCTAATAAATCGCTGTCATTTGGAAGAAGTTCATATTTATTTATCTTTTTTTCAGCTTCAGGGGCAGCAGGAGCATTTCCAGATGGAGCTGCAGCAGGAGCATCTCCAGAAGAAGGGGCAGGACCTTGTCCTAATTTCATGTTTTTGAAATCTTCTAATTTTTTTATTTCCGCTTCTATATCTCCTGAATATTCGCTTTCTTCGCTTGCAGTATTAATAAGGTCTTTTAATATATCTATACCTTTTAAAAGTACATCTATAGTAGCATCATCTACTTCTATTTTATTATTTCTTATTAAATCTAATAAGTCTTCAAATCTGTGGGCGTATTTTTGTGTTTCAACGAGTTCTACAGCACCGGCACTTCCTTTTAAAGTATGAACGGCCCTAAATATTTCCTGTATTGCATCAACATTGTTTCTTTCATTATCCAAAATAAGAATATTTTGTTCAAGTCTATCTAGCATTTCAAATGCTTCTTCAAAGAAATCTTTAAGCAGACTTTTTATATAATCATCCATTTACACGCCCCATAAAATTGAAAATCTTATTATATATTATCGTAAAAACCTAAAAATATCTATAGCAAATAATATTTTGCTTGAAAATATACTATTTTATTATATGATAAAAATAGTTAAATGTCTACTTTTTTATTTTAAAGGGGTGCAAAAATGAAAATATGTATAATAGGTACAGGTTATGTAGGACTTATTACAGGTGCTTGTTTAGCTGAGATGGGTAACTATGTAATATGTGTTGATAATGATGAAGGAAAATTAAAAAAACTTAAAAATGGTATTACACCATTATATGAACCTGGTTTGGAAGAACTTATAGTTGCCAATGTTTCTGAAGGAAGATTGGAATTTACAGATGATTTGTCTTATGCTGTAAAAGAGTCTATTGCATGTTTTATTGCTGTAGGAACTCCTTCAGGTGATGATGGAAGCTGCGATTTAAGTTTTGTACTTTCTGTAGCTAATGATATTGGAAAATCTATGAATGGATATAAAGTTATAGTAGACAAATCAACTGTACCTGTTGGAACTCATAAATTAGTAGAAGATGAAATAAAAAAACATTATAGCGGTGAATTTGATGTTGTTTCTAATCCTGAGTTTTTAAAACAAGGTGCTGCTGTTGATGATTTTTTAAAGCCTGACAGAGTAGTTATAGGTTCTAACTCTGAAAAAGCTATAGATATAATGAGAGATATTTATAATCCTTTTACTAGAACAGGAAATCCTATAATTATAATGGATGTACGTTCTGCCGAAATGACTAAATATGCAGCTAATGCTTTTCTTGCTACTAAAATATCTTTTGCTAATGAAATTGCTAATATATGTGAAAAAGTAGGTGCTAATGCTGATTTAGTAAGAATCGGTATGTCTAGTGATAGGAGAATAGGAAATCAATTTTTATTCCATGGTTTAGGATATGGAGGAAGCTGTTTTCCAAAAGATGTACAGGCTTTGATAAAAACTGCATCTGATTATGGTATAGATTCTGATTTACTTAAAGCTACTCATCAAGTTAATGTTAATCAAAGAAAAATTTTTGTTGAAAAGATATTAAAATATTATAATAATGATATCAAGGATAAAACTTTCGCATTATGGGGATTAGCGTTCAAGCCTAGAACTAATGATATGAGAGAAGCTCCTGCCATCACTATTATAAATATGCTTTTGGAGGCTGGTGCTAAAATTAGGGCATATGATCCTAAAGCTTTTGATAATGCCAAGTATATATTTGGTGATAAAATATATTATGCTGAAAACTCTTATGATGCTTTGAAAAATGCTGATGCTTTGATTTTAGTTACAGAATGGAATGAGTTTAGAAGACCTAGTTTTGATAAAATAAAGGAATTATTAAAAGAGCCTGTTATATTTGACGGCAGAAATCAATATGATAAGAACAGAATGAAAGAAAGAGGTATTAAATACTTTTCATTAGGTGTTGCTGATAATTAATATATGATATATTTTATTTCCGATACACATTTTTTTTATATGCCGGCAAATAGGAAGAAGTTATTTAATGATTATGAATCTATGCATGATTGTTTAGTAAATAATTGGAATAACAAAATAAATAAAGAAGATGATGTATATATAGTTGGTGATTTTTCTAATGATAAAGGATATTTAAAAACTACTGAATTATTAAAATCATTGAATGGAAATAAATACCTTATAAAAGGAAATAATGATAAATTTTTAGATAATGATAAATTTGATAGGAAACTATTTAAATTTGTTAAAGATTATTATGTTTTGGATATAAAAGACTATGGTAATATAATAAAAAAAATAGTTTTATTTCATTATCCTATATTGGAATGGGAAGGCTATTATAATAATACTATGCTTATACATGGACACTGGCATAAAGATAAAAAGTATCATCATTTAGCATTTAATGTTGCATGTGATATTCATAATTTTAGCCCATTGTCTATTAATGAAATATTAGAAATGGTGCTAAATGAATAATTATAAAGATATACTATTAAAGAGACTTCATACTACTATAAATCATGAAAATGAAATAGAAAATGAGTGTATTAAATTTTTAAGTTATGATATTACTATAGAGCCTAAAATAATTCAGCTTGAAAAGAAAAAAAGTATATTATGCACAGTATATTTCTATGTTAAAGCTCCTCTTTTTGATAATGTTTTTTTTGAATCTTCATCGAGTATAGCTTCAGATGAATATAAGGCTATAGAACTTTCATCTGATAATTTTGTATATTGTGCTTTGCAAGGTATATTAGATTTTCTTTCAGGCATGCATCATCATGAAATAGAGACTTCAATATTAGGAAATAAAAAAGTTTTCACTGTATGTGAAAGTCCTATATTAGGTCTTGGAAATATAGAAAATAGCATAGATAATAAAGAAGATTTTTATAATGATTATATTGAATTCGATGAAAAAAATGGATATTCTAGTTTTTTATGGAATGCTATATATAAAGAAGTTCCTTTTCTACTTGCTAATAATAGAGTAAGTTTTATAAAGACTTATGCTGCAAAAATGCCTAATGATGATATTATAGTGGAATGTACTATAAATAATATTCAGAATAAAACATTAGAAAACTGCGTTCAAAATGAAATTATTAAATGGGATAATAACGGAGAGTTTTTTTCTATAAAGCAATTTTTCTTTATACTGCAGTCTGATACTACATATATTAAATATCCTTATACAAAAGAAGAAATTGAGTATTTTGTTATGGAGTATGTACTTGAATTTGAGAAATGCGGTTTTAATTATGATTACTTTATTAAGAATATAAAGAATGTAATATCTGATGATAGTATAAGAGAAGAAATTATGAATTTTATTCCTGAAATATGTGCTGAATATGCTTTTAAAGATGCTGTTTTTAATGATAGGGTAGATGTCAATGTAGGAAATAATCATTATAATATATTGAAAACACAATTTACAAGCTACAAATATATAGAAGATTCTCTGATAGATGGTTTTTCAAATAAGATTTTTAAAAAAGAAACTTTTAATGAATTAGTTCATATCAGTAATTCTTATCATATAATATATGAAGCTATGCAAAATGATAATAATATAAAAATGAATGATATATTTGTTTCTGTTGCTTTTAATTTTTCTAATGAATATAAATTTGTATAATTGTCATAATATATTATCTATATTATTTTTTATTGAATTATTTATAGAATTTATGCTGTCAAAACAGTTTTCCAATCTGTAAAATATATATGAATCTGTTTTTATAATATTTCTCTTTTTTTCTTCGCTGTTATAATCATTAATTTCATTTTTGAATAATTTAGCAGTGTTTTCTAATGTGTTTGATATATTTTCTATGAAGATTAATATATTTTGTTTATCTTCCGGTCTATTATATTTTTTCATAAGATGTATTAATTGTTCTGCTTCAACTATAAATTTTCTATTGCTTTCTATTAAAGAGTCTGTTATAGGAGTACCTTTATATCTTGTTTGATTTTTTTCATGTACTATGATGTTGTTTTTTATCATATATGCTTTTAATAGTATTTCATACAGATATTGAGATGTATTTTCATTATTTATAGCTTTTCTCATTTGATTTATTATTATAGTATCTATTTCTATAAGTTCGCTTATCTTATCAACCATACCCTTATGGCTTTCAGTTCTTATTATAAAATGGTCAAATACCCAAACAATAGAAAGCGCCATTATTATAAATCCAACTCTTGATGAAGCTGACATTAATTTAGGCATATATGGAAATGAAGATATTAATGCAGAAATTGTACCATATATTTTTTTCAAAAAGTCATTAACAGATGAAAGTGATAATAAAAAGCATACTCCTATGGCAGGAATAATCATATCATAAGGTATATACCTAAAGAAAACCGAAAATATAAATACTCCTATAAAATTACCTAAAACATTTATTTTTAAATTATGTTTTTGTTCTTCATAGAATGGATACAGCATTATATAAGAAAGAATAGGAAGCCAGTAACCTCTTATTGCTATTTCATCAGGTAAAAAATATCTTATGGTAAATGATATACACATTATGATTCCCATTTTTAGCGAGAATCTGAAATGGCATTTATTTATATTAAATTCTTTTTTCAATCTTATGAATTTTAAATTGAATAATCTTGTTATTTCAAATTCATCTTTTTTATTTTCAAACATATTGTGTAATATATTTTTCAATTTTGATATAGTATATATCCATTCATAATTACTTTTTTCATTGCTTAAAGAATAATTATCATTGAAATAATTTATAGCACACATTACACTATTATATTCTTTTTCATGTTTTGATATATCTTTTTTTAGTAAATTGGATATTCTATCTAAAATTTTTGAAAGCATAAAAAAATATTCTGAATCTTTATCAGTAAAATTAATAATATTTTGATGTTCTTTATCTATTAATAAATTTATTTCTTCCAAAAATAAAACAAGCTGAAAGTGATTAATATTTCTATTATTCATAGTATTATGTCTTTTTAATGTGTCCACATATATTGCAGTAGTATATCCATTTATGATAGGAAATAAATCATCTTTTTTATTTAATGAGCATGTTTTATTATATAATGATGATATTTTTTTATTTATAGCTTCTATTCCTTTACAAGCCAAATTATTAGATAATTTATGTCTAGTTAAAAATCTATTTAATACTAAGAATATAAATATTATTAGTAAAGCAGTTAATATAGCTTCCATTCTTAAATGTATATCTGATATAGGTATGTTGTATGCCTGTAAAAGAACATAAGCAAAGCCGTATATGAAATAATTTCTAGGTACAAAATCATCTGATAGTAAATATACTATAGAAAAAGGAACTATAAAGTTAAGAGTTATAGTAAAGAATAAATTTTGTTCTGCTATAGTTGCCAAAAATCCTAATAAAAGTATTCTAAAAGCTACAGCAGGGAAGCTTTCTATTGTAAAACTTTGACGCATTAAAGCACATATAAATATAGAAATTACACCTATAGTAGCATTTTCTCTTCCAAATAGTCTAGTAGATAGTACCATTATAAAAAGCCCTACCAATACGCTAGGCAGAAAATCTATAGCTCTTTTTATGAATGCAATTAATATTTCTTTTTGCTTTTGATAAAAAAATTTATTTGTAAAAAACATTGGAATTAATTTGTATTTTTTATTAATTATATATATTAGACTATATTACAAATAAAAAATAGTCAATAAAGAATTATATAATTTTTTATTATTGCTTATATTAATTTTAATTGGATTGTATCATGAAGGCATTAATAATATAACATATATAATATACTTATGTTTTTAATTTTACAGATGAATATAAATTTGTTAATTATTTATCTTATATTAAGGTTATCCATATTATCTTTTATAGATACATTAATTGCATTTATACTATTTAAGCATTTTTCTAATCTATAAATTAAATATGAGTTACTTTTTTTATTAAAATTATTATTTTGTATATTATTACTAATATCATCAATTTCATTTTTGAATATTTTTGCTGTATTTTCTAATATTGTTGAAATATTTTTAATAAATATAGATATATTTTTTTTATCTTCTGGTCTATTATATTTTCTTATAAGATTTATTAATTGTTCTGATTCCACTATAAATTCTCTATTATTTTCTATGAAAGAATCTTTTATAGGAGTTCCTTTATATCTTGTTTGTTTTTTTTCATGTACAATAATATTATTTTTTATCATATAGGCTTTTAATAATATTTCATATAAATATTCAGATCCTACTTCATTATTTATAGCTTTTTCCATTTCATCTATTAGCATAGTATCTATTTCTATAAGTTCACTTATTTTATCTATCAATCCTTTATAATTTTCTGTTCTTATTATAAAATTATCAAATACCCACACTATAGATATTGCAGTCATCATAAATGTAATTCTTGATGATATAGATACTAATTTATTCATATATGGAAATGATGATATCAATGCAGATATTGTACTGTATATTTTTTTAAAGAATTGATTTCTAGAAGATATAGAAAATACCATACATATTATTATAGCAGGCATAATTGTATTATTAGGAATATATTTAAATAAAATTGCAAATATAAATATTCCAATGAAATTACCTAATATATGAGTTCTTATTGTCTCTTTTTGTTCTTCATAGAAAGGATGTAGTATTATATATGATATGATAGGAAGCCAATAACCTCTAGTTGCTATTTGATCTGGAAGAAAATATTTAACAGTAAATGCTATACACATTACAATACCCATTTTTAAAGAAAATCTGAAATGGCATTTATCAATATTTAATTCTTTTTTTAAGCTCATTAATTTAAAATTGAATGATTTTGTTATTTTAAAATCATCTTTTTTATTTTCAAACATACTATATAATATATTTCTTAATTTTATTATAACATATAGCCATTCATAATAACTTTTTTCATTGCTTAAAAAGTAATTACTATTAAAGTCATTTATCATTTTAATTATAATATTATATTCAGATTCATGTTTGTATATCCCATGTTTTAATATGCGTGATATTCTTTCTAGTATTTTTGAAAGCATTATAAAATATTCTGAATCTTTTTTAGTAAATTTATATAAATTTTCATATTCTCTTTCTATTAAGATATTAATTTCTTCTAAAATTAATATAAATTTGAAATGAGTTATATTTCTATTATTCATAGTATTATTTCTTTTCAATGTATCCATATATATTTCTGAAACATATTCATTTATAATAGAAATTATATCTTCACTTTTATTTATAGGACATGCTTTATTGTATAAAGTTAATAGCTTATTATTTATTGATTTTATCCCTCTATATGAAAAATCATTATATTTTTTATTTTTTGTAAAAAAGCTATTGATTGCTAGGTATATGAATACTATTGTTAATCCTGTTAATATAGCTTCTATTCTTATGTATATTCTTGACATAGGTACGTTATATGATTGTAATATAACATATGTAAAACCATATATAAAATAGTTTTTTGGTTTAAAATCATCTGAGAGGAAATATACTATGTAAAATGGTACTATGAAATTAAATGATATAATAAAAAATAGATTTTGTTCTGCTATAGTGGCTAAAAGTCCAAATAATAATACTCTTAAAGCTAATATTTGAAAATTATCAATAGAAAAACTTTTATGTTGTAAAGCACATATTAATGTACAAATAGGCCCTATACTAGCATTTTCTTTTCCATAGAACTTAAAGGATATTGCAGATACCAAAAGACCTACAAATATACTAGGTGTATACTCTATAGCTCTTTTTATAAATGATAAAAAATTTTCTTTTTGCTTTTGGTAAAAAAAATTATTTATAAAAAACATTGGAATTAATTTATATTTTTTTCTTATATTATATAGTATAGACTATATTACAAATAAAAAATAGTCAATAAAGAATTATATAATTTTTTATTATTGCCGATATTAATAATGAGATATCATATCTTAATTTTAAGGGGATTATACTATGCCGCCAGTAATAATAGAACATGAAGAATATCCGTCTGTAGTTGTTATTGAGTATAATAGCATATACAGAAATGAATTACAAAATTTTATTCATAATATAAAAATCAAAGATAATAAAGAAGAAGTTTTTGTTGAACCTTATTTCAATAAAATTCTTCACACAAATAATACTAATATAGGTCTTTTGACTATAGATGGAAGAATTAATGGATATTATTATATAAATAAAGATTGTGTACTTAAATATATATATATGAATTATCCATATAGAAGAAATGGTTTTGCTAAGCTGCTTTTAACTCATGCCATCAAAGCTAATCCTAATATACAATTTGAGAAGAATGCTAATCAGGCTTATACTAGACTTATCAGTTCTCCTATATTTGAAGATGTGCTTAAAGGCAATTCTTCAGGAGCATTTGATAATTCTGGATCAATGGATACATTTGAAGATCTTAGCGGCGGCGGAAGTAAAGAAGGGGAGCTTACTTTATTTTAACTTTAAAAAGATTTTTATATGTAAATACGATACTAATCATATTCCTTATTGTATCATGTGCTCATAATGCAGTTTCAATAGCAGAAGAACCTGTAATTGAAGAAAAAATTAAAGTTTATCGTCTTATAAGTATGCATACTGCTATGAATATAACTATTAGTGTAGATGATAATAAAATATATGGTAAATCTGCTATAAATGATTATTGGGCTAATTGTAAGATTGATGGAGAAAGCATATCAATAGATATGATAAAAACCACAAGAAAAACTGATAATGCTGAAAAGAGAAGGGCAGAGGGTGATTATTTATCAATACTTCAAACAGCATATTCAATCAAAATAGAGGGAAACAGACTTATAATATATACAAGGTTTATAGATGAACCTCTTATCTATGAAGAAATAAAAGATTAAAAAATGAGAAAATAAAGGCTGTACTTAAATAAGTACAGCCTTTTTTATATTGCTTTATTGTTAGCGATATATTAAACTAGCAATATATCTTACAAACTCAGCTATTAAAAAGATCATTACTATGAAACCCAAGAATATCCAAGATTTCAAAGTTCTTTTTCTAGTTTCCTTTTTATTAAATTCTCTCCTAAAAGGATCGTTATTATCATATTCCATAATAAAACCCTATATCATACTTTTTTCAAATATTTTTGTGTATCAACTGCAACAGCAGCAATTATGATAGCACCCTTAATGATGTATTGCATATATGGAGAAATACCAACGAATGACATACCATAGTTAATAACTTGGAATATCAATACACCAGATACAATACCTATAATAGAACCGATACCGCCAGAGAAAGAAACTCCTCCTACAACACAAGCAGCAATAGCATCAAGTTCATAACCGTTACCTAAGTTGTTAGTAGCAGATCCAACACGAGCAACCTCTAATGAACCAGCTATACCATATAAAGCACCAGCCATAGTATATACTATCATAAGAGTAAGAGGAATGTTTACACCAGAAACAGCAGCAGCTTCAGGGTTGCCTCCAACAGCAAATATATTTTTACCTAATTTAGTTTTATTCCAAATAACCCACATTATCAAGGTTATAATGACAGCAAATATGATCAAATATGATATAGTGAAGCCTCCTAATTTTATACCGCCTTGAGCAAGATTAGTAAATCTAGGATCAAGTCCTCCGATAGGCTGAGCACCATAAGGAGGTCTGTCAAAATAAGTACTAGTTACACCATAAAGTATAAGCTGCATACCTAAAGTGGCAATAAATGGAGTTACATAAAGTTTAGAAATGATAAAACCGTTTATAAGACCGAATATCATAAGTATAAGCATAACTAAGAGTATAGGAAGTATAACCGGAAGCATAGGTAAATCCGGATACATTCTAGTAGGGTTAGAAGGAGATTGTAAAAGTGAAGCACTTACAACCGCAGCAAGTCCTACAGCTCTACCAGCACCTAAATCGTTACCTTGAGTAACAAGAAGTGTTCCAATACCTACAGCTATTATCATACGAGTAGAAGCTTGAGCAAATATATTTAAGAAGTTGCTCAATCTGAAGAAAGTAGGCTCTTTAATGATAATACCTATAAGTATTACAAGTAATGCTGCAAATATAGCATTGTTTAATACAAATGATTTAATAGTTTTAATGTTTATTTTATTTTTATCCATGATCCTTCCTTTTGATTAAAATTATAAATATTTAGCAGACAATGCCATGATTTCTTCTTGATTAGTATTTTTAGTTTCAACAATACCAGCCACTCTTCCATTACTCATAACCATGATTCTGTCAGTGATACCGAGTAATTCAGGCATTTCAGAACTAACCACTATTACAGCTTTTCCAACAGTAGCTAAATCTATAATAAGTCTGTATATATCATATTTAGCACCAACGTCAATACCTCTTGTAGGCTCATCAAGCATAAGAATATCAGGTTTACTTAAAAGCCATCTTCCTAATATAACTTTCTGCTGATTACCTCCTGATAATGATTGTATAGCTGTTTTTTCAGAAGGAGTTTTTACCTGCATACTGTCTATAACCCATTTTGTATCTTCCTGCATCTTTTTATTATCCAAGAATCCAAATTTATTTTTGTAATGGTCTATATTAGCTATAGTAGAATTGAAATTGATAGATAGCATACCGAATATACCTGTTTGTCTTCTTTCTTCGGTAACCAAAGCAAATCCATTTTTTATAGCTTTTCTTGTAGAAGAATTGTTAACTTCTTCAGACATTTTAAATACATGACCTGAAGATAAAGTTCTCATACCGAATATACTTTCTAGTACTTCAGTTCTTTTTGCTCCAACAAGTCCTGCAATACCAAATACTTCTCCTTTTCTTACACTAAAGTTAACTTCTTTAAGAGAAGGCTGATAAAATGCAGTGAAATCTTTTATTTCTAAAATATCCTCTCCAGGAACATTTGTTTTTTCAGGGAAACGATTAGTTAAATCTCTTCCTACCATCTGTTTAATAATCATATCAGTAGTTAATTCTTTAGATGGGGTAGTGGCAACATATTTACCGTCTCTCATTATAGTAACTTCATCAGATATTTGAAGTATTTCTTCCATCTTGTGAGATATGTAGATCATACCTACGCCTCTGCTTTGAAGTTTTCTAATGATTTTAAATAATTTAGCAACTTCTTTTTCAGTAAGAGAACTTGTAGGCTCATCTAACACCAATATTTTAGAATTATAAGAAACCGCTTTTGCTATCTCTACCATTTGCATTTCAGATACAGATAATGTAGATACTTTTGTTCTAGGATCTAGAGGTATTTCCAAATCATCAAAAATTGCCTTAGTATCATCATACATCTTTTTCTCATCAATAATAACGCCGTATTTGGTAGGATATTTTCCAAGCCATATATTATCTTGTATATTTCTTTGTCTAACTTGGTTAAGTTCTTGGTGTACCATAGCTACACCATTATTCAAAGCTTGTTTGGGTGATATAAAGTTTACTTCTTTACCATCTAAGAATATATGTCCTTCATCTTTACGGTATATACCGAATAAACATTTCATCAAAGTAGATTTTCCAGCACCATTTTCACCCATAAGAGCAACTACTTCGCCCTCTCTTACGGTTAGCTGTACATCATCTAATGCTTTAACACCCGGAAAAGACTTTGAAATACCTTTCATTTCAAGAACAATTTTTTTATTATCCATATTAAAACCTTTATTTTTCAAACTCTGCTAATATAAAAATAAATTAGATATTAGATAATTAAGAAACAGGGATATTAAAAGATTAATATCCCTGTTTTATCACAAATTAATTATTATTTATAAGCTTCTTCAGCAACGTTTATATTGTCTTTAGTTATAGGTACATAAGGGACGCGAACTGCTTTAACTTCGTCTAAAGTCCAAGTAGTACCATCTAATGGGTCTTTTCCAGCAGCAACATTTAAAGTAATGTCAACTAGAGCTTGAGATTGACCAACTGGGTCATTAAGAACAGAACCTACTACAGTTCCTTTTTTGATTTCATTGATCATATCAGGAATAGCATCAACACCTACTATAGGTATGAATTTAGTAGTATCGCCTTCTTTGTTGTATCCTAAAGCTTGTACTGACTGTAAAGCACCTAAAGCCATAGCGTCATTGTTACAGAATATATATTCAAGTTTATCACCGTATTTCTGTATCCAAGCATCAACTATATCTTTAGCTTTTGCAGTGTCCCACATAGCTGTTTGTTCTTCTAATTTTTCTACTTTAAGACCATTGTTAGTAACGTATAAAGTAACATGGCTAGTTCTAGCTTCAGCATCTGGGTGTCCTGGTTCGCCTTTTAATAAAGCATACTGTATAATTCCATCACCGTTTTTGTCCCAAGTAGGATTAGCTTTCCAAGTATCTACAACGATTTTACCTTGCATATCGCCTGATTCTTCTGGAGTAGTTCCTACATACCAAGTTTTATCATAGCTAGCCATAGCTTCAGCACTAGGCTGTTTGTTGAAGAATACAACAGGTATATTTTTAGTTTTAGCTTTATCTATGATAGTTTGAGCTGCTTGAGGGTCTACCAAGTTAATAGCTAATGCTTTTGAATCTTTTTGAATCATAACATCAACTTGGTCATTTTGCTGAGCTTGGTTGTTTTGTGAGTCATTGATTATCAAATTTGCTTTTCCGCTAATTCTAGTTTCAATGTTTCTTCTGTAGAATGACATAAAGTTATCATCGTAACGATAAATTGTTACTCCGATAGTTGGGCCATCAGTAGTTGTGGATGAAGAAGATCCGCCTCCGCAAGATACCACGAAAAGTGAAGACATTATAAATAATGCCGCCATAACGATAAGTGACTTTTTCATATTAGAAAACTCCTTAAATTAATTAATATTCTCTTAATTAATTAGTATATAAATTTATTTTATTAAATCAAGTAAAATCACTTTTTTTGACTTTTGGATATTTATATGAAGTCTAATTTTATGTTATCTTTAGTGTTATGATAACTTTATTTACACTTTTTATTTTTATTTGTAAATATAATTTATATAATGAAAAAAAATGCTATATAAAAAAGGCAAATTATTGCTTGAATAATACAATAACTTGCCTTTGATAATCAATATAGTAATTAATAATATTTACAATTTATTTATAAGCCTCAGCAGCATCATTTATATTTTCTAATGTGATAGCTCTATAAGGTACTCTTACAGCTTTTACCTCATCTAATTTGTATTCTGTTCCTGTTAATACATCATTTCCATTTGCAGCATTCATAACCATATCAACTACAGCTTTAGCCTGATCTTTAGGGCTTTGTAAAACAGTACCAACTACAGTTCCTTTTTTAATTTCTTCAATAATTTCAGGAATAGCATCAACACCAACTATAGGTATGAATTTATTGCTGTCTCCTATGTTGTAACCTTGTTTTTGAATAGATTTTAATGCTCCCAAAGCCATAGCATCATTATTTGAGAATATAAACTCTATACTGTTTCCATATTTTTCTACCCAAGAGTCAGCGGCTGTTTGAGCCTGAAGTATATCCCAATTTGCTGTTTGTTCATCTAATTGTTCTATAGTTATTCCATTATTAGTTAAAACTGATTTAATTCTTTCTGTTCTAGCTTCAGCATCTGGGTGTCCTGCCTCTCCTTTTAATAAAACATATTGAATTTTTCCATCTCCATTTTTATCCCAAGCAGGATTCTCTTGCCAAGCCTTAACTACTATATCACCCTGTATATTTCCAGATTCTTCACTCAAAGTACCTACATACCATGCTTTATCATAAAGCATCATATCTTCTTTGCTAGGCTCTTTATTGAAAAATATTACAGGTATTCCTGTAGGCTTTATTTTATTAATCATAAAACTAGCTGATGCAGGATCTACTAAGTTAATTGCTAAAGCATCAACCTCTCTTTGAATGGCAGCATCTACTTGATCATTTTGCTTAACCTGATCATTTTCTGAATCATTCATTATAAATTTAGCTTTTCCATTTAACATAGTTTCAATATTTCTTCTCATAAATGAAATAAAGGCATCATCATATCTGTAAATAGTAATACCAACTTCTATTTCATTATTAGCTTTTGAAGAATTGCCGCAGCTTACTAATGATATAAACAATAAAATTGATGAAATAGTAACTATTGCTTTATTCATAAAAAACTCCAATTTTTTATATAATAATATCCAGTTTATTAAAAAAAGATATATAAGTCAAATTAAATTATGAAAAAATATAATTTATTTATATATTTTTATTGCAGTATCTATATTAGATTTATTTACAGGTATATAAGGTATTACAATATATTTATCATTATAAATGGTAAAATGTAAACCGTCTAAAGGAGATTTTCCGCTTATTATATTACTTGAAACAGAGCATAGCGTTTGAGCCTGTATTTGAGGATTTTGCATAACAGTTGCAAATATTCCATAATTATTAATCTCTTCCAAGCATTCAGGTATTCCATCTATTCCTATTATAGGTACATAATTAAGCATTCTGCTGCTGTTATTATATTTAAATTCTCTCAAAGTATCCAATGCCCCTAATGCCATATTATCATTATTACATATTATATACTCTATTTTTTTACCGTATTTAGATATTAAAGTTTTCATTACCTTTGCTGCTTCGTCTCTTCTTCCCATAGCTGAAACTTCTTCTAGTACATTTAATTTTATATTATTAGAAGCTATGTATTTTTTCATATACTCTGTTCTTTTTATAGTGTCAGTATCATTCAAATCGCCTTTTAATATGACACATTGTATTTTACCATCTTCATTTTTATCCCAATTCATTCTGTCTTTCCAACTTTCTACTATTACCCTGCCTTGAGCACTTCCTGCCTCTTCGCTTATTCCGCCTATATACCAAACCTTATCATAAGTTTTTACAACTTCTAGTCCCGGTTCTCTATTAAAAAATATTATGGGTTTATTATTTATGCTTATTTTATCCAATACTTTTTGAGCTTGAGATTTATCTACCAAATTTATAGCTAATAGATTGACATTCTTTTGTAAGAACATATCTATTTGACCATTTTGAGTTGATTGACTATTATAAGAGTCTGCCATAAGCAGAGAAGTATTTCTATTTATATTTTTTTCTATATACTGCTTTAAAAAACTCATATAACTGTCATCGTATCTATAAAGTGCCACACCTATAGAATTTGTTTTTTTCTGTGTATACAATAACACAGAAGATGATAATAATACTAATAATAAAATAATAAATCTTTTCATTTATATATACTCCTAATAATGACTTTTAAATTATAGTAAAATAGTTTTTATTGTCAAGTTTATAAATATTCAAATATGATTTTTATATTATGAAAGTTTGTTTTTTTATACAAAAAATATATAAAACTTTTTTAGTTATTATAAAATATGATTTAATGTTTTTTATTTTTTAAAATGATTTATAATGAAAAAAAATATAAAATATAATGGATTTTAATGCTATGAATAAAGTAGAAGTAAAAATAAAAAATGATTCGATTATCAATTATGATATTTTAGTTCAAAAAGGATTGATAAAAGATACTGGTAAATTAGTAAAAAATATACTAAGAGGAAAAAGAGCCTTAATAGTTACAGATGATATAGTAGATAAACTTTATACTAATATAGTAAAAGAAAGTTTAGAAAAGGAAGATATTATCACTTCTGTATGCGTTCTTCCAAATGGAGAGCCTAATAAAAATATAGAAAGCATTAATAATATATTCTCCGCATTGGCAAAAAATGAATTAAGCCGTAAGGATATAATAATTGCATTGGGAGGCGGAGTAATAGGAGATATGGCCGGATATGCTGCTGCTGTTTGGATGAGGGGGATAGATTTTGTGCAGATTCCAACTACATTGCTTGCATGTGTAGATTCTTCTGTTGGCGGAAAGACAGGTATTAATATAAAAGAAGGTAAAAATTTAGTAGGTGCTTTTCATAGTCCAAAACTTGTTATAATAGACAGTAATACTTTATTAAGCCTTCCTAAAAGGGAGTTTAATGAAGGAATGGCTGAAGTTATCAAGCATGCATTTTTATTTGATGAGGCACTTTTGGAATTGATAGAGGCACATGTTCATAATAATACTAATTTGGATATGGATTTTGTATTAAAGAGAAACTGCGAATTAAAGGCTCATATTGTAGAAATAGATTATAAAGAGCAGAAAGAAAGAATGTTTTTAAACTTCGGACATACTATAGGGCATAGCGTTGAGAATGCTGCTGGTTATGGTGTATTGCTTCATGGGGAGGCTGTTGCTATAGGTATGATTTTTGCTATAGAGTATGGTATTAGAAAAGGCATCACTAAAGATAAAAATATATTAGAAAGAGCCAAAAATATATTGAGTAAATTCTCTCTCCCAATATCAATACCTGATAATATGAATTTAAAAGATTCAATTAAACTCGATAAAAAAAGAAGCGATGATAAAATCAATTTCGTATTTTTAGAATCTATTGGAAAGCCTTGTGTTGAAAAAGTAAGTGTGGAGGATATTTTAAAATGAGTAAATTTATTTTGGCACTTATGCTTTCTATCGTTATGCTAATATTATGTGCTGCTAATACAAAATCTGAATAAAAAAAATAAAAGTGTCAGATACTGCTTCTATTGATATAAAAGATAATACTTACACTAATATAGATGAATATGTTATGGAAACTTTAAATGCTTATAGGGTACATGCTACAAATATCATTGATATAAGCGGAAATAAATATTATATTTCTAGTGTAGATATTCTTAATACTAATGATGAAAGTTTTGATGAAAAAAAAGATAAAGAGAATTATATTTATATAAGTATATGGAAATTAAATAATAATAAAGCAAATTTTGTTTCTGGTTTTTATCCGTATACTATATCTGCTGACTGGATAGGTGATATAGTTTCAGAAGTGAGCAACAATATGCTTGAATTTGTATTAGATCGTTATTCAAAGAAATATTCCTGTCTTAATTTTTATAAATTTAATATAGTAAAAAAGAATAATACAGTTAATTTTTATCTTACTAACTTTTCAGAAAGAACTTTTAAGATAAATCCTAATACAGGAGAATTGTCAGCACCTGAATATTTCTTTGATCATGACAATGTTATGATGAATGATATTGGTAAATATTATGAGTATTACAATTTTAATTAAGAAGTAATAAAAAGTAAATTTGATTAATGAAAACAAAAAATTATAAACTTAAAAATTTTTAGTATATATCATAAAAATAAGTATGTATATTATAATCTTTAATTAATAAATAATTAAGAGGCATTAACTTTTTTATAAGCTAATGCCTCTTTTTTGTTTTAGGATTTATTTAAAACTTACGCTTTCAATAGGGCTTCACCCAAAGATTTACATTCATCAACAGCATCATCGTCTGGAGTAAGATTTGTAATGAGTCCATCTTTTACCAAAGAAGCACCTGTATCTTTTACATCATCTTGCCATATTCTCATCCATTCTCCATCACCCCAATCATAAGAACCGAACAAGGCAACTTTTTTACCTGATAAACTTCCTCTTATAGAATCATAGAAAGGCTGAAATTCTGATTCTTCCAAAACTTCAGCTCCCATAGCAGGACAGCCTAAAGCCACTTTTGAATAGTTATTTATATTTGCAGTATCAAAACTAGATACAGGGAAAATATCAGCTTCTCCTCCGGCATTTTCAATACCTTTCTGTACATTCTGTGCCATAATTTCAGTATTTCCTGTACCGCTCCAATATATTATTGCTATTTTATTATTCATATTTGTTACCTCCAATTTGTAATAATTATTAATTTTGAATATACATTTTGTAATCGTCCATTATTTCCAATATACCCTTGCCGTTTAAAAATGTATTTATATAAAAACTTCTGCATTCATTATATCTATTGAATGTTTTTATAGCTTCATTTTTATTATGATACACTTTCCAATATCCTGTATGCAGGCTGTTCTTGCCGTAATTATTTATAAAGCCGTATATGTCCATAAGAGGATAGCCTAAAAATATTCCTATCTCATGAGGAAAATCTTTATTGTTCTGCATTCTATATTTTAATAGTTCTATACACTTATACACATCTTTAGCTTCATATCCATAAAGCTCTAAAAAATCGAAAACATCATCATTCAAAATATATTCTTCAAGCCTTTTTTTATTATAAACATATACTATAACTTTATTATCATAGTCTTTTATTATAGATACATTTATATTACGGCTGTTTAATATTTTATTGTATGATGCTGCTTTTTTGTAAACCTCCTTTTTAGAGCCGTATTGGTATGTAAATATATTAGCTATCTTTATACCTGACAGAGCAGGGGCACAGTGATTTATAATTAACTCATCAAAACTATATTCTTTCATTGTTAGAGTATTCTAACATATAATTTTAGAATTGTCAATACTTTTGTTAGTATATTCTAACTTTTTTAAATGCTTTTATTTTAATAATTTTATAAATATATTAAAATTGTATAAAACTTACTATGATGCAGAATATTAAAGACATTATTATCTGCAATGACAAGAATCCTGATAGAAATTTATTAACTTTTTTATCATTCGTATACATTAATAATATAAAAGGTGAGGGTGATAGAAAATATATAATCATAGATTTAACAAATATAGAATTAACAGTTATTATTTTAGATATTACAAATAAAATTAATGATATTAATACAGCCATTGTAGCGAATCTTATAAAAAATAATTTAATAGCCTTTTTTAATATATCAATTTCAAATTCAAGTTCTGCCCCTATACATAATAATATCATAGGAGATAAAGGCTCTGTCAAAAAAGATATTATTCTATTGTAAGTGCCGGATAAATTTGAATTATCTATCTTTTCACCCAAATTGAATAATGCTCCTATTATACCTAATATAAGGCTTATTATTATTGGGCTTTTTATTATAGAGTTTATTACTTGCTTTGTACTTTGCTTTTTACCTGATATCAAAGTCAAACCTGTTGTAACTACAGTAAAAACAAATATATTATTTACCATATCCATTTGTATTATTTGAAATAGATTTTCCTTGCCTATAATCATATTAAGTATAGCTAATGCAAACATTCCGCTTTCAATACAGGTATTAGTATATGGTACATATTTTTTTATATCGTCGCTGAATAATGGTTTAAACAAGAAACCTAATAAATACGCTGAAAATATTATTATAAATCCTGCTACTATTAATACTATAGAATCTTTATTGAATGTGCCATGAATAAGTATATTAAAAAAAGTAAATGGAAGAAATAAATTCACTGCTAAATTTTTTATAGTTTTTATTCCTTCATTGCTTATTATATTAGTATGTTTTAATATTTTACCGAAGGCTATTAAAATGAATATTGGAAGTATTAATTCTATAATAGTATACATTTTTGAATCCGTTTATTAATATAATGTCTGTATTATTATAGCATGAAAATAATCAATTTAATATTATATTTTACTAAAATATTATTATGATAGTTTATATATTAAAATAGTTGATTTTTTTATTATTTGTTATATTATATATTAATTCAATTTTTAGACTTTATATATTCACTTTAATACTTTTATATTTAATCTTTAACCGTAAAGAATTTTAAATTAATTAAACGAAGGAGTTTATTATGGCAGAAAAACAAATACTTAATTTTGAAGCCGAAACTAAACAAATATTAAATTTAATGGTGCATTCTATATACACTCATAAGGAAATATTTTTAAGAGAGCTTATATCAAATGCAAGTGATGCTTTGGATAAGGCAAGATTTGAATCTATAACAAACACAGATAAATACACAGATATAGATAATTTAAGAATAAAAATAGAAGTAGATGAGCAAAATAGAACATTAACTATAAAAGATAACGGAATCGGTATGACAAGAGAGGACGTTATTAATAATATAGGTTCTATTGCAAGAAGCGGAACTAAAGCATTTTTAGAAAAAATACAAAAGGATAAAGAGGCATCAAAGGAAAGCGGAATAGATTTGATAGGACAATTCGGAGTAGGATTTTATTCTGCATTTATGGTTGCTGATGATATAGTAATAGAAACAAAGCATGTTGATAGTGAAAAAGGCGTTCGTTGGGAGAGTAATGGAGATGGTTCTTACTCTATAGAAGATATTGATAAACAAGATAGAGGAACTACTATAACATTAAAGCTGAAAGGAAAAGATGAAAAGTTAGAAGAAGACGGTTTTGTTGATGATGATTACTGTAACAGATACACTTTAGAGAGTTTAATACATAAATATTCAAACTATGTTCATTATCCTATAGTTATGGATATGCCTATACCTAAAAAAGAGGAAAACGAAGTTCAGCAATACGAAGAAAAAACTATTAACTCTATGATTAGTATTTGGCAGAAATCAAAAAGCGATGTTAAACCTGAAGAGTATAATGAGTTTTATAAAGAGCATTTCCATGATTATGCAGAACCTTTTGAAGTTATACATACAAAGGCTGAAGGTACTATAGAATATACAGCACTTTTATTCATACCTTCAAGAGCTCCTTTCAATTTCCTACATCCAGATTTTGAAAGAGGATTAGAGCTTTATTCTAGAAATGTATTTATAATGAGCAAGTGTAAAGATTTGCTTCCTGAATATTTAAAATTTGTTAGAGGTTTGGTTGATTCTCCTGACTTCTCACTCAATATTTCAAGAGAGATTTTACAGCATAGCACTCAATTAAAAAGAATAGCTTCTAATGTTGAAAAGAAAATTTTAGATGCTTTAGAAAATATACTTAAAAATGACAGAAAGAGATATGAGAAATTCTTTAAAGAGTTTGGTGAATCTATAAAAATAGGAATATATTCAGATTTCAGCAAAAAAGATAAATTAGCTAATCTTTTATTATTCCAATCTTCAAATACAGCTGATGATGAATATACAACATTAGCAGAGTATAAATCAAGAATGAAAGAAGGTCAGGAGTATATATATTATGCTGCTGCTAAGGACAAATCTGCTATAGAAAAACTTCCTCATATGGAAGGTATGAAAGATAAAGGATATGAGGTTCTTTATTTCACTGACAGAGTAGATGAATTTATGATTACTATGATGAAAGAGTTTGACGGTACTAAACTTCATTCTATACTTCAGGCTGATAATAATGATTCTGAAAATAAAGATGAAAATAAAGAATCTGCTAATAAAGATATACTTAATGCTATAAAAGATGTATTAGGTGCAGATAGAGTTGCTGAGGTAAGAGAAACTAACAGACTTAAAGAAAGTGTTGTATGTTTATCTAATAAAGAAGATTCTATCAGCTTTAATATGGCTAAAGTTCTTGCTGAAACAGGCAATAATATGTTTGGAATGAAGCCTGAAAGAGTATTAGAGATTAATACTTCTCATGAGGTTTTCAAAGCTATGGAAAAAGAATATCAGGCTAATAAAGTTTCAGAAACATTTAAAGAATACAGCGAACTTCTTTATGATGAAGCTTGTATACTTGAGGGACTTCCTCTTGAAGATCCTAAATTATTTGCAAGCAGAATGAGTAAATTAATGCTTAAATAATGATTGTTGATATAGTTTAATTAACATAATAACGATAAAAAATATTAAAAGGGCTGTATTAAAAATGCAGTCCTTTTTATTTAAATTTTATACCTAAACAAAACTTGGGCGGGCATGCTTTTATTTGTAAATGAAGTTTAAAATATGTATAGAAATCATAAAAATCTATAGGGCGGGGAATGTATTTCAATTAAAAAAGAAATTAGATTAAAATATAATATATTTTTTATCTATATTTATTTTTAGTCATCAAATTTCTGTCCTAAAAGCTGACCATTGCTTGCATCTATATAAAGCTCCATCATATTATTAAGTTTTACTTCATATAGATTCCATTTCTTTTTTATTTTTGTTATTACGGTATTAGGATAAGTTTTTGAAACTGTATTTGCTACAGGCTGAGGCAATATATTTGAAGGTAATGCCGTATAATTTCCATCTATTTCTTTTAATTCTCCGTTTCTAAAGAATTCCATTTCGACACCGTTATCCAATGCAATTTCATATTTTTTTCTATCTATTTCAGCATACATTATAGAAGAATTTGGAAAGAAAGCATTTATAAATTGCAGTATATTATTTGGAAGCTGATTAGGTGCTATATATATATCATCAGCATATACAGTAATTACTGCAATAAAAAATAAAAGTATTGTTTTTTTTATCATATATCCCCTTCAAATTAATCTGGTACTTTTTGCCCTATTAGCATTCCTGCAAAATCTATGAATATATTTATATAATTATCTAAACTTATTACATACATATTCCATCTTTTCTTTATATTTATAATTGCTGCATTAGGATTCGTTTTTCTTACAGTATTTAATACTTTTTTATCTATAAAGTTTATTGGTATAGGAGATGAATTTCCGCTTACTTCCTGCCAATATCCGTCCAAATCAAAATGTATTATTATATCATCATTGAATATTACTTCATAAAATTCGTTTGTTTTAACTATATTGATTATATTATTATAGTTAAAATAATCGTTTATGAATTTAACTGACTTTTCAGGAAGTAGATTATCGTATGAAAATAAAGCCATACAAATAAGAATAAATAATAATGTAGCTGTTAATACTCTGTTCATTTTACATAATTTAATACTATATTGAAAATATAACAAAAATTTTATAAATATCAATAAAAATAATTAATTAAAAAAATGAAAATGAACTAGAAATTAATGTAAAATGGTATAAAATATTAACAGGTATAATTTGTTAATGGAATGTTATATGATAGTAGATTTAAAAAAATATTCTTTAATAGATTGGCAGCAAATAAAGACTAATATTGACAGCATAAAAGATATGCATCTCGATATTATTATCATTAATGAAGATGGTATATTGAGTGTAATACCTTATGAAAAGATAGAAGATGTTTTATTTCCATTAGACGGATCAGAATATATTAAGAAATCTTCAATCTATGTGGATAAATCATTAATTTCAATAATTGGTAAACAGGTAACTATAGATTTAAATAAACAGCATGCTGATATACATGATATCAATATTTTTTATTCACTCTATAAAAACTGCAGATTTGAAACTGATAAAGACTATTATGAGACACATTTTAATGAATTAATATCTATAAGAAATATAGAAAGGATAGATTATTTAAAAGAATTATTTAATAAATTAAGATTATTTACAACCCAAAATAAGGTAGATTTGGAATTAGCAAAATTAATAGGAAATATTTTAACAGATATAGGTATTATAGAGAGATTAAATTTGATATACCATTTGAATTATATAAAGCAGAATAACATATCTGATTTAAAAAATTATCAAAATGTTAAGAAAGATGATCTTCTTTTTGCTGATATTATAGGAACTATAGTTAACTTGTTAGAGAAAGAATATAGTGATATTTCTATATTTCACAGTATTTCTTCATTTACAGATGATAATGTAATATGCCATAGCAATAGAGTATTTGTTATGATGGTTGAGTTTTTATATTATTATAATGAGGAAATATCTAGAGGTGTTGCTTCCAAATTAAGAGTAGATTATAAAAAGAAATATTATTCATATTATAATGAAATAGGTAAAAAATATAATATACTCACCAAAGCAGATAGAATAGAAGATATATCAAAAGTAGGATTTAGAAAAATAGAACAAAATGAAATTAAATATTATGCCAGAGCTGCTTTTTGGCATGATATAGCACTTGTTGATGTTCTTCCTAATATTCCTATTGTTAGTAATAATGAAGGAGATAATCATGCTGTATTAGGATTTAATTTGCTTAAATACTGTATGGCACAGAATGAATATACTTATGCTACAGTAGGACTTCATCATGAATATTATGGAAACGGATACGGTATATTTACAAATATGTATAATAAGCAGTTTGCAAATAAGACTTATAATAATATAGAAAATATATTAACTTATGATTCAAATGATATTGAGAATTTAACTGCATTGTCATATTTTCCTGCTAAGGCATTAGAAATAGTGGATTCTTATGATAGTTTATACATGAATATTTCTAAGACTGGTACAGGAAATATTGCTAATGAAGTAATTTCTTATATGTATGAGAATTTTTTAGGATATAATATAAAGATAGACCCTGTAATTTTCTATATATTTATTAAATATTTAGAAAAAGTAAGAGGGGCTTATATATTTGATTGTCCTTTATAATTAAATATTTATTATATACTTGACAATTTATAAAAATCTTATATCCTAATAGTAATGTTTTTTTGTTTTAGGGAAAGTAATTGTTAAAAAAGATATTAATCAAGAGTATAAGGGACCTGTTAGCGTATATTTAAAGCAAATAGGTGAAATAAGAAGACTCACTAAAGAAGAAGAACTTGATTTATGGCAGCGTCTGGAAGTTTGCCGAGAGAATAGAGCAGCATTAGAAAATAATGATGATGAAGAGTCTTTAAAGAAAATAGAAGAGATAGATAAAGAAATAGATTCTATACAGCATAAGCTTGTAAAATCTAATTTAAGGCTTGTTATAAGTATAGCTAAGAGATATTATAATAGTGGAGTACCTTTTATTGATATTATAGATGAGGGAAACATAGGGCTTATAGAGGCTGTTAAAAGATTTGAATATAAAAAAGGATTCAAATTTTCTACTTATGGCGTTTGGTGGATAAAACAGAGCATAGTTAAAGAAATATCAAGCAAAAGACATATTATAAGATTCCCTATGCATATAGCAAGACTTATAAAAAAGAGCATACAAACATCAAAAACACTTACTCAGAAATTAGGCAGAGAACCTACAATAGATGAAATATCTAAAGAAATGAAAATAGATAGAAAAACTTTATCTTACATTATGATATTTACTCAGGATACTGCCAGTGTTGATTCTTTTTTCAGAAATTCTGATAATAATGATATGACTTCTATAATAGAAGATAAAAATTTCCCATCTCCGCATCAAAAAGCATTTATGGATAGTTTGAGAGATACTTTGACAGAAGCCCTTAAATGTTTAGATGAAAAAGAGAGAACAGTTATCATATCAAGATACGGATTATATGGAAAAGAGGCTAAAACTCTTGAAGATACTGGGAAAGAATTGAATATCACAAGGGAAAGAGTAAGACAGATTCAGATAAAAGCCATAAAGAAACTTGCAGGACTTAATTTATCTAAAGAATTAAAAAGTTTCTTATGGGATTAAATAATTTTCATTTTATAATTATATTTTTTTATTAAACAATTTATATTTTTACCGAAAAATTAATATAATAAAATATAATCATGGATGGGAATTTATGTCTAACGAAATGAAAGCAAAATTAAAACCTATAATTATAATAGTAATATTACTTGTAATTTTAGTTGCAGGTTTCTTTATTACTAAGAGCATATTGAGCAGCAATAATATACCTATTTTAGATTTCGGTGCAGCCAATACAAATGATATGCCTGAAGATACTTTGACAACAGATGATATATTCGGCGAGGATATAACTCCTGAAGAAAAAGATTTCTTAGCTACAAATAACACCATATTAACAGATAATAATACAAACACTAAATCAACAAACAAAGATTCTTCTATAAATCTTACAGATAACGGATTATATGAGGCAGGAAATAATCTTGATATACCAGATATAAAACCTCCTGTTTCTAAACCAAATAACAGCAGTTCAGCTTATACTTATAATACTGATAATACAGTTTTAGTAACAAGTTCTAATACTCTTAGACCTAATGATAATATGATGAATACAATGTCATCTACTGAAACAAATGTGAGAATAAGTTCATTTATCATCAATTATAATGATAGATTCGTTGCTACTAGAACTAATCCTGTTTTAATAACTTTAGCAGTAAAATCTCCTGCTGAAGGAAAATATGCTAAAATAAGAGTATATGCTAGAAGAGTAGATAACAATTATAATATATTAAGCAGAGATTTAGTATTCTATTTGCCTAAAATATATGTATTGGACGGACAGGCACAGACTCAATTCTACTTCGCAGGAAGAACTTCTGCAGGCGGAAAGTACTTGCCTAAAGGAAGATACTTATTATATGCCGAAGCAGAAATTACAGATGCTAACGGCAGATCAGTTGGAAAAACAGGAAGATATCCTGTTCCTCAATGGAATTATGTTGTAACATTACAGTAAAAAATATTTTGCTGTGATGCATAAAACTCCCCGATATTTTTAGAATACTGGGGAGTTTTTATTTTATTATAGATTTTTTAATTTCATATAAATAATAGGAAAATTGTTTCCTAGTTCATCATATTCATCTCTTTTATAATCTTCAAAACCTATATGCTTATAAAAATTGTACGCATTTGTATTTTGTTCATTGACTGATACTTCTTCGATATTATAATTGTAAGCAGCATATTGTATTAATTTTCTGCCTATGCCATTTCCTATAACTTCAGGATCTAGAAAAAGCATTTCTAATTTTTTATTTTCTATTCCCATAAAACCAACAATATTATTTTCCATCTCTGCAATTATTAAATGCTTTATCTCTATTAAATATTTTTTAACGTATTTGGATATATTTATAATATCATCTTCTTTAAGAAATAAATGAGTTGCTCTCACAGATTTTTCCCATATTATATAAAGTTTATCTATTAATTCATCATCTCTATTTTTTGTTTCATATATTGTCATAATATAAAAGTCCTAATAAAAATTATAATCAAAAAAAATTATAATAAAAAATATCTATGCAAATTAATTAAATTAATTTACATAGATAAAATATTTATTAATTATATATATTATTTCTAATTATTGGAAATTCTTTTCTATTAATTTTTCATAAGTACCATTTGTCATTATTTGAGAAAGTCCAGCATTTATTTTTTCTAAAAGTGCAGTATCTTCTTTTCTTAAAGCAATGGCATAATTTTCTTCTACAGCATCGCTTTCTATTAATTTTATATCATCATTGTATTTAGCAAAACTTTTACAAGGTTCTTTATCAAATACAACAGCTGATATTTTCTTTTCTTTCAATGCAAGTACAGCAGCAGCACCTGTATCAAATTTTTCATTATTTACGCCTTCTTTTTCACTCATTATAGTGTCTCCTGTTGTACCTATAACAACGCCGATATTTTTTCCTACTAAATCATCGAATGTTTTTATTGAATCATCATCTTTATGAACTAGCATAACCTGACTTGATACATAATAAGGCTCTGAGAAATTAACGAACTGTTTTCTTTCTTCTGTAACAGTCATACTTGCTATTATAGCATCTAATTTTTTAGCTTGAAGTGCAGGCAAAAGTCCGTTAAACTGCATATGAGTAAACTCTACATTCAAACCTGATAATTTAGCAACTTCACTCATTATATCATAATCAAAACCGCCTATTTTTCCATCGCTGTCCAAATATCCGAAAGGCGGAAAATCAACATCTATTCCGACATATATTTTTTTGTTTTCAGTGTCAGATGTTTTTGATGAATTACTGCATGATACAAAGATCATTGAAGAGATAATCATCATTAATATTAGTATTTTTTTCATTTTATAACCTCTTTTTTAATTGATTAATAACTATTTGTAGAATTATTGCGTAATATACTACTTTAATATGCTGTAAAAGTCAATAAATAAATATTAAAATATAGTTATCATAATATTGATATAATGATTATTTAATTATATAATAAAAAGATGAAAGTTAACATATTTACAGAAAAATTAAATACTAAGATATACGGACAAAATACTTTATTATTTGAATCATTAGAAAGTACAAATAAAAAAATGATAGAAGATTTGAATAGTGGGGTAAAATTAGAAGAGGGTACTGTATATATAGCTTTGGTGCAGACATCTGGAAAAGGCAGCTATGGCAATAAATGGGAATCTAATAATAATTTAGGATTATGGTTTAGCGTTTTAGTTTATTCGCCATATAAGAAAGAGGCTTTAAGTTTCCTACCCGGTATAGCATTAAGTAAATGTTTGAGAGAAAAATATAATGTTGATGCCCATGTTAAATGGCCTAATGATGTTTTGGTGGGAAGTAAAAAAATATCAGGAACTCTTATACAAGTTACGCCTATTGAAGATATAAATGCATGCGTTATAGGAACAGGAGTTAATTTATATCAAAGCAGTGAAGATTTTGATTTGAGTATAAGAAATAAAGCTACTTCACTTTATATTGAAACAGGCAAAAAAATAGAATTAAGTGATTTTTATAAAGATTTAATTCATTATTTTGAAGATGTTTATACAGGAAGTAAAGAATTATCAGAATATTTCAAAGAGTATAGCAAAATGATAGGTAAAACTATAAAGGCTATAAAAGATAATGCTGAAATATATGCTGATGTAAAAGGGATAACAGAAGAAGGATATTTAAAAGTTGAAGTAAATGGAAAAGATGAAATTTGGATATCCAGAGCTTCTTTAGATATAGATACAAAATATTAAAAATAAATAAACGGAAGGTAATTTATGAGAAAACCAATACCATACAAGAAACCTGTGGAAAAGAAACATATAAATAAAAAGAGTATAGTTCTTCTTATCGTATTTGAATTAATCATTATAGTGCTTTCAATAGTTACAACAGCCATAATATCATTATTATTCGGAATCAATCCATATATAAGTGCTGGAATAAGTGCTGCTATACTTATAGTGTTTAGTGTATTTGTTGCTAGGGAGTTTTTGCTTAGCATTAATAAGTGATAAATAAAGGAGCAATAAAAATACCTACCATATAATAAATGGGGTTTATTATGGTAGGCTTTTTAAGAAAACATATGATAAAAAATAAAAACAATCTATAATGTATAGTATACTATATATAGTTTTTGTCAATATAAATTTTTAAAATATTAAAAAATAAATAATATAAATTTTAAAAATATTCATTTTTATTTTACATATAATACAAACAAATAGCATGTTATATAGTTATTATAGCATGTTATATAATTATAGAGTTATTTCTTTCTTATTGCTTATCTTAAAGAATATAATAAGCGATATGATAGTAGTTAAAGTAAGTATTGTAGAAAGGGCCGCAGCTGTTCCATAACTAGCCCTTATAACTTCCTGATAAATAGCCACAGACATAGTTCTTGATTTTGTCGTATAAAGTATAACAGATGAGCTTAATTCGTTAATAACAGTTATCCAGCTTAATATAGCCCCTGATAATACGCCTGAAAGCATTAATTTGGCTGTTATATAAAAAAATGTTTTTATTTCTGAAGCACCAAGACTTATAGAGGCCTCATCTACATTCTTATCTATTTGATAGAGTATAGCTGAGCTTGATCTTAGAGTATAAGGAAGTCTTCTTATCACTAATGATATAATAATGATTATGGAACTTCCTGTCAATATTATAGGAGGTTTATTGAATGCTGTTAAAAAAGTTATTCCAAGTACAGAACCCGGTATTATATATGGAAACATTGATACTATATCTATTATACTAGTTAATATATTTTTTCTTCTTATTGTTATATATGCAGTGAGCATTCCTACGATTATTATTATTGCTATTGTGATTATTCCGTATATATATGTGTTTTTTATTGAAGAGGCTAGGGAGCGGAATATTGTTTCATAGCTTTCAAAAGAAAATTGACTAGTAAAAACTGATCTATTTGTCTTTAAAAATGAAGTATATATAACTGTAATTTGAGGAAGTATAGAAATCAAAACTAAAATATATATTATACTATGAATCAATATAGATTTTATACCTTTTATATCTTTTGATTTTATAGTGTTCATAGCATTCATAGCATAGGATCTTTTATTTACAATATATTTTTGTGAAATGAACATTATAGTTGTAATTATAACCATTATAACGGACATTGAAGCAGAAAAGTTTGCATTGCTTCCTACTTCGCTTATGAACTCTGAATATATCATAGTAGGCATAGTTCTATATCCTTCGCCTATAAGCATAGGAGTACCGAAATCTGCCAATGCATTCATAAACACAATGAGTCCTGCTGAAACTATAGTTGGCTTTATTAATGGTATAGTTACAGTCATATTTCTCATAAAACTAGAAGCACCTAGATTTTCAGAAGCCTCTAAAAATATATTATCAATTTTTCCTAAAGCTCCATAAACATACATAAATATAAATGGATATAGCTTCAAAGAAAAAACTAAAAGTATACCATCAAAACCATATATAGTTGGTATATTGATACCTATATATGAAAAAAATCTGGTAATAACTCCGTTTCTTCCAAGAAGCAGTATCCATGAATAAGCACCTATGAATGCAGGAGACATCATAGATATAATTATTAAAATTTCTATGATTCTTTTGCCTTTAAGATTATACATTTTCATGCAATATGCTAAAGGCGTACCTATTAATACAGCAAGTATAGTTACAGAAGTAGTTACTACAAAACTATTTATTAAAGTGCTGTAATAATATTTTTTGGTGAAGAATCTTATAAAATTATTTAATGTCCAAGCATCTGTTTTTATATCTTTAAAACTACTTAAAAATAATGAGAACAATGGATAAACTAAAAATAAAGCAAAAACAAATGTTATTATTATAGTAACATATGTCCAAAAGTCCATTTTTTTAATATAGTTATTATTTTATCTTTCATAATTATTTTCTCTTTTCAATGCTGATAATATATTTTTATCAGTATGACTTTAGTAAGAAAATATATAAATACTTTTTAAATGCCTGCTGTAACTATATTTTTAAATTTTTCAAGCCAAGCTTCTTTATTTTTATCAACCATTTCTTCATCTTCTTTTATATCATTAATATTTTCAAGAGGCATAAGTATTTGAGAACCATCTAAATTTTTTATTATAGCTCTTGTGAATAACTCATCATTGATAATTTTTTGTGCATCATAGCTTGTTACAAAATCTACAAACTTTTTAGCATTTTCTAAGTTTTTGGCATCTTTTATTATAGCCATAGAATGTGCTTTAGTTAGTACGCCTTCTTTCATATATATAACATCTATAGGAGAGCCAGTATGTATATAGTTTGCAGCGGCACTTTCAAATGTAAGTCCCACAGCATATTCATTATCAGCTACGCCTTTATATACAGCAGAAGAACTACTTAAAAGTTTGCCGTCTAAATTAGCATACAATTTTTCTACATAATTCCAGCCGTTTTCAGGGTTACCGTTACCCATAGCATAAAGCATATTAACTAATTGTTCAAAAGATGATGATGAAGTAGTAGGGTCATTAAAAGCTATTTGTCCTTTTAAAGCAGGATTAAGCAAATCAGCATATCCTTCTACTTTTATATCTTTTATTAAATTTGTATTTATTATCAATACGCTTGGGCTAAGCATAAAGCCTGTTATGTATTTTTCTTTACTTCTGTAATCTTCGTATATATTATCATAATTTGTTGTAACGTATTCTTGAAAAAGCTCTGAATTATATTTTAGTATATTTTCATTAGCAGCAAAAAATATATCGCCTAAAGGATCATTTTTTTCAGCTTCTATTCTTTTTATTATTTCAGCGGTACCAGCTATTATTATTTCTACATTTATATCAGGATTTTTTTTGTTGAACTCTTCTACAAGCCTATCAATAAAGAATCTAGTTGCTGGCGTGTATATTACTAGACTATTAACTTTTTCTTCTTTTTTGCTAGAGCATGAAAGAATTGATATCACTATCAATAAAGATACTAAAAATAATTTAATGATATTTTTCATATTTTTATCCTCGTTTTTATTTTTATTGTTTAGATATTATAATATCTTTTAATTTTTCTAACCAAATTTCTTTATTATTTGAAGATTCTTTTGATATTTTCTCTAATTCATTGCTATCTGTTATTGTATTTATTTCATTAATGTCTATTAAAACATTAGATTTAGGTAAATCTTTCCTAATTGCCCTTGCATTTAATTCATCATTCATTTTTTTCTGTGCTTCAAAACTTGTAATATAATCTATAAATTTTTTAGCATTTTCTATGTTTTTAGCATTTTTTACTATACAAGCTCCATTAGCTTTCATTATTACACCTTCTTTCATATATACTATTTGTACAGGAGCACCTGAAGATACATAATCAGCAGCAGCATTTTCATAAGTTAATCCGACAGAATATTCTCCGTCAGTAACGCCTTTATATACAGCAGAAGAACTATCTAAAATTTTGTTGTCCAAATTTGAGTATAATTTTTCTATATATTCCCATCCATTTTCTATATTTCCTTCTCCCATAGTATAAAGCATATTCACTAAATGCTCGAATGCAGATGATGAGCTGGAAGCATCATTGAATGCTATTTTTCCTTTTAATTGTTCATTAGTTAAATCTGTATATCCTTCTATATTTATATTACCTATAAGATTAGTATTAACTATTAATACACTCGGACTAAGCATAAATCTAGTTATAGAACCTTCAATATTTTTAAAATCATCATGTATATATTCTTCATTTGTTGATATATAATTTGTAAATAAATTGGTATTTTCTTTCATAAAATCAACATTAACTGTCATAAGAACATCGCATAATGTATTATCTTTTTCTGCTTCTATTCTTTTTATAAGTTCTCCGCTTCCAGCCATAATGATTTCTATATTATCTATATCTGGATTTTTTTGTTTAAAATCCTCAATTAATGGATCTAATAAAGTTCTTGATGCTGGTGTATATATTACAAGTTTATTATTTGTATTTTCTTCTTTTGAACATGAAAAAATTAAAAGTGCAGATAATATTAAAAATGAAATAATAATTTTTTTCATAATTTTTCCTTTTTTATAATTTATCTGTAATTATATTTTTAAATTTTTCAAGCCAAGTTTCTTGATTTTCTTTTACAAAGTTATCTATATATTCTAATTCTTCATTTGAAGTGATAGCATTTATATTTTTTATATCAACTAGTATAGGGGAAGCTCCTAAATCTTTTCTTACAGCTCTTGCATTAAGTTCATCATTCATTTTCTTTTGAGTATCAAAGCTAGTCATATAATCCAAAAACTTTTTAGCATTTTCCATATTTTTAGCATTTTTTATTATATATATTCCTGCAGGCTCCATTATAACTCCTTCTTTCATATATACTAATTTTACAGGAGAACCTGAAGCAGCATAATTTGCAGCGGCATTCTCAAATGTAAGTCCAACAGTATATTCATTATCAGCTACACCTTTATATACTGCAGATGAACCTGTTAGTAATTTTCCGTCTAAATTATCGCATAATTTATCAATATATTCCCAACCTTTATTGATATCATCTTTTCCCATTGTATACAATATAGTAACTAAATGCTTAAAAGATGATGAAGATGTGGATGGATCATTAAATGCTATTTTTCCTTTTAATTGTTCATTAGTTAAATCAGAGTAGCCTTCTATATTTATATTGCCTACAAGATTAGTATTGACTATTAATACGCTTGGGCTAATCATAAATCTAGTCATTGTGCCTTCTACATTTTTATAGCTGTCTAATATTTCATTTTCATTTGTTGTTGTGTAATTTTCAAACAAATCCTGATTATTCTTTACCAAATTAATATTGGCTGCCATTAAAACATCGCATAATGGATCATTTTTTTCTGTTTCTATTCTTTTTATTAATTCACCTGTACCTGCTATTATTACTTCTACATTTATATTTGGATTCTTACTTTTGAAATCTTCTATTAGTGGATCAATAAAATCTCTTGATGATGGTGAGTATATAACCAATGATGAATTTTGTGATTCGCTTTCATTCTTATTGCATGAAAATATTATTATAGAAATCATTAAAATTATGATTAGTCTTATAAAGTGACCTAAAAATCTCATAATTGTATCCCGCAATTAATTTTGCAATAAAATATATTATATTGTGTTTTTGTCAATAAAAAAATAAAGTTTTTAGTACTATAAAGTGTAAATTAGAGGAAAAAAGTTTACATAATAAAAAAATGCTAATAAAAGTTATCATAATATCGATAATTATGTTAACACTTTAACATTAGGATTATAATACATAATATGAAAAGCAAAATAGCTGACAAAGCATATACTCTCATAAAGAAAAAGAAATATAAAAAAGCAAAAGATTTTCTTCTTAGTAATAAAAGTAAAATATTGCATGATGCGGAAGCTCTTGCTATGTTTTCTTTTGCTGATATATTTTTAAAAGATTTCTATGGTGCTGAGGAACTTTCAAGAAAGGCACTTAGAGAGGATAGTTTTTGTTTTAATGCTATGCTTGCCAAGGCCTATGTAAGTTTACACAATGGACACAGAGAAAATGCTTTGAGAGAGTATTTCAGAATATTAGATTTAGAGCCTGAAAATAAAATTGCAAGAGACAATATAGAGAGAATAAGATTTTTAACCAACAATGCAAGAGGCGATGAGATAAATCCTAGAGCGTATTTACTTGGCAAGAAAAAATTATCAATGTCAAGATTTATAGTTCTAATACCTATAGCATTCATACTCACATTTTTATCATACATAACAATAGACAGAGTTTACCCTAAAATAAGATATGTACTTCTTGATAAAGAGCAAAAAGAATTAAGAGAAAAGCTTGAGAATGTTTACTTATTTGAGGGGTTAGAAGACGGCAAGATTCCAGAGAGTGCGAAGAGTCCTACATACTCACCGCGTGAAGTAGCTGAGATGTTTGACAAGGCTAAAAACAATATGAGAAGTGCCTCTGTTAATGAAGCTGTTATGATAATTAATGGTGCATTGAAAAGCGACATAAACGAATATTTAAAAGAGAGATTCAGAGTGCTTAAAGAATTTGTAATAGCACCGGATTATAATATTTTTAGAGAGAGTCCTAACTATCTTACAGTAGTTGAAAATTATGACTTATACAATGGCGGTTATGTGAAATGGAAAGCTGATGTAAATACTGTAAGTCAAACCAATATAGACGGCATACCAAAGAAAAAAGCAAGACTTTTGATTTATGATACAGCCGACAAGAACATTGCAGGCGTTGCTGATTTAATAGTGAATGTTACTGTAACATTAGAGCCTAAAAACTATATAGAAGTGTATGGTAAGATTTTGGGCTATGATGCCAAGCAGAAATCAATACAGCTTGAAGGTCAGATTATAAAGCATTTGCCTAAGAAGTAAAAATTAAAGTTCTAAATATGTTATGTAAACTTTACGATATATAAAAATACTTTATTAATAAAGGTATTTGAATGTTATCTAAAATGTTGCAAAATTCTATAGAAGTTGAAATAGGGAAAAGAAGTATTGAGAAAATTGAAATACCTATTTCTATTACTAAAAATATAAAAAATACTTTAAGACCATATCAAGTAAACTGTTTACAGTATTTTATAGCATATTTAAATGAATATGATAATAATAATAAAAATAATCATTTAATGTTTAATATGGCTACAGGAAGCGGAAAAACATTAATAATGGCTTCTTTGATACTTTACTTATATGAAAAAGGATATAGAAATTTTTTATTTTTTGTAAATTCTGTAAATATCATAGATAAAACGAGAGAAAATTTTTTTAATATATCAAGTAATAAATATCTTTTTAATAATGAAATTATAATCAATAATAAAAATGTTGAAATAAAAGAAGTTAATAATTTTGATTATTCAGATGATTATAATATAAATATATTTGTAACTTCTATACAATATTTACATAATTTATTAAAAGAAAATAAAGAAAATGCTTTTGATATAACAAACTTACAGGATAAAAAAATTGTTATATTAGCAGACGAAGCACATCATTTTAATGCAGAAACTTCTAAAAATAAAATTGTTCAAAAAGGATTTTTTGAAGAAGAAAAATCAAATGAAAAAGAAACAGTAAAAAATGATAATTGGGAAAGTACTGTACAAACTATATTTCAATCTAACAAAGAAAATTTTTTATTTGAATTTACAGCTACTATAGATTATGAAAACAAATCTATAGTTGATAAATATTTGGATAAAACAATATTTAAATATGATTTATTAAAATTTAGACAAGATTTATATTCTAAAGAAATTGATATAATACAAAATGATGTTGATAAAAAATACTTAATGCTTGGTGCTGTTATACTTAGCGAATACAGGAGAGAAATTGCTTCAAATAATGGTATAGAGTTAAAACCAATAATTTTATTTAAAGCACATAAACTTATAAAAGAATCTCAAGCAAATCAGGAAATATTTAATGATTTAATAGATAATTTAAAAGAAAAAGATATTGATAAATTATACAAATCTAATCTTAAAGAAAATGATAAAAAAGACATCATATATAAAGCTATAGGATATTTTAAAAATAAATATAAAGATTTTGATATTTTTATAAGCAGAATAAAAGAAGCTTTTAAAAAAGAATATCAATTAATAACTAATGAAAAAACTAAATCATCAGAAGAAAAAATGATAAAGATAGTAAGGAAATGTCAAAACAAAATAAATTGTTAAATACACTTGAGAATAAAGACAATCCTATAAGAGTTATTTTTAGTGTTAATAAATTAAATGAAGGTTGGGACGTTTTAAATTTATTTGATATAGTTAGATTATATGAAAAAAGAGATGCAGATACAAAAAATAAAAAAGCTGGAAAAACTACAATAAGCGAGGCTCAATTAATAGGAAGAGGAGCAAGATATTATCCTTTAAAATTAGATTATTATAATGATGATGAAATATATAAAAGAAAATATGATAAAGATTTGGATAATGATAAAAGAATATTAGAAACATTATATTATCATAGTATAAAAGATAGCAGATACATATCAGAATTGAGAACTGTATTAAGAGAGCATGGACTTTTAGATGATGTATATTGCAGAGAAGAAGATTTTAAACTAAAAGAAAATGTAAAAAAATACGCTGATACAAATTTTATATTTTCTAATAGAAAAGAAGAAAAAGCTAGATTTTATAAAGAAGATAAAACATTAGTAGGAAATAAAAAATCTTTTGAAGATATTAAATCTTATTTTAGAAATATTACATTAGAATATAATTGCAGAACAGGTATAAGAAAAATAGAACATGCTATTAGCATTGAAGAAGAAAAAAATTTAACAGAAAGTGAAAAACTTCAAAATCTTAAAATAGAATCTTTGGGAAAACCTAAACATATAAGTTTTGGAGATATTAAAGATTATATAAAAATTAATGCTTGGTATAAAATGAATTACGGATTTGATAAACTTAAACCTAAATTCCAAGATTTAAAAAATATAGGAGAACTATTTGACTATTTAAATGATGTAAAATTTCTTTTTTTCAATTTAAATGATAAATATGTAAATCTAAATTATGAATATATTAATTTTCTTACAACAAATTTTTATCCTAAATTAATTAAAATAATTGATGAAAATTATAGTGAATATATAGGAACAAAAGATTTTTACCCACAATTAATAAAAGATGTATTTAGAGATAAAAAGAAAAAAATATACAATGAAAAATTATGTGATGATATGGAAAAAATAGACTATTATGCACAAAATTTTTTATATGCTGATAGCGATTTAGAAATATCTTTTTCTAAAAAACATATAAATGATGTTATAGAATATTTAAAAGAAAAAGGCTATAGCAATATATATTTATTTAGAAATGACCAAGATTTAGCTATATATAATTTTGATAATGGAACAGCTTTTTACCCTGATTTTATTTTAATATGCGAATATAAAAAAGAACAGATTCATTATCAAGTATTTTTAGAACCTAAAGGAAAAGGTTTAGGAGATTCTCCAAAAGAAAAAGCAAAACAAGATTTTTTACTATCTATAAAAAATGATAGTACTTTAAATAAAGATATTTTTGAGCTTGATACAGATAAATATATTTTATTCGGTATGAGATTTTTTACTGATCAAATGGATATTCAAAAATGGAATGATGAATTGAAAAATGAGTTTAAAGGATAATTAAATGGAATATATACATAATTATTTAAAAAAGTTATTTAAGAAAAATAATAACTATATAGGAAAAGATGGGGATTTGTTAATATCAAAAATAGCTGAAGATGCAAGACTTTATAATTCAGAATTAATAAAATTTCTGCTTAATGATAAAAGATGCCAATATTATTTTTTAGAAAAAATAGATGATGTAACTATTTTCAAATCAGAAGATTTCAGAATGTGTATAAATGATGCAAGATTTTTAGGAAATAGTTTTACAAAATACGGAAATAAAATAGGTTTGATAACTGATAAAAGTATTGTCAAAATAATGAATGAAGATTATGTGGTATTAAGTTATCCTTATAAAGACTGCACTCTTGACGGAGGAATGACAAAAACAGAGGCAAAAAGAACAAACAGAAAAGAAACGATGATAAATAATATTCTTTTCAAAGATGATATACATAAATTAAAAAGCCCTAAAGCATTTAAAAATTTTAAAAAATATAGTTTTGAAAATGAAAAATTAAAAGAGGAAACACCTGAAGCTATAAAAGGTAATGAAAATTTAATTATTAATGGTAATAACTTTGCAGCTTTATGCAGTTTGAAAGCAAAATTTGCTGGTAAAATAAAATTAATATATATAGACCCTCCATACAATACTGGAAGCGATACATTTTCTTATAATGATAATTTTAATCATAGTGCTTGGCTTGTATTTATGAAAGACAGACTGCAATTAGCCAGAGAATTATTGTCTGATGACGGAGCAATCTTTGTACAATGCGATGATAACGAGCAGGCATACCTAAAAGTTTTAATGGACGAAATTTTCGGAAGAGATAATTTTATATCTAATTTTATTAGAAAAACAGGTCAAGCTGCTAGAATTGATGCTAAATATATTGCTAAACAACATGATTATTTATTATTATATTCTAAAAATATTGACTATATTTTAATAAATAAAGAAATTGCAGATAATATGGATTCATATATATATGAAGATGAATTTGTATATACAAGAGGTAAATATAAATTAAATAAATTAGATAGAGGAAGTATAAGATATTCTGATTCTTTAGATTATCCAATTAAAGCACCAGATGGAACTTTAATATATGCTGGTGGAGTAAAAGAATATAATGGTTGGTGTTGGAGATGGAGCAAAGATAAATTGGATTGGGGTATAGAGAATAATTTTATAGTTTTCAAAAAAATAATAATGGAATATGGTCTGTTTATTTTAAACAATATCAATTTGTAGATAATGATTTAAAAAATATAGTAAGACAAAATCCATATAGTACACTTTTAATAGATGGTTTTAATAATGAAATAGGTACAAAGGAGCATTATGATCTATTTAATAATAAAATATTTGGATATCCAAAACCAGAAATTTTATTAAAAAGAGTTATTGAAATTTCTACTAACGAAAATGATATTGTTCTTGATTTCTTTGCTGGGTCTGGTACTACTTTAGCCGTTGCTCATAAAATGAATAGGCGATATATAGGAGTTGAGCAGATACAAGAGCATTTTGATATTTGTGTTGAAAGGCTTAAAAAAGTTATTGAAGGTGAGAATTCAGGTATTTCTAAAAATGTTAATTGGCAGGGCGGAGGAGAATTTATTACTTTTGATATTGCTTCATATAATGCTGATTGGGCTAAAAAAATTGAAAAAATAAAAGATGATAAAGAGTTAAAAGAAATATTTGAAGATATGAAAAATAAATCTTTAATTAATCATAGGCTTCAAATAGATTATTTTGAAAATAAAAGTTTTGAAGATGATGAAGAATTTTTATCTTTAAAATTGGAAAGAAAAAAGAAATTTTATTAGAACTGCTTGATAAAAATATGTTTTATGTACCTTTTTCTGAAATGAAAGATAAGACTTTTAAATTATCTGATGATGATATCAAATTATCTAAACAGTTTTATAAAAATTGATTGTAAAATTACTCAAAAAAAGATAATTTTCTATTTGTGAATTTTTTATTATATAGTATAATATCTAAAGGACAAAGCTATATTTTAAAAGGAGTTTACAAATATGGTTACAGCTATTACGACGACTGATACAACCAATACGTATACTACGTCAATAGGCGGGGTAAATGTCACTGTCAGAAATAATTTCTCTGACAAAACAGCTACTGTTGAAGTAGAGCCGAAAATCACGGGGGGTGCTTTAAATGTGCAAGGATAATTTCCCCCTTGTCGCATTTATATTATCGGTTCTTTAATTTAATACTTTAATAAAAAAGTAGTTTTTTGTTCGATTATTAAAAGTAATGGGGTTGTTCGTGGGAGGCAGCTCCATTTTTTTATTTATGAATAATAATTATTGATTAACGTTTTTTATTTTCTTCTGTATTGATATAGTGTTTCGCTCCCAAAATACATTACCTGTGTAGCCTTGTATTTCTTTGTTGCTTTCAGCATTTTCGATTCTTTTTTCAGCCCAAGCACAATATGTTTTATGCTGTTCTATACCTGAATAATTTCTTCCTAGTTTCTTCGCTACCACTGAAGTAGTGCCGCTTCCCAAAAAAGGATCAAATATAAAATCATCGGCATTTGAACTTGCTAATATCAATTTCGCTATTAACTTTTCAGGCTTCTGAGTAGGGTGAGCAGTGTTTTCTGACATAGACCAATAAGGCACAGATATATCGTCCCAAAAATTAGACGGACAGGTATCTCTGAAATTGCCGTCTTCTGTTTCCGTCCAATCTTTAGGCTTTCCTTCTATTCTATATGGAGCTATTACCTTTCTTCTTATTTTTACATCATCTACATTGAAAGTATATTTATTTGATAGGGTAGCAAACCATATATCTTCCATTCCATTCTTCCAATTATTTTTAGCCCCTCTGCCTTTCTCTCTCTGCCAAGTGATTCTGTTTTGTATGTTGAAATATTTTTCTAAAACATTCCCTATTACAAGACTAGACTTCCAATCACAGCATACATATATAGTGGCATTTTCTTTTAATATTGGAATAATGTCTTCTACCCATAGATGAGTATATTTTTCATAGCTTAAATTATCTATATCTTTGAATTTAAAACCATGATAATTTTTGGATATATTATAAGGCGGATCAACTATCATTAAATCAGCTATATTTTTTTCTATTTTTTTTAAAACATCAAAAGTATTGCCGTTTATAGTTTTATTTATAATATTTTCTTTTTTGTATTCTATTATATTTTCATTGTCTATAATACATTTGTTTAGATATGATTTACCTTCTTCTGTATTTATATCAAAATCAATAGTTTTATTTTTGACTGATTTAACTTTAGTATTCATGTATTTCCCGCTATTATAAAAATTATTCCCATTCTATAGTAGCAGGCGGTTTTGAAGATATATCATAAACAACGCGGTTAATACCTTTAACTTCATTTATTATTCTGTTTGATATTATACCTAAAACATTATAATCAATTTTAGCCCAATCAGCAGTCATAGCATCAACACTTTCAACAGCCCTTACAGCACAAACCTGCTCATAGGTTCTGCCATCACCCATAACGCCGACACTTTTTACAGGAAGAAGTATAGCAAAAGACTGCCATAATTTTCTGTAAAGTCCTGCCTTTTTTATTTCGGTTACAACTATATCATCAGCTTCTTGAAGTATTTTAACTCTCTCTTCTGTGATATCGCCTAATATTCTAACCGCCAAACCAGGACCAGGGAAAGGCTGTCTGTATACTATATCTTCAGGTAATTTTAATTCTAAACCTATTTCTCTAACTTCATCTTTGAATAATTCTCTGAAAGGCTCTAAAAGTTCAAATTTCATGTCCTTTGGTAGTCCGCCAACATTATGATGACTTTTTATAACAGCAGAACTTCCTCTTAAAGATACACTTTCTATAACATCAGGATAAAGCGTACCTTGTGCTAAAAATCCAACATTTTCTATCTTTTTAGCTTCGTCATTAAATACGCTTACAAATTCATGTCCTATTATTTTTCTCTTTTGTTCCGGATCTGTAACACCAGCTAATTTATCTAAAAATCTCTTTGAAGCATCAACATAAATCAAATCAATATTGAAATTATCTCTAAATACTTCAACAACCTTTTTATCTTCATCTTTTCTAAGAAGTCCATTATTAACGAATATACATTTTAATTGCTTTCCTATAGCTTTTTCTATTAATACAGCCGCTACAGAAGAATCAACTCCTCCAGAAAGCCCTAATATTACATTTTTATCGCCTACAGTTTCTCTTATTCTTTTTATTTCATATTCTATAAAAGAGCCCATATTCCAATTTCTTTCGCATTTACAAATATTAAATAAGAAATTTTCTATTATTTTTATACCATTTTCTGTATGAACTACTTCAGGGTGAAACTGTATAGCATAAATATTTTTTTGTTTATTTTCTATAGCAGCGAGTTCAGTATTTGGAGTTTTTGCTATAAGTTCAAAACCTTCAGGTATAGATTTAATACTGTCGCCATGACTCATCCACACAATATTACTTTTACCGAATGATTTAAATATGCTTTCATGATTAGTTATTTCAATTTCAGCTTTTCCGTACTCTCTTTTGTCAGCACTTTCAACTTTTCCGCCCATAGAATAAACTATTATCTGCATACCATAACATATTCCAAGTATAGGCACTCCTAAATTAAATAACTCTTTATCTACTTTTGGTGCATCTTCTTCGTATACACTTGAAGGACCTCCTGAAAGTATTATTGCCTTAGGATTAAATTCCTTTATAAAATCTATTGAAACATGAAATGGGTGAATTTCTGAATACACATTCAATTCTCTTATTCTTCTTGTAATAAGCTGTGTAAATTGTGAGCCGAAATCTAGTATTAAAACCTTATCAATATTATTTTGCATATATTCCTCTTTTATAAAAAATAAACTATGAATTTTTTAATATTACATTAAAATAATAAAATTTCAATTATTAGTTATCATAATATTTTGATAATTACGCACGGTAAGTTGATTTTTTGAATAATTGAAATTGCTTTATTCTTAGCATACTTTATTTTTATAATTATTTAACGTGCGTTAATACCATTTTTAACCTAAATAATACTAGGGTGGGTGTTATCATTCATGTTAAAGCAATAAAGATAAAGAAAATTATAAATTCAAAATTAATTAATAAATATAGAGGGTGGGGAGTGAGAACAAAATTTAAAATCTTAGTATATGATTAATTTATAGTTTTTGTTTTGTTTGAATTATTGATTTTCTTTATATGTAAAAATAACACAAGTACAGGCATATATTAATAAAAAATATTATGTTAATTAAACTATATTAATTTTTTATTGCTTTTTGATTAGGCTTTATTTTTCTACTATATTTGTTTCGTATGGGAAAGCTATATTATAAAAATATTGTAAATATTTATTATAAATCTAAAAAAATAATTTAATAAAATAAATTTTGATATGTAATTATTATAGATTTAATATATAATAATTTAAGAGGATATTTAGGTGACAGAGTTAAGAGAAAAAACATTAAATTTAATTAAAGAATTACCAGAAGATAAACTTTTATCAGTAATAGATTTTATAAATAATGATTCAAATGAAAAAATAATAAATGATAAAAAACAGGCTTTAGAAAATTTAAAGAAATATCAAGGAAGATTACCTGAAAATTTTGATTATAAAAAAGAACTAGAAGAATATAGAGATGAAAAGAATTTTAATTTATACTAATATATACTGAAACAAATATATTTTGTCAAAAATAATTTTTTTAAATTTAACTATATGCAGGGCTTTGCCCTTAATAAGTACACAGCTTGCAGCACCACAGTTCTTTTACCGACGCTTTGCGTGCCGTAGGGAGGTACCTTTCAGTATTGGTATAGGTGAAGACCACCTCGCTGTGCGTGCCTTCGGCAGGCAAGAACCTATATCCTCAACAGGTTGGATACGCTTCGCGAAAGACCGCATTTTTAATCTGACATTATGGTTATACCAAGTTTTATACATATTCTTAAAATATTAAGTTATAGTATATGCGTTTTTTGCTACTTTGGCGAAGCCCGCAGAGCGTGTGCGTCAAAAAAAGTAGATAAAATTTACATAAAGAGCATCGGTTGACAAACTTAAAAATTTTTAGTATAAATTCGCTTTTTATTATATGTTTGATATACTGTTATAATTAATAATATTTAAAATAAAAACTATTAGCAGTTTATTTATAATAGAGGCAATATGTCAGAGAATAAAACAGTAAGTAAAGAAAAGATAGCTAAATCATCATTAAAAATGTCATTAGTAACTACAGTAAGCAGAGTATTTGGGCTTGTAAGGGATCAAATACAGGCTGCTTTGCTTGGTACTACATTCATAGCAGATGCTTTTGCAATAGGATTCATACTTCCAAATTTATTGAGGCGATTATTTGCTGAAGGTAATATGGTTGCAAGCTTTATACCTGTATTTACAGAGCTTGAAAAAGAAAAAGGCATTGAAGAGTCAAAGAAATTTTTTAGGGCTGTTTTTACATTATTGGGATTAATACTTATAGTAGTTGTAGCTATTGGAATAATAATATCTCCTTTGCTTGTGAGAATACTTTATAAATCAGCACATAATAATATAGAAGCTCTTAATCTGGCATCGGATTTGTCAAGAATAATGTTTCCTTATCTTTTATTTATATCTTTGGCAGCTTTAATGCAGGGTGTACTTAATATAAGGGGCTATTATTCAATATCAGCTGCAAGCCCTATACTTTTAAATACTGTAATTATATCTATGGCTTTGTTCTTTAAATTTTTTCTTCCTAATTTTTTTAATAATATGGCTTATGTATTCGCATTTGCTGTACTGCTTGGAGGGTTTGTACAATTTGCCTATCAAATGCCTTTTGTACATAAACAGGGTTTTAGTTTCAAGCCTTATTTTCATTTTAAAGAACCTTATGTTATAAAGATGATAAAATTATTTGCTCCGGGTATTTTCGGTGCTAGTATATATCAGATAAATTTGCTTGTTTCTACTGCATTTGCTGGAGCTATAGGAGAGGGCAGGGTTTCAGCTGTTACTTTTGCTACTAGAATACATGAATTTGTTTTGGGTGTCTTTGCTGTAAGTGTGGCAACTGTTATGCTTCCTACTTTAAGTAAATTAATAGCTGATAACAAAAAAGATGAAGCTGTTGAAAATTTAGGATATTCTTTAAGGCTTGTTGCTTTAGTTACAATTCCAGCTACTTTTGGATTTGTGGTACTTGGCAGAGAAATTGTAAGAATGATATTTGAGTACGGTGCTTTTTCTTCAAAATCTACATATTTAGTATCTAGTGCTTTAAGATATTTATCTATATCATTATTCTTTGTGGCAAGCTATAGAATACTTGTACAGTCATTTTATGCTATGAAAGATATGAAAACTCCTGTATATGTAGCATTTTTTACATTTATTATTAATGCTGTTAGTAATTATTTATGTGTTTATATATTTAAATTCGATATTATAGGAATATCTATATCAAGTGTTGTTGCAAATATTGTATCTTTTTGTATACTATATGTATTGCTTATAAAGAGAATGGCAGTGAAATCGATAATAAATAAAAAAATTGAGGTTGTAAAGACATTGGCTGCTAGTTTATTTATGGCGGCTTCTGTCTATGGAATGAAATATTATTTGTTATCTAGTAATGCTGATTCTAGGGTATTTTTTATATTAAAAGTATTTATAGTAATATTATTAGGAGTTGTTGTTTATTCTATAATGAACATTATATTAAGAAATGATGATTTTGTTTCCTTTATTAGTATGTTTAAAGGCAGATTATCAAGAAAGTTTCTGAAAAAATAATATATATCATTCTTAATAATAAGAAAAAAGTATCCGATAATTTAAGCAGTAATTTTTTATTTAATATAAGGTTTTTTCTATGAGTCTAAAAAATAAGGTACTTTTATTAGTTATTATAGTTGTAATTTTAGCATTATCCCCAACAATATTCATAAATACTAGAACGAATAGAGAAGCATTATATAATTCTGCTATGAATATTTCGCAGAACTATTTTTATGATGTATCTTCTACTTTTGATAATATATTCACTTCAACGACTGTAGGTACTGTTTCCTTATCAGATATAGCTACAGTATCTTATGATTTATACTCTACAGGAAGTGTTACAGATGTTGCTACTAATTTAAGAAAAATAATATATAGATTCCATAAATCTCAATTAGGTTTGCATCATGTTATAGCAAATGGTATATATTTTGAGCCAGATATCATAGATAATAATCCTTATATGAGAGGACTTTATTCTTTATATTTGTATGATGTAGGTAATACTGGTAATATGCAGCCTAAAATAGAAACAGTTAATGATAACTATAATCAAGAGGAATTTTATTCTTTGGCTCTTCCTGAGAATTGGAATAGAGAGGCTAAAAGACCTAGAACTATTTATTATTCTTCTCCATATTTGAAGAATATTGATAAGCCTCAAAAAGTTATTTCTTTCTCATCTCCTATATATTCCAGTATAAATGATAATTTGATAGGAGTTTCTTTATCAGATGTTTCTTTAGAAATAGTTCATGAAATGTTTACTAATATAGTAAAAACAGGACCATTCAATACTGTTATATTTGATTCTAGAAATAGAAGGATAGTTTATCATGATAATGCTAATTATATATTAAGTGATTTAAAAGATATAGAATGGATTAACAATGCAATAGATAATACAACATTCTATACTAATACTAGAATAAGGGAGAATTATAAAGTAGGCGATAATACATATACTTTATTTTTCAAACAGTTTGATAATGGTTTTTATAATATATTTATGTATGTTCCTACAAGCTTTTTCTATAATGTATTGGTAACAACTAATAATACAATATTCTTTATATTAATAGTTGCCATTATAGTTATAATAGTAGTTTTGAATATTACTATTCCTATATCATTAAAGCCTTTGGATAAAATATCTCAGGAATTGGAATCTGGGGTGTTTGATAATAATATATTTGTTAATGTAAGTAAGATTCATTCTAGAGACTCTCTTGGAGATTTAAGCACTTGGATAAGAATATTTTTTGATATGGTTCAGCATGTGTTTTCAAGTGTATCAAAAACTCTTAAAGTATCAAAAGAGCAAAGTAATGCTTTAAAAGTTAAGATGGTAGATATATCCGAAGCTGCTGGTTCTATGACAGAATCTGTAAGTTTAATAATAGATAATATATCATCTCAGCAAACAGAATTCAAACATGTAGAAACTAGTAATTTGGAAATATATAAAATTATAGCTTCTAGCTTGGCTGAATTAATTTCCATTGATGATATGACTAATAATCTTCAAAGCAAAATCGATGATCAGTCTGTAAGTATAAATCAAATTAATTCATTAACTATGACTATGCAAAAAGATATGCAGGAAGTATCTCTTTCAGTAGGTAAGGCCAAAGAAGAATCTGAACATGTTGTATCTTTAGCAGAGGATAGTAAAGAAAAAATAGTTAAAACTGAAAATATTACAAAATCATTAATAACTTCTATAAGAGGTATTACAGACTTCGTAAATTCTACTATTGATATATCTCAGCAGACAAATATGTTAGCGATGAATGCTGCTATTGAGGCTGCACATGCTGGAGAACAAGGTAAAGGATTCGCAGTTGTTGCTGAAGAGATTAGAAAATTAGCTACTACAACAAATTTGCAGTCTGAAAAAGCTTGGAAGATATTAAGAGATATAGAAAAAGAAATGAATCTTATTATGTCAAGTATGACAGAAAGAATAGTAACTACAGAAGATATGTTAGTTAAGCTTCAGAATTTTGTTAATACTATGACTAAGGTGAAAAAAGTTGCAGATGAAAAATATGATTCTACAAAAGAGATAAGTGTATCTATAGAAAGTCTGTATGATGCTGTTAAAGAGATTAAAGAACAATATACAAATTTACATGGAAGAATATCTATAGCGAAGGATGATTTGGTAAATCTTTCTGATTTCTCTAAGAAAAATGATGAGGCCATGAAGCTTGTATCACAAAATAGTGATGATATAGTTTCTAAGACTCAGGATATGGGAAATCAAATAGGAAATGTATTTGGTTTAATAAAAGAAATAGAACAGCTTTCTAATGTAGCCAGTGATTCAGTTGATATGTTAGAAAAAGAAATGTCTAATTATGTTATAAAAGATTTTGAAGATGTTATTAAAGAGAAAATAAAAATTATTAATGAAGGCGATAGGGCATACAGCAGACAGGCATTCGTAGAAAGTATTTATAGATTTGTTGTAGCTACTTTTGGAAAGGATAAATTCCAAACTCTTTTAGATCAAATGCCTGATGAATGTAAAAACATATTTAAAGATTTGAAAAAGACTAAATTTAGAAAGAAATATCCTTTGTCTACATCTTGTTTTATACCTATGACTTCAATAATGGATGAGTTCTATGATGGAGCAAGAGAAGGTATTAGACAAAAAGCTAGATATGATTTTAAAAGGTTTAGTTTTATTAAAAAAGTATTTATAAAACTTGCTAAAAAGAATTCATTAGCTGATGTATTTGTTAACTTTACTAAGAAAATGTTTAAAAATATCCATGTAGAAGTAGTTAAAGCAGAGAAGAGACGTATTATTTATCATCTTCACTACTTCCCTAATTATGATTCTATGATAGAAACTTATTTTGATGAGATGATAAAAAATATATTTAGATTCAAATATCCTAATGGTTCTAAAGTAAAGATGACTAAGTCTATAAGTAAAGGTTATATTTATACTGAATATATAGTAACTTGGTAATTATTAATAAACATATAAAGTCTGAATCTTTAATATGGTTCAGGCTTTTTTATTGCTAATATAATTTTAATGATTTCCGATATAATTAACGATACAATTTTACTACAGGAAAGATTATGAATATAACTGATAAATATAATTTAAGTATGGGCAGTGCTAATTTGACTAAATTAGAAAATGCCAAAAAACAATATGGAAATGCTAAATTCTCTATAGATACAACTCCAACAGAAAATGTAAATAATGCAATATCCAAATATAATAAAGAATTTGAAAAAAAACGTTTAAGACAAGTATCTGAAGACTTTGAAGCTTTGATGATTAATCAAATGCTTAAAGAGATGAGAAAAACTGTTGATAAAAGCGGTTTAATAGATGGAGGTATGGCTGAGCAGATATTTGAGGATATGCTTTATGATGAATATGCAAAAGAATTCTCAAAAACAAAAACTTTTGGTCTTGCTGATATCATATATAATCAAATGGAAAAATATGTATAATATAGTTTTAATTTAAAAACATAATATTAATATTATGACAAAATTTTTAAAACTTATATTAATATCTTTTTTAGTATTTTTTATAAATTACGACAGCAATAAACATTTTGATAAATATTATATCCCAATAGATAGATTGTGTATGATTAGAAATGTTACAGGATATCCATGTCCAGGATGTGGAATGACAAGAGCACATATAGAAGTTTTAAAATTAAATTTCAAAAAAGCTTTTTATTATCATCCATTATTCATATTTCCAAGTATTATTTTCTTTGTAGTGATTTTTAAAAAAAGGTTTAAAATAGCAAATTATATCTATCATAATAACTATATTATAATCTCTATGTTATTAATTTTTATAATCGTATATATCATTAGATTTATATTATTATTTCCGAATGAAGAGCCTTTTACATATAATTATGACAGTGAATTTTACAGAGCATTCAAAATTATAAAAAATATACTTAAATGATTATTATATGTAAATTCGTTTTACATCTATTAATTTTTCAAATTTCTATTTTATTGGTTTAAGTTTATACATTGTTAAATGAGATAGGAATAAAAAATATGCCGGCTTTTTTATTAATATTATTATATATGTTTTTGTCTTTTCCTATTTATGCTGAAGATAATATTCTGTCTGAAGATGAAAATGCATTTGACTATGAAATTATACAAGAAGAAACAAATGAAATTCAAGCATCTCATAAAGAAAAGCAATTTCTCTTTGACAAATCAATATATATAAGAAAAAGTCAAATAAAGTCATCTAAATCACAAAATATGGCAGAACTTATAAAAGAATATTGTAATATAGATATAAAAAATAAAACAGTATATTCTCAGTCTACATTTATATTGAATGGTAAAGTACTTAATAATGATGAAAAAAAAATATATTTATTTTTATATAATAAAGATGATATAGATTCAATAAATATTAATTATTATGCATCAAGCGGAAGTATTGTATATGATATTTTGAGTAAGAAATATTCTAAATCTGAAGAACTACTATATACAAAATTATCAAGAGATATTAAGCTTGAATCGGATAAAACTATTAAGTATGTAAAAACTCAAACCAATGAAAGTAAATCTTCTGGTAAAATGAATTTGCTTGAATATAATATAAAAAATCAAAATAATAGTTCATTAAATTTTAATTTAGATACTTCAGGAGAGGAAAGGGGATTCAGCAGTAAGAAAAGTAAGACAGCAGATTTCAGATCATACGTGAATGGAAATGTTAATTTTAATGTAAGTCCTATAAAACAGATAAGTGTAACAGGAAGATATTTTGTTAATATGCAAACTGATATTGCATTATTAAATAGGGGATACACTAATAATATAAAAAATCAGAATTTATATCAGGGCGGTAATATTAAATTATCATTAAAACCACATGATATAGTTACTCTTGAAGCTTTATATTTTATAAGCTCTAAAAAAGATTTACTTACAAATAATAATCAATATCTTACAACTCAAGGAACTAAAACTAGTATAATATTCAATATACCAATAAAAGATATTAGTTCAACCATAAGGATAAAAGGTAATTATTCATATTTGGTTGGTAAAAATTTATATAATGTAAGTGTAAATAATAATGATTTACCGGGACTTCCAAGGCATCAGTTTAATACATCTTTGGAATATATATATAGTCGAAATAAGGATTTTGAATCAAGCATACTTTTTAATGTACAATATATAGGGGATCAATATAATAATACAACAAAATCTGAAGTTGATAAGTCTTATACCACATTTGATATAATAAGTTCATTTGTATTTAAAAAAGATATATCTCTAAAATTTGGTGTAAAGAATGTATTAGATGTTAAGTATGAAACTATTAAAGGCTATCCTATATCAAGCAGAGAATATTTTGTAAATGTTTCTGCCAAATTACGATAATAATTAAGTTATGTAATCTATTAAAAAACAATTATGGAAATATTATGAAAAAAACATTTCTTATTATCGATGCATTTGGTATACTTTACAGATACCATTTTATTTTTTTGAAAAGACCTCTTTTAAACTCTAAGGGGCAAAATGTTTCATCTATTAATGGTTTCATGAGAACTTATTTCTCGCTTATTAATACATATCCTGCTGAATATGTTGCTATAGCTTTGGACAGTTCTAGAAAAACTTTTAGAAATGAAATATATAAAGAGTATAAAGAGAATAGGGAGAGTATGCCTGATGATTTAAGAAGTCAGATACCTATACTTTATAATCTTATAGATGCTTTAGGTATATCTAGAATAGTACTAGAGAATTATGAGGCTGATGATATAGTTGGAACTATTGCTGAGAAAAATAAAAAAGAGAATATAAAAACTATAATTTATTCTCCTGATAAAGATATACTTCAGCTTGTTTGCGATGATGTAAGAGTGGTTGCAAGCAATAAAGATAATGAGTTAATGGAATATGATGCTGAGGCTGTTAAAGAAAAGAGGGGAGTTTATCCTAATCAAATAATAGATTTACTTGCCCTTATGGGTGATGCTTCTGATAATATACCTGGAGTTAAAGGAGTAGGAGAGAAGACTGCTTTAAAACTTCTTGAAGAATATAAAAGTTTAGACGGTATATATGAAAATATTGATTCTATTAAGGGTAAGATTCAAGAAAAACTCTTAGAATCAAAAGATATGGCATATATGAGCTATAAACTTGCTACCATCGAAAGAGATATTAAAGATTTTAATTTAGATTATAATGAAATAGCAAGCAGTAAAATAAATATTGATGAAGTTAATAAAATATTAGATGAATTAGAATTAAAACAGATAAGAGATAAAATTAATTCATATATATATGGTTCTTCTTCAAATAAAAAAGCTGAAAAAGTAAAAATATCTGATGAAAAAACAAATAGCAATGAAACAGTAAAAGAAGAAAGTCCTATACTTAGTGCTAAAGATAATAAGGCTAGCTATTATTTAATAGAGAATGAAACAGAATTAGAAAATCTTTTAAAAGATATTAACAGTAAAAAACTTGTATGTATAGATTTTGAAACTACAGGACTTGATACTTTCAAAGATACTATAATAGGAATTTCATTTGCTATAAGATCTAATGAAGCATTTTATTTAGATTTAAGCGGAAGAACTAATATTGATAAAGATAAATGTATGAATCTTGTATTTGATACTTTATCTAAAGAAGATATAAAGGTTATAGGTCATAATCTTAAATATGAATACAAGATGATGAGAGCTATTGGTAAAAGTTTAGGCAATATGTACTTTGATACTATGGTTGCTGCATATTTGATTAATCCTACAAGAGGAAGATACAATATGGATGATTTAGCTATGGCTTATCTTTCATACAATACAATCAAATACAGCGATTTAACTGATAATGCTAAAAAGACATTATTAGATGCACCTTTAAAAGATGTTGTTGAGTATGCTTGCGAAGATGCTGATGTAACATTCAGATTCTATGAATGTTTTGCTCCTCTTTTAAAAACTCATAATCTTGAAGAATTATTTTTTAATATAGAAATGCCTTTAGTTAGCGTACTTGCTGATATGGAATTTGACGGTGTTTATATAAGCAGCGAAAGAATGAAAGCATTATCCGATGAGTATACTTCACTATTAGAAAAGACTAAAGAGAAAATATATAAAGAAGCAGGAGAAGAATTTAATTTACAATCTCCTAAACAGCTTGAGTATATACTATTCGATAAAATGGGAATACCTCCAACTAAAAAAACAAAAACAGGTTTCTCAACTGATGAAGAAGTATTAACAGAACTTTCTCAAAAATACAAAATAGCAGAATACATGCTTACATATAGAAAATATGCAAAATTAAAAAATACTTATCTTGATGTGTTCCCTACTTTGATAAATGAAAAAACAGGAAGAATACATGCTTCATTCAATCAAACTGTAACAGCTACAGGACGTTTATCATCATCAGAACCTAATTTGCAGAATATTCCGGTGAGAGGTGAAGAGGGTAGAGAGATAAGAAATACATTCATACCAGAAAAAGGCAATTTACTTATAGCAGCAGACTATTCTCAAATAGAATTAAGATTATTGGCACATTTCAGTAATGATCCTGTATTAGTAGAAGCATTCAAAAATAATGATGATATTCACAGAAAAACAGCAATGAAAATATATTCTGTGAGCAAAGAGCATGTAACTGCATCAATGAGAAATATTGCTAAGATAATAAACTTCTCTATCATTTACGGTAAAACAGCATTCGGACTTTCAAAAGAGCTTGGAATAAAAAGAAAAGAAGCTGAAGATTTTATAAAAGGATATTTTTCAACATATTCAAGAGTGAAGCCTTTCTGTGAGGAAGTAGTTGAAGAAGTAAGAAATAAAGGCTATGTAAGAACTATGTGCGGAAGGATTAGGGATTTATCAAAGACTATCAATTCTTCAAATGCTATGGCTAGAAATGAGGCTGAAAGAATGGCTTTGAATACTCTTATTCAGGGAAGTGCTGCTGACATGATAAAGGTTGCTATGGTTGCTATACATAAAGAGTTTAAAAATCATTTGAAGACAGCAAAAATAGTTATGCAAGTTCATGACGAATTAGTAGTTGAAGTTTCTGAAAAAGAGGCTGACAAGGCTATGACTATAATGAAAGAGATAATGGAGCATTCAGTAAAAACTAATGTGCCTATAACTGTTGATATACATAAAGGAAACAGCTGGGGAGAGGTTCATTAATATTTGAATTTTTTAAAGAAAAAGAGTATTTTATTTTTTATATAAAAACTCTTTTTCTTAAATAAAAATTAATAAATCATTGTTATATATTTATTATTTTTGATGTGATTTATAAAAAACAATGAAAAATAAATCTATTATATTTCAATAGTTTTTGTAATATTTATATTATTCTTTAGTATATACTGAAAATTTTTAAGTTTGTCAATGTTTTCTTGTTCTTTTTCCCGCCGCAAAAAGAACCAGACAAAGTCCGCCTGCGGCGAAAGTGCAAGTATAAAATTAGTACTAAATAATACTAATTTTGTCTTACATGCAAGATAATTTATTAAATTAAAGACTAAATGCAGTCTTTCGCGAAGCGTATCCGAGCCTGTCGAGGATATAGGTTCTTTTTACCAATACCACAGGCACTCTTTTCAGTCGCAAAAGAACTAGGGTTCGGCACGACTGTGTGCTTCGCAGCAAAGCCCTGAAAATATTTTGAATTAAAAAAATTATTTTGACAAAATATATTTTTTTAGTATACATAATAATTTTATTATATTTGGAGTTTGTGAATGAGAATAATTGAAATTGTTGATTATGATCCTAATTGGAAGAATTTATATAGAGAGGAAGAATCAAAAATAAAAAATATTATTAATGATATACTTATAAGCATTCATCATATAGGAAGCACATCAATAGAAAATTTAAAAGCAAAACCTATTATAGATATATTGGCTGTAGTTGATGACATAAATAAAGTTGATAGTTATAATGATGATTTTGCTAATATTGGTTATAAAGCCATGGGAGAAAATGGAATAGCAAAGAGAAGATTTTTTATGAAAGATTATATTGATGATAACGGTACCCAAAAAAGATTTTCTCATATACATATATTTGATATTAATAATAAGTTTGATATTGAAAGGCATTTAGCTTTTAGAGATTTTTTAAGGGCAAATAAAAATATTGCTGAAGAATATGTTAAAATAAAATTGGAAGCTTTGAAAAATTGTAATAATGATATTGAATTATATTGTAATTATAAAGATAAATTTATAAAAGACATAGAAAAAAAGGCATTAGAATTTTATAGAAAGAATTTATAAATATTATTATATACTATTTTATTAAATTTATTATTAATTACAGAAAATATTTTTAAGAATAAAGGATTTTATATTTTAATTTAAAAACTTTATTTTGAATATTGCTATTATTTTGTAAAACCTTTAGTCTTTTCAAAAATTTCTATGTATTTCTTTATACCTTCGGCAGTAGCTTTTACCATTTTTAATCTTGTTTCTTTGGTGTTCATAAACTTAGCATCAGTCGGATTTGTTATGAATCCTAATTCTATTAATGTTGAAGGCATAACGGCACCCTTAAGAACATAAAATAAAGCATTCTGTACAGGTTTAGTTCTTCTTGCCACTCCTGATACTTTGAGAACTTGTTCTGTGATTGATTCAGCTAATAATTTGCTTTCTTTTTGATACTGTTCTACAAGCATATAGTTATGAGTTATTTGCGAGGAATCTTTTTCATATTTTGAAGTATCTATATTATCAAACTTTACCAAAGCCTCATTCTCAAACATAGACACTGCTCTTGCATATTCGCTTGACTCCTGAGCACTCACAAAATAAGCCTCAAAACCTCTAGCATTAGGGCTAAATGAAGCATTGGCATGTACGCTTACAAATAATGCATTTTTTGCTTTATCAGTATTGATTTTTGCGGCATTATTAGCTATTTCAAAACGCTTTTCAAGAGTAGGGTATGTGTCTCCTGTTCTTGTAAGTACTATTTTTACATTTGGAAGCAAATCCTCTAATTCTTCTTTTAACTCTAATGAAAAGGCTAAAACTATATCTTTTTCAAATAATTTATTTACTCCCACAGCTCCTGGATCTTTTCCTCCATGTCCGGGATCTATAATTATTGTAGATATAGTTTTCTCACTGAATTTACTTACAGCTGGATTAAAAGCCTCTTTCAAATCTTCTACTTTTATATTTAAATTATTTAGTTTTATCTTATCATTATTTTGCGGATAAAGTAGATAACAAGTATTAAACAGAGCTAATACAGTAATTAATAGTAATGTTATTCTTCGTCCTCTTTGATTTCCTCCGAATAACCGCAATCTTCCTTGATACAAACTTTAAACAATCCTTTGTTTTTAATATTCTTCTCAACCATAAGTCCTCCGCATTTAGGACAAGGTTCTTGAAGAGGTTTATCCCAGCTTACGAAATCGCATTTAGGATAATTAGAACAACCATAGAATTCTCTTCCTCTTTTTGAGCGTTTTAATGTTATATCGCCTCCGCATTTAGGACAAACGCCAAAAGATATTCCTTTAGTGTTTTTACATTCAGGGAATCCGGAACAAGCTATGAAATATCCATATCTTCCCAAACGCTTAATCATCTTCTTACCGCATTTTTCACATACGAAATCAGTTTCTTCATTGAAAAAGTCTTTCATATTGTTAATATTTTCAGTAGCTGTTTTCAATGTATCCAAAAAATGAGGATAGAATTCTTTTAATATATTATTCCATTCTATATTATCGTCTTCTATTTTATCAAGTTTACTTTCCATGTCGGCAGTAAAGTTAATATTTACAAGTTCAGGGAAATTTTCGCTTATAAGTTCATTAACTAATTTTCCTAATTCTGTAGGTACTAATTGCTTTCCTTTTCTCTGTACATAATGCCTTGATATTATTGTTTTAATAGTTGGGGCATAAGTAGAAGGTCTTCCTATTCCTGATTCTTCAAGTATTTTTACGAGTGAAGCATCTGTATATCTTGGAGGAGGTGTTGTGAAATGCTGCTGAGGATTATTTTCAACAAATTCACATACATCATCTTTTGATAAATTAGGCATTTTTGAAGCTTTTTCTTTATCTTCTTTGTCTATTGTAAGAACCTTCATAAATCCGTCAAATTCTATTTTTGAAGAAGAAAGAGAAAACTCACAATCTCCAGCCACTATTATAGCCCTTGTGTTTTTCATTTTTGCAGGAAGCATTTGAGACGATACAAATCTCTCCCATATAAGTTTATACAGTTTATATTGATCTGTTTTCAAATATTCTTTAATGCTGTCAGGAGTTAAAAATACATTAGTAGGTCTTATAGCCTCGTGAGCGTCCTGAGCATTCTTTTTTACTGAATATGTAGGAGGTTCAGGAGGTAAATAATTGCTTCCATATTCTTTTTCAATAAACTCTTTAGCCTGTTCCTGAGCAACAGGAGATATTCTTACACTATCAGTACGCATATAAGTTATTAAACCAGTAGCCTCTCCTGCTATATCAACACCTTCATAAAGTGATTGTGCTACCTGCATAGTTTTTGAAGCACTGTATCCTAATGCACTGCTTGCTGCCTGCTGAAGCTTACTTGTAGTATATGGAGCAGTAGGGTTTCTTAATCTGTCTTTTACCTCTATGCTTGCAACAGTATAAGTTTTGTCTTTAAGATGTTCCATTATATCTTCAACATCTTGTCTAGTTTTTAAATCAGGCTTTTCACCTTTATATTTTTGAAGTTCTGCTAAAAACTCTTTATTTTTATGCTTTAAAAATACTCCGAAAGTCCAATATTCTACAGGTACAAAAGTTTCAATTTCATCTTCTCTATTACAAATAATAAGTAAAGCTACATTCTGTACTCTTCCTGCCGAAAGTCCTCTTTTTATTTTATCCCATAATAATGGGCTTAAATTATAACCTATAAGTCTGTCTAATACTCTTCTTGCCTTTTGAGCATTAACTTTTGAAATATCTATATCTCTTGGCTGATCAATAGCTTCTTTTAATGCATCTTTTGTTATCTCATGAAAAACTATTCTCTTTATAGGCACAGCAGAGTTTACGCCTCTGATTTTATTTCCTATATGCCAAGCTATGCTTTCTCCCTCTCTATCATCATCGGCAGCTAGTAATACTTCTTCCGCTTTTTTTGCCTCTTTTTTCAAATCATTTAATATTTTAGCTCTTCCTCTTATAGTGATGTATTCAGGTTCAAAGCCATGATCTACATCTATAGCCAGTCTGCTTCTAGGCAAATCGATTAAATGCCCCATTGATGACATTACAAGATAATCAGAGCCTAAATATCTATTAATTGTTTTAGCTTTCGCTGGAGACTCCACTATAACAAGTTTTTTCTTTTTAGACTCTTTTTTGTCTTTTGTCTTTTTACTTGCTGTTTTTTTACTTTTTCCTCTGTTGTTGTAGCCATAGTTAAATCTCCTTTTATAAATCCTAAAGTTATATATATTTTTTATTTTTCTATAGTATAATATTTTCCTGAAAGCTGCTTTATAATCCCTTTTATCTCTAATTGCATAAGCATAGAAGTTACAGTATTCACTTTCATTTTGCTTTCCTCTATAACTTCATCAATATGTATTTTATCATTTTGTTTTATTATATTATAAAGCAATGCCTCATTTTCTTCTAAACTGCTTATAATAGATTCATCATTTTGTTTTGATATTTTGCTTTTTTTCTTTTCCTCTTTTTTTACTGTTTCTTTTTTTATTTCTTTCCTTTCTTTACTATTATTGCTTTCAGTTTTTATAGAATCATTTTTTACGGCTTTAGATTTTATATCTCCGCCTTCAAAATATTTTAATTTCATTTTCACATAATCATCATCATTTGAGAATATTGAATCAAAATCTTCAAGTATATCAATATAATTATATGCTATTTTAGCACCATCTTTATATAGTTTATGATTTCCAAAATAACAGCTTTTTTTCTCATCATAAGGTGCAATATAAACATCTCTGCCTTGATTAAGAGCATAATCAACAGTAATTAAAGCACCGGATTTGCTTGCAGCTTCTACCATAACAACAGCATAAGAAAGTCCTGATATTATTCTGTTTCTTCTAGGGAAATTCATTCTGTCAGGCTTTCTTCCTATTTCAAATTCGCTTACTATCAATCCTTTTTCTGATAATTTATTATATATCTGCAAATTTTCAGAAGGATAAACATTATCAATGCCATTTCCCAAAACTGCTACAGTATTAATATGAGATGATATTGCCCCAAGATGTGCCTCTCTATCGACTCCTTTAGCCATTCCTGATACAACAGATATATTCAAAGATGATAATTTACTAGCAAGCTCGAAAGAATATTTACGGCTTTCATTTGTAGGCTCTCTAGTACCTACTATAGCTATAGCATTTCTTCTTAGCTTTTTTAAATCTCCCTTATAATAAAGTATATAAGGCGGATTATCTATTTGTTTTAAATTAAATGGATAATCTTCATCAAATAAACTTAATATTCCTATACCATAGTTATTTGATTTTTCTACTATTGTATTTGCTTTATCTAATATCTCATTTTTATCAAAATTACCTATTTGAGATTTAAATTTTTTTTCTAATAATTCCTTTATATTTTCTTCTTTATCATCAAAAATATTTTCTACAGATTCATAATGATTTATAAGTTCGGATATTCTTTTATCTCCTACTTTATCAATTTGATTTAAGGCAATCAAATAAGTTTTAACATCATAATTATTACTCAATTTCTCTGTCCTATAATTTGCTCAATATTTTTTAATACCGTTTCTTTAACATTATTTTCAACAGGGAGATTGAGTATTTTTCTGTACGCTGCCACCGCTTCATTATAATTTCCCCTGCTGTACTGTATTCTTGCAAGCAGCATTAAATAATCTGCATTATTAGGATTCATTTCAACAGCTTTTTTTATATTATCAAATGCTTCTTCATAATTATCCTGATGCATTCCCTTTAATGATGCTAAAGCAGCATAATAGTTTGCATTGTTAGGGTCTTTATCTATAGCAAATCTAATATTGTTTTCTGCTCTTTGTATAAAATTACTCTTTTTTTCATAAGTATCAGCACTTTCTGCTAAATTGGCATAAGATATTCCAAGTCCGTATCTTAAATAAGGACTATTTGGAAGTATTTTTAACGCCTCAGTAAAATATTTTGCTGAATATGCATACTGTTCTTTTACTAAACTTCTTTCACCCAATGTTCTATATACAGATGCTAATCTATCCTGAGCATATATTTTCTGATTTATAATGTCATTATAGGTGGAAGTTATTTCAAGAAGTGCCTTATCATCATCTGCATTCTTTCCTTTTTCATATAGATTATAAGCTCTGTTTAAATTAAATCTATTGAAAAATACCTGCTTATCACATGATATGATAGATAAAAAACAAATTATTAATGTAAAATATTTTAAAATTACTTCCATTCATTTTCCTCACAATTATAATATATACATTATAATAGAAAAAAGTAAAGAAAATTATTAATATAATAGAAATAATTAATAAAAATATATTGTAATAATATATAAATACAGTGTATTTTATAATAAATATGATTAAAATTTGATATTCATAATTTATTTAAGGAATATAATATCAGTTTTTATTTTATTTTTATCTATATCAGCATTATTTGTTTTCATAACTTCTTCAAACATAAACTTATAAATATTTAATTGATCTTGATATTTATTTATATTATATTCGCTTTCTTCTGCTACTTTATAGTCTATTATATAATATTCATCATTTTTATTTTTAGTTATAATATCAATTTTTCCAGTTATTAATTTTTTCCCGTTATCATGTTGGTATGTATGCTCTCTTGATACTATTTCTTCATCACCATTAAGTATATTTTGTATATGATAATTTTCAAATAGTTTTTTAAATGCTGTATTTAATATTTCTGTTAATTGCTCTTTATTATAATGATTATTGCTTTTCAAAATATATGATTTTATTTTATCTAAATATTTTTCTTTTTCTTTTTTGTATTTATCAAAATTAAAATATTCAAGCATTTTATGTATTATTATTCCTATATCCTTATATGATATAACTTCTATGTCCTCATTATATTCATTATCTGTATTATTTATATCATTTTCAAGTTTTGATATTTTTCTATCAAGAAGCTCTGATATATTAACATAATTTTTATTGAACTTGTTATTTAAAGACGGATTAATATTTTTTATATATTCATTATTATTTTCTTTTTTATCTTCTTTTGAAAGACTATTTATTTTTTCTTTTATTGACTGAGCATCTTTAATATCTATTTCTTCTTCTCTTTTTATAGCTAATCCGTAGAAATATGTATCAATAAATTTATTTTCTAGATCATCAATTTTTATTAATCCTTCTGTATCTTCGCTTATAATATCTGCTTTGTATTTCTTTGTTTCATCATGAAAATATTTATCTAAATATGATCTGTATGTTTCTTCTTTTGTATGTTCCCCTGAAAGTATTAAATTGTTTGATGCTCTTGTTAATGCTACGTATAATAATCTTCTTTTTTCTGAAAATTCGCTTTTTTTATTGTAGTCAGTATTTAAGGCTGAGAAATCTACAGTATAATGTTTATTTTTTACAGGAAGTTTTATAAATGATGAATCTTCTATAAAATCAAAATCTGATAAATTAGGTCTTATATGACCGCCTATTCCAGCAACAAATACATTATTAAATTCAAGTCCCTTAGATTTATGTATAGTCATTATTTTTACAGATTCTACTGATAATTTCGGTATAGCAGAGTAGGCTTCATTATCATTGGTATTTTTTAGATTGAGTACAAAATCATAAATATTATTGCCTGTTTGATTTTCAAAATCATTTGCTATTTTTTTCAATTTTTCTATATTGGCATAGGAAATTTCCGCATCATTCATAGTCATTAAATAATTATAGAAATTAGTATCAATACATATAGTTTCTATTATTTCAGCGGCATTCATCATAGGTATTTTACTTTCTATGCTGTTTAATAATTCTTTGGCTGTTTTTAATTGATTATAATAACTTTTTGATTTAGCTATATTTTCTATTTCTTTATATTTATTTTCATCATATATCATTTTTGGAAAATAATCTTTTATATCCAGATTTCTTACATATAAGCTGAATAGGAAATCTGATAAATTGCCTATATCAATATCGAATAACTCACTTCTAAGAATTTCAGGAAGTTTTGCATGATCTCTTAATATTAAATATTCCAAGAATGTTTTTATTAATACTATTTCTTCTCTTGAGTAGAATTTATTTCCGCCGTCTATATAGTACGGTATTTTATAATCTGATAATGCTTTTAAATATTTATCTAATCTACTGAATGTTGGAAGAAGTATCACAGTGTTTTTATAATCATTACTATAATTATTTTTTATATACTCAGCTATTGCATAGGCTTCTAATTCTGTTTTATCATCGGCATATAAATGAATGCTCTCATCTTCTATATTGTTATTTAATATTAGTAAAGATACTGATTTATCATCTGTTTTTTTATTATAATCCAAATCATCTTCATCTTTATAATTAATATCATCATTTATAAATACTGTACTTTTGAATAAATCGTTAAAGAAATCTATAAGCATAGAATTGCTTCTGTAATTATCTTTTAAATATCTTACATAATCGCTGAAATTTTCCTGAGTATTAGTGAAGGCATTTACATCAGCATTTCTGAATCTGTATATTGACTGCTTTCTATCTCCTACTATCATTAATTTTTTATCTGTTTTTGATTTGCTTGTTATTTCTCTTTGTCCGAATACTATTAAATTTATGAAATCAAATTGTAAAATGCTTGTATCCTGAGCTTCATCTAATATTAATGCCGATATATTATCTCTTATTTCTTTTGATATGTTGTTATTTTCTAATGCTTCTATGGCTTTATACATCATATCTTCATGAGAGTATATACCTATATTAGATTTTATTTTTTCTATATGATTGTATGTTTCTTTTATAAAATCTATTACCGCTTTGTAATTTTTTTCGTTATATAATATATCAACATAATGAAACATAGATTTAGTGCATTGTTTTAAATCTTCCAACACGGCTCTAAATTCATCATGCTTTGTATTTCCTAATTTAGCATCTGATACATTATCTAATGCAATTCTAATATATTCATAATCTTCTGATTTTAATTTTTTTATTTTTTCTTTATTTTTTATTAAATCAATCTTTTGAAGGAGAAGAGATATTCTATTTTTGCATTCTGTTATGAATTTACCGCTTTTTAGATTATCATTTATAAGCTCTATACTGTAATTATATATGTTGTTATATAGCTTATTATATTCTTTATCATCTATTTTTATTATTTCTAATGCTCTTTCTTCAAATCTATTTATATTTTCTAGTCTTGGCTTTATTTTTAGTAAGAAATGCAGTATTCTTTGGGCAAATTTATTTTTACTGTCTTCTGTAGATATTCTATATAGAGAACGTATGATTTCTGCATGTTTTGATTGTCTTAAAATATTTAAAATCTCGCTTTTTAATGTTTCCTGAATATCAATACTATCTTCCAATATAGCCATATTAGGAGGTATGGAAAGATACATTGCATTTTCCATAGCTATAGAATTGGCAAATGCATTTATTGTTGAAATTTTAGCACTTGTAAGTATATCTTTATAAACATTCTGCCAGTATTTTTTTTCTTTTAGAGATTTTTCATCATTTGTATTTTTTATAGAATCTATTTTATTTCTTACTTTGGATCTTATTCTAAAAAGCATTTCATTAGCTGCAGCTTTTGTGAAAGTGATAACTACTATATTTGAAACTTTTTCTCTATTTTCTAATAATTTTATATATATTTCTGTTATAGTGCTTGTTTTTCCTGTTCCTGCCGATGCATTAACAAAGCATAAGCCATTATCTTCAAAACATTTTATTATATCTTTTTGTTTATCATTTAAATTGAATACCATTTTTATATGATAACATAAATATTTAATAATTCAAATTAAAATGCTTGAAAAATATATTATATATATTATTATAAAAACCTAATTAATTTTATTAATTTGGACTATTTTATTTTGGAGATTTTATGAATAAAAACAATATAGGCTATATTTTCTTTATAGCTTTTATATTCCTGTCTATATTTATAATGTATAAATTGTTAAGACCTTTCGGCATGATAATATTCTTTGCCGTTGTTTTTTATGTCATATTAAATCCTCTTTTTATAAAGGCTATGGGTGATAGCTATAAAAAAACAGACAAGCTTTCTATAATCAAAAAAAATACTTTAGCATTGCTTTTTTCTCTTATATCTTTAATTATATTTTTAGTTCCTACAAGCATATTAGCCTATACTATAATAGTTCAGCTTATAGATATTTCAAACATTGGTATTAAATATTTTATGAATTTAGATGTTAATGAAGTTATGAATAATTCTAATATAAATAATTTCCTTAAATCTTTGCCTATAGATGTATCTATGGAAAGTATATTAAAAAGGATACAGGATTCTTCTCTTTCAAATTTAACATTTATAAGTTCATATCTTACTCAAAATGTAGCTAGTTTATTAAAAAGTACAGGTGGATTTGTAAGTTCATTTATATTTATGATGTTCTCATTATTTTTCTTTTTTGTAGACGGAGAATATTTGATAGGTCAGGTAAGAACATTAGTTCCTATAGATGCAAAATATCTTGACAGACTTATAAAGCAAGTTTCTGAAGGTATAAAAGGAATAGTATTTGGAAATTTATTTACAGGAATGTTTCAAGGTCTTTGTGCTTTTATAGTATACACTATATTTGGAGTTTCAAATTCATTTACATTTGCATTTCTTACTATAATAGCATCTTTCATGCCTATAATAGGAACTACTATAATATGGATACCGCTAGGAATATTATTTCTAATAAACGGAGAAATTATTAAAGCCATTATATTTATAGTATGTTCATGGTTCTTTATTACAATACCTGATAATTTTGTACGTCCTTTGCTTCTTGGAAACAGAATAGAACTTCATCCATTATTTATTTTCTTTGCTATACTTGGAGGTGTATTATTCTTTGGACTTTCAGGAATTATATTAGGCCCTTTAAGTTTTATACTATTCTTTGAGATTATGAAAATATACAATGAAGAAAGAGCATTAGAATCAAAAAAGGAAAGAATGTTAAAAAGACGAAGATTATCATAATTTAATAATAATTATCAAGAGTTTTATATATGATAAAAATATTGATTATAGGAATGAATTATATAGGAGATACTATATTTATAACTCCTTTAATAAGAGCCATAAAAAAACATTATAATGATTGTATTATTGATGTTGTAAATGGAGCTAGGGGAATAGATATTTTACAAGAGAATCCTTATATAAATAATATTATAGTCAGAGATGATAAAGCATTAGAATATATAAAAAATCAGAACTATGATATAGGTATTACAGCTACAACAGCATTTTATGGGGCTTCACTTCTATATAAGGCAAAAATACCAATAAGAGCAGGTGTAAACAGTGAATGCAGAGGATTTCTTCTTAATAAAAAAACTTCTTGGAAAAAACATAAAAGACATATAGTAGATACGATACTTTCTATATTAAAACCTATGAATATAGAAACAGACGGAATAAATACAGAAATCTTTTTGAATGAAAAAGAAAATGAATTCGGTATTAATAAAATGAAAGATTATAAAAATGCTTTGCTTGTTCATGGCGGGGCTACTAGAATAAGTAAAAGGTATGGAATAGATAATTTTTCAAAACTTATAGAGATGTTTTATAAAGAAAAACAAGTGCCTATAATATTGATAGGTGCTAAAGATGATTTAGTTTTTTCTGAAGAGATGAAAAAAAGATTAGGCAATATAATAACTGATGATTTTACTAATAAATTGAGTATAAGAGAGCTTATATCAGTAATAAAACATTCTTATGCCTTGATTGGTGGAGATAGTGCCCCTTTGCATATAGCTAATGCCTGCAATATATATTCTATAGGTATATTCGGAGATACTTTACCTTTGATTTATGGAGCTAGAGGAGATAAAGCTATAAATATAGAGGCAAGAAAAAAATACTGCACAGCATTAAAAAGTTTTCATTGTGAGTATATGAAAAGAGGGTGCAAAACTATTGACTGCTTAAAAAAACTTGAGCCTGAAGAAATTCTTCCTTCACTTTTGTCTGTTTATAAAGCTATTTAATCTTATTTTGACAAATTAAAATGTTTTTAGTATAATTAAGTTATGAAAGAAATTAACAGACTCAATGATTTATTTGTACGATATCTAATTGGTACTAAAGGCGATGAGGATATATTAGAAAATATTGTTAATGCTGTTTTAAATGATGTTGGTTTTGAATCTGTGAGCAATCTTGAAATTATTAATCCTTATAACTTACCTGAAAATGAAAATTTAAAAGAGTCTATTCTTGATGTTAAAGCAAAAACTAAAGATGGTAAGAAAATACTTATTGAAATACAGTTAGTAGGAAATAACAATTTTATAAAAAGAATATTGTATTACATAGCTAAAAATATAGCTTCAGAATTAAAAGAAAGTGATTTATACATTAATATAAGCCAAATGATTAGTATTAGTTTTATCAATTTTAATTTAGATATTGGAAGCGAAACTGATATAAAAAAGAACATAAATGTTTAACATTTTCAGATATTAACAATCCTAATCTTAGACTGGACGATTTTCAGATACATTTTATAGAGATAAAAAGGTTTGCAGAAATATTAAAAAATGCTAGTATATATGACTATAATAAAAATAAACTTTTATCTTGGATTGATTTTTTTACAACAAAAGATTTAGAAAAAGGAATTGATAAACTTATAGGAGGTAATGATATAATGCCTAAAGTTATAGATAAATATAAAAGATTTGTAGCTGATGAAAAAGAGATGTCTGCCTATAATGAAAGAGATACTTTTCTTTACGGACAGGCTGCTATGCTTCAGTATGAGAGAGAGGAAGGAAAAAGAGAAGGTATAGAAATAGGTATTCAGAAAGGGATAAAAGAAGGTATAGAGAAAGGTATAGAGAAAACAAAAATATCTATGGCTATAAATATGAAGAGAGATAAAGTTGATTTGAATACAATATCAAAATATACAGGATTAAGTATAGAAGAGATAAAAAAATTATGAGTATATTTTGAGTTTACTTAAAATATGCTAAAAGCGAATAATTTTTTTATAAATATAGAAAGATATAAAAAAATTGTAAAAATATAATTGTAATATGTTTAATAAAATAGATTTAAATAATTATAATAGAAAAGAACATTATGAAATGTATATGAATAATATTCCATGTACATATAGTATAACAGTGCCTTTAAATATCACAAAATTTAAAAAAGCTGTTAAAGATAAGAATATTAAATTTTATGCCTCTGTTATTTACTTAATATCAAAAGTTGTAAATAAATACAAAGAATTTAAAATGGTATTGAATGATAATAAAGAACTTGGCTATTATGATATTATTAATCCAAGTTATACCATATTTCATAATGATACAAAAACTTTTTCATCTATCCATACAGAATATAATGAAAAATTTGATTTGTTTTATAAAAATTATATTTCGGATATGGAAACCTATGGAGAAAATAAAACTTTTTTAGCTAAGCCATGTGATATAAAAAATATATTTAATATTTCATCTCTTCCATTATCAACTTTTACTAGCTTTAATCTTAATTTACCAAATAGTTTTGAGTATTTAGCTCCGATATTTACTATAGGAAAATATTATACAGATGATAAAAACAATATAATAATGCCATTAGCACTACAAATACATCATAGTGTATGCGATGGATATCATGTAGGTATTTTCTTTGAGGATTTACAGCATGAATTTGATGAATTCGATTTATTATATTGAATTCTTTCTTGAAAAAATATAACTTTATTATAAAATATATGTTAATAACATTATATTTAATTAAAAATTTTATTTTTTATTTGTAATAAGAGTTTTATAGTTATATTAATTGAGGTTTATGATAATATGAAATTTACATTGAATAAGTTATATCTATTTATATTTTTATCTTTATTTTTTATATCCTGTGCTACAACTTCTAAAAGCACATCAAGCGGCGGAGTATATGTAGGAGAAGACACTGGAGAAATAGGAATAGTTAATAATTGGAAGAATCCTGATTTCAAAGGCGGAAAAACCACAAAAATAATCGCTGAAGGTTATGCATCTGCTGATGGAAGAGGTGAGGCTGATGCTATAGAAAGATCCATTGAAAGTGCTAAAAGAAATGCAGTAGAGCAGGCAGTTGGTTCTATAGTTAATGGAAGTACTTTGGTAGAAAATAACAGACTTATAAGCTCTAAAATATATGATAATACAACAGGTTATATATCTGCCTATAAAGTTATGAATATATCTAAATCCGGTTCTGTTTGGTATTCTAAAATAGAGGCTACAGTTGGTGTGGACATGCTTCAGGATAATCTTCAGGCAATGGGCATACTTATGGACAGAAAAAATCTTCCTCTTATAGTTGTGCTTGTTACAGATGAAACAGGAAATTTAAGCGAATCTTTTAATGTAGAATTAGAAAAAAATATGAGTGAGAAAGGATTTAAATTTGTTAGTCCTTCATCTTTAGAAAATGTAATGAGAAAAGAAAATATAACTTACGAAGATACAAGAGGTTCCCGTTCATCTTCTTCAATAAAAAAGATAGCTGATGCTACAGGGGCACAAATAGCTATAATAGGTAAAGCAGATGCAGCTTTCTTCACAACTATACAAGGCACTGCTATGAAAAGTTATAGAAGTGATGTTGCAATAACAGCCATTAATATATCAGATTATTCTACTATAGCCCGTGCTACACATCAGGCAGGAGGTGTTGGAGGAAGTGATAAGGATGCACATTCTATAGCTTTAGTAAAATCAGCAGATTATGTATCAGATGATTTTGTTAATCAGATAGTTAATAAATGGCAAAGCGAAGTTCAGAACGGTACAGAGTATACTATATATGTAAGCGGACTTGACTTTAATGAGTCTATAGGTTTTGAAGAAGCCATGAAAAAGAATATAGGTGGATTAAAAAACATTTATAATAGAGGAGTATCCGGAGAGTCTTCAAGATATGTTGTTACTTATGTAGGAAGCAGCAGAGATTTGGCTGTTGATATTAATTCTAAAGCTAAAAATATGGGCTATCAGATAATAATAAATAGCTTTGATGATAAAACTATCACTTTAAAAGCAAGTAAGAGGTAATTTTTCTATTATGGCAATGAAAGAAAAATTAGTGGTTCATACTTGCTGTGCTGTTTGTATGTCTTATCCTCGTACTATTTTAGAGGATTATGATACAGTATTTTATTTTTATAATCCTAATATATATCCAATAGAAGAATATAAAAGAAGAAGAGATGAGTTTATAAATTATACTAATACTTTGGGTATAAAAACTTATATATCCGAAGAAGATGATGATGTTGCTAAATGGTATAATGATATAAAAGGTTTAGAGAATGAACCTGAAAAAGGGGCAAGATGCAGTATTTGTTTTAAGCATAGAATGAAAAAGGCTTTTGAATATGCTGAAAGTATAAATGCTAAATATGTCGCTACTGTAATGACTGTAAGCCCGCATAAAAACAGCAAAGTTATTGAGATGATAGGTAAAAGTTTAGCTGAGAATTATGAAGGAATAGAGTATTTGCATTTTGACTTTAAGAAGAAAGACGGATTTAAAAAGACTAATATAATAGCTAATGAAGCTGGACTTTACAGACAAAATTATTGCGGATGTGAATTTAGTATAAGATGATTTAATATATTATTCGTTTTTTCTTCGTTTTTTATTATATTGTTTAAATGATCTATCATGTTTCCTATGAAATCTAATTTATTTTCTTCAAATTTTTTGAGTTTTTCTGATATTGCAAATATTTTTTCTTCTGAAGTTTTTAAATTATATGGTTTCATATTCAATAATATATCTGGAGAAGTTTCTAATGCTTTACAGATTTTATTTAGATTTTTGATTGATATATTTCTATTTCCAACTTCTACACCCTGAAGATATTTTCCAGAAAGTGAAGATTTTTCAGCTAATTCATCTATAGTCATTTTTTTGTTTTTTCTTAACTCTCTTATGTTTTGACCTAAATTTTTTAATACTACTTCTGTATCCATCATAAAAAAAACTCCATTTATACTTATGTCTATTTGTTTATGATATACAAAAATTTTAATTAAAAAAACAATTTATAATTTGATTATTAGTGAAAAAAGTATATTTTTGGTGTTTTATAGTGGGTATATTTTATTTAACATTAAAATAAAAAAGCTGCCAATAATAAATATCAGCAGCCTTATAAAAATTACTTTACTTTAATTAAGCATAAGTGCTTAATCTTTCACCTACACCAGGTCTCATAGGTGCAGAAACAGCTTGAGGCTGCATGCTAGTCATGATTTTATCAACAGCCTGAGCTTGCATGTCTGAAGTTTTTCTTATCATGCTTAAAGAAATATCTTGTTTAAGCATTCCAGTAGAATAAGAACTATAAGCTGAAAGATCCATAGTATATACCTCCATTTAAATTTATAAATTTAAAACTAATTTACTGTATAATTGTAAATCAATGCTATATTAAATCAAGAAAAATATTTAAAAATATTAAAAAATAAATACTATAGAATGTGTTATGATAACAATATAGTTTACATAATGTATTTTTTTGTTAAAAGAGATGACCAATTATGTTTTCATTATTTTTATTTTTTATCAACTTATAGAGCGGAACTTTCACATAATTGGTCAAAACTAATAATTAAGCATATACATCCAAAGTCTTTCCAATATTGTTATTTATAGGAGCAGATGATCCCTGAGGAGTTACCATGCTTGCAACTTTATCAGCAGACTGAGCAGAGCCGTAAGCAGAAGAGTTGTAAACATTTAATCCTGCAGAAGTCATATGTCTAGTCAATGGAAACATATCGGATGAATAAATAGAGTTAAGTGAAACACCCATTTAAAACCTCCAAAGACTTATTATACATATAATATCGGAATATTTATTATTAAAATGAACATAAATATAGAAAATGGAAGAAATGTATAAAATTTTCTATATTTTCATAATTTAAAGTTTAAGTGAAAATACAAAGCATTATTATTACAGCAATATTGTTTAATATAGTAATATAATATTTTTTATTATATTTTTTTCTTAAAAATATTGACTTATTTTTTAATAATACATATACTAGGTATATTAAGAATAAAATACTATCTGGGAGTTTTATGCTATGAAAAAAATATTAATAGTAGGTGGTGTTGCAGGCGGTGCTTCTGCAGCTGCAAGACTTAGAAGATTAAATGAAGAAGATAAAATAATAATGTTTGAAAAAGGTCCTCATGTATCTTTTTCTAATTGTTCTCTTCCTTATCATGTAGGAGGACTCATACCTAATGAAGAAACTTTACTTTTAATGAATCCTGAGAAATTTTTAAAACAGTTTAATGTAGATGCAAGAGTTAATAGTGAAGTTGTAGCAATAGATAGAAAAAATAAAGAGGTTGTAGTTGTATCTGAAGGTAGAGAGTATAGAGAAAGCTATGATAAACTTATACTTTCAATGGGTGCTAAACCTATAGTACCTTCTATTAAGGGAATTGAAAAAGTTAATGTATTTACTGTAAGAAATGTTGTTGATATAAGCAAAATACATAATTTCCTCAATGGAAAGCCAAATGCTAAAGTGTCTGTTATAGGCGGCGGATTTATAGGTATTGAGATGGCTGAGAATTTGAAAAAAGTAGGATATGATGTAACTATAATAGAAGCATTGCCTCAAATAATGAAGCCTTTTGACTATGATATGGTTCAAATTCTTCATAGAGAAATTATGGATAATGGGGTTAATTTAATAGTTAATGATAAAGTTGACAGCTTCGATACAAATACAGTTATTTTAGCTTCAGGTAAAAAAATAGAGGCTGATGCTGTTATTCTTGCTATAGGTGTAGCTCCTGAAACTGATATTGCTGTTAAAGCTGGTATAGAATTAGGAAAAACTAAAGCTATAAAAGTAGATTCAACTTACAGAACTAATGATAAAGATATTTATGCTGTTGGAGATGCTATAGAAGTATATAGTCCTTTATTCAATGATTATTACAGACTTCCTTTAGCTGGACCTGCTCAAAAACAGGCTAGGGCAGTTGCTGATCATATCAATGGAAGAACAGTTGATAATAGAGGATTTATAAGTTCATCAGTTATTAAAGTATTCGGATATAATGGAGCTTCTACAGGACTTTCTGAAGGATTCATTAAAGCTATGAATTTGAATATAGATTATGATACTGTAGAGATTATTCCTTTTGATGGCGTATCAATTATGCCTAATGCTAGATTAATGCATTTCAAACTTATATATGAAGTACCTACAGGTAAAATATTAGGTGCTCAGGCTATAGGTAAAGGAAATGTTGATAAGAGAATAGATGTTATAGCTACTATCATAAAATTCGGCGGCACTATAGATGATCTTAAAGATTTAGAATTATGCTATGCTCCTTCATTCGGTACTGCTAAAGATGTTGTTAATTTCGCTGGTTATGTTGCTTCTAATTTAAGAAATGGAGATTATAAACAAGTTCATTATAGCCAAGTTAGAGAATTGGTTGAAAAAGATGCTTATTTCCTAGATGTAAGAATGCCTGAAGATTTTGCGGTAGGACATTTAGAAAAAGCTGTTAATATACCTCTTGGAGCTTTAAGAAGCAGATATAATGAGATACCTAAAGACAGAACAGTATATATAACTTGCAAAACAGGATTGACTAGCTATACAGCATGCAAAATACTTCAAAATATCGGATTTAATAATGTTGTTAATGTTTCAGGTGGATTTATCGGATTATCTCAATATGAATATTTTAACGATAAAAGCACTGGAAGAAAACCTATATTAACAGGATATTTCGGATAATTTTATATTTGTATACCTTTATAATAAAAGAGCCGTTTTTTATTAAATGGCTCTTTTTATTGTTAATAATATATAGAATTCAAATTTTTTCTTAAAAAAAGATTTTATAATTTTATTTTTTTATATTTATTATATAATATAAGAAAAGAGATATACTTTTAACAAGGATGAAATATGTTAATAGAAAATGATTTAAAAATATTATCTCCTTCGGAGGCTGATGAAATTATCAATAATACAGACAATATAGTTATATTGGATGTAAGAACGGAGATGGAACATAATTATGAGGGTATGATTGAAGATTCTATTTCTATGGATTTCCTTAAACCAAGAGTGTTTAAAAGAGAAATATCTAAATTAGACAAAGATGCTCCATATTTATTATATTGTTCCATTGGTAAACTAAGTATAAAAGCAGCAGAGTATATGAAAGAAGAAGGGTTTAAGAATCTATATATATTAGAAGGCGGATTAAAGGCTTGGAATAAACATTTTGGAGATAATAACAAAGTTTCTAAATTTGATAGAGAAGAGGCTGTTGAGAGAAGAAAAAGACTTATTATCAGATTGAATAGAATAGAAGGACAAATCAAAGGTATGAAAAAAATGCTTGCTAAAGGAGAATATTGCGGCGATATACTTAATCAGTCTTTAGCCGTTAAAGCTGCTATGGGAAGTGTTAATCAAGAAATTATGGAAGTATTTTTGAATACATGTATGATTTCACCTAAAGAAAAAGAAGATTTCTTCAGATATATGAGAAAACTTATCAAGTAATTATTTTTTAAGCAAGGGATAATCCCTTGCTTTTTATTTTATTTAAATTTTATTTATTTACCCCAAGCATCCGGATTTTTATTCCATTCCAAAGCCTTAGATAATTCTTCTTCTGTTATGTATTTTTCATCTTTAGCTATTTCCATAAGAGATGAGAAATTAGAAAGAGATGAGAATTTAATTCCTGCTTCTTCAAAGTTTTTATATGCTTTTTCAAATTCATAAGTAAATATTGATATAATTTCAAGTCCTATAGCCCCTTCAGCTTTAGCAGCTTCAAATGCCTTTATAGAACTTCCGCCTGTAGAAATTAAATCCTCTATCAATATTAATTTTTTACCATTACATTCAGCACCTTCAATCTGTTTTCCGCGTCCATGTTCTTTTTTTTCTGCTCTTATATAGCATAATGGCTTATTAAGTTCATAAGCTATGAAAGAAGCCCAAGGTATTCCTGCTGTGGCAGTACCAGCTATAACATCAAAGTCTTTATCTCTCAAAATGCTTACAAATGCATCTACTATAACTTTTCTTGCCTCAGGGAATCCTATTACATATCTATTATCGCAATATATAGGGCTTTTTATTCCTGATACAAATGTGAAAGGCTCTTTAACATTAAGTTTAACTGCTTTAGTTTCTAATAAAGCACCTGCTATCAATTTTGATTTTGCTTTTTTATTGTTCTCCATACCTTCAGAAATTTCTTCAACAATCATTTTGCAGGCTTTTACTCTGTCTTCATTTCTTGTAATAGGTCTTCCAACAACAAGATAATCACATCCGTTTTCAATAGCTTCTTTAGGAGTCATTACTCTTTCCTGATCATCAGTACCTGCCCATTTAGGTCTTACACCCGGACAAATTGTTCTGAAATTCTCTCCGCATTCTCTTTTTATAACAGCTGCTTCTTTAGGAGAGCATACAACACCGTCAAGTCCGGATTCTTTTCCTAATTTAGCCCAATTAACTGCTAAATCTGTAAGAGGTAAATTAGAACTGAACATATTTTTTACATCATTTTCTGAAAGACTTGTTAATATTGTTACGCCTATTATTAAATTATCTTTATTAAGTTTTTTTATCTCTTGTACAGTTTTTTCCATCATCTTTTTACCGCCACTTGTATGTACATTGAACATAAATACATTCTGTTTAGCAGCGAATAATGAAGCCATAGCTGTAGTATTAGGTATATCATGGAATTTTAAGTCTAAAAATACTTTTTTATTTTTACTAGCCAAATATTCTATTATTTCACCTTTAGTGTATAAAAATAGTTCTAGTCCTACTTTATAAAATACAGCCTCATCTCCAAGCTCATCTATAAGTTTGGTAGCCTCTCCCATAGAATTAAAATCTAATGCTATAATTAATCTTTCTTTTGGGTTTTCAGTTAATTTTGTCATAATTTATCCTTTATATTTTTATAATCAAATTATTTATTATATTTTAAAACTTAAATATTTTGATAAAGTTATAAATGTGCTGCACCTATTATATCTTTTATATTGTTTATTTTATTTTCTTTAAGATAATTATCTATTCCATTAATAACCTCTATAGGAAGTACAGGGTTTGAGAATATTCCAGCTCCTATAGAAACTAAAGAAGCTCCGGCAAGTATAAACTCTAAAGCATCATTATAATTAGTGATACCGCCCATACCAACAATAGGCACTTTTACAGCTTTATATACTTGATAAACCATTCTTACAGCTATAGGGCGTATGCATGCACCTGATAATCCGCCGAATACATTTCCAAGTAGTGGTTTTCTAGTTTTAGTATCTATTTTCATAGATAAGAATGTATTTACAAGTGATACGCTATCGGCACCGGCATTTTCAACTGCTTTTGCTATGCTTGCTATATCAGTAACATTCGGAGATAATTTCACTATTAAATGCTTTTTGCTAAGAACTTTTTTTACAGCCTTTGTAGTAGATTCAGCACTTTCACAGCTTGCTCCAAATGCCATTCCTCCATTTTTTACATTAGGACATGATATATTAAGCTCTATGAAATCAACTCTTTCTATTTCATTTGCTATTTCAGCTACTTTTACATATTCATCTATAGTGGCACCATTTATATTTAATATTATAGGTGTAGAATATTTTATATTTTTTATTATATTATCTTTGAAATATTCTATTCCCGGATTTTCAAGTCCTATGCAGTTTATCATACCTGAAGGAGTTTCTGCTATACGAGTACCTTTATTGCCGTCTTTTTTATTTAATGTTATCCCTTTTAGGTTAACTGCTCCAAGTTCATTAACATCAAAGTAATTGCTGTATTCTTCACCAAATCCGAAACAGCCTGAAGATGTTATAACATTATTTTTTAATTCTTTTCCTAAAAAATTTATATTTAATCTGCTCATAAATTTATCCATATATTTTATAATTTAAAAGTTTAATAATTCAGCATTGAATACAGGGCCGTCATGACAAACTTTTTTAAGTGTATATCCAGACTTTTCATCTTTTATTTCTATATTGCATCCTAAGCATGCATTAACTCCGCAAGCCATTCTCTCTTCGAGTGAAGCATAGCAAAGTATATTATTTTCTTTAGCAACTTTTATTAAAGCTTTCATCATAACTGTAGGACCGCAAGTGTATATAATATCAAAAGTTTTTTCTTTTAATAATTCTTTAGTTTTATCAACTGTATTGCATTTATCTCCTACAGAACCGTCATCAGTTGTAATGTGTAAATCAATATTATTGGTATTGAATCTATCCATTATTTTTATTGCACTTGAATCAGCACCGCCCATTATCAATGTTATAGAGTTGTTGGAATTGTTTAATTTTTCTATTAAAAGTTTAATAGGGGCTATTCCCATTCCGCCTGCTACTATTAATATTTTTTTATTATTGATATTTGTATCAAATCCATTGCCTAATGGCCCTTGAATACTAATATTGTCATTTTCTTTTAATTTTGATAAATACTTTGTACCTTCTCCTTTTACCTGATAATAAAATTCAAGTATATCATTATCAATATAATGCAGGCTTATAGGGCGTCTTAAAAAAGTATTGCTTTTAAGCATGAAAAATTGTCCTGCTTTTGAATGTTTATAGCTTTCTTTTGATTTTATTCTAAGCAGATACTTATCATTTGATATTTGTATATTATTTATTATAATACCGTCTTCTAAAAACATTTTATGAACCTTTATTTTTATAAATATATTTTATATAAAAAAAGAATACCTCTTCCTTTTATAGAAGATTGTATTCTTTGAAAATTTCTTTTTTAAATATTATGATGCAAAAAATAAATAATATGTTTCATGAAAACTGAATATATCATATATCTATAAAAATTCAAGTATGGCATTTAAATAATTTTGTTTTAGTATTACACATTATATATAAAATTGTTATATTAAAAACCAAACAAGTAAAACAAAGGTGTAGAATGAAAAACTATATTTTAATTTTTTTATTGCTAGTTATAATATCTTGTAATAATAATGCTACTAATCCCAGCAATAACATATCAATAAGTACAGATGCTAAGGAAGTATTTAATTTAGTTAATCAAGAAAGATTAAAAGCAGGACTTACAGAATACAAATTAGATGCAAAATTATGTGAAGCTGCAAACCAAAGAGCCAAAGAAATAGTAGAAAAATATGATCATATAAGACCTGACGGAAGGGAATGGGATACTGTGCTTGATGAATACGGATTTAATTCAGGGGCTTATATTAGAGGTGAGAATATAGTTGCTATGAGGGAAAGTGCTTCTTCGGCTATGAATGCTTGGATGAACTCTCAGGGACATAAAGATAATATTTTAGCTGATTATTATACTACTATTGGTGTTGGAGTGTATGAATATAATGGAAGTAAATATTGGGTTCAGATTTTTTTGAGTGATTCTTTTATTTAAGTAAAATAAAAAATAATTTGATATTAAAACTATAACAATTTTTTAGTTTAAATTTACTGTAATACAATTTTAGTATGATTGAATACTAATGCTTATTTAAAATTGACAAACTTAAAAATTTTTAGTATATACATAAACAATTATATTTTGTCAAAAATTATTTTATTATTTGTGGGGACTAGCCCCCACACCCCCAGTTCTTTTGTTGGCACAAAGAACCAAAAAGCCTGCATTTGACGAAGTCCACCTTTGGTGTGGTCTCAATTTAGGTTATATCCTATATTTAATAAGTATATATTTAATATAAAGTTCTAGTAATTGCGTTTTCGCGAAGCGTGCCTGTGGCAGCTACTTTTTTGTGCGGCAAAAAAGTAGATAATATCTATATAAAATGCATCGGTTGACAAACTTAAAAATTTTAAGTATATACAAAAAATACTATTTTCTAGTAAAGTTAGAAAATAGTATTTTTGTGTTTTTTTATTATTTAATTAAAAATATATTATTAAATTATATTGCCGTCTATTGAAATTATATACTCTTTAATTATTATATTTTTCTTAGCAATTTCAAGAGCCTTCTGCACTATCATCTCAACTCCTCCGCAACAAGGAACTTCCATTCTTACTATAGATATAGACTTAATATTTTTATTTGTAAATATGTTAACTAGTTTTTCTATGTAGCTGTCTATATCAGTATCTAATTTTGGACAGAACATCAAAAGAGTTTTATTTTTTAAAAATCTTGAATGAAAATTCGGATAAGAAAAAGGCACGCAGTCAGCAGCTATAAGTAAATCTGCATTATCTAAATAATTAGCATTAGGATTCATTAATTTTAATTGTATAGGCCAATTTCTCAATTCTGAAGTCATTTGTACATTGTTATTATTATTTTCACCTCTGAGTTGATTTCTCATATCTTTCTGCATGCTTCCCGGACAGCCGCAATGTTTATTTTCTTCCATGTTTGGAACCTCCATATTATGATCTTTTAAATATTTTACAGCTTCATTAAACAGCTTATCTTCTCCATGATCTCTTAAATGTTCAAGATGAGCCTTTATAACATTAATTCCGCCTTTTACAATATTTTCCATTACTTTGCTTTCATTATATTCTTCAGCTTCTCTCTCTTCTATCTCCATAGCATTTTCAGGACAAGCCTTTATACAAGCACCAAGCCCATCACAAAATAAATCGCTTATAAGTCTTGCCTTTCCGTCTATTACCTGTAAAGCTCCTTCCGGACAATCAGGTATGCATATTCCGCAGCCTGTGCATTTATCTTCATCAATTTTTATTATTCTTCTTTTCATTTATAATATCCTTTATTATATTTTATTATCTTTTGTTATTTTCTAGCATCTTATGAAAATAATAATAGAATATTTATATATAAAATTCTATTGCTAAAGCAACATATTAATTAAAATGATAATATACTTTTTAATATATTTTAAATATAATGGTTATTATTATGAAAGATTAGCGTATTGATATTATACCAAATATAGGTATAATATTAATAATATTTTATTTTTAATGGAAATGATATGTTTTTTGGAGATTTTAAATTTATAGTTTTGTATGTATTTATTCCTGTACTTATAATTTTATTTATTATGTCAAGGAGAAAAGTACATAAAGTTTTATCAATATTTACTAAAAACTTGAATTTTCAAAATGATAAAAATTATAAAAGAATATCAAATTTAAGAATATTCTCTATTATATTTATGATACTTGCAGCTGCATGCTTGATATTTGCTTTGATGCAGCCTAAATGGGGAATAATAGAGCAGAAAATAAAAACAGATAATTATATGGTAACTATAGCATTAGATTTATCAAGGTCAATGGATGCCGATGATGTATGGCCTTCAAGACTTGAAAGAGCTAAATTGGAAATAGAAAAATTTGTAAAAAAAACCGATAATTTATCTGTGGCATTAGTGGGTTTTGCAGGAACTAGTTTTATAGCTTCTCCTTTTACTCAGGATATGGAAACATTTACTTATATACTTGATAATTTAACAACTAAATCTGTTACTTTACAAGGTACTAGAATAGCTGATGCTTTAGTTACAGCTAAGAATACTTTTAACGTTGATGCTGTTAGTAAAAAATCTATTATATTAATAACTGACGGTGAAGATCATGGCGGTTATTTTGATGATATATTAAAGCAATTAAATGAAATGAATATCAGTGTATATACTGTAGGTGTTGGAACTGAAGTTGGGGCTAGCATAAGCACCGATTTAGGAGTGAGAGAAAAATCTGTTATTTCAAAAAGAGATGACGGTACATTAAAGCTAATAGCAGATTCTACTCATGGAAAAAGTTATATTGCAGAAAATGTTTCTCTTGAAAGCATATTTGATGATATGAAGCAGAGTATGGATAGTGTTTCAGCTGTGAGAAATAATAGAAGCTATAAAGAAAGATTTCAAATATTTTTGGCCATTTCTGCTGGTTTGATATTTTTAGCAAGCATATTTAATATATTGACTCAAATAAAGGTGAGAGAGACTATTAAAGAGAAGATAATAAAAGAAAAAATAATGAATAGAAAATCTGAAGTGAGGAATTATTAAGAGGTATTATGAAAATGAAAAAAATCAGTTTATTGATTATAATATTTTTATTCAGCTTTATTACAAATATATATGCTTTTTCATTTAATGAGTTTACAGCAAAACTTGATGTTGACAGAGCAAATAGACTTATGAAGAAAGGCGATTATGACGGAGCTGTAACTTTATATGAAAAAGCTTTAAGTAAAGTACCTAATTCACCTGAAATATTTTATAATATGGGTACTACTATGTCATCTATAGGCGATATGAACAGTGCTCTTCAATTATTTGACATGGCTAAAAAAAGCTTTACAGATAATACAAGTAAAGAAATGAAAAGTTCAGTACATTATAATGCTGGACTAACTAGAATTGAAATGAAGGATTATCAGGGTGCTATAAATGAATTAGTTGAATCTCTTGTTAATACTCCAGATGACAGCAATTCAAAAATGGCATTAGAGTATGCACAGAAAAAATTAGAAGAACAAAAACAGAATAACAATGCAGGTCCTAGTATGCAGCAGAATCAAGATCAGAATCAGCAAGGACAAAGCGACAATAATAATAGTGGTTCTGGAAATAATGATCAAAATAATCAAGATAATCAGAATAATGATAATCAGGATAATCAAAATAATCAGAACGATCAAAATCAAGATAATCAAAATAACCAGAACAATCAAAACGATCAGAATAATAATAATCAAGATAATCAAAATAATGATGGAAATAATGATGGAAATAATGATAATCAGAATAACAATGGCGGAGATAATAATCAGGATAATCAAAACAATAATGGCGGAAATAACAATCAAAATGATAATCAAGACAGTAAATCAGATATAGACAGATTATTAGAATCTTTAAGACAGTATAGAAAAGATAAAGATAATGGAGATCAATATTACGGCGGAGGCAGAATTGATAAGGATTGGTAATGCAGCTTTAAAATATATATTGGCAGTGTTTTTTATTGCTTGTTCATCTTTATTTTCTCAAACCAGCATCAATGCTAAAATATCAGATACTAAAGTTGGTGTTGGAGAGGTGTTTACTGTTTCCGTAACTATAGATAATAGTTCAGGAAGGGTTTTAATAGATGATATTCCGGGGCTTACATTAAGAGGCACATCTCAGTCTATTAATATGATGTATTCTTCAGGAACTTTCAAATCTATAAAAACATATAATTTTACTTATGTTGCAAATAGCGAAGGTAAATATAAATTCGATCATATAACTGTTAAAGTTAATAATAGAACATATATATCCAATCCTGTAGAGATAGAAGTTGTAAGTGCTCCTACTAGAAATGATGATTCTTATACCCCAAGCGGAAACAGATTCAATGACTTTATGAATTATGCTGATGATATATATGTGGATAATAGCATTAATAAAAAAGAAGTATATATGTATGAGCCTATATATATAACACAAAAGGCTTATACTCATATTCCTGTTACAGTACTTGGGTTTTCTAAGATACCAGACAGAACAGATTTTATTTCATATTCGGATTCTTCAAAATATAATACTTTTACTGAAATAATAGACGGAAAAAGAGTAAACAGCATACCATTAAAAAGAGAAGTTCTTTATCCGGTAAAAACAGGTACTAAGAATATATTAACTACTCCTTTTGTATTTGAAAAGGACGGAATGTTTTATGACAGAGTACAATACGGAGAGGAAACTTTTTCTATAAAAGTGCTTCCGCTTCCTGACAGAAAAGGTTTTGAAAATTTTTCAGGTGCAGTTGGTAATTTTATTTTTACTACAAAAGTAAATAAAACTAATGTTGCTGTGGGAGAGGAGCTTTTAATTACAATGGAAGTTGCCGGAGAGGGTAATACTTCTATAATAACAATGCCCAATATTAATGACAATATTACAAACTATTTCTCTGTTTATCAGCCTAAAATATATGAAACTAATTGGTTTGATGATAATAAAATGCTTGGAAGAAAGGTTAAAGAATATATTTTAGTAGCTAAAAATGAGGGAGCTTCTTCTATTGATAGTATTGATTTCTGTTATTTCTCTCCTAATGATAAAGCTTATACTAATATACATTCTAATCCTATAAGCTTAACAATATCAGGAAATAAAATTAATAATAATTCATTTATTAATAATGACGGTGAAGAAATAAATACTATATCTATAAGAAATACTAATCTTAGAGAAGATAAGAATTTCAAAGTATTAAGCATTAATATAATTTATATTTACATATTAATATTGATAATTGCTTCTTTGATTATTTATAATGCTAAAAGATTTAGTAATATAAAATTTTCATTTGCTAAAAAAAATAATAAAGACAATAGTATAGATGATATTTTAAATTATTATAATTCTAATAATAGAAAAGAGTACTGTAAATCTGTAGAAAATCTTTTACTTACTGCTATAAAAAATAAATTTAATATACAAGATGATAATGTTTTGTATGATAAATTAAAAGATTATATTGATTATGAAAAAGCTAATGAAATAAAAAATATAATTGATAAATGTAATTTTGAATTGTATTCAGGAAAATCATCAGCAAATGAAGATTATCATACAAAATCTATAGAATTAGTAAAATATATAAAAGAATTAAAAATTAAAAAGTAATTTTATATGATAGGTTATATATTGATATGAAAAAATTAATTATAGTATTACTTTTGTTTCAATCATATTATTTATGCAGTGCAGCTGATTTGGATAAATTAAATAATTTATTTGAATCTGCTAATAAACTTTATAATGACGGCAAATATTTAGAGGCTAATTATTTGTATAAAGATATTGCGGCATCTAATTTTGTTTCAAAAGATTTGTATTATAATTTAGCTTCATCTTATGCAGCTATAGGAAGCAATGGATATGCAGTTCTTTATTATGAAAAGGCTTTGAATATATCTCCTTTTGATAAGGAAACAAAAGTGATGATAAATTCATTAACAGGCAATAATGATTATGATTCACAACTTATAATTATAATGTATGGATTTTTAATGCTGTTTTTGGTATTTTTTACTTTAATGATAATGATGTTTATAAAGAGTAAAAAAATAAATAAATTTTTATTAATGCTTTCAATAGTTCTTTTAATACCTACTGCAATATTAAATAATAATATAAATTCTGATTATGTAATAACAATAGATAATGCCAATCTATACAGCGGAAGCAGTACAAAGTCATCTATAGTTTCACAAATATCTGAAGGCGAGAAATTGAAAGTACTTGAAGAATATACTAATTGGTATTATGTTAAAGGTAATTTCAAAGGCTGGATAAGTAAAAGTTCTGCTGAAAAAATATAATATACCTAAACAAATATACTTTGTCAAAAATAAATTTATATTTTTGTTTTGATATTTGGGGCTTTGCTGCGAAGCACACATACATGCCACACACCACTTCTTTTGCGACCGAAGAAAGTTCCTGTGGTATTGCCGCAGGGGCGAAAGGCTACATTTTGACTTAAATTTGGTAATTTATTTTACAGGTAAAACTATTTTAGTATTAATTTTATACTTGCACTTTCGCCTGCCAAAGGCACGCTTCGCGAGGCGTACTTCGTATGGTTCTTGGCGAAGCCCGCCTGTGGCGTGCGGCGGGAAAAAGAACAACAAAAAATTGACGAGCTTAAAAATTTTCAGTATATATAATAAAATTTAAAATGTTTTCTTATTTGTAATTTTTATTAAATTCAATATGATATAGTTATATTATATAAAGAATAAAAGGAGAGTAGTATGCAAAAAATAGCGGTTGGAATGAGTGCAGGAGTTGATTCTACTACTACAGCAAAACTTTTAAAAGAGCAAGGTAATGATGTATTCGGTGTTACTATGCTTTTATGGAATGGAGATGAAAGAGCACCTTTAAGTGGTTCTTGTTATAGCCCTTATCAGAAAAATATTGTAGGGGAATGCGAAAAATATGCAAAGGCAATAGGTATAGATTATTATGCATTCGATGTAAGCGAGATGTTTAAGAAAAAAGTTATAGATTATGTTACTGAATCTTATAAAAAAGGATTTACTCCAAACCCTTGTATAATGTGTAATAGTCAGATTAAATTTATGGCTTTATTTGAGGCTATAGAGAAACAAGGTTTAGAATTTGATAAATTTGCTACAGGACATTATGCTGGTGTAAAATACGATGAAAAAACTAAAAGATATCTTCTTTTAAGAGGAAAAAATTTAATAAAAGATCAGTCATATTTTTTGTACAGACTCACTCAAGATCAATTATCTAAAATAATGTTTCCAATGCATGAAAATACAAAAGAAGATACAAGAAACATCGCAAGAGAATATAATTTAGATGTTGCAGAAAAGAGTGAGAGTCAAGATTTTTTTGCAGGCGAGTATCATAGATTATTTGACGAAGATAAAGAAGGTAACATAATAAATATAGATACTAATGAAATATTGGGACATCATAAAGGAATATGGCATTATACAGTAGGTCAGAGAAAAGGTTTGGGTATAGCCTATAAAGATCCTTTATTTATAGTATCATTAGACAGCGAAACAAATACTGTTTATGTTGGAAATAAAAATCATACATTTGTTAATGAAGTAAAAATATATGATGTTAATTGGATAGCTGAACCAATGCAAAAAGAATTTGAAGCATTAGTTAAAACTAGAAGTGCCCATAAAGGTACTATGGCTACTGTCATTCCAATAGATGAAAATACTATTAATATAAAATTTCATGAACCTACAGGAATTATAGCTAAAGGACAATCATGTGTATGCTATGATAATGATATAACTTTATGCGGAGGCATTGTTTATTGATTTACATTTATATAATTTGATTGTTTTTTAATATATAAGATTTTTTATAATTTATAAATAGTAAAAATAATTAAGGAAAATATCATATGAATAAATTATATATAATTATTTTTAGCTTTGTATTGCTAGTATCATGTTCTAATGCTGGTAAAATAAATTGGGAAAATGATTTTGATGTATCAGTTGAAAAATCAAAATCTGAAAATAAAATAATAATGATGGATATATATACGGATTGGTGCGGTGCATGCAAAGAAATGGATAAAACTACTTTTAAAAATAAAAGTGTAATTGATAGCAGCACAAATTTTATAGCATTAAAATTCAATCCTGAAAAAATGCCTAATGGTGAAGATATACTAAAAAAATATAATATATTAGGTTTTCCTACTATGCTTTTTATAAATAGTGACGGATTTATTTTAAAAAGAATAGTAGGCTATATTGAAAGCGATGAATTAATAAATGAAATGAATGGCATGAATAAAAGAAATGATAAAGTAAAAGATATTTTTAAAGATGATAATATTTCATTGGATAAGTTAGATATATATCTTGAGTCAGGTTATGACAATGAGGCTTTAGATATGTATAATAAACTAGCAAAAGAAAATAAAATACCTGAAGATAAAATGCCTAGATATATGTCAAGCATTGCTCTCTTGCTTTTAGATAATAATAAGCAGGAAGAAGGAATGAAATATTTTGATGAAATAATAAGTAAATATAGTAATTATAATGAAGTTTATATAGCTCATTATTATAAAGCTTTAGATATGATAGTTAATAATGCTCAGACAAATGAGGGTATAAAATATATAGAGAATCTCACAAATCAAGTTCCAGATGGAATAAAAAATGAGTATTTAGACTTTATAGATTATTTTAGTTCTAATTAAATATATTGTTTTATTATTAAAATACGTTATAATAGTATAATTAAAAAAGGAGAAAACTATGAATAAAAATATATTAATGGTTCTTGTCATAATATTTGCATCTATTATTTCATGCAACAATGCGAGTGCTGAAATAAAATGGGAAAAAGATTTAGCTACAGCCAAGAAGAAAGCTAAAGAGAAAAATGTTCCTATAATGATAGATGTTTATACTGATTGGTGTACTTGGTGTAAAGAATTAGACAAAAATACTTATTCACATAAAGATGTTATAGATGTTGCTAAAAAAATGGTTTCTATTAAATTAAATCCTGAAACTTCAGAAGAAGGTGCAGAGATAGCACAGAGATATGGCGTTCAAGGATTTCCTACAATACTTTTTATAAGTGCTGACGGTTTTATATTGGAAAATGTAGGCGGATATGTTGAAGGTGAAAAATTTGTTCCTTATATGAAAAATGCCATAGAAAAATTGGATAAAGTAAATTCGGTATTAGCAAATAAAGAGCCTACTTTGGAAAAATTAGATTTGTATTTAGAATCAGGCAATGAAGTAGAATCTCAAAAGATATATGATGCTTTAATTCAGAAAAAAGCTATATCTAAAGAAAAAATGCCTAAATATTTACTTGGTTTTGGTTTGATAAAAGCACAGAAAAGAGATTATGATAATGCTAATAAATATTTTGATGATATAATAAAAAATTATCCTAATTCTGAAGAGGTTTATATAGCACATTATTATAAAGCTGTTATGATGGCTTTAGCTGGTGAAAAAGATGAACCTAAGAAATATTTAGAGAAACTTCTTGATGATCCTAAAGTTCCTGAGAATATGAAAGTGCAGTACGAAAATCTATTATCATATATAAATGAAAATAATTAATTTACTGTTAAGTAAATTTTTTATAGAGGGGCATTTATTAGCCTCTCTTTTTTATATGATGTACTTAAAAAAATAATTTGTTATAATATAATAAATTAGTTTATATGGATATAGAAAATATGATTAGTATAATAATACCTGTTTATAACGTTTCAAAATATTTAAGAGCTTGTTTAGATAGTGTAATTAATCAGACATATAAAGATTTAGAAATAATATGTATTAATGACGGATCTACTGATGATTCTCTTGATATATTGAGAGAGTATGCAAATAAAGATAATAGAATAGTTATAATAGATAAAAAAAATGCTGGAGTATCTGCGGCAAGAAATGATGGAATAGATAAAGCTAAAGGTGAATATTTATTTTGTATTGATAGTGATGATTATATAGATAATAATTTTATTGAAGTTTTTTATAATAATGCTAAAAAAAATAATAGCGATTTAGTGGTATTAAGCAGTTTTTGGAAGTTAGATAAAAGAGTAAATAAAGATTATCATTCAGCACTTCCAACTTGTTCAATGTTTATCAAAAACTCTATATTGGATAATTATAAATATTTGAGATATCCTTTGAATGTTCAGCCTGGAGAAGACGGTATATTTTCGCATGAACTTTTAATGTATACTAATAATGTTAGTTTTGAATACAGTGTAAATTATCATTATGTGAAAAGGCCTGGACAGGATTCGCAAAGAGCTGTTAAAGAACCTAAGATATTATTAGAAGCTATACCAAAATGGTTTGAGTTATTAGATGATTTTTATACTAAATATAATTTTTGGGATCGTAAGTCTTTATCATTTGCTAAATATATTGAAGGCGAGGCTTTTCTTGCATTTAGAACAAAAAATTTTATTCCTGATGATGAGAGAAAAATTTTTGATATTATAAAAAATACTTTAAATAAAGTTTTAAAAAATATTGATAAAGAAGATTATAATAAATATTTTTCTAAAGAGTTTATTATTTTTATAGAGTCTAATACAATAAAAGAGTATTATAGTAAAATAAAATACAAATATAATTATATAAGATTTACACTATTCGGAAAAGATGTATCTATACGGTATAGAGAAAACAGATACAAATATTATAAAAATGATAAATAAAATTATTTAAAACATAATTAAAATTTCTTTAACGCACGGTAATAAAAACTTCAATTTTTATTGTTATTATAATTAATATAAACTTATATTTTAATTTCGCTATGCGTGCGGTATTTAGATTTTAAATTTAAAAATCACTTGGGTGGGTGCTATAAGTTCTAATTTAGTAATAAGGAAGTGAAAAATAAAAAATTAAAATTAAGTAAAAAAATATAAAGGGTGGGAATGAAAATAAGTTTTAAAACTTTATTTACATTCCCCGCCCTATAGGCTTTTTATTATTTTTTGTCATTTTTATTTTATTTTTCTTTAAAAAATTTTTACTGTTATTTTTGCTGCCCACCCAAGTTTAAATAAGTATTATGGTATTTATTACCGCACGTTGAATAAATTTAATATGTGAATTAAGTAATAATTTCAATTTTAATCATGAATATAACTTTACTTACCGTGCGTTAAAGAAAGTAATTAAATAAAAATTTAATGATATTAATAATTTTATCTATTTACAATTACACTAATTTTTATATAATTTATATAAACAGTATTTTTTATACGAAAAATTAAACTATAAAGATTGTGAGCTTTTGATAAGTTTATTTTTACAAACAATTTTTATTAGTAATAATAGGAGTTCTATGAGTAAAGTTGCTGTAATAAAATGTGAAAATTATGATTTAGAAGAAGTTAAATCTGCTATTGAAAAAGCTATAGATTTGATTGGCGGAATAGATTTATTTGTTAAAGAAAATGATAAGGTATTGCTTAAGCCTAATTTTCTAGCTGCTGAAACTGCTGAAAGATCTGTAACAACTCATCCAGTAGTATTTGAGGCTGTTGTATCTATACTTCAGGAAAAAACTGAAAATATTTCTTATGGAGATTCTCCGGGAATAGGTAAGGGTAGCAGTGTAGCATTGAAGTCCGGTATAGATGAAATAGCTAATAAATTGAATGTCAAATACGCTGATTTTGAAGAGCCTGTAGGTGTTACTTATGAGGACGGAGTACAGGAGAAAAGTTTTACTATAGCAAAGCCTATACAGGAAGCTGATGTAATAATAAGTTTACCGAAATTAAAATCACATGCCCTTACAACTATGACAGGAGCAGTAAAAAATCAATTCGGATGCATACCCGGTTTTAGAAAAGCTGAATATCACTTGAAGCTTCCAGATTTTGAAGATTTTTCTACTATGCTTCTTGATTTGAATAAACTAGTTAGTCCAAAACTTTATATAATGGACGGAATTCTAGCTATGGAAGGAAACGGACCTAGAAACGGAAACCCTAGAAAAGTTAATGCTTTAATAGTTTCTAATGATGCTGTAGCTTTGGATTATGTTGCTTCCAAAATAATATCATTCGATTATAATAGTATACCAACTTTGAAAATGGGATTTAAACATGGATTTTCAAATAAAGAGGAAATAGAAGTTGTTGGCGATGGTATAGAAAGTGTAAAAGTAACAGATTTTAAAAAACCGCATAAAGGAATAGGTATAGGAAGAAGTTTAATGAAGTTAAGCAAATTCCCTCTAATCAAAAGACTTTTTGCAACTATAATACCTAAACCTGTAATAGAAAAAAATAAATGTGTAAAATGCGGTGTTTGCGTAAAGGTTTGCCCTGTAACACCATTAGCACTTAATTTTGATAAAAAAGGTAAAGATTATCCGCCTGAATATTATTATAAAAATTGTATATCTTGTTATTGCTGTCAGGAATTATGCCCTCATAAAGCTATAGTATTAAAAAGAAAATTTTAATATAAAAAATTAAATTAAAAAATTTAAAAATAAAAAATATCATACTTAATTTAAATGATTAAGTATGATATTTATATATTATTTTTTATTTATTGAACATCAATTCTAACTGTCTTATCTATATAACTAGAAGGTATATTGTCGAGAGCTTTTATTTTTGATATCATATCATCTCTGCAGTCTTTACCTGTCATGTTAATATTCTTTCCTTTCTGAGTAATGTTAACATAATCGCTGCTGCTATATATGAATGAAGATAAAGCTACTCTGTATGATTGAGATTCATTGATAGCTATACCATTTAATTTAGCAGATATTAAGTCACCGATATTATTATATTTAACTTCCATTCCTTTTGACATCTGAAGGAAACTTCCGCCAGAATTTTCTGGAATTATTGTACTTTTTTTGCAGGCTACTCTTAGTAAATCAAGTATATCTTTTCCTGTTAATGTAACTAATATTACTTCATTATCATATGGCGAAACTGTCATTGTATTTGCTAATGTTATATCACCTTTAGTAAATCCAGCTCTTATTCCTCCGCCATTAATAAACACTATATCTGCCTTATCTCCTTCCTGATTAGAATCATATATCAAGTCGCATACGAAATTTCCTAAAGGTGTAGATTTAGATCTGATTTCTATAACATTATAATTTAAATCTTCAGATAAAGTGCCTATTCTAACATTAGATTCCTGTTCTACCTGAGCTTTCATTTCATTAACTAAAGCAAGCATATCAGCATCTTGTTCTATACTGCTATCCATTGCTACTAATTTATAATTAAATCCTGATACATTTCCATTATTAGCATTTAAATTAATATTTCCTAAATACTGTCCATAACATCCAGCCTGTACTATTGGTGTGCCATTAACTATGTCAGCATTTTGAAGCACTGTATGAGTGTGGCCTCCTATTATAACATCAAAAGTATTAGGCATAGTATTAGCAATTTCTATATCAACATTATATCCTGCATGGCTTAAAAGTATTGTAACATCATTAGTTGTATTTAAAGGAATTTCTGTCATAAATTTTTTTAATGATTCTATTTCATCTTCAAATACTAAATTTTGAATATATTGAGGATTGTATCCTGAATTCTTTATTGTTACACCTATTACTGCAATTTTTATGCCGTTTATATTAGTTACCATATAAGGTTCAGCATAATAGCTATTGTCTGATTTGTTTTTTATATTTACTGAAAGAGTAGGGAATTTTCTGTTTTTTATTATTTGATTAAAATTATCAAGTCCGTAATCTACAAAATGGTTTCCAACTGTTGCAGCACCTACTCCAAGTTTATTCATAATTTTAACTTCATCTTGCCCTTTGAAAACTGTGGAATAAATGCTTCCTGTAATGGTATCTCCAGCATGAATAACTAAAACATTATTATTAGTTGCTTTTACCTGTTTAATATAAGCAGCTCTTCTTGCCGCTCCATACATACCGTTTTCTTCTTCATCTTTTCCATGAGTATCATTCATATGAATTATTATAAGGTTTCCGCTATTTTTAGGGTGTAAAATATTATTTTTTTGACATGACGATATTATTATTAATATAAAAATTAAAATAAAATAAATTTTTTTCATACTATTAATTCTCCATATTGTTTCAATACTATATTATATTGATTAATTGTCAATTATATAAGGAAGACATTGTTATAAAAAATAAAAAAACACGGCTCTATAAATAAAGCCGTGCTTATATTTTTGTATATTAAACAAGGAGTAAATTAGTGTCTTTATAATTATTTAACTTTACTTAGATATTTATTTTCTGTGTCATCTGCAAGCTTATATATTTTTTCTTCGTCTATAGTGATAATTTTTCCTTTTTCCACAACAACTTTTCCATTAACAACAGTATAATCAACGGTATTCTTCCAGCCTATAGTGCCGAATAAAGATTTAGGATCGAAATTAGCACCTACCATTTCTAATTTTCTCATATCTATCATGAATAAGTCTCCTGCTTTTCCTATTTCTAAACTTCCTATATCATCTCTGCCTAAAACTTTTGCACCTCCATTTGTTGCAATTTTTAATATATTATATGCACTAGGAGCTTTATCGCTTGAATTGAGTCTATGAAGCAAATAGCATACTCTCATTTCTTCAAGTAAACTAGAACCATCATTGCTTGCACTTCCATCAACTGCCAAACCTACAGGCACTCCTAATTCAAGCATTTCAGGTATTCTGCAAACTCCGGAACTTAATTTCATGTTTGATATTGGACAATGAGCTACACCTGTTTTTGTATCAGCCAAATATTTTAACTCTTTTTCATTAAAATGAATTCCATGAGCATACCATACATCTTCACCAACCCAGCCAAGAGATTCCATATATTCCAAAGGACGCATATTGAATTTTTCTCTTACAAAAACTTCTTCATCTTTAGTTTCGCATAAATGAGTGTGAAGCCTTACTTTCAAATCTCTAGCCAAAACAGCAGACTGCTTTAATAATTCACCAGTAACATTGAAAGGGGCACAAGGAGCTAATGCCACCATGTTCATAGAATATTTTGAGCTGTCATGATATTTTTCAACTACTCTCTGACAGTCTTTTAGAATATCATCTATTGACTGAACCACAGAATCAGGAGGAAGTCCTCCGTCTTTTTTACTTAAATCCATACTTCCTCTTGAAGCATACATTCTTATTCCCAAATCTTTAGCAGCAGCAAATTGAGAATCCAATATTCCTTCTGCATTGTTATTAGGAAATAAATAATGATGATCAAAACATGTTGTGCAGCCTGTTTTTAGTAATTCGCCCATTGCTGTCATAGAACTATAATACACAACATCATTATTAAGATTTTTCCATATTTCGTATAGATTAGTAAGCCATTCGAATAATTCCATATTCTGAACCTGCGGAAGATTTCTAGTGAATATTTGAAATAAATGATGATGAGTATTTATAAGTCCCGGATATACAAAACAGCCTTCAGCGTCAATTACTTTATCTGCATTTTTTTCTTCTTTTGTTTCTTTACCGATATAAGTTATAACTCCATTTTCTATAAATAAATTACTGGAGCTATGAACCGTATCATTATTATCGCATGTAACTATAGAAGAAGCATTTTTGATAAATATACTAGACATATATTGATACCTCCGTTAATTAAAATAAGGCACAAAAACTTATAGTCAATTATTGAGGTAATTGGTAGAAACGTTCAGCCATATTATGAACTTATATAAGCTGTATAGTTATTGCCTAATTGCATTATAAAATATTTTATTTTTATGTCAATTCATAATTCATTTTTATTGAAAAAATGAAAATAATACAGGTATTATAAAACATGCTATAAAAGCCCATATTCCATAAATATATATATAAAATACTGATTTAGTATCTCCAATGGTGATTTCTTTTATATTTGGAATATTATCAGATTTTTTGAATATTATTAGTATAGACTTTATATTAAAAAATGTTATGAAAATCAAATTACCTAGCATAATTAAATTTGTACCTATTAATGTTATTTTATTTGGGCTTATACCGTATTCTATTAATCTGTACAAAGAAGAAGTTAATACTAATATATCAAAAATAATAGCTATTATAGGAAGTACAATATATAAAGCCTTAGTAAATATACTTGATTTATAATCTATTCTTATGAAGAACATATTTAATACAATTATAGCAAGCATAATATTATAAAGTATAAAACTTACTCTGTTATCATAAGGACTTATATCAGGCATTAATAGAAGAATCAAAAGTATAAATATAAATAATAAACTAAAAGGCATTAATATTCTTGATAAATATATAGAAATATTAGTTTTCATCTTCCTATAAACTGTATATACCAAAAAAGGAAATATTGAACTTAAGAATGATATTGATAATAATATTAATTTAAATATAATTTTTTCATCTAAGCTGCTGATAATATCTTTTATTAAAAATATAACTATAGCTGCAAATATTCCAAATACTGTTGATACTATACCTGCTATTAAACCTGCAAATATTGATATATCTGCAGAAAATGTAAAGAACTCTGAAATAGTTTTGGAATTTAATACTTGAAATCCATTATAGGATAAAGCTATTATTATAAAAAATATTATAACAGAAAATATATATTTTATAATAGAGATTTGTAGAAAAAAATCATTATTATCTATGGCAACACTTCTTATAAAAAAACTAGTACTTAAATCTACAATTAATATAAAAATAACTGATAAAAATGTTATCAATATATTTTTTAAATTGAAATTTTTATTTATATAAAATATTAAACTAAAACATAAAAAATAAAATATATAAAAATAAAATATGTCTATAGAAAAAATATTAGAATTACTAGTGGAATAAATACCATCAATTAATTTAGCAATATTTACAATCTTTAAATAAAAATATATAGTCATTGCCAATGATGCGATAAAACCTATAGCAATAATAATTAAATTTGATATTAAATTATTTTCTAATATTTTGCCTATTTTATTGTTTATATCATTTATTACATTTGTTTTTTCATTTGTAATATTATTTTGAATATTGTTTTCTTCCATAATTTAACCCCCAAGTTAGTATACCCTATAGTAGTAAGTGAAAATCAAGAAAGATTATATAATAATAAATATAAAAGTCAATGAGAAAAACGGATTAATCCCACCAGAAATACCAAACATCAGACTTTAATAATGTACCAGCCAATTTACCATGATCATAATCTTCACCAGATTGATCAACTCTGTCAAAGCAGAAATAATAATGTTCTATAGCAAGTTCTCTAGCTTCTTCTTCTGTTTGAGGCTGTTTTTCTACCCAAAGCTCCCAAGTATCATAACCTACTACAGCAGGATAGGCATTATATTTTTCATACCAATACTTGAAAATGGCAGCCTGTGTTTCAGGATTAGGACAATCATTGAATCCGCCCATAGGAATATAGCATGCCAATTCATAAGGATTAACAGTAGGAATTTTTGCTAATATTAAATCAACTGTAACAGGATTATCTAAAGTATAATCATAATAAGAAGCAAAACTATCAATTACTTCAAAACCTTCTACTATAGGGGCATTGAATGATTTTTTTATTTCTTCAATATATTCTTTATCATCATAAATATCTTCAATATTCTGATGCAGATAATCTTTATAGTCTACTTCTTTGGATTTTTCTATATATTCATTTATTAATTTTTTTGAATCTTCAATTTCTGCATCATTGTCTTCCAAAAACATTTCAATCGCTTCAGTGAGTATATCTGTAGGTATTATTATTAAAGGGGTATATCCTTCTTTTTTTCCTTTTTCTAAATGTTCCTTGTAGCATTCCATTATTTTAGTATCATCTTCAAGTCCGCCTTCAAGTATTTCATAATCGCATTTTAGAAAATCTGTTATAAATTTTATATTCTCATTCATATATATACTCCTTAATAATTAATATTTTTAATAAATTAATCTACACTGTATTCCGCTTCACTGTCTCCGCTTATAACAAATCTATAAGGATTAGTAGGAAGTATTTTAACTAAATAATTATACAATAAAGTAGAACTTTGAAGTACATTATTATTTGTATTATAATAAAAATATTTAGGATAATCTAATACATATTTATAATAAGGATTATTTTTTGAACTCACTAATTCTCCTATTTTATTATTAACTTTCCATAGAAAATAAACTGATTTATCTGTGAAATAGTTTGTCTGAGGATCATTAAGTATATAAGAGAAGAAGTCTGATGATTTTAAATAGTCATAATTCTTATATGAATTCATAGCCGCTTTATAATTTTCAAATACATCTTCCATGTTCTGAATATTATTTGTCATATATCTTAAATAGCTCCATCCAACTATAGGGCCGTAATAAGTATCATATTTTACTAATGCCCAATCTTCTCTTGCTCTCTCTTTAGGATTGTATACATTTGTTTTATTAAGTACTGTTACAAAATCATAATTATATAATGTATAAAGTTGTTTTTCTGTACCCGGAGTAATTGCAGGTATTCTATCTCTTATTATTATTCCATTTCCTATGACATAATATTCTTCTTCAAATGCTGCACTTATAGCATCTATTCTCTTTTGTACAGTTTCCATAGTATCTTTATAATTTTTATTTTCAGCAGCAGTTAAAGTAAAAGGAAGATTATTAGGAAAATATGATTGATTATGTAATATGCTGTCCTGTAATACGCTTGTTCTGTATCTGTCTGAAAATCTTCTTAAATAAGTAATATTTGTAATGAATTTAGCTTTGTCATTTTCATTTTGTATATTGCTGAATCTATGTCTTATACTAAAATAGTATGCGAAATCTTTTAATGGAAAAGCACTTTCTTCATCTTGAAGTATTCTATCAAATACATATCCATTAAAAGAGTATTTTCCGTCTTTTACTATGATGCCCATTTGACTGTATATATTTTTTAATGAAGCTTGTAAATTTGTAACCGCATCATCATTATTTTCCTCGCCTTCAACTATACCTTCTGATAATAATTGAGTATAAAATTCTTCTATATATGCAGGATCATTTTCAACCATATATATTAATGCCTGACCTAAAAGATATGATGCTTCACTTTCATAATAACTTGAAGGGTAGGTGAATAAAAATCTTGCTAAAGTTTCAAAGCCTTCTTTATAGCTAGATGATAATATTTGATTTCTTCCTGTAATAAATGTTGTAAGTTCATTATATGGAGATTGGGCATTTTCTTCTTCTGTTTTAGGCAGTGTTTTTAAAAAATCCCCTAAAGGTCCATAATCTTCAGTAGTTTCTATATCTTTTAATTTTCTATATTCGTTTATTGAGTCTGCTGCTTTGCATGAGCTAAGTAGTACAGCAGATATTAACATAATTACACTTAATAATTTTTTATTCATATTTAAATTTACCTTCATTATTCATTAATTAATTTTATATGTTTTTCTTAAAAAAGTTCTTAAAATTGATCTTGAAAAATTATTATCGCATTTATCAAGCATATTATTTACTAACTCTTCGCATTCTTCTATGCTTATATTTCTGATGATATTTTTTACTTTGGCTACAGATGTTACAGACATAGAAAGCTCTCTTATTCCAAGACCTAATAGTACAGGAGTATATTCCGGAACTCCAGCCATTTCACCGCATAATGTTACAGGCTTATTGTTTTCATTGGCTATTTTTATAACTCTTTTTAAAGTTCTTAAAACAGATATATCTATTGGATTATATAAATACATAAGCTTTTCATTTGTTCTATCGCATGCCATCATATACTGAACTAAATCATTAGAACCTATGGATAAGAAATCAGCTTCTTTTACTATTAAATCTATAATTGCAGCAGCTGAAGGAGTTTCTATTAAAGCACCTATTTTCATTGAATCATTAAAATCTTTATTTTCATGTCTTAATTCATCTTTAACATATTCTATAAAATTTTTAGTTTCAATAAATTCTTCTAAAGTGCTTATCATAGGAATCATTATTTCTATATTTCCATAATGAGAAGCTCTAAGCAATGCCTTTATCTGATCTTTAAATAATTCTCTATTAGATAGGCAGAATCTTATAGCACGCCAGCCTAAGAAAGGATTATCCTCTTTAAAATCTAATCCTAAAGCGGGCGATATTTTATCTCCTCCTATATCCAAAGTTCTTATTATTACTCTTCCTTTTATTTTAGAAGCGATCTTTTTATATACTTGAAATTGTATTTCTTCGCTAGGAAGTTCAGTAGCTATTCCATCATCTGAAAATATATATAAAAACTCTGTCCTATATAATCCTATTGAATCTATACCGAATTTTAATAAACTTTCTGTTTCTTCCGGTATATCTATATTCGCATGTACTTTTATTTCTATGCCGTCTTTTGTTGATGCTGCTTCTTTAGCATCTAATATAGATTTTTCTTTTAATTTTTTTATATTTTCTGACAATGCAGTATAATTTTCCACATCTCTTTTACTAGGATTCATTATAACTATATTGCTTTTGCAGTCTATTATTATTTTTCTGCCATTTTTTATTTTACTTGATATATCTGCTATATTGAATATAGTTGTAATACCGAAAGATTTAGCAAGTATTGCAGCATGCGAAGTGTATCCTCCACTTTCTACTATAAATCCTGAAACACCTATATTATTGAATTTTAAAACATCGCTTGGCGTTAGTGTTTTTGCTATTACAATACTGTCTTTAGGAACTTGCGAATAATCTCCTGAATCAGGCTGTATCAAATTTCTTATAAGTCTTGATTTTATATCAATAATATCTCCGCTTCTTTCTGAAAGCATTTTATTATTTATAGATGATAATTTATCGAGATATCCTGATATGATTGTATCGTATATATGTTCTATATTAAATAATTTTTCTTTAACTTCTTCTTTTACCTGTTTAGTGATTACTCTGTCCTGAAGCATTAATATATGAGTATGCAGAATATTTTTTATATTATTATCCACATGATTTTGTAATAATTCTATTTCATTTATAGATTTCTTTACAGCTTCATCAAATCTTCTATATTCTTCTTCTATATCAGATTCTTCTATTTTATATATAGGCGTACTTAAAGATGGAGTATAAAAAAATGAATTTCCTATAGCTACATCATCTCCAACACCATTTCCATTTAATATCGTTCTTTTATCCGGCATGTATTCTCCGATATTATGTTAATTAATAGTAAAGATTATATTATAAATGCAAAATATTTTCAATAGTAAATTAATTGTAAATAATATTATTTTTCAATATGAAAATGTTATGTTATTTATAGATATAAAGTTTATAAAAAAATAGCTGACAACTTAAAGTTATAAGATTTTTTATTTTTATTATTGCTAGCGATAAACTCGCTAAAAAACAGGTGATAACTTCCTTTGTCAGTTATCACCTGTTTTATTGTTGCTAATAAAAATTGTTCGCTTTTATTGGTCTGCCAAGTAAACTTAGCAGACGCTCACAATTTTTATAGTTATCACTTTATATTCTCAAGCATTTTTATTATTGCTTGCTCGTCGACGAAGTCCACCTTACTTCAAGGTGTAGCCTACAATAACCTACTTGGTGGCTACGACTCGCTTTTATATTTTATTTACTTCATATTTTCTAGCATTTCAACTACTATTTTCATTGAGTTTTGGGCAGATTTTACAACAAATTTAGGAAAATCTACTACAGCATCACTGTCTGCTTTATCAGATAATGATCTTATAACTACAAAAGGTACTTTATACATTAAAGCAGCATGGGCAACAGCAGCACCTTCCATTTCTATAGCTCCGGCTTTGAATTTATTATGAATTTGCTTAACTTTTTCATTGTTGCCTACAAACTGATCACCTGTAGCTATTGTATCAATATATATTTTATTTTCTTTTATAACTTTTTGTGCAGATTCTTTTGCTAATTGTATCAAAGAAGCATCAGCAGGATAATAATTTTTATCATAGCCTTTAACTAATACAGTAAGTTCATCTCCATCTAAATCACTTGTATCAAAGTCATGTTCTATTAAATCTTTTGATATAACTATATCAGATATATCATAATCAGGATTACCAGAACCTGCAACACCTGTAAATATTATTTTTTCAACATTAAATCTTTCTATGGCTATAGTTGTAGCAATAGCAGCATTAACTTTACCTATTCCTGACTTTAATAATACTACATTTTTACCGCATAATATTCCTTTATAGTAAGTAATATTAGCTATTTCAATTTCTTCTATATTTTCAATCATACCTTTAAAGTTGGTGATTTCTGAATCCATAGCACCTATTATAGCAATTCTTTTTATATCAGACATAAAATATCCTCCAAATAATAATGATTAATAAATTATATATTAAAAATCTATTTTTATAAACTTTTTATTATAATTTTATTATATAATAATGAATATGTTTATTTAAAAATCAAAAGTTAAAGGATCAGGTCCCACTCTAAATCCATTTTCTAATGAATTTATTTTTTCTATATCGTTTTTATCTAATTTAAAATCAAATACATTTATATTTTCTTCTATTCTTTCTTTATTTACGGATTTAGGTATAACAGATATATTATTTTCTATATTCCACCTTAATATTATTTGTGATGGAGTTTTATTATATTTATTTGCTATATCAATTATAGTTTTATCATTAAATAGTTTTCCTCTTGCTAATGGCGACCATGCTTCTGCTATTATATTATGATTTTTACAAAATTCTATTAATTCATTTCTCTGTAAATTAGGATGTCTTTCTATTTGATTTATCACAGGTGCTATATTACAATGTGCAAATATATCTTTTAAATGATTTATTTCAAAGTTGCTTAATCCTATAGACTTAGCTTTTTTACTCTGACATATATTTTCTAATGCTCTGTACGTATCTAAATATCTTTCTTTTTTCTGACCAGGCCAATGGATAAGAACTAAATCTACATAATCCATATTAAGTTTTTCCAAACTTTCTTCAAATGATTTTCTTGTAGAGTTATAACCTTGCTTTGTATTCCATATTTTAGTGGTTATAAATAATTCTTCTCTTTTTATTCCTGTTTTTCTTATAGCTTCTCCCAATTCTTTTTCATTGTCATAAAATTGAGCCGTATCAAATTTTCTGTATCCTGCTTCTATAGCCCATTTCACAGCATTTTCTACTTCTTTTTTATCTGTTATTTTATATAGTCCAAGCCCTAATATAGGCATTTCTATACCGTTATTAAATTTTACATTAATCATAAATTATTCCTTATTATGGTATTAATTTTATTATATGATATAATAGATAATATTACAGCTATATTTTTTTATCTTAAAAAATGTTTTATGCTTTTTATGATTTTCCGATAATATTTAGTAATTAACATAATAATACAAATGGGGGGATTCAATTGTCAAGTAATAACGGCTACGAAAAATATAAAAAAGTCGATGTGAGTACCGCTTCACAAAACCGACTTATAGTTATGCTTTATGACGGAGCTATTAAGTTTTTGGAAACTGCCTGTGCCGCTATGGATAAAAAACATGGTACTGAAGAAGCACATAATAATATACTAAAAGCACAGGAAATCATATATGAGCTTTTATCTTCTCTTAATTATGAGGCTGGAGATATAGCACATAGACTTGCTTCTATATATACATATATGAATCAAAAACTCACAGAAGGTAATATATCTAAAACTAAGCCGCCTTTGTTAGAAGTTATAAGATATCTTAAAGAGCTTAAAACAGCTTGGGAAGGTGTTGAAGAGCAAATGTCTAAGGCTAACAGTGAAAGCAAAGCATCATCTAATAGTAACAAAGATAATTCTTCATCAAATAGTGATACTAAATTAAATATAACAGGTTGAGTAAGCAATGAAAAAAATATATAAATCAACAATATTATTTATTATTTTTAGCATAGTTCTTTTGTCATGTGGAGAGAAAGATACTGAAACTATAGAACAGTATGAAGCTAGAATGAATAGATTGGAAATTTTAAAATATTATAATATACAAGATGTTATGGCTCCTAGAATAGTAAATGACGGAGTATTATTTACTTTTGCTGAGAACTATGATTCTGTAGAAGTATCCGGCGATTTCAATAATTGGGAGGATAGTATACCTCTTATAAAGAGTTCTTATGGTGTTTATTATTATCTTTGGCAGCATCCGCTTAAAGCTGGAAAATATACATATAGATACAGAGTGAATGGTGTTTGGATTAATGATCCTGTAAATGCTAATATAGAATATGATAATAATAATCAGGTTGTAAGCTATTTTGTTTTAACTAATGATATAGGATTCTATGAAAAAAATCCTATTTATAATTCTGATGGTACAGTTACATTCTTCTACAGCAATGATACAGCTAAAGAGGTTATGTTTACTTCTGATAAATTAGGTTTCGATAGTTTAAGATATCCTATGACTTATTCTAATAATTTATGGGTTATAACTTTGAGAGCTGAGGCTGGAAACTACTATTATAATTTCGTTGTAGACAGAATATGGGAAGTTGATCCTCTTAATATGAATGTTTATAAAGGAAGTGACGGAAGACTTCATTCATATACATTGATAAATTATAATCAAACTAATAAAAGAATGGTATATTAATAATATAATTAATTAATATAAAATAAAAAGGATAGCTATTAAATTAGCTATCCTTTTTTATTATTTACTTACTTTTTACTTATTTATTTTGATTATCATCATCATTATTATTTATTGTAGGATTTTCAGCATTCAAATCATGAAGTCTTTCTCTAATTTCTGAGGTTGTTTGTAAAGGATCTTTTTCTTTCATTTTAGGCTGTTTAAATACGGATAATGTTTGATTAAAAATATTTTTGAAACTGTCATCTACAGTGTTATTTTTAGAATTAATATACATCATTTTTATTTGATCTTTAGTTTCTTTATCTTCAATCTTTGATAATAAATTAATATTATGATCCGAAATAGAAACCAAGTACATATCTTCAACAATCTCTATTATAGATATATATCTGTTTGTAGCTACCGGAGTAGTGGCGAGAACTTTGATAATATCGCTTGATCCTGAAACTTTTTTTGACTTATTTTTTAAATATATAAATACAAGGTATATACCAACCAAAGTAACTATAAAACCAATTATGGCTCTTATAAACATCCAGCCATTACTTACTTCGGCTCTGTCCTGAATATTTCTTATATCTTGTAATATAGCAGGTTCATTAGCATTGTTGGTATTATCTATAGGGGCATTAAAAAAATTAGTTTCTGGTGCATTATTTGTATTTTCTTCTGTTACTGCAGCAGCATTGTTAGTATTATTTAGATTAGTATCATTTGTGTTTTCTTGAGTAAGTGCTATGCTGAAAATAATTAAGAATATGACAGAAATTTTTTTAATCATATATAAACCGATGCGGAGAGAGCGGGATTCGAACCCGCGGTAGGGGTTGCCTACGACAGTTTAGCAAACTGCTCCCTTCGGCCTCTCGGGCATCTCTCCATAACTATATATTTTTCTCAATAGTTGTATTATGATAACATAAATAAGATTTTTAGTCAAGTATATAATTACTAATTTTGTATTGTATGTTTTTATTGATTAAAATGATTAGCATTTTGGTAATAATCATTTATTAATTAAAAAGGCTTTACTTAAAAAATTAAGCAAAGCCTTATTTATTTAATAAATTGAAACTTTATAGTTTAAGCATGAGTTACCCATTCATGGTCATAATCGTATTCTTTGTAATTTCCTTTGAATACAACGCCTTTTACTACTAATTTTTCATCTAATACAACTAAATCAGCAATATATCCTTCTTTGATTCTGCCGTATTTATCATCTATGCCCATAACCTGAGCAGGGTAGAGTGAAGCCATTTTTAAAGCCTCTTCTACTGTAGCACCAACTTCATTAACTACATTTCTTACAGATTGACTCATAGTTATAGATGAACCTCCTAAAGTACCGTTATCATCTATAAGTCTGTTTCCATCCCTATGTATTTTTTTGCCGGCCCAAATATATTCTTTTATTTCCGGAGCAGCAGCTGGAGCTATAGCATCAGTTACTATACATATATGACCTGTTTTTAATTTGTATGCAAGTTCTACTGAAGCAAAATCACAATGTACACCATCGCATATTAAACCAGCATACATATCTTTTGTTTCAAGTACAGCACCAACAGCACCCGGCTCTCTTGAACCCCAAGGACGCATAGCATTGAATAAGTGAGTTGCAAAAGTTATGCCATAAGGTATTTTCTCTTTTATTTCTGCATAAGTGCCGTTAGTATGTCCTACTGATACAACCTTTCCTCCCATAGCAAATTCTTCTATCACTTCACCGTCAACCATTTCAGGTGCTACTGTTACCATTACACATTTTGAAGCATTGATTTTATCTATCATTTCCATATTAGGTTCTCTTATAAATTTATCATTATGAATACCTCTTTTTTCATGTGATATATAAGGTCCTTCAAAATGTATTCCTAATACGCCTATTACTGATAAATCTTCTATACTGTTAAACAAGTCTATGATTTTTAACATATAATCATCACCGTTTGTAATTACAGTAGGTAAATATGAAGTACAGCCATATCTTTGACAAACTTCATTCATGTTTTTTAATGTTTCTATAGAAGGATCAGCATTAATATCATAGCCTCCTATACCATTAACCTGCAAGTCTATATATCCAGGAGCTACTATCTTTCCTCCTAAATCTATTCTTGTAATAACAGCATCAACATCAATTTCTTTTTCTACGCTTTTTATGACATTATTTTCTATAACAATACAATGTCCATCTATAAACTTTTCACCGTCAAATATTTTGATGTTTGTAAGAGCATAATAAGATTTATAAAGTCCTTTAATAAGTTCTTTAGGATGTAAACTTTTGCTTTCCAAACTCTTAGCATATTTATAAGTTTTTACTTTTAAATCGCTGCTTGATTCTTCATCGGCAACAATAATAAGTTTTTTATGTTCCTGTAATACTGAAGTAGGGTAGAATTGGCTTATAGCTCCTTCAACACAATGAGCCAAAGCATCAGAAACATCGTATCCGCTAGCCATAACAAGTACATATTTTGCATTAAATGCTTCTTCAAAACCTAATGTAAAACCTTCTCTTGGGAACATTTCTATAGGCATATTGAATTTTTTAGATTCATAGCTTCTTATTATTTCGCTTATCTTTTTATCTCTAACGCTTCCTTCTAATGATGAGCTTGGAGTATTAAGTAAGAAACTTCCATCTTCAGCTAAATTATCTATCAATAAAGTGATATTGCCTAATTCTTTTATTAAATTAGCCATTCTTTTAGCTTCTTCTTTCCTATTTGCTACATTACTGTCAAATAAATGTACATTTTCTTTAGGTATATCTATAAATTTTAAAAAATTATCTTCTAAATATTTTTGTGATATATTTGAATCTATATATTCACCAGATGAAACTATATGAATATTTTTGAAAGATACTATATTATCATTGTAGAAAGATAATAATTTTTGATAATACGATTTATTGACATATCTTAAAGGAAAAGATAACACAAAGGGCTTGTCTTGATCTGCATAGTCTAATATACATTTAACAGTATAATAAGCAGCCCATTCATAAACGCTTTCATTTGTAATAATGATTCTCATGTATATTCTCCTTTTATTTTATATTTTTTTCTATTTTCATAAATACGGTTTGACTTGATAATCTCAAAGATGATTCATAGTCTGCTATTACTGTAACATCACTGTGTTTTTGTAATTTGCTTAAAGGTGAAGAATTACTTATTCCCTGTTCTAAACAATCTCTTAAAGAACATGAATTATCTATTCCAGATGATGTTAGCAGTACAGTATCAACCATATCTATAAATCCCATACCCATACTAAATACAGTAGTAGGCACTTTGCTTTCATCTTCAAATTTATTTTTAATTTCATTTACAGAATGTTCGCTTAAAGTTTTTATTCTAAATAATGAAGATAATGATGACATTCTTTCATTTCCTGCAGAAGTTGAATCAGCAGTGAGCGAATACCATATAACATCGAATCTTCCTATTTTATTTATTATTTCAAGCTGTTTATCCATTTGAGATTCATCACCACTTCCATCAAATAAAAATACATTTTCTTTTGGTATATCTATTTTTGAAAGCAAATTTTCTTGTAAAAAATACGCTTTACTGTTTTTATCTGTCGGGGCTAAACCTATATATTCCGACTGCTGAAATATAAATATATTTTTGAAATTAATTTTATAGTTTTTAACATTTTCCACTATTTCTTTATAGATATCTTTAGTATCATCTTGACTGGAAACAGAGATGTAAAGTTTTTCTTTTTTTCCTGTTTCTTTTCTAAGAAATTTAGAATATGTTTTGCTGTGAATACGGTATAATCTCGATATGAATCAGCTATATATATATTCATTAATAAGTCCTTTATAATTAATTAAAATTAATCTGAACTTATTATAACACTTTCCCTATTTTCTGTATATAGTATATTGTTTATTTTATTTGTATTATCTGAAGTATTTATATAATCTTCTATATTTATATAGTATTGTTTATTTCCGGCAGTGAAGTTCAAATTTGTACTTGTGAAATTTCCTATATTTATATTAGGATTTAAAATATTTCTTCTCATACCAATAGGAACATTATTTTTCGGCATTGTGCTTACTATTATCCAAGGTTCAAATTTCTTTACATTTTCTCTAGTTGATACTTGTGCTGTATATAATTTATTCTGTCCTATATTAGTTTGAATAACATTATATTCTAATTCATTTGATGAAAGTATTTGTATATATGTATAAGAGTAAGCACCGTCTATAATGAATTTATTAGATTCATTATCAAAAGTTATAGGAAGTTTTGAATTTACATTCCATTTATATTTATATCCGTAAACATGATATTCTCTTGTTATATCAGGCAATGCTTCAATATTTTCTTTTATTATCAAAATATTAGGTTTTAAATAGTAAAATCTTCTATCATAATTTTTGAGATTTACAGGGTATGTATATCTTTGATTTGCTTTAGCATGAGCATAGAACATCTTATAATAATTAGTGATATTTTCTATATAAGAATAACTGCCCATATTTTCTTCTATTTTGTCTGTATCTATTGATATGCCATTATGAAAATCAGCATCTTTGAAAATAGTATAATTATTAGAATCAAAATTGTATCCTAATTCATCTATTATAGAATCTCCGTAATTGTAATATACGAAGCTCATTCTATCATTATGATTAAGTCCGAAAGACTCATCTGCATTTCTTCCTTTTGCATATACTGCCAAATAAGGAGCATTTAGAGCTTTTATATTTTCATTATAAATAGCAGTTTGTATTTTTTTCAAAAGTAAAGTTTCAAATTGAAAATCAACAGTAGAATTAACATTATCTTTAAGATAGTAATTATTCCACATTAATACATAAGGAAGATATCTTATATCAGCAGATTCGCTTTGTGCAAATACAGCATAATTTTTATATAATGGATTAGCATACATTTTGCTTAAAAGCTCCATAACTGCATTTCTAGCACCTGTATCGAATCTTAATTTGCTTCTATTATATATTCCAGTATATCCTATAGGCAAAGTATAGCCTGAAGGATATCCTACTATTGATAAATATTTTCCTATATTTCTAAATGATTCTAAAGTGAAAGCATCAAATATACCTACATTTTTTAATGATAATGCATAAGTTAATATAGGCATAATAGTATCAAATGCTTCACTTATTGAAGATTTAAAACTTCCGTCACTTTCGAACATAGAAAATACCATGCTGTTTATATAATTCATAGAAAAATAATGCCAATTTCTAATTTGATCCTGATTGACATTTTCATTAAGCATATTGATTGCTATTAAGCCTAATGTTGTAACATATTTTATTGTGTTTTTATTTCTGTATTCTGATGGATTTTCTACTATATAATTATAAAGTGTTTCTCCATATTTTATAAATTCCTGCTTCATTAAAACTATTTCTTCAGGAGAAAACTCATCATACATTAAATCAAATGGCATAAGCAAAGAATTAGCCAATATATTAACAGCATCTATAACATTATAATTTTCTATTTTTGTTTCATCTAAATTTACTATATCCCTTATCATCTGCTTTATTTCATATTTTAGTAAATTATTATTAGGTTCAAAAGCAGCTTTTAAAGACATAACCATTGTATGGGAAGGAAGATTTTCAAAGTATAATTTATTAGTATCATCGGTAAATGAATATGCTATGTTGTTAACAGACCATTTACCCATATTTGCTGAAGTATATGATTTGAATGCATTTATATTTCTTAAAAGCACAGAAGGCTGAAGTCTTGTTGCCCTATATAATAAATTGTATAAAACTTCAAATGTTTGCTTATCTATAAATACAAAAGGTCTTGGTATATTAAAAGTTTTATTTGTTATAGGTATTATCTTTGTACTGCTATCATCTATAAAGAAATGGTAAATTTTTCTTAAATTTGTATCTCCGTTTTCATCGAATGCTATATACCATTTTCCGTTTTCTAATGTATTAGTTATAGAAAAGAAACTATTATTTCTCAATGTATATTCATAACGTGTTGTAAATGAAAGCTCTTTAGATATTGATATTCTAGTGAGAGTTGTTCTTTTATTTATCATAACGAAAGGAGGGTTGCTTTTTGCTATATGTCCGCTTTCTGGAAGTATTAATGCTATATTTTCTCTTGTTTTTCTTTTATCATCATATTGATTGATTGCAATTTTTACTTTATCTTTTGTATCAACATTTCCTACAGTTTCTATACTTACAGATAATTTATCCAATTTATCTTTTTCTAATGGCGGAGTAAAATTTGTAGCGTATAATGTAAGGTTTATATTTCTATTAACTAATGGATTTTCTATAGAAAGTTTTTTTGTTATATCATTTTCTTCTACTTCTATATTTAATTGTATAGGTATATTATCAGAATCTATATTATAAGTTAATGATATTCCTTCATTTATTTTTACGCTTTTTCCATATTTTAAATTTATAAATTTAGGATACTGTTTATTATATTCAGGATATGTAATGGTATAAGAATTATCTTTTTTATCGTAAACGGCTTCTATTTCTCTATCTACTACTTTTTTTTGAGAGCATGATAATATAGGTATTATCAATAATGCTAATATAATTCTTATAAGCTTTTTCATTATTCTTTTTATCCTGTATTTATTCCATTCTAACTCTATGCAAGCCTCTTAAATAGTAAGTGATATCTTGTATGTTTTTATCTATCATCTGCTTATATTCATCAGGTATATTCTGATCTCTTATAAGTTTGAACATTTCAAGACCTTCCTGTAAATTACCGAACAAACTTATTCTAGCAGCATTTCTTAATATTCTTTTGTATTTAGAATAGTAAGTGTTTTCAGGCATATTATCAAAACCATAAGTGATTACAAGTTTCTTTTCATAATCATCTATATCATCTAAAAGTTTCATTCTCATAGTAGGTGTTTCACTGGCTGGTCTTAATTGAGATTCAGGTTTAGCCAATTTAGCACTTTCTTTAGGAGCTTCAACTTTAACTGTGATATTAGGCTGCTGTCCTTGTTGAGGAGCTTGTCCTATTTGCTGAGTAGAATCAGGAGAAGCTACTATAGCTTGTCCGCCTGCAGGAGGAGTATATCCTTCATTAATTTCTACACGGCTATTTTCTATTTTATCAATAATAGTGAAAGGTCTTTTACTTAAATTTTCATCTTTTGTACTTTCTGAATCTTCCAATCTGTTTTCAACGAGAGTTTCTAATTCTTCAGATGCTTTGTTTAATCTTTCTTCGCCTTCAGATAAAACGGATACAGATTCTGCTTCTTTTTCAGCTTCTTCTCTTTCTTTTTCTTTCTGCTCTCTGTAATCGTCCATAGCAGCACATAATAAAGTTGCTAATTTTGTAATGCCTTCTTCTGTTTTGGCATCCATATTTGATAATAAATTACCATCATTATCATCTTCATCATCAGCAGCTATATAACTTTTTCTCATTGTAGAAGCTATATCTTTAGCAGAACTTTTTATATCGCCTCTTATTTCTTTAAGTTTTTCTTCTTCTTTTTTTAGAAGTTCTCTTTTTTTATCTAATGCTTTTGATTCTTTTTCTATCTGCTTTAATATTCTCAAATTTTCTTTATATTGTTCTTTATCTTCTTTTGAAAGTTTATTTGTATTTTTCTTAGCATTTTTTAAATCTGCTACAGCTTCTTTTAATTTTGCTCTTAATTCTTTCTTTTCTTGTTCTGATTCTAATAATTGCTCTTTTAATGCTTTAATTTCTTTTAGAGCTTCTCTGTCTGTTTTGGCACTTTTTGAAGACATTTCGCTTTTTGATTTTAAAGCTTCTCTTGCCTTCTGTTTTAATTCTTCATTTTTTAATTCTATTTTTCTTTTTTCTTCTTCTAATTTTTGATTGGTTTTTTCTAATTTCTCCAATCTTTTTTGAAGTTTATTTATCTCAGCATTACTGCTTTGTGTTCTGGCAGGTATAGATTTTTTTGATTCTAAATCTTCTATTATTTTTTTGTATTTATCTTCTATTTTCTTTTTTTGTATATCTACTACTTTTTTATATTTTTTATTTAATTCAGCTATTTTTTCATCAGACTTTTGCAACTTTAATCTTAATTCTTCAGATAATTCCTTATATGAAATTCTGCCAGTAGTTTTTTCTTCTGCTGTTTTGGATGCAGTTTTTTGGTGTCTAAAGTTTTTTAGTAGTCTTTTTTTAGTATCTGTCTTTTTTACAGCCATTATAAAGCACCTGCCATTATATTATAATCCTTATTAGTATTAACGGAAAAAATTTAAATTTACTAATAAAAATATTTTTTTATTTACATAATACCATATTTCTTAAATAAAATTAAGTCTTTTATGCTTGAAAAATATTTTGTATGATGTTATAATTTTTAGCAACAAAATAATATTTATAATATAAGAAATTAATTTTAAGGAAAAATATATATGAACGCTTTACTAACTTTAGGAATCGTAGTTTATTCTATAATATGTGTACTACTAATATTGATAATAATTATACAAGGTGGTAAAGCTGAAGGTTTATTTTCAAGTGCTCAGGCTAATGTTTTGGGCAGTCAAAGAGGAAATGCTTTAAGTAAGGCTACTACTTTTCTTTCTACTATATTTATAGTAGGGGCATTACTTATATCTGTTGCTATAAGCACTCAGAAAACTGCTTTTGAAAATGTTACAAATACTCCTGCTAATACTACAACTACTCAGCAGCAGCCATCAGCTCCATTAACAGCACCTACTAATGCTGATACAACTATGGAAAATACAAATACTGTTTCTAATCAATAAATATAATTATCTAATTAATTAGATTGAAAAATATATAAATAAAAAGAACTGTTTATAAAATAGCAGTTCTTTTTATTTTTGCTTATTTTGTAGTATATACCCAAACAATTATATTTTGTCAAAAATTATTTTGTTATTTTTATTATTTGTGGGGACTAGCCCTGCAAAGCACACAGTCGTGCCGCTCTGCGTACTTCGTAACACCCCCAGTTCTTTTACCGACGCTCTGCGTGCCGTAGGCAAGGTACCTTTCGGTATTGGTATAAGGCGAAGCCCGCCTGCGGCGAGAACCATACCGAAGTACGCCTACGGCGAAGAACGGCATTTTTAATCCAAATTTAGGATATATCCTATATTTAATAAGTATTTTTCAAATATAAAGTTCTATCAATTGCGTTTTTACGAAGCGTGCCGACGAAGTCAAGCTCACGTAGCATACCTTTGGTATGTGTAGGCAGCAACTTTGGCGAAGCCGTGTCAAAAAAGTTGATAATGCATCTGCAAAAATATTAAAATTGACAAAATATAGTTGTCTAGCTATAGATCAATATTTTATTTTGATTTTTTTGGTATTTATGCTATTAGTTTTGACTAGATTATTATCGAAACGCAGTATTATTTCTAGTTTATTAGCTTCTTTCCAATAATTTTTATCAAAGTTAAGCTCAAATCCTATTCTTTGACCTACAGGGAATCTTATATTATTAAAAGAACGATCTCCTGAAAATATTAATTTTCTATATTTGTATAATGAGAAAGAAGTTCTTAGTATTTCTACACTTTCAGAATTAGTGTAATTAGAATTTTCAAGTTCTATAGTTGTTATTATAACATCATCAATAGACTGTGCTTTATTAATCTTTACTATTACATCAGTTTTAGGCTTTAAAGCTTCAAATAATGGTATATTATTAAAGAATCCTTTTTTATACAAAAGCATACCAACTACAGCTAATGTAAGAAAAGTACCGTATAAAAACATGAACCATCTTCTTGCAAATATACTTACTTCTCTTTTAGGAGCTGGAGGTTTTATATCTCTTTTACCATAGAATTCTAATTCTTTTTCTTTAGGGTCGTAAACTTCTCTAGGCAAATTTATATCCTTTTTAGTATTTTGTATGAAATATTTGCTAAATCTTTAGGCTGAATATAATCATTTCCGAATTTTTTTGATAATATATTAAAAGATTTAGACTGTATTATCAATGCTAATTTTGAAGCCTCTAATACATTTAATCTTCTAGCAAGCAAAGCACCTATAAATCCAGCAAAAACATCTCCCATGCCTGCTTTTCCCATAGATTCTCTAGGGTTATAATTTATATATATATCATTTTCATGCATTAAGAAACTTACAGCATCTTTTAAGACTATTGAAGCATTAGTTTTTTGTCTGTATCTTAATAATGCCTGATATGGATTTTCTAATGCCTCTATATGATTGATTTGTGTAAGTTTTTCAAATTCATATATATGAGGTGTAATTATAAAATTATTGTTAAGTTCATTAAGAGTGCTTTCAAACATTAAGTATAAAGCATCAGCATCTATAACAGTAGGTATATTTATTTGCTTTAATATACTGTTTATGAAAATTTCTGTAGACATATCTCTGCCTATACCTGAGCCTATTATACAAGCATCACTTTTATTAATATCATTTACTATTTCAATATCATTTTCTGTGAAGAATTTTTGATTTTCTTCACCAACTCCTATAATAACAACTTCAGGCATAGAAGGCATTACAGCATCTCTTATATTTTTCACTATGCCTTTAGGTACATATAGTCTTATATATCCTACACCTAATCTATAAGCGGCATTTGCAGCTAAAACGGCAGCACCTATATAATTATCGCTTCCTGCCACTATAGCAAGCATTCCTTGTTCTCTTTTGCTGTATAGTGAGTTTCTGTTTATATGTATTTTTTCATTATAGTCTATTAGTTTTGCTTTATATCCCCAACTATCTAGTATTTCATTAGGAAATATTGATTTTATTATGAATAATTTTCCTATATATTCTCTAGTTCTATATAAGAAGAATATATCTTTTGCAAAGCAAATTGTATAAGTTTCATGAGCTTTAAAACAAGTATGCACATTATCATAGTCATTTATTTTTGAAGCTAATCCTGAAGGTATATCTATTGCTATTCTAAGAACATCTAAATTATTTAAGCAGTCTATAAGAGTTTTTTGTATTCCTTCTAATGGTCTGTTTCCGCCTGTTCCGAATAATGAATCTAATACTATAGATTTTCTTTCTATATTTTCAGCAGCGGATACAGCATCTTCTTCGCTTCCTAAATAATTAATATCTATATTCATAGATTTTAATATATTAAAATTAGAGTATGTATCTTTATTAACTCTGTCAAGATTTCCTGTTATATATATTTTAACATCATATCCGTTTTTTATTAAATATCTAGCTATTGCAAGCCCATCTCCTCCGTTTCCTCCAACAGATGAAAAAATATAAACAGTTTTTGTATATAATAATTTTCTATGTCTTTTTACAAGTAAATAAAAAATTTCACTTGCTACATGCTCCATAAGAAGTATGGAAGGAATTTTTTCTATAGTTTTTTTATCTATATTAATTAAATCTTCTGTAGTTACAACTTTCATTTTTTTATTCCTAATGCTTCCTTTATAATATCAAAAATTGATAAAACTATATTTTCATTTAATTGACCATATTTTATAAGATCATTATATGTAGTATTTATTGTACTATTATTATTTAATATTTCCATATATGTTTCTTCAGGTATTACATTTGAATTGTTTTTAAATACATTCAAATCATAATATGCTGATAATTTTAATGCCCATAAAGCATGATTATATTTATTATCATTTGTTAGTATAGGGTAAACATATATATAAGATTTTGATAATGTATTATTTAAATATTTTATCTCTCTTACAGAGTAAAAATCCGGAATGTTTCTATAAGATATAGTACTTCCTTTTTTTATAACATTACTTATTTTAAACTTATCGTTGTTATAAGCATATATTAAAGGCCAGTATGTAGCATCTCCATATATAGTTTTTGCTATATCCCAATAATACATGTCTTTTGAAGTGATATATGATAAGTTTGCTGAATCTATTTGATTAAAATATTCATTAACTATATCATAAAGTTTTCTATTTTCTATATTATTACCAGATATCATCTTATTGTTTGTATAGTATATTGTTGATGCTATACCAAGTATAAATATTATTATTATTATAAATATTACTCTTATAATACCCACAAGTAATGAATTGTTTCTTTTTATATTTTTTTTATCCATAGTTTTATTTCCTGATTTTTTAATATTAGTGTTTAGTGTTTTATTATTATTGTTGTTATTCTTATTAAATAATTCTTTTTGTATATTTACTTCTAATATATTATCTACTTCTATATCCTCCTTATTATCAGTATCATTGTATTCTAAATCTTCTTTATCAAAATGATTAATATCCAATAATTCTTCTTTTGAATATTCTTTCATTTCAGGATAATCATTGTTGTTATTATCGGATATATTATTATTAATTTTTGATTCTTCTAGTTTTTCTACTTTTTCGGATTTATTTTCTATAACTTCTTTTTCATTTAAATTTTTTATCATGCTATTTAAATCTATAGAATTATAATTTTTCCATATATTTCCTACAATATTATTATCTATAGATTTGTTTTCTTCTTCTTTATTCTCTTCATCAGTAATTTCAATAATTTCTTCAATTTCCTCATTATTTGAATTATAATTAATACTCTTATTTTTTATTTGACTGTCTAATTCATCTAGTATGTCTTCTACTATTTCATTATTATCTAATTCTTTTATTTTGATTTTTAGATGATTATCGGATTCAAAACTAGTATTTGAAAAAGTACCGAAATCTTTGATGTATACATTTTCTTCTTTTGATATATCGGCTATATTTTTGAATATACTTTTATATATTGATTTTTCTAAAAAAATATTTTTTATATTATTATTTGTAACATTGAGTGATTCTAATGATTCATCAAAATCTTCATCTTCTTTATTTAATATGATATTATTATCTTTATCTAAACTTAAAATACCAACTTTATAAATATAAAATCTGTTTTTATTTAAAATGGATGATGTTATTTTTGAGAATAATTTTTGAACGATATTTTCAACTTCATTATTTTCTATATTGAATTCATTTGATATATTTTCTAGCAATTTATTATTAGTGTTTAGCATATATTATACCTTGAATTTTTTATAATATAATTGCGAATTATATATCAATTTAGAATAAATAAAAGCCTAATTTTTAATAAAATTAGGCTAAAAATCAAATATTTTATTTATAGATATTCTTTCAACCATTCTTTTAATTGAGCTTCATTTTTCATACCTTCAGCTCTTTTTACCATTTCTCCACCTTTGAATACCATTAGAGTAGGTATAGATTGAACACCATATTTAGCAGCAACTTCCTCAGCCTCATCAACATTAACAGCTCCAAAATTCATTTTATCAGCATATTGATCTGCTACTTTATGTAATACAGGAGTCTGCATTTTACAAGGTCCACACCATTCAGCGAAAAAGTCAACTAATATAGCTTTATCTCCTTTTATAGCTGCTTCAAAATTATCTGTTTTTAATTCTTGTACTGACATATTTATTTCCCCTCGCTTATTTTTTAATTTTATTTATATAATTAGTATACTCTAACTTTATTAAAAGTCAATCACTTTTTTAATTTTTTCTATATACCTATATGTAGTATATGTTATTTGACTTTTAAATGTATTAGTATATAATAAGTATTGTTATTATACGTATACTTATTATAAGGATTCTCACTATTGGAAAATCTGCATTATTTGTTAATGAAAACCAATTCTATATTTGCCCGTAAAATAATGTACGAGGCTAATAAAATAGGGCTTACATCAGGACAGCCTAAAGTATTGTATTTTTTATCTAAATTCAAGGAAGCAGATCAAAAAACTATAGCAAATTACCTTGAAATAGAGCAGACAACGGTTGGAAGTATATTATTAGGTATGGAAAAAGCCGGTCTTATAGAGAGAAAACAGCATGAAGGAAATAGAAGGTCACTTTATGTTTCTTTAACTGATAAAGGAGAAGAAATTTCAAAGGCTATGCTTGACATTTTTGAAAGAATAGAAAATGAGGCAATAAAAAATATACCTCAGGATAAACAGGAAGAACTTAAAATTTTATTAATAGAAATATGCAAATCACTTACAGATAACGGAGTCGAACAATGAACAAAGAAATTTTTAAAAATCATTTTATTGAGAGATGTATTATATTTTTGATAGGGCTTTATTTGATGTCTTTGGGAATAGCATTTTCAATTAAGGCATCATTAGGTACTTCTCCAATTTCAAGCGTACCATATGTTACAAGCTATATATCAGGGCTTTCGGTTGGAGAAACTACTATTATTATTAATATCTTATTTATAATATTACAAATAGTCCTTTTAAGAAAGAAATATGATTTATTTCAGCTATTTCAGATACCGGCATTGATTTTATTTGGAATGATGATAGATTTTTCACAATCTTTAATAAAAGATATAACATATACAAATTATTTTCAGCAATGGATTTTATGTATTATAGGGATATTGATGGTTGGTGTAGGAGTAAGTATAGAGGTTATGGCGAAATTAGTTACTACTCCGGGAGAGGGATTGGTATTGGCTATATGTAAAGTTTTTCCTGTAAAATTTGGAAATACTAAAATAGCTTTTGATGTTACATTAGTATTGATTTCTTTAACTACTATTCTAATATATTTAGGACATTTAGAAGGAGTTAGGGAAGGTACTATTATAGCGGCAATTTTTGTAGGATTTATAGCAAAACTAGTAAGCAAGCCTTTGAAAGTTTTAGAAGATAAGTATTTAATTGGAAAAACTATTTAAGCATAAAATTTATAATTTAGTTTGTAAATAATCACAATGTATCTCTATTATGATTTAGTATTAAAAAATGTTAAAATAAAAAGCCCCATTTATAATAAATAGGGCTTTTATTTTTTTAATTTTATTAAAAAATTAATTATATTTTCTTGAATACTATAGAAGCATTATGTCCGCCGAAACCGAAAGAATTGCTTATAGCATATTCTATTTTATAATCTTGAGCAGTATTAGCAACAACATCTAAATCGCATTCAGGATCTTGTTCTTCCACATTGATAGTAGGGTGAACTTTACCTTCAATAATACTCATAATAGTAGCAATAGCTTCTATACCGCCTGCAGCTCCTAAAGCATGACCTGTCATAGATTTTGTAGAGTTAATTTTTATCTTTTTAGCATGATCTTCACCTAAAGCCTTTTTAATAGCCTTAATTTCAGCTATATCTCCTACAGGAGTAGAAGTACCATGAGTATTAACATAGCTGATTTTATCAGGTGAGATTTTAGCACTTTCTATAGCTAAAGACATAGCTCTAGCACCCATAGCACCGTCTTCTAAAGGAGCAGTGATATGATTAGCATCAGCAGTAAATCCATAACCGCAAACTTCAGCAAGTATATTAGCATTTCTTTTCTTAGCATGCTCATACTCTTCAAGTATCAATATACCAGCACCCTCGGCAATAACGAATCCATCTCTTCCTTTATCAAAAGGTCTTGATGCTTTAGTTGGTTCATCATTTCTAGTAGATAAAGCTCTAGCATTATTGAAACCAGCTATAGTAAGAGGGTTAATAGTAGCTTCAGAACCTCCAACTACCATAATATCAGCTTCATTATCTTTAATATGTTTGTATCCTAAACCTATAGAATGGTTTGAAGAAGCACAAGCAGTAACTGTACTGTAATTAGGTCCGTTCATACCATATTCCATAGATATTAAACCAGGTGTCATATTAATTATCTGCATAGGTACAAAGAAAGGTGATACTCTGCTAGGTCCGTCATTAAGTATGATTTTGTGATTTGATAAAAGAGTAGTCATACCGCCAATACCGCTACCAAGAACACAACCGGCTCTTAAAGGATCAAAGCCTGTTTTAGGTTCTATACCAGCCTGCTTAAATGCATGATGAGCGGCATATATTCCAAAATTAATAAAAGGGTCTAATCTTCTTAACATTTTTTTATCAGAATAATAATCGCCCTCAACTGGTAAAGCTTCAGCACCGATTTTGGTAATAAGCTGCTCTTTTTCAGGATCAAAATATTTACTTAATGTTTTTATACCTGAAACACCATTAAGCAAATTATCCCAAAATGTTTTTACATCATTTCCTAGAGAACTTACTATTCCAAGCCCCGTAATTACAACTCTACGTTCACTCATATATAAAACTCCTATGATTTTGAACTATACAAAAAATTTCCCGTAAAAGACATAATTCTATTTACGGGAAATTAAATAGTATAATTATTTTTTATGTTCTTCAATGTATTTAGCAGCATCAGCTACATTTTTGATTTTTTCTTGATCTTCTTGAGGAATTTTGATTTCATAACGTTTTTCTAATTCCATGATTAATTCTACTAAATCAAGTGAATCAGCGTTTAAATCATCTACGAAAGAAGCTGTATCAGTGATTTTACTTTTGTCTGAGATGTTTAATTGATTAGCAACAACATCTTTAATTTCATCGATTAATGCCATTTTTAATTCTCCTTAAATTTATTGTTTATTATTAATAAAGTGCTTTTAAACACATTATATGCTTTTATATAATTAATTACATTGACATTCCGCCGTCAACTGCTATTACTTCTCCTGTGATATAATTGCTCATATCAGAAGCTAAAAATAGTACTAAATTAGATACATCTTCAGGTGTTCCTAATCTTTTCAACGGTGTAATGCTCATAATTCCTTTTACTGTATCTTCAGGTAAAACTCCTGTCATATCTGTTTGTATGAATCCCGGAGCTACTGCATTTACACATATATTTCTAGGGGCAAATTCTTTGGCCATAGATTTAGTCATTCCTATGATTCCAGCCTTAGCAGCAGCATAATTAGCCTGTCCTGCATTTCCCATTTTTCCTATAACACTGGATATATTGATTATCTTGCCTTTTCTTGCTCTAAGCATATTTTTAGCAGCTTCTCTTGACATATAAAAAGTACCTGAAAGATTTGTTGATATTACATCATTCCATGCATTATCTTCCATTTGAAGTACTAACATATCTTTAGTAATACCTGCATTATTTACAAGTATATCAATAGAGCCGAATTTTTCTATAGTTTTAGCAACTACTTCTTTACAAGATTCGCTTGATTTTGCATCATGTTGAATTGCAAAAGTTTCTACATTGAAAGTAGATTTTATTTCTTCAGCTACTTGAGAGGCCTTTTCTAAATTTGTAGCAGTGATTACAACATTAACTCCTTCTTTTGCTAGAGTTTCTGCTATTTTTTTTCCTATTCCTCTACTTGAACCTGTTACTATAGCTGTTTTATTTTTAAGATTTAAGTCCATATTTACCCTTTTTTGATATGTAAAGATATATAAATATAACAAAAAAATTTTTATTAGTTAAATATATATTATATTAAAACAAAATATATTGAATTTGTCAAGCTAAAAATATCATTTTAAAATTTTCGACTTTTTTGGTTTAAAAGTCGAAGTATATGTGATTTTTGTTTATAAAAAACTCTGGAACGACAATTTTCCAGAGTTTTTTTATTTTTATTAATTATGTTTACTTTTTAGTTTTTTTAACTGATTCTTTTTTTGGTTTCGTTTCTTTAGTAGGCTTTACAGGAGTTTTTACTCCTTTTATCATATTCATAGCTACAGTAATTAAATCTTTAGCATCTTTTTTGCTTTTAGCTTCAGCTATTATTCTTACTATAGGCTCTGTATTTGATGAACGAACATGAAGCCAACCTTCTTCCAAATCTATTTTTATTCCATCAATAGTTGTTATTTTGGCTTTAGGGTACTCTTCTTTAACTTGTTTTAAGAATTTATCTTCATCTATTTTTGATACTTCCAATTTTTCTTTAACTATTTCATATTTTGGTATTTCATTTACAAGTTCAGTGATAGTTTTTCCTGTTTTAGCCATTAATTCCAATATTAAAGCTATGCCCAAAAGAGAATCTCTTCCTGGAGTAACAGCAGGAACTATTATTCCTCCGTTTCCTTCTCCTCCGAAGTATAATTTATTTTTTACAACATGAGAAGAAACATTTATTTCTCCTATTTTTGTACGGTCAACAGAGTATCCTTTTTCTTTAGCTAAATCATCTATCATTCTTGAAGTAGATAGGTTTACAGCAGCATTTCCTTTACCAACAAGCCATAAATATTTAGCACATAAGGCCAAAGTGTATTCTTCGCTTATGATAGTACCGTCATCAAGAACTAATGCAAGTCTGTCTGCATCAGGATCTTGAGTGAATCCTATATTAACTTTATTCTTTTTAACTAAATCAGATAAACTTTTCATACTTGCTGCAGATGGTTCAGCAATATGTGCGAATTTTCCAGTATGTTGATTATTTATAGATACTTCTTTTACTCCCAATGCTTTAAGTAGGGGAGGAGTAGCGAATAAACCTGTACCATTAACATAATCGCATGCCACTTTGAAATTAGCTTTTTTTATTTTTTCTACATCTATCCATCTTAATATTCTTTTAATATGTTCTTCTATAGCATTATCTATTTTTTCATAAGTACCTGTTTCTAATGCTTTTACGAATCTTGATTCTTTTTTATCATAAAGCTTCATAAGCTCATTAACTGATTTTTCATCTAAGAAATGTCCGCCTTTTCCTATAAGTTTTAATGCATTCCATTCTATAGGGTTATGGCTTGCAGATATCATTATACCGCCATGTATTTTTAGTTTTTCTACCATATATAATGCTGTAGGCGTAGGAGTTATACCTATATCTATTACATTTATACCTGATGCTGTTAATGTTGATACAACGGCATTCAATATAGATTCTCCTGTTATTCTTGTATCTCTAGCTACTAAAACTTTTGCTTTCTTTGGAAAAAGACATGCAAATGCTGCAGTATAATCTACTACGGCTCTTATATCTAAACCGTCTCCTATTATTCCTCTAATTCCTGATATACTTGTTTTTAAAGTAGGCATTTAAAACTCCTGAAATATATTCTATTTATTATAAAAATTATAAATATACAAAAAGTAAAATATTATTGTTTATAATTTAACAATACTATAATAATTTTCAATTATTTTTATGCATGATGATTCATATTCGTTACTCTATTAATAGCATTTTTATACTCTGCCATAAAGCTTCGTATATCTGTTATATTTATATAATTATCGTTAGATATTGATATTGCTCTTATTTTATTCAATTCTCTTTTTAGAGTTTCTTCATTTTTTATATTAAGTATAGTTTTTATATCATTTACTTTATATGGAAGTTTTATAGAATCAATATTATTAGGCAATGTTTCTGTTTTTACAATATAATATAATGTTATTAATAGTTTAGCTAGCATATCATCTGTATTAAGTGCTATGATTTTTAATATTGTGTTTCTGATTTTTATGCTTAGCATTCTTATATAATAAAGTTTGATAGAATTATCGTTTTCTATTATATTAAGTAACTCTTCCTTTTTTAAAACTTTTAGTACAGAATCTTCAAGTATAATGGCAGATGTAGATAAAGGCTGGTATTCCAAAACAGGGTTATATCCGTCTATTATGCTATTTTTAGAGTATATACTTCTAGTAATTTGATGCAAGTTTACAACATTATATATACCTATTTTACCTGATTTTATTATATATAGTTTATCGCTTCCTTCTAATTCCGTATATAAACAATATCCTTTCTTATAATGAAATACATTGTCTTTTTTTGATAATGGTTCTTCAATAGGTTCTATATTAGATAATTTATTTTTTACATCATCAATATTTTCTCTATCATCTGGAAATCTTTTTATATACTCATTGTACAGTCTATAAGCAGCATGATCAAAGCCATTTTTACTATAAACTTTAGCCATATTAAGAATTTCTTCTTTTGTTTTTCCTTTAATGATTTCTTTGCTTTCTGATATAAGTAAATAATATCTTCCAAGCCAAGTTTCTAATGAAGATTTTAAATATTTATATATTTTTATTGTTAAATCTCTATTTTTGGTATTAATTATTTCATCTAAAGTTAATTCTATAACTTCCATATCTTCCAATGCTTTAATATTATAGAAATAAGGTTCATTTAATACGACATTTACTAATCCTAATATATCTCCTTTATTGAATTCTACATTGTAATCTAAAGTTCCATAAGATATGGCTTTGCCTTTAGTTATGATATAAAAAGAATTTTTAGGACTTTTATTCTTTATAAAAATTATAGATGATTTTTTAAAATTTAAAATATTGTATTTATTCATAATTTTTACCCAAATAATGCTTTATTCTAGCTTTTTTTACATTATTAGTCAATATTGTAATTAATATTTCTTATTTGTTGTGGTAACTACAATTAATTGAATGATCATTTACAATTCCTATAGCCTGCATATAACTGTAAATTATTATGCTTCCTGTGAATTTAAATCCTCTTTTTATCAAATCTTTGCTTATAGTATCGGATAATTCATTTCTTGCAGGAAGAGGGCTTTCATCATCTAATTTATTATCCATTTGTTTTCCATCGGTAAAAGACCAAATATATTTATCAAAACTACCGAATTCTTTTTGTACTTCCATAAATTTATTAGCATTTACTATAAGAGCATTTATTTTTCTTTTATTTCTTATTATTCCTTTATTATTTAAAAGCTCATTTATTTTTTTATCATCATATTTGGATATTTTTTTATAATCAAAATTATCGAATGCCTCTCTCATATTTTCTCTTTTATCAAGTATGCATTTCCAGCTTAATCCTGCCTGCATATTTTCAAGTATCAGCATTTCAAATAATTTTCTTTCATCATGGCATACTTGGCACCATTCTTCATTATGGTATTTAATTTCTATTTCGCTTTTAGCCCATTTGCATATTTCTGACATAATTAAAATATTTCCTATTTTATATATGATTGTTTGGTATGTATTTTATTTACTCTATATTTATTGATACTTCATCATTATCAACTTTTATATTATAGTTTCCATTTTTTAATTCTGAAGAATAATTATCTCTTTGTCCGAATATATTAACTATTTTTTCACCATTGTATTCTATTACGCACCAATTTTTTATATTGCTGATATTTATATAGTATTGATTATCGCTTTTATATATTTCTATATTTTTATAAACGTAAACATCTTTGATTTTATTATCTTCTTCGCCTCTTGAAGCTAATGGAGTTAATTTACTGAAATAAAGCATATAATCAATTATACTGTCTTTTATATTGATTATTGGTTTTATTTTTGATTCTTTAAGCATATTAGAATCTTCTATATTTTCCATAAGAAATAAATCATTTTTTAAAGAACTTACTTCTCTTTGTAAATCAGCATTCGATTCCAACTCTTCTAAAAAGTCATCAGATACTTTAATGCCATTAACATAATTTATAATTTCTTCTTCTGTATAATTATATTTGCTCATATTATAAATCCGATAAATTATTAAAATGTTCTTTTAAACTAGATTTTATTTTATTTATAATCTTTGTAACTGCATTGTTTGTAATATTTAAAAGTTTTGCTATGAACTCATAAGGAACATTTATTTTTATGGAATGCAGTTTCTTAATATAATTTTGTTTTTTGCTTGCTAAATGCACTGTGAAAAGTCCTCTTTTATTATTGATTTCTATTTGTGCATTTATTTTTGCTATTTTATCCTGCTGTTTTATTATTTCATTATATTTTTTTATATATGTTGCTCTTGCTTTTTCTATTATTGAATATGCTTCTTCATAATTAATATTAAAATATTTCATTAATGGCTGTATTATAAGATTTATAAATAATTCTAGATTATGTATAAAAAATGCTATTGAATCTCTATCTGTGAATTCTTTTTCTATATAATTAAACATATTTAGTGAAAGTTTTTCTATATTACTTTCATTATAGTTATTAGTATATTCATTCATAACATAAGATTTACTGTCATAAAGCACATCATGCAAAGTTAATGCCTCTTTACCGCATAATGGTGCATCTATTGATATTTCCTGTTTTTTATATTTATCTTTCCTTTTTTTATGATCTAAGAAATTTAAATAATGACTTCTTAATGTATATGTAAACCAAGTGATAAATTTGGCATCTGTTTCATTATATTTTATTATTATATTATCTATTCTTTCTATATAGTATGAGTAGAACTCTAAAGCTTCATCATGAAACACACCAAAAACTTTTCTAGGATAATTATAAATATAATTAGATAAATGTTCATTAATTTCTTTTAAAGCCTCAATACTTCTGGTGGCTTTATATTCAAGAATCAGCTTTTTTATAAATAGATCATCTATCATCATTATCCTCGTATTTTAATATATTGGCAAATATTTCTTTCATTCTTTCATCTTTTATTCCTGATTCTTTTATAGTATTCTCTATCCATTCTTTATGTTCTTTTGTTAATTCTTTTTCTTCTTCAATATTTTTCTTATTAGTATTTTTTACTCTTTTATTATTATTAACTTCACCGATTCTAGTTTTTAATTCTACTACTTCTATATTAGTTTCTTTTTTTATATTTTTGAATATATTATTTCTGTTCATAAATATTTCATTAGCCCATACACTGTCTGTTATAGTTACAGTGAGAACAGCATTTCTATAAAATGAAGGATAGCATATTTTTGAAAGAACTTCTCCCATAATATCATCCCATTTTTGAGATATTTTTATATAATTTGCTAGATTTATATTTTGATATAGCTTTCTATCTGAATATTCTTCCAATGTATTTTTTATTGTGTGCATTATAAATCCTCATTATTTATTATCATACAATAATTTTTTATATAATCAATATATTAATATTAATTATCGTTTTGCTGTGTATTTGTTTGAGGAATTGCAGTATTTGTTTCTGCAGCGTCTTCTTGTGTATTTGTAATTATATTATTGGTATTTATTATATTATTAGTATTGATGAAATCATTTGTCATAACCATATTTGTGTTTATGATATTGTTTGTTGCTATATTATTTGTTGCTGATTCCATTATATCCATTTCTATTGGCTTAGCTTCCACATCTTCATCATAAGTTATGACTTTATTATTTTGATTCGTATTTATTTGCGGTTTATCTTCAATGGTTATATTTGTATTTCCGGATATTCTTGCTAATATATTTTTATTTCTGTCTATAGAGTCTTTTAATCCTCTATAATTTGGATTAATTTTATATGCTTCTTCATAAGTATTAAGTGCGGAGCTGAAATTTTTATCTCTTTCATAAGTAGCGGCAAGATTCACCATGTATACTACATTATTAGGACTATAAACTGTAGCTTTTAAAAATGATGATTCAGCTTGTTTATAATCTTCTACATATAAATATAAAAGCCCAAGAAAATTATTCATATAAGCATCATTCGGCTTTAAACTTATAGAATATCTTATTGAATCTATAGCTTTATTTGTATCTCCTAATTTATAAAGAGCATATCCTTTTTGGAAATGTAGTTTATGAGAAAAACTATTTACTATTATACCATTTCTAGCTGCTCTAAGCATATTGGTATAATCTTTAAGATTCATGTAAGAATTAGCTAGATTTTCAAAATATTCTATTTTAAGAATAGGGGAGTATTCTATTTCATATTCAAATAATTCCGCAGCTTTTTTATAGTTTTTTGCATTATAATATCTGTATGCCCTAGATAAATTTTTCCTATCATAATTGAAAGTATCATTTGTTTGAGAATACAATGATAATGCAATTAAAGAAAAAAGTATAAGAATTATCCTATTAACGTGCATCTTTTTTGAAACTTTGCAGCCTGAAATCATTTATCATAGCATTAGCATAAGCTATAGTAGCATCATACATTTCTTCTTTAGTTTTTCCTTTAAAGAATTTATATACTCTAGGTGATTGTACATTTAAATAATCAGGAAGTACTATTTCTCCATCGCTGCTTGCTTTTAGTGCTAGCTGTTTTATATTAGTCATTTTTTCAATGAATGCATGCAAGAAAAATCCTGATTCTTTAAGTATGAATTGTTCTGCTCTGCTTGAATTATCTCCATTATCCAAAGCAAAAACATAATCAGAAAATATCTGAGGTACTTTGCTTTCACCAACAGGAATGATGAATTTTTGGAATTGATTATCATAATCTTTTACAGCAGTTTCTACTACATAATCGCTAGCAGGTCCGCATGAAAAAAATCTGATAACAGAAAAACAATTATACAATTCTTTGAAAGCACCATATAAATGGCAAATCTCCTGATCTGCTTTAGGATGCATATCTTCCAAAGGATATTTTTCTGTGGCACTTCTAAATTTTTCTATCATATTATCTACTTTATTCATAAAAGAATTTTCTTTAGCTTTTTCTTCTTCAGCTTTTTTTCTTTGTCTTTCTAATTCTCTATCTCTTAAAGTAGTTTTTATATCTTCTAAAATTTTTATTTCAACAATTAAAAAATTTGATAAATCTTGTCTGTTCTGTAATGCTTCTCTATATCTATCATTAAAACTATTTACATTATATATTTTGCTTCCGTATTTTTCAGCACCTTGTTCATATTCATTTCTTATTTTTGTTAAAGTTGCATTGATTTCTTTATCGCTTAAACTAGCCATTAAAAACCTCCATTATGAAAAAAATATTTATTCATATGTAAAAAACAATTACAAATTATCTGTTATCATAATATATCGAAAAATCCAGATAATAAATTATACAATTTTTTTAAAATAAATCTAGTATTGTAAAATATTGCAGTTTTATATAAAAAAGAAAACAAATATACATATTTAATATATATTCATTTTTAAGATTAAACAATAAATATCTAATTACTATTAATGTTTTATATTATTTATCTATCATAATATTAAGTATTTCTACATCTGTGCTTTTCATACCTTCTTTAGCCATTCTTCCTATACTATCAATAGTAGCTTCTATATCATTTTTTACAAGTCCATCTCCAGCTTTAAATACTTTTCCATCTCTTGCTAAATTAAAAGCTAATATACCGCAATCAACAGCCTCTGCAATCTTTGAGGCACATGATGATTTAGCCCCATCGCAAACCATACCTCCTATTGTACATAAAGCATTTGTAATGGTATCGCAAATAGTTTTGTAATCACAGTCATGCAAATATGCTATTGCTGATGCTGAACCTGTAGCTGCACATACAACTCCGCAGAATGCTGATAATTTACCTATATGTTTCTTTTGTAGTATAGCTATTAAATTTGAAAGCACCAAAGCTCTGTAAAGTTTTTCTTCAGATACTTTCATTTCTTCTGCATATTTTATAACAGGAATAGATACAGTTATGCCCTGATTACCGCTTCCTGAATTAGTAACTACAGGCATAGAACAGCCACCCATTCTAGCATCAGAGCCTGCTGAGGCATAGGCCTTAGCTTTATTTCTTATATCATCTCCATAATATTTCATCAATGTTTTACCTACACTAGATCCATAATCATTTTTTAAACCTTCTTCTGCTATACTGTAATTAAGTTCTATTTGTCTTTTTATAATGTCTTTAATATCATCTATATTAACTTCATTAGCAAAATTAAGTATTTCTTTTATATTTAATGTTTCTCTTAGATCTTCTTCTTTTTTATTGGAAGAATTATTAGAATTTAATAATTCTTCACCATTTTTATTTATTCTTGTAATATTTGTATGAGCATTTTTTATTTCTACTAAAGCATTTGAGTCTTTATATTTTGCTTCTATTATGATATGTAAATTTTCATCGCCTTCTATTAATTCGCAAGTACAGAATTCTTTATTATTTAAAAGTTCTTTAGTTTTATTTATATCTTCTTTTTTTATAGAAGATAATACTTCGAGATTTTTACTGGCATCTCCTCCTACCAATCCCAAAATAGCTGCAGTATCTATTCCTTTTAAACCTCCGGAATTTGGTACAGTTACACCTTTTACATTTTTTATTATATTACCGCTGCATTTTACAGTGATATGTTCTGGTATATTCCCTATTATTTCTCTTATTTTAGCACCTGCAAAAGCTATTGCTATAGGCTCAGTACATCCTAGAGCTGGTATTAATTCTTCTTTTAGTATATTTATGTAATTACTGTACAAAGTTTTATCCATAGAATTTTATCCTAATGTATTTATATTTGTACATTATATTATTGTTTTTTATCAAAATCAATGATTTTAACAATTATTTATTTTAGTTTTCAAAAAAATTTACGATTTATAGTTTGTATAGTTTAATATAAAATAATATTTTTTACAATAACTGTATTTATACTATTGATTTTTTTTTATTTTATGATATTTAATAACAGATAATTTTTGAGAGATTTAGTATGATACCTAGATTACATTTAAAAATAGTAGCAAGATTTAGAGAGGTTTTCGGACATAAAGGTGATACAAAACTTTATTTTGCTCCGGGAAGAGTTACAGTTATAGGAGAACTTATAGATTATTCAGATGGAGATACTATAACTTCTGCTATAGATAGAGGAACATATATAGTAGCTAGAAAAAGACCTGATAATAAAATTAATATATATGCTCATTCTTTTAAAGCTAGAAAATCGTTTACTTTAGATGATTTGGAAAAAAATAAGGAAGATGAATGGGCTATTTATTTTAAGGGTGTTTTTTCTGTACTTTTGGAAAAAGGGTACAAAATACATGGTATGGATATATTTGTCTATACTGATTTACCTTTTAATACATCTTTAGCTTCATCTAGTTCATTATGTGCTTGTTTAACTTTTGCCACTTTGGACATAAATAATATTAAAGATGTTGAACCTATTGAAATGGCAAAATTATCTTATGAAGGCGAAATAAAGTATGCATCTCATAGAACATCTTTAAGCGATCATGTTACTATATTCTTAGCTAAAGAAAATACTTTATTTTTCTTTAATATGAAAACACTTAAATATGAATATTTTGATTTCAATTTAGGCGATTATTGTATGGCTGTTGTTAATAGCAATAAAAAAAGAACTTCCAGCGACAGTGAATATAATGCTAGAAAAAGAGAATGTGAAAATGCATTGAAAAAACTTAAAGAAAAGAAAAGTTCTTTAAAGTCTTTATCTGATTTGAAAGTGAAAGATGCTGATTTTATTAAAGAAACTTTACAGAATAAAGAACAAAGAAGAGCTTTATATGTTTCTGCTGAACAGGATAGAGTAAATCAGGCTGTTAAAGCTATTAAAAAAGGTTCTGTTAAGGACTTGGCTAATTTAATACTTAAAACTCATGATGGCTTAAGTAAATTATATGAAGTTTCTACTGCAGAATTGGATATTTTAGTTGAAGAAGCTATGAATATGGACGGAGTTTTGGGTGCTAGAATGATAGGAACAGGTTTCGGCGGCGGAGTTTTATTATTCCTTAAGAAAACTGAAGTTGAAAATGTTATAGAAAATTTATACACCCATTATAAAGAAAGAACTAGAAGAGATGCTGATGTTTATATATTAAAATTATCTAGTGGTACTAGAATTCTGCCTACAGAAGAATAATTTTTAATAAAAATTTTATTATAGATAAAAAATAATTGTGTTTGGTGCGATTAATTAGAATAACTAGCTTATGATTTAAGCAGGTTTGTATTGTAATGATAACCCAAGATATAAACTAGCATATTATGATATTTGCTATAATTCATAGTGTGTGAGTTTATATCGTAGTAATAACCCAAGATATAAACGAGCAGATTATAACTTTAATTGTAATCTATAGTCAGCAAGTTTATATTATAATAGTAACCGGATATAGACTAGTATGTTTTAGATTTAGTTATAATCTATTGTAAGCGAGTTTATATCGTAGTAATAACCCAAGATATAAACGAGCAGATTATAACTTTAATTGTAATCTATAGTCAGCAAGTTTATATTATAATAGTAACCGGATATAGACTAGTATGTTTTAGATTTAGTTATAATCTATTGTAAGCGAGTTTATATCGTAATAATAACCCAAGATATAAACAAGTATATTATGATGTTGGTTATAATCTATAGTTATTGAGTTTATATCGTAACAATAACCCAAGATATAAACGAGCAGATTATAACTTTAGTTATAATCTACTGTCAGCGAGTTTATATCGTAACAATAACCCAAGATATAAACGAGCAGATTATAACTTTAGTTATAATCTACTGTCAGCGAGTTTATATCGTAACAATAATAGGAACGTTTTATGACATTATCAGAAATTAAAGGTATAGTATCTAATATTAAAGAACAATCAGAAATATTAAGGGGGTATCTTTGACCCGGATTCTATTTATAAAAGGGTTAAAGAGATAGACGAAATATCAGCTAAAGATGATTTTTGGAATGATAATATAGCAGCTCAGAAACTTATGAAGGAGAGAATGCTTCTTCTTGATAAAATAGAGCCTGTAGAAAATTTGATTAAAAATTCTAATAACATATATGAATTAGTTGAAATGGCTATAGAGTCAAATGATGCTGAAATGGAAAAAGAATTGGAAACTGAATGCTTGGAATTGCAGAAAGTTTTTGAGGAATTGGAAACAAAGAATTTATTTTCAGGTGAATTTGACAGTAAGAATGCATATTTAACTTTGAATGCAGGAGCCGGCGGTACAGAAAGCTGCGATTGGGCTTCTATGCTTTCAAGAATGTATGTAAGATTTTGTGAAAGACATGGCTTTACAGTTGAAACCACAGATGAACTTCCGGGAGATGAAGCAGGAATAAAGCAGATAAGTTTTTATGTTCAGGGGCTTTATGCTTATGGATATTTACGTTCAGAAATAGGGGTACACAGACTTGTAAGAATATCCCCTTTTGATGCTAATGCTAAAAGACATACTTCATTTGTTGCCGTTAGTGTTATGCCAGATATAGATGAGGATATTGAAATAGAAATAAATCCAGCAGATTTGAGAATAGATACTTACAGAGCTTCAGGAGCCGGCGGACAGCACGTTAACAAAACTTCATCAGCTATCAGAATAACTCATATACCAACTAATATAGTTGTTCAATGTCAGGCAGAAAGAAGTCAGCATAACAATAAAGATATGGCTATGAAAATGTTGAAGGCAAAACTTTATCAATTAGAAAAAGAGAAATTGGATAAAGAAAAGCAGAAAATAGCAGGAGAGAAAACAGATATAGCTTGGGGCAATCAGATTAGAAGTTATGTATTCCAGCCTTATCAGATGGTAAAAGATTTAAGAACGGGCTGTGAAAGTGGAAACATGAACTCTGTAATGGATGGAAATATAGATGAGTTTATATCATCATATCTTAAACAGCAAATAAAAAAATAAACTTAGAATATACTATTTGATATTTAATGTAATTTTGCTTGTATTAAAATAAATGGAAGTTGTTAATAATATTATGTTACTTATTGACATTTTTATACATAAATAGTATATTGTAAAAATAAATAAGAAAATGGAGAATATTATGTTAAAAAAGATTACACTTGTATCTCTAATGATTGCCATTTTAGTTGTTGCTGTTCCCAAGAAAGCCTCTGCTGCTTACTCTGATGGAGCTGCAATAGGAGCTTCTTTATTTTTTGGATATCCTAACCAAGGTTTAACTTTAGTTGGTCAATTTGATGGCGTACCTTTGATGTTTGGTGTTCAAGCTGTAGCTAATATATTTGATAGCCGTTATCAATATTTTGGTGTAGGTCTTACTATGGATTGGTGGGGATTAAAAATACCTTTAGGCAGAGCAGGAGAATCTGATGTTCATTTTTATTTAGGACCAGGACTTGCTGCTGATTTTGCATTCGGTTCACATGGTATATGGTCTATTAATGCTGGTTTAAGAATGCCTATTGGTTTTTCTTTCTTAATCAAGAAACAATGGGAGATTTTCTTAGAGCCTGCTCCTGTTGTGAATGTTATACATGCTGATGGTAACGGTTTCTCTTTACTTGGACTTCATTTCGGTGATGAGAATCATTGGTATATTGAGCATTTCTTACATCTAACATTCCAATTTGGATTTAGATATTGGTTCTAATATTATTTATTTAGAATATTTATAGCTCCGTTATTTTATTAGCGGAGCTTTATTTTTATTATAATTTTTCACTTTTTTATATTATTTTTTATATTTATTATAAAGTAATAATTAGGTTTTGTTTATATGTTAAAAAGAGTAATAACTTATAGTTTTTGTTTTATAATTTTTCTTTCTTTTTCTCTATGTCTAAATTGTATGCTGATTATCCCAATGGTGCAGCGGCAGGATTTTTTTTGAGGTTTAGTTTTCCAAGTCAGGCTTCTTTAGGTGTAACAGGAAAGATTGATAATTTTCCATTGGTTTTTAGCGGTATATTGAATATAGGTATATCAACTAAAGGTTGGGCTTGGTTCGGACTTAGTGCCAATGCTGATTGGTGGGGCTTAAAATATAGAATAGGAAAAGCGGGTGATTCTGATGCATGGCTTTATTTTGGCCCTGGGGCAGAGGCAGTTGCAGAATTTGGAAATAATTATTGGAATTTAGGTTTAGGTTTCAGGCTTCCTTTAGGAGTTTCTTTTATAGTTGATAGAGATTGGGAAATATTTTTACAGATTTCTCCTGGACTTAATGTTATAGCTGTTGGCAGTGATGGTTTTGGAACTTTCGGTTGGTATCCTAGTCATACAGGCTGGACTTTTGCTAAATTCTTTAGATTCTCGGGAGATTTCGGATTTAGATATTGGTTCTAATAATATAATTAAAAAGGGCTATTCTAATATAAGAATAACCCTTTTATTTTTATATATTTTTATTTCTTATTTTTTGTTTGATTTTCCTGTTATTAAAGGCATATAATCAAAGAATGAATATATAGTTATTATTGTAACAACTAATAAACTATAATATGTTATTTGCTCATAAGGAAGCGATATTTCTGTATATTTCAATATTTTTAAAAGGAATATTATCACTACAGCAGCCGCTCTTGATGCAGTTTTTAATTTACCGCTAAATTTGGCAGCAACAGCAAAACCTCTAAGTCCTCCTAATATTCTTATGAACATTGAAAACATATCTCTGTAAAGCGAGATTATATACATCCATATAGGCATAGAACCTTCATAAAGAAATATTGTAAACATTGTTATATGAAATACAGTATCAGCAAAAGGATCAAGTACCTTTCCTAAATCACTTACAAGATTAAATTTTCTAGCCATAGCACCGTCTAAAGCATCTGTTATTTCTAGTATAATAAGAAATATTAATGCTAATACTGCACTTATCATAGAGTTATAAAAGTACAGAAATATCACTAGAGGTGATAAAACTATTCTGCTTATACTTAGTAAATTAGGTATTTGCTGTTTCATAAATTACTTCCTTAAAAAATATATTAAATTTTTATTAATTTATTGTTGCAAATTTTCATCTAATCTCATACTCTCTTCTGCCATATCCATATAAGGATCATTTTCATTATTCATTTCTTTATCATCATCTTCAGTTTTTATATAATAACTTCTATCACGCATAGCTGCAGAATATATATTATAATCAACTTCATATATTATACCGCTTTTAGGTTTTACATATACTCTATTGTCATTATTATCATATACTAATTGATATTCTATTTTAGTGTTATCTTCCATATATATAGTGACAGTAGCATCAGGTATTCTGAATAATCTGTTTAAATATTTTAACATATTCTCATCATATACAAAACCTGTAGCTTTAACTAAAGATAATGCCTCAAAATCTCTGTATGCCTTATTTAAATTGATTTCTTCATCTACTCCATCAACAACCCAATTAGTTCTATTTTCTTTTCTTATAGTATTTGTATAATCTCTTATATTGCTTTCTGTTTTAACTACTGAATCTACATAAATAGTTTTATCAAATATCTGCTTATCTCTAAGCATATCGATAGTTTTCTTTAATGCTTCTATATAAATAAGCTCTACACTGAAATATTCATCATTATATTTAACATAGTATTTTTCTTCATCAGCAGTTTTATTTCCAACAAATATTTTATATTCTTTATTACCTTCCCAAACAGTGAATTCATTGCTAGGATTTTCTAAACCGAATGAATCTAATTCAGCAAGATTTGTTATAATAGTGTCAATATTCAAAGTATTGAAGTTTTTAACATTTGCAAATGCCTCTAACTGATCTATTTTATAATTATTAGAAGGTGCTATTACTTTCCAAGTTTCATCTATTTTTTCCACTATTATTGGTTCTTCAGCATATTTTAATTCATATTTTGTAACATTTGTTTCATTAAGTTCAAAAAGCTGCTTTCTAGGTTTATTTGCCTCTATTTTTTCACGGCTTTTTTTAGTTGTCAGAAATGCAGCAACGCTTATTACCGCTAAAGCTATGAGTAAAAGTATAATTTTAGTAACATTTTTATTCATTTTATTTATCCTATAAGTTTATAATTTCTTTTAATATCGTAAATTATTTTCTGTTTTCAAGCATAATATTTGCCAAATAAAGGAATATTACTGTAACTGATAAAAAGTATATAATATCTCTTAAATCTAATACTCCTCTAGCAATATTAGCGAAATGATAATCACCGCTTATTACTTCTATGAAATTAACAGAAGCAGGGAAAAGAAGAGTTAAATATCTCAAAAACATATTTAAAGATATCATAATTGCAAGCCCTACAATTAAAGCTACTATTTGATTCTTTGTTGTAGATGAAGCAAATATACCTATAGCACATAAAGCCATGATAAGAAATACGCTTCCTATATATCCTGCAATTATAGGCCCCATATCTAATCTGCCTAAAAAACTTAATGTAATAGGGTAGAGTATAGTAGGTATTAAGGCAAAAAGCATAAATATTACAGCTGAAAAGAATTTACCTAGTATAATTTCTAAAGTAGAAACGGATTGAGTGCTTATAAGCTCATAAGAACCGCTTGAAAACTCACTTGATAATAGTCCCATAGTGATAGGCGGAATTATAAGCGATAGTATTAAAGGCAGAATACTGAAAAAATCCTGCATATCATTCTGCTGAAGTATAAAGAATCTTGAGAAGAAATATACTCCGCTTACAATTAAAAATATTGCTGAAAATATATATGCTATAGGCGAAAAGAAAATATGTCTTAATTCTTTTTTTAATATAACATTAGATTTATTTATAGTATAACTTATTGACTGCACTTATTTATCTCCTTTTGTTAATGTATGGAATACTTCTTCTAGATTTTCCCTTTCTCTGAACATTTCATATATTATCCAATCTGTACTCTTAATAACTGTATAAATTTTTTCTCTAGGCTCTTCTTCATTAGAATATATTGTGATGTCTTTTAAATCTCCATTATCTTCTGCTTTGACATCATAAATATTTTCTATTTTCTTTAATTTTTCTATTATTTTATTTTTATCATCATTAGTTTTGATGGATAATTTTATTCTTACAGATGTTTTATTGTTTTCTTTGTTATTTAAAGTTAAATGTTTAGGGTCAGCATCTGCAATAACATTACCTTGATTAATGATTATAGCTCTTGAACAAGTAGCCTCAACTTCGCTTAATATATGTGTGGATATAAGAACAGTTTTTTCTTTGCCTAATTCTTTTATAAGCTCTCTAATCTCTACTATTTGGTTAGGGTCAAGTCCGTTAGTAGGTTCATCTAATATAAGTATTTTAGGGTCATGTATAATAGCCCCAGCAATACCTACACGCTGTTTATAACCTTTTGAAAGCTCTCCTATTGATTTTGATATAACATCTTTAAGACTGCAGGCATCAACAACATAATGAAGTCTTTCGCTTAATCTGTTTCTTTCAAGTTCCTGAATCTCCGCCATATAAACAAGATAATCAAATACGCTCATATCATCATAAAGAGGTGCTGATTCAGGTAAATATCCTATAACCTTTTTTACTTCTCTTTCATTATTTAATATGCTTTTTCCATCAATAATTGCATTTCCGCTAGTAGGCGAAAGGTAGCAAGTTAATATTCTTAAAGTAGTGGATTTTCCTGCTCCGTTTGGCCCTAATATCCCTACAATTTCACCTGATTTTATCTCAAAACTTACGCCTTTTAAAGCATGAAAATCACCGTAGTATTTGTTTAAATTCTCTACTGATATCATTTTATTCCTTTTTATTTTGCAAAAAATTAAATCATTATTTAAAAGTTAAAATCTAAAAATATATTAATAATAAGTAGAAAAACATTATAATATATATAAAGTAAAAAACAATTATAAAAATTATAAAAGATATATGTTTGAAATGTGTGATTGTATGTTAGGTGTCATATTGTAAATAACTATTTAATAATTATAATATTGTAATTAAATATTAAAGGCATTAAATATGGAATTAAGTAAAGAAAAAATAAATTACATTATAGAAAAACTTTCAGAAGGACTTTATGAAAAAGAAGATGTTATATCATTTACTTTTTTATGTGCTTTAGCTAGAAAGTCAGTGTTTTTATACGGTCCTCCCGGTACTGCCAAAAGTTTAATTGTAAGAAGAATAGCATCCGCTTTTAAAGATTCTAAATATTTCGGTCAGCTTATGAATAGATTTACAACCCCTGAAGATGTATTCGGTCCTGTGAGCTTATCAAAATTAAAAGAGGATAAATTTGAAAGACAAACTGAGGGTTATTTGCCTAAAGCAGATTTTGTATTTTTAGATGAAATTTGGAAAAGCAGTCCTGCCATATTAAATACATTATTAACTATAATAAATGAAAAAGTATACAGAAATGGAAGCATTGAAGAAAAAGTGCCTTTAAAAATATTGGTTGCGGCAAGTAATGAAACTCCTCCAAAAGGTCAGGGACTTGATGCTATGTATGACAGATTTATAATGCGTTTATTAGTTAATCCTGCTCAAGATATAGATAATTTTAAATCATTGATAGTTGATAAAGATATTGATTTTAATGCTGATCTAAATGAAGAAGATAAAATATCAGCGGAAGATTTGGAAAGTTTAAAAAGCAATATAGAAGAAGTGGAAGTTCCTTCTAATATTCTTAATATTATAATTTCAATAAAAAATGAAATAGATGAATATAATAAAGGAAATAATGAATCTATTTATATTTCGGATAGAAGATGGAAGAATATTGTTTATATATTGAAGGCTTCTGCATATTTTTCAGATAGAAAAGAAATACTTCCTTCAGACTGTTTTTTAATTTCTCATTGTATTTGGACATTAGAAGAAAATATTAATGCTGTTAATAATATAGTAAAAAAATCTATAATGCGTTTTTTTAATAATAGTAATGAAGAATTTGATTATGATAAAATATATGATGAGGCAGAAGAACTTAGAACAAATATAGATAAGGATTCTGTAAGTGATAGAGATGAGTATGAAAATGAAATTAATATAAAAGGTAAAAGGTATTTTCCTATAGATGTATTTTATGAATATAAAAATACACATGGAAATAATAGAGTTAGCATTGTAAAACTATATATTGAAATTGATAAAATAAATAATAATACTCAATTTAATCCTTTAATGAATATATATGATAATGATGCTTTTAATAATGCAAATAATAGAAACCCAAAATATAATGATTATTATGATAATTATAGTAATTTAAAAAATTCTACTGATTATGTTGTGGCTGACAATGTATTTTGTTCATTTACAAATTCAAATACTATTCATATAAAAACTAATAATTATTACAACCGTTTTGTTAATAAAAATGGAGATATAGCATCTTCATTAAATATGTCTATTCCTATTAAGTTTAGAAAAGGAGATATAAAACCTATAGAATACAATAAAAGAGATAGTTATATGCATGTTTGTTCTGATTTGCTTAATACAGTAAATAATAAAATAGAGTCTTATGAAAGTGATTTAAAATCTATGATTGAGAGATGCGACTCTGTTTTTATAAATAAAAGATATATACAAAAATTTATTTATAATAATGATTATTTATCCAGCTTGAAATCTCTTAAAATCAATATTGAGCATTGTATAGATAAAATTAAAGGGTAATTATTAAGGTTTTGTATGAGTATTCATGATATTAACAATATATTAAAAGAAACTAAATATAAATTAAAAGAAAGATTTTCTAAGTATGATATTTTTATGAGCAATAATGATATGCAAAAAGAAATTACTAAGAAAATAAATGATTTTAATTATAATTTAGAAAAACATTTGAAAGATGATAATCCATTTAAAGATTCATATTTTATTTATGAAGAAGCTAAAAACAGTTTTAAAGAAAATGAAGCCGATAAGGAAGCACTTTTAAAAGATATTGAAAATTATAGATTAATTGCAGGTGATGATAATGCTGAATTTTTTTATTCAAAAATAAATTCCTTAGAAAAAGATGAATATAATAATGAAATAATAGCTATTAGAAAATCAGTTTTAAATAGTTGGAAAGATGAACTTGATAAACAATATATGAATTGGGTATTAAATGAAATAGATCAATACAGAAAAAAATTTTTTAAAGATATGGAAAATTTTTTTGACTATTTGAATAATTTGAAATATATACAAGATGCATTAGGAGAAGATACAGGATTATTATTTGATTTGAGTATAGGAAAATTATTAAAAAAGGATATTGAATATATAAAAAGACTTTTAAATTTATTAAAAGAAAATTCGGATATAAAAAGATTATGCGATATGCTCGGCAGGTTTATAAAGTCTGAAGAAACTATAAAAACAGAAAAAATTTTAAGAAAAGAAACATTCAGCACAAAAATAAGAGATATTAATTCAGAAGAGGAGATTGTAGGAATAACTTATTCTAGAGATATACATAATATACTTCCTCAGGAGAAACTGCTTTTAGCTGAAGGCGTACTTGAAACTTTATTCGGAATTAAATATTTTGAGAATAGGGTTTTAACTTTCAAAAAAGAAGGATATATTGACTCTTATTATGACAGATATATTGAAGAAGAAATTCAAGTAAAAGAAGAAGATAAAAAAGGTCCTATTATAATATGCATTGATACAAGCGGTTCTATGAGAGGGGTTCCTGAAACTATTTCAAAGGCTCTTACATTATATTTGGCTACTCGAGCAATGAAGCAGAAAAGAAATTGTTATCTTATAAATTTTAGTACACAAATAGAAACTATGGATTTAACATATCCTAATACTATGGATAATTTAATTGACTTTTTAAGATTAAGTTTTAATGGAGGAACTGACGCTATACCTGCATTGAGGCATGCAATAAAAGTTATGAATACTGAGAATTATAAAAAATCTGATTTGCTTTTTATTTCTGATTTTGTATTTAATGGTTTTACAGATGAAGATTGTAAATTGTCTGAAAATCAAAAGAAAAATGAAAATAAGTTTTATTCTCTTATAATAGGAAGTACTCCTATGTTTAATGTGGAAAACAGCATATTTGATTATAATTGGTGTTATGATTCTTCAAGAGGTTCAATTAAAGAGCTTACAGGAAATATGTATTCAAGTATATTCGGACATTAATAATATATTAATATACATAAACCGCTACATTTTGTCAGAAATATTTTTTTGAATTTTAATATCTGCATGGCTTTGCCCACCGCTCTGCGTGCCTACGCAGCACCACAGTTATTTTACCGACGCTCTGCGTGCCGTAGGCAAGGTACCTTTCGGTATTGGTATAAGGCACAGCCCGCCTTCGGAGAGAACCTATATCCTCGATAAACTCGGATACGCTTTGCGAAGAACTGCATTTTTAAGTTATATCCTATATTTAATAGGCATGTTTTTAATATAAAGTTATAGCAATTGCGTTTTTTGGTACTTTGACGAAGTCCGTAGAGCGTGTGCGGCAAAAAAGTAGATAAAATTTATATAAAGTGGATCAGTTGACAAACTTAAAAATTTTCAGTATATAATAAAATCACAAAAAATATTAAAATTTTATATTATTTTCTTGACTGTTATTTTATTCATTGTATTATAAATACAATATTTTTGGGCAGACTTGATTATGAATATAGATAGAATCTTAAATAATTGTCAAACAGCTATAAAATATGAGTTTAGAAATAAAGATCATTTGTTAGAGGCTATAACTCATAGAACTTATGCTAATGAATCTAAAAAGAAAATGAAATATAATCAGAGATTAGAGTTTTTAGGTGACTCTGTACTATCTCTTATTATTTCAGATTATCTATTTAAAAAATATAATAGCAGTAAAGAAGGTTTATTGTCTAAAGTAAAATCCTCTTTAGTATCGCAGAAGAGTTTGGCAGATATTTCAAAAGAGCTTAAACTTGGTGATTTTTTACTTTTAGGACATGGTGAAGAAGCTTCAGGCGGAAGATATAGAGATAATATGCTTGAAGATTTATTCGAGGCTATAGTAGGTGCTATATATTTAGATTCAGGGATTACAAGTGCATCCAAATTTGTTATGCGAGCCTATAGAGAAAGACTTAAGAATTTGGATATTGAAAACTTTGATAAAGATTATAAAACTATATTCCAAGAGCTTATACAGAAAAAACATAAAACTAGTCCTATTTATAAATCCTATGAATATTATGATGATAATAATCATGAGATGTTCAAAGCTGAAGTTTATGTTAATGACAAAAATTTTGCTTTGGGAGTAGGTAAAAGTAAGAAAGAAGCGGAAACTAATGCTGCCAAAAAAGCATTGGATAAAATAGAAATGGCTAGTATGGCAATAAAGAAAAATAAAAAAATTAATAAGTAATAATTTAAATTTTTAAAATGCTAAGATATGTAAATTTAGTATTTTATTAAGGTTAACATAATAACAAATAAGTGATCCAAAATATATGGTAATTTTATTTGTTAGTTTATTATCGGTGTAGGCGAATATAGCAATAAAATAAGTGAGCCGCAGCAGATGACAACTTTAGTTGCATTTATTAATAACGAAGGCGAACATAATAATAAATAAATTAGCTGAAACAGTTGATAATTTTATTTGTTAGTTTATTATCGGTGTAGGCGAACATAGCAATAAAATAAGTGAGCCGCAGCAGATGACAACTTTAGTTGGCATCTATTAATGGCGTAGGCGAACATAGTAATAAAGGAAAGATTATGGGTAAAATTAATATAGCACCATCAATACTTACAGCATCATTTACAAATTTAGAAGGAACTATAAGAGAGCTTGAAGAAGCAGGCAGCGATTATTTGCATTTAGATATAATGGATGGAGTATTTGTTCCACAGATTACATTCGGAGCTAAAGTTGTTTCGGATATAAAAAAAATAAGTAAAATACCTTTAGATGCTCATCTTATGATAGTTAATCCTGAAAAGCATATTGATGATTTTGCTAAGGCTGGATGCGATATTATAAGCGTTCATTTTGAAGGCAATATACATATACATAGATTAATTTATCAGATAAAAGCACATAATATTAAAGCCGGTATTGTACTCAATCCTCATACTAGAGTTGATGTAATAGAGCCTATTATTGATGATATTGATTATTTGCTTATAATGAGTGTTAATCCTGGATTCGGCGGACAGAAATTCATTGAGTCGTCTATAAAAAAGATAGAAGAAGCTAAAAAGTTGATAGGAAATAGGGATATAATTTTGGCAGTTGACGGAGGAGTTAATTTAAAAACTTGCGGTAAAGTGTTAGAAGCAGGAGCTAATTTCCTTGTGGCAGGAAGTGCAATAATTGACAGCGATAATAAAAAAGATACTATTAATAAACTAAGAGGAAATTAATTTTATATATACTAAAAATTTTTAAGTTTATCAACCGATGCACTTTATATGAAATTATCTACTTTTTTGACGCACACGCTCTGCGGACTTCGTCAAAGTAGCAAAAAACGCAATTGCTATAACTTTATATTTGAAAAATATTCATTAAATATAGGATATATCCTATATTGAGACTAAAAATGCAGTATTTTTGGTTCTCGCCGTAGGCGTACTTCGTATGTGCCAACAAAAGAACTGGGGTTACCCTTCGGGTACGCTTCGCGGGGGCAAAGCCCTGCAGATATCTAAAATTTAAAAAAATTATTTTTGACAAAATATAATTGTTTAGTATAATCATAATACATATGCCATAAATATTTATTAATTTAGTTTTGATATAAGTTTTATACATATAAAAAGGAAAAAATGGAAGAATTATATAATAGTAATAACGATGAAAAAGAAGAAGAAAATTCAGATTCTCCAAAAGTATTTATAAATAATGCTCAAATCCTTGAATCAGGACAAATATTAATAACTCCTCCAAAACCAGATGAAAAAACTTTTGAAGATTGGAAAAGAACATCAGATGAATATGCTAATAAAGGCGAATATGAAAAAGCTATAGAAGCATATCTTAGAATACTTTGGACTGATCCTAATAATACAGAATATTGGGAGCATTTAAGTTCTTTATATTTAAATGGAGGTCAATATAAGGATGCCATATATGCTATATCAGAATGTATAAAATTAGATCCTAATAATCATAAGTATTTATATAAGCTTGGCGGATTGTATATATTAAATGAAAATTATAAAGAAGCAGAAGATTATTTATTAAATGCTATAAGATTAGATGTTAATAATTATAAATATTTTCAAAGGCTTGGAATACTTTATTATTGTATTAATCAATATGATAATGCTTTAAGTTTAGTTTTAAAATCTATAGAATTACAAAATGATGATTATAATAATTTGCTTTTATTAGCTTATATTTATGATGCTAAGAGCGAATACGATGAATCTATAAAATCTATATTAAAATATTTAGAGCATACAGAAAAAACATCGTATAATAAATGTTTCGGATATCAATATCTTTCTATACTATATATGAAAAATAAGCAGTATGATGCAGCAATAGAAACATTATCAAAAAATTTAGATTTGTTTCCTAATGATGATTTTAATTATTACTTGCTTGCAAATATTTATATATTAATAAATCAATATAAAGAAGCTATAGATGCAGCGTCAAAAGCTATTGATTTAAATAAAGATAATTTTTGTAATTCATATATATTAGCTAATGCATTTTATAGAAATAAAGATTATGATAAATCTATAGAAATATTATTTAATATATTAAAATTATTAAAAGAAAATCACAAAGAAGAAAAATTACCAAATATTAAAGCTATAAGACTAAAAAATAGAATACTGGAATTGAATGATAGAGCTATAGAAGAGCTTTGTAAAAATTTAGATTTAGATGAAAAAAATTATGATTATTATTATTTGTTGGGAAAAGCATATAACAGGATTGGAGAGTATAATAAATCAATATGTTTTTTCTTACTGGCTTATGAATTAGATAATGAGAATATTTATAATCTTCATTGGATTGGTTCTACATACAATCAAAATAAAAATTATAATGCATCAATAAATTTTTTATTAAAAAATATAGATTTAAGCAGCGATATTATAGATAGTTATTATTGGCTTGCTGATTCATATTATAATATAGGAAAATATGAGAAAGTTATAAATAATTCATTAAAAATAGATAATTTAAAAATAGAAGATGATAATATAAAGTACTTATCAATATTAGGAAAATCTTACTATAAATCAGAAAACTATAAAAAGTCTGCTTCTGTTTTATCTAAAGTATTAGAAAAAGATGAAGACAATTTGGAGATTTTAACTTTATTAGGAAAATCATATAGTGCTATTAACAATCATAAAAAAGCAATAGAAATGTTTGTTAAATATGATAGTTTAAATCATAATGATACGGATAATTTAAAATCTTTATCAAAGTTGTATTATGATAATGAAGAATATAATAATGCAATAAATATTTTTTTGAAATTAACAGAATCACATCCAGATGAGTCAGAATATTGGTATTATTTAGGTAATTCATTAAAAAACACTAATCAATATAAAGAAGCTAAAGAAGCATATAAAAAAGCTTTGAAAATAAATCCTTATAATCAAACATATAAAGAAGGTTTAAAAAGCGTAAGACCAAATTTTTTAAAATCTGCATCTAGTCTAGTAACAATTTTTTTCATTTTGGTTATTATTGTATGCGGTATATTTTTGTTCAAAGCAAAAGCTAATTTTGGCATGGTAATACCTTTATTTACGGTGATTATCATTCTAATGTTTAAGACAATTTCATTATTAAAAAATAGTAAGTAATATTTGTTATTAAAGAACTTAAAAATTTTCAGTATATATCTAAACAACTATATTTTGTCAAAAATAAAACTATAGTTTCTTTTTAATATATGGAGCTTTGCCCCCGCGAAGCGTACCCGAAGGGTAACCCCAGTTCTTTTATTGGTATAAAAGAACCAAAACAACTGCATTTTTAACCTAAAATTAGGGTATTACACCATATTTGATAGATATTCTTAAAATATAAAGTTCTAGCAATTGCATTTTTCGCGTAGCGTATCCAAAGGATAAAAACTTTGGCGAAGCCCACAGAGCGGTGGGCAAAGCTCTCCAAATATTTTAAATTTAAAAAATTTATTTTTTACAAAATATAGTTATTTAGGTATAAACTCTTTAATCTCATATAAAGAAGTTTCATAAAGTATAAGATTGAATTTTTTATAAATATTTGAATTTAATATATTGAAAATATTTTTATTAAATTTTATTATTACCGTCAAAAAATATGTGGGATATATTGATGTCAAATAATAATAATAACAATAAATCTATTTTACTAGCTTCGACAGCATATATAATATGGGGGCTTCTTCCTCTTTATTGGAAATCAGTTCAGAATTTTGATTCGGCTTTTGTTTTGGGTTTAAGGGTTATAACTACTTTTATATTTACTTTAATAATTATTATATATAAAAAGGCTAATCTTTATAAAGGAATTAAGCCTTTAATAGCTATAATAATTGCAGGTATTTTTTTAGGACTTAATTGGTATTTGTATATTTACACCGTTAATTCAGGACATGTTCTTGAGGCAGGACTCGCTTATTACATAGCACCTATTTTAAGTATCTTAGTAGGTATTATAGTTTTTAGAGAGAAGAAAACTCCATTGGAATATGCAGCAATTATTTTAATGTTTATAGGAATGATTTATCAAACTATCACATTAGGCAGACCTCCTATAATGGCATTTTTTATAGGTCTTACTTTTTCAATATATGGCTTATTCAAAAAACTTACAATATATTCAAGCTGGGAGAGTTTATTTTTAGAAACTACTGCTATATTAATTCCATCAATAATTTTAAGTGCAATATATTTTCCTAAAACTCCTCAGCCTATTCATACTTGGGTGTCATTGATGTTTGCAGGAGTTGCTACAGGAATACCATTGTATTTATATGCCAAAGCAGCTAAAGGGCTTCAAGTTTCTACTCTTGGATTTCTTCAATTTTTACTTCCATTTTTTGCTACTTTACTTGCAATTTTTGTATATAAAGAAGAAGTTAATTTGAATAGGGCTATTACTTTGGCTATAATAATATTAGCGGCAATTCTTTATGCCATATCTATATTTAAAAATTCTGCTAATAAAGATAATTGATATTATTATAAAAATATAAAAAAGCCTTAGTAATTTTATTAATGATATTACTAAGGCTTTAATTTTTTATAACTATTTTATATATTAATTATTTTTGTATTCTCTTTCTAAAATATCCTGATAAATCCACAGGAGTTTCTTCTAGCCATGATGACATAATGCATTCATATTTACCTTTGCTTTTGCTTAATTTGTAAATTTGATATTCAACTCTGTCATTTCCTCCGCCAATAGTTTCTCTTGATTCAACCAGCATTTCATATATTCCGTCTCCGTCAATATCTTCAAATATATTATCCATTTGAGTGATAACAGAAGTTTTCATAGAATTAATTTCTTTATAAAAAACTACATCGGCAATAAATTTTACACTAGCACCATCTATTCTAAACATATACATGTATATATCTCTATCAGTACCGTCATCATTTATGATGTAGTACTTTATTATTCCTATTTCATTTTTTTTATCATAAAAATTTTCTAAATCAATAGCGGCATTTTTTCCTAATTTGTCTGTTTTATAAGAAAATTCTTCATTGTCTTTATTGTATATGTATATTTTATCTCCCTGAGTAGAAGATACTAAAGCTATAAATTCATTACCTTCTTTAGGAAGAACATCAGCAATAACTATAGAATATACTTTATATCCTTTGTCTTGTAAATCTGATTTTAATTTTTCAGCCTGACTATATTCAGCATTGTTTATATTGTCACTTTTATAATAAACAATTTCTCCATTGTTTGAAAGATTAAATAAACTTTGCACATCAATAGAGTAAAGAGGTATAGTTAATGTTAAAGAGATTATAATTGATAATATTTTTTTCATAATTTATCTTCCATTTTATTTTATTATTTGTAAGTTTTTATATCAACAAATTCTATTTCAGAATTCACTTTTCCGTCAGAACTTTTATATTTTATTATTTTAGGTAAAGTATAATCATCTACTTCTTCGTATGAAATATTAACATCATATATTTTAGATTTTTTATTATAATATTCTGCTCTTTCTATTATGTAGGTTTCTTTATTTACTGTGTAAGTTACACTATAATTTTCATTTTCTCCTTTTGCTCTCAAAGTGATTTTGTATTCATCTTTTTTATCTTCTATATTTTCAAAAGTGATTTTTTTTGATAGAGAACTATAAGTGTTGTTATTTCCAACTAAAACATAAAATCCAACAGTTTCTAAAGCTCCTTCAAATACAGAAAACATATTTCTATAAAAAGTGTCCACATTTTCAAGTATTAAGGTAGGCTTATATCCTTTTTCAAAAGTGAATCTTAATTTTATATCTTCTTTAGTTTTTGTATAACTTTTTGCAGGAATAGTATCTATTTGTCTTTGTACTATTTTTCCGTCTATATAGGCTTCAAATTTTCTTGGATACATTGCAGAATATTTTTCTTTCATTTTTTCGTATATATTCTGAAAATTTGCATCCTGAGAATATGCATAAATATATGCAATACATATTGTTATTATTATTAATACTATTTTTCTCATACTCTTACTATTCTCGTAATATTTTTAATTAGCAATAATAAAAAATAATTATATGTTTTTTGTAAATTTTATATAGAAAAATAAAATTTAAATGTTATTATTATTAAATTAACACTATTTTATACTAAAACTATTCATACATTAAAATCTTGACTTTAATTTTAAAGTTTGTTATACTTGCAGTATAAAAAATATAATTTATGGTAAGTATTTATGAGCGAAGAACAAAATGAACAATTGTCAGAAACAGGCATATATTGTGCCAATTGCAGATATTGCGTTTTATTCAGAAAAGCTAGCGGTATAGACGGTAATCAATATTTGCTAAGGGTAAAATGTGCACAAGAGCAATGGCGCAAGAAACTTGGCGAAGAAAAAATGTACAAGTATTTTACAGTTGCTAGAAGAACTGTAGAAAAATGCGATGACTATAAGGAAATGGGTGATTTAAGAAGTTTCCTTAAGACTTTGCGTAAGAGTTTGCCTGTACGTGATGAAGTATATACTATAAAGAAATAATGGATTTTTAGTGAAAAAAGTTTTATTTTTTTAGTTGCGGTTGTTTTTTTATTGATTTCATGTGCTTCAGCTGTTAAAGTTTCTGTAGAGGAAGAGCAGTATCCTAAAATAATAGCTGAAAAAGGGTATACTGAATTTGGTAATAAAAACTATAAAACTGCTATAGCCTATTATCAGTACATAATAGATAATTTTGATAGAGAAAATTATGCTAAAGATGTGGCTTGGGCTTACTATGAAATAGGTTTTTGTTATTATTATCAAAAGAAGTATGAGGAAGCTTTAAAATATTTTGATATAGTTCTCAATAATTTTACAGTGCTGCCTCCTAAAATTTTAGCCCAAAAGGTTATGCAGGATATTTATGAAGAAAAACCTAAATTAAAACCTATGGAAGTTATAGAAGAGGAAATAGAAGTTATTGAAGAAAATATAGACTCATGAGAAAAGAAAGTAGCATCACTAAGAGTATTATATTAAGTTTCCTATTGCTTAGTATTTTAAGTTTATTTATTATACTTTTTGTATATATTTTGTATAGTAGAGGGGAAGGAGAGGATTATTCTCTTACAACATATATACTATACAGTTTAATATTTTTTAAAAGTTATATACCTTATGTAATAGCATTATCAGTTTATTTATCATTTTTTAAAGCTAAATATTTATATCAGGAAAGTATATCAAAGGTTATAGCTTATCCTATAGGGCTTATAGTATTACTTGTTTGTTTTTATGCTATATATGATTATTCTTTTACTAATTTCTTTATATCTAAGCTTAAAGAGCATAATAGTATTAGAGATGCAAAAATATATTATGAATATGAATTAACATTGAAAAATAGAGCTTATGAAGCAGCAAAAGAAGAATTGATGGCTGGTAACTTAGATGCAGCATCTACTTTGGCTGAAGAAGCATTATTTTACGATAAAAATGACGGAAATACTCTTTTACTTATCAAATCTATACAAAAAGAAAAAATGATTAGAGAATCTAAGATTCATGAGGAAAAATTTAATAACATAAATAATTTAATGAGTCTTGGTACAAGAGAGTTTAGCCTGTCTAATTATAATGCTGCCAATAATTATTTTAATCAGGTGTTGGAATTGGATAAGAATAATCCCATGGCACTTTACTATATGAATAGAATTAGTATAGCTATGAATAAAAAGCCTCTATATTATGGTAATGCTACTCCTCAGGAGGCATCTATATATTCAAGATTATCAGAAACTATCAATCTGTATGAAAGCGGATATTTATGGAAGGCTTATGATAATATTTCTAAGCTTTATCTGAATTATCCTAATATAGCTGAAATAAATAATTATTATTCTATTATAAGAGATGCTATAACTAGATATGATTTCTTTATTAAAGAAGCACAAGAGGTTAGAGAAGCATATATTAATAATCCGGATTTGCTTAAATATTCTTCTGTTTTTAGTCATAATGGTATAAATATAATGTTAAGTAAGAATGTTTTCTTATCTTCATCTACAAGTGCAATGTTTAAAAATAGTTTGTATATATTTGATGTTTCACTTATGGAATTAGATGATGAATTGAAAATTGTAAGATGCGAGAATTTCTTATTTGGAAAGATAGCTGATTCTTTCAATTCTACTAATAATACTAAAAATATTATATTAAAAGCGTATTTTGATACTAATAAAAATGAATATATATATAATGATGCTATTAGTAAGGTTATTCCTATTAATATATCATATAGTACATTAGATATTATTAAAAATTATACTTCTTTGAATTTAAGATATGTAAATTTATTGGAATTATTTACTTTAAGAAAAGAAATTCAAAAATTTGGATATTCTAATAAGGATATTAATTTCGAGCTTTTAGTAAAAAATATAGAACCTATAGCTTATTTATTATTATTTATGATAATAGCATATTATTCATTTAGATTCAGATTAGCAGCATCTACTGATAAGTTCCATTTTTACAATAGAATTACAGGTGTTTTAGGTACATTATTATTTGTTATCGTTTATAAAGTTTTAATAGATTATCTTGGAATGCTGATGTTAATGGCATCGCATATTACAATAAGCGTTCTCATAGCCGTTGTGGTATTTGCATTCCTTATACTATATGTTATATTCCAAATGGCTAGAATTCCTAGAGATGTTAGATAATTTATATTCAAAAAGAGAAGTTACAGAATATTTAAAAAGTAAGTCCATATTTCCAAATAAAAACAGAGGACAGAATTTTCTATGCGATAGAAATATAGCGTACAATATTGCAAATATAGTTCCAAATAATTTATCAAGAGGCAAATATGCCTTAGAGATAGGCGGAGGACTTGGAGCTTTAAGTAATATGCTGTATAATATATATAAAGATAATCTTACAATAGTAGAATATGATAATGCTTTATATAATCATTTAATAGAAAAATTTAATAATGTTAACATAATACATAAAGATATATTAACATTTGATATATCTAATTCAGAAAATAAATATGATGTATATGGAAACATACCATATAATATAGCAAGTCCTATAATGGAATGGCTTTTACATGAATCTTATAATAAATGGAATTATGCTGTATTTATGGTTCAAAGTGATTTTGCTCAAAGACTCATAGCTAAAGAAAATACTGAGAATTATTCTTCTTTAACTTTATTTGCTAATTTTATGTCAGATATTAAATTAGAATACAATGTTTCAAAAGATGTTTTTTATCCTATTCCAAAGGTTACCTCATCTATCATAAGTATTACACCTAAAGAAGTTGATATTGATATTGTAGAGGTATTTAAATCTGTTTCAAAAACTTTATTTCATAATAGAAGAAAGACTATACGTAACAATTTTATTAGTTCACCATATTTGAATATAAATAAAGAGCATATTGATGAAATATTAAGTAAAGCAAATATTGACGGCAATATAAGAGGTGAAACCCTGCCTATAGATAAAGTTACAGAACTTTCTAATATAGTAAAGCAATATATTTAATTATTAGTATTATCTAAAATTCTTACAGATTTAATAATATTTTCTATTTCTTTATCATCTTTTTTACTATTAGCATTATACATACACATTATTTGCAGTATTCCGTTATTATGAAGCATAGTGAAAGATTTATGATAAGTTTCATTAGGTCCGTAATAGAAGCTGCTTAAAATTTTATATGAATTAGGTATATTTTCAGGTATTTCTTCAGATAATACTTGGAATTCTTTTATAGAAGGATGATTTCTTAAACCATTTATTATCCTATTTTTAGCATTCTCTAAATTTATACTACCACTGTATGCTAGTTTATATTTTGTATATACTATAGTATATATACCAGTATTTCTTTCTACTCCATAAGATTCATTAAATTCTACAGAGTTATCTATAGCTACTGTTCCATCTAAAAATCCAACTTGAAAATCTTCAGGCACATCTATAGCTATATCTGTTAGAGTTATAGTTTTAGTTCTTTGACTACATGAAGAAAGTAATAATGTAACAGAAATTATTATTAGTATAGTAATGAATTTTTTTAATGTTTTACTCATATTAATATTATATATCATATTATATATTTTTAAAGTAAAAATTTTATATATTTATTTTTTTTATAAAATAAAAATTATTTTTAATTATTAAATTATTTTTTTATATTTAAATATATACTAAAATATATTTAATTTAATTTTGAATGAATTGAAAGGATATTTTATAATGAGAAAAACAAAAATAATAGCAACTTTAGGCCCAAGATGGTCTAGTGAAGATATGGTAAGAAAGATTATAGAAAATGGAGCAGATGTATGCAGGTTAAATTTTTCTTTTGGAACTTATGATGAACATTTAGAAAGAATTAATATAATAAGAAAAGTTTCAAGTGAACTTAAAAAACCAGTTGCAATATTAGCAGATTTACAAGGTCCTAAAATAAGAATAGGTAAATTAAAAGAGCCTATTACTGTAAAAGAAGGAGATATAGTAAAACTCAGTGGATATAAAGAAACTAATGATGATAGTATTATACCAACAACACATTCTAATATAGCTCATGATGTAAAATCAGGTTCTATGCTTTTGATAGCAGATGGTACTATACAGCTTATAGTTGAATCCAGTGATGAGGCTTCAAAACTTGTTGTATGTAAGGTTATAACAGGAGGTACCATATTAAGCAGTAAAGGAATTAATCTTCCTGGAGCACATGTTACAACAGAGGTTCTAACAGAGAAAGATGTAAGTGATGCTTTATTTGCTGCTAAGAATGGTGTTAATTATTTAGGAATGAGCTTTGTAAGAAAAGCTGAAGATGTTATAAGACTTAGAAAGATATTAGATGATAATAATCTTCAAGATGTAGGTATTGTTTCAAAGATAGAAAATACAGAATCGCTTGAGAATTTAGAGGAAATTATAAAGCATTCTGATGGTGTAATGGTAGCTAGAGGAGATTTAGGCGTTGAGATACCATTTGGAGAAGTACCTGTTTGGCAGAAAAAGATACTTAGAATGGCAAATGATATAGGAAAGATTACTATCATAGCTACTCAGATGTTAGAGAGTATGACTAAGAGTCCTGTGCCTTCAAGAGCTGAGGCCAGCGATGTTGCTAATGCGGTTTTAGACGGTACAGATGTTGTTATGATGTCTGCTGAAACTGCTTCAGGTGATTATCCTATAGAGTCTGTTAAAGCTATGGTTTCAATAGTAGAGGCAGCTGAAAGATCTGCTATAAGGTATTCACATGACAATATGTCTTATTTAGACAGAGGTGTCAATGATGCTCTTACTGACAGTGCTTCTTACTTATCATATTGTTTGGATAATAAAGTGATAATTGCCCTTTCAAGATCAGGTTATACCGTTAAAAACTTATCTAAGAAAAGACCTAAAACTCCTATTGTTTTTATGTCTGCTGATACTGATTTATGTAACAGATTAGCTATATGTCATAATGTGTATACTATACTCATGCCTGAAGATTTGAACTTCAGTGCAGGTATAAGTCATGGAGGTCAGATTGATATACTTGAAGATACATTAATAAAGCATAATTTAGCCAATCATGGTGATAAAGCTATACTTGTCAGCGGAAGCAAATGGCAGGGTAGATGGCAGGAAAACAGCGTACGTGTAGTTGTTGTGCACTAATTTATATATTATATGGTTTTTTGAGGGTTACTATTTAATTATAGTAATCCTTTTATTTTTTATAAAATGAAATTTATTTGTAATCCCGCCCTATAAGTTTTTTAATAATATATGATATTTTTATTTTATATTTTTTTTAATTTGAATTTGTTTTTATAGATGCCCGCCCAAGTTTTATAAAGAATTATTGCTATTATTTCCGCACGGTGAATAAAATTTATAATATAGTATAATATAAAATTGCAATTTAAATTATAAATATAGATTTACTTACCGTGCGGTTAAATAAACAAAAAATATAATAAAAATTTGGGTGGGCATGCTTTTATAAATTAAGTAAAAAATTAATAAAAGCTTTTGTATGTAATTGAAATTAAAAAGCGTAGAGGGTGGGATTTCAAAATTAGATTTAAAAATATATTTACATTCCCTGCCCTTTATTCTTTATTGATTTTTATTGAAATTCTAATTTAAATAATTTTGTAGTTTAATTAGGAAATAAAGCATCCGCCCAAGCATTTTTTAAATTTATAATGTAACTTCATTAATTTCCAATCCCTAGCCTTTTTACAGCTTCTGAAATATGATCTATGCCTATGATTTTTATATCTCCCGGATTTTTAATTTCTTTTACGGCCCTTTTAGATATGTACACTTCTTTAAGAGAGAATTTCTGCATCTCTTTTATTCTTCTTTCTATGAATCTAACTGGTCTTACTTCTCCAGAAAGCCCTAATTCTCCAATATAAGCAGTAGTTCTCTGAATTGATATTCCTGACATACTTGAAGCTATTGCCATAGCTATTGCTAAATCGCTTGCAGTTTCTTTAACATTAAGACCATTAGCTACGTTTATGTATACATCTTGATTTGAAAGATTTAAATGTGCTCTTTTTTCTAGTATAGCTATTATAATAAGAAGTCTATATTGATCATAACCTATAGTAAGCCTTCTAGGATATCCGAATGCACTGCTTCCAACTAATGCTTCCTGCTCAACACAAAATACCCTGCTTCCCTCTATTACAGGAGTTATAACATTTCCAGCGAATACTGACTCATTAACACCTCTTGTAAATACTCTAGAAGGATCTTTAACTTCCATTAATCCTCTTTCCGCCATCTCAAATATACCAACTTCATCAACGGCACCATAACGATTTTTAACAGCTCTTAATATTCTGTATATTCCTTTATCATCACCTTCAAAATATAATACGCAGTCTACAATATGCTCTAATATTTTAGGACCTGCTATAGTACCTTCTTTGGTTATATGGCCTACTAAAAATATTGTTATGTTTTTTAATTTAGCAGTTTGCATCAAAGCCCAAGCACAGTTCTTTATTTGTGCCGGTGATCCTGCTATACTGTTTGTAGACGGACTGTATATAGTTTGTATAGAGTCTATTATAGCAAGCGATGGAGTATCATCTAATAAAGTATTTATTATATTATCGCAGTTCGATTCTGAAGATATTAAGAAGTCGGAGTCTTCTAATGTGAGTCTGTCCGCTCTTAATTTTATTTGTTCAAGAGATTCTTCACCTGTGAAATAATAAACTTTTTCATTTTTAGCAATATTAGATGCAGTTTGTAAAAGTAGGGTAGACTTACCGATTCCGGGTTCTCCGCCTATTAATATAACGCTTCCCTGAACTATTCCGCCGCCTAATACTCTGTTAAGTTCATCTATATTAGTTGATATTCTAGTTCTATCATTAGTTTTTATTTTTTTTAGCGGAGTTAATGAAGCTTTATCACTGGCTGAGGTTGAAGTTCTTTCTCTTATGGATTTATTAGTATCCTGAGAAGGTTCTGTGAAAGGTTTCAAACTATTCCAAGAACCGCATGAAGGACATTTGCCCATCCAATTAATAGTGCTTTCTCCGCAATTATCACATACGAATATAGTATTATTTTTCTTAGCCATATTTTTATTATTCTATACTAATATTAGATTTTTATAAGTAACTTAAAATTATTCTGCCTTTCTGTTAAACTTCTCAAAGATATTCTGTCTTCTTTTCTTGTCGGAACTCCATAACATAAGTCCGAATACTATAACAGCAACAGGAAGCATAACTATATTTATTACTCTTACAAAAAGCTTAACAGTTTCAGGCACTTGATAAGGAGGATTAAATACAGCTCCTTTTCTTCTTATACTCATTAGTCCGCTGTCGCCTGCCATATAATCAACTAAATTCATTAAGAAAATTTTATTTGCAGTATAGGCACTGTTTTTAGCCATTTCATAAGAACCAAGAACTATCACTCTTCCGCTTGTAGTAGAATTAATTCTGTTTATATCATTATTAATATTGTTCTGAGCATTTGTTGATGAAGGTATATCTTTTCCTGCAAATGCACTATTCATTTTTCCTTCAAATGAAGCAGCTAAAAGTCTTTTTGATAATCTGTTTGAATCCTGAGGCATTCCTGTCATAGAAGAAGCAAAGTTTTCTGTTTCAACCCAGCTTTTATCACTTGTATAAATTAAAGGTGTTACTTTTATATCAGTATTATTTGTATTAGTTATAATTTCTGATGATATAGGAGTAAGTAAAAGATTAATGCTTTTAGTTATATCATTTTTAGCATTAATATTTTCAGAGGCTATTAAAGGTATATAATACATTTTCTGTTCCGGCATACCCTGCTGTAATTGAGCCTTATATGCATTATCATCAAATATCATATTTGTGGCTACAGTAAAACCATAATTTGGAAGTATTTCATTAAGTCTATTTGTAACAGGTATAAGTTTAGGACCGTACATCTGAGCATTAGGATCATTTTGATTTATCTCTACACCATTAAGCATAAATAATACAGGCTTTCCGCTCATAATAAACTGATCCAATTTATATAATTCATAGTCGCTGAATGCTGTTTTACTTCCTGCTATTATTAGAGCATCTATACTTGAAGGTATATCATTTAATGAAATATCAACAGCTTCAAAATTATAATTGCCTTGTATTTCTGTTACATATTCGCTTACGCTGTCATAAGCATCATTAGGATTTCCTCCGAATTGAGGAGGTATAGTTATATAATTAGCTTCTTCATGTCCCTGAACATATCCTATAGTTGCTTTAAGTCCAAGCATACTATCTATATTTTTTGATATTTCATTTTTTATTTCGTCAAAAGCCCCATACAATATATATGATGTTGAAAGCTGTCTTATATCATCTCCATTTTCTAAAACTAATGAAAAATAAGCACTTCCTTTATTTGCGACTATATTTCCATTAGGGTCTTTTATATCATCCCATTCAATTTTTTTTACATTAAGCTTTTTTAATAATTCTTCATTTTCAGCAGTAGGGTTAGACATATCTACATTTATAAATCTTACTTTATTCATTAAATCCTTATTAGCATCAGCAACAGCCTGCATAATAGAATCAGGTATAAGCTCCATTGCTCCTATAGGAAGAAGATCATATATTTCTTTTGATGATACATAATAAACATTCAAATTATTCTCTAATCTTGCAAGTCTGTCATTTTTATCCATCATCTTTCTTATTATAGTGTCTATATTATATTCTAAACCTTCAGTTGATTGTACAAATGGTATTGTTTCTATAGAATCACCATATATGAAAGAAAGTCCCATATATGCTACTTTAGTTTGAGTTTGATCCTTTTCTAATACGCTTATTTGAGTAGGATTTATTCTGTACTGGCTAGCTAAATCCCCATGTTTTGATGCATCTATCACTTCAAAGCTAATATTCTTTCCGCCAGCTGCTTTATATCCTTCAAATAAATCTTTTATGTATTTTTCGTAAGTAGAAAATGGGGGAGGTAAATTTGGTGTAACGAAAAATTTTACACTCATAGGTTCTTTTAAATTTTTAACTAAATTCTTGCTTTCTTTACTCAAAGAATAAACTTTATCCTTAGTTAAATCTATCATAGGAGTAAATTGATTAGCTATTGCATTTATTAGTATTATAATTACAACTATTAATGAAAATGTTATTATTCTGTCTTTTTTCTTTGTCATATATTACCTGCATATAAAGATTGTATAGTATTCTGACTGCATTTATAAATCAGAAATAACGAAAATGTGCTATGTATTATATATTTAATAATGCTATTTGTCAAAATATATAATTTATAAACCAAAAAAATATTTTTGTAATAATTTGTATATAAATGCTTGACATTTTTTCTTTGTGTGCTATAATATTTTCACTTGCCTAGTTAGCTCAGTTGGTAGAGCAAAGGACTGAAAATCCTTGTGTCTAGGGTTCGATTCCCTGACTAGGCACATCCCCCTTTTTTAATCACAATAAATCTAATTAAGCACTATTATAAAATATATAACTTCTTATGAATTAAAATAACAATGGTAAAATAATATGGATATAGAAAAAGAAATGAGTAATTATATTAATCCTCTTTATGAAGATAATCATATAATAGTAGCTGTAAAGCCGCCTAATATACCTACACAGGGCGATATAACAGGGGATATTTCTTTTTTTGAGAATATTAAAGATTATATAAAAATAAAGTACAATAAGAAAGGCAATGTATTTTTAGGGCTTGTACATAGATTAGATAGACCTGTATCAGGAGTTATAGTATTTGCTAAGACTTCGAAGGCTGCTTCAAGATTAAGCGAGGCTATAAGAGATAGAAAATTTGAAAAAACTTATTATGCCGTTGTTAATGGTATACTTTTAGAAAAAGAGGGTAAACTTGAAAACTATCTTATTAAGAAAACTAACAAATTGGGTAATATAGCTCAGGTTGTTTTTGAAAATACAAAGAATGCAAAAATAGCCAAATTAAAATATAATGTTATAAAAGAAGATGTAATAAAAAATCTTAGTTTATTAAAGATAGAATTAGAAACAGGCAGATTCCATCAAATAAGAGTACAGCTTTCTAATATAGGACATGTTATATATGGGGATAGGAAATACGGAAGTTATATAAAATATGACAGAAATGATGTTCCTTTAGCTTTATTTGCCAAAAGTCTTAAATTTCCACATCCTACAAAAGATGAAGAAATATATGTTGAAGCAGATTTGCCATCATATAATCCATGGAATATATTTAATAATTAGTTATGAAAAAAAATTAAATTTGGGCTTGACAAAAAATTAATAATATTGTATTATATACAAACATTTGAATGAATGTGAAAACAAACGGGCCAATAGCTCAGTCGGTAGAGCATCGCCCTTTTAAGGCGGTTGTCGAAGGTTCGAACCCTTCTTGGCTCACATCAATCAAAAGTTCTTTAATATATGCCGGTGTGGTGAAGAGGTTTAACACACAGGATTTTCATTCCTGCACTCGCGGGTTCGAAACCCGTCACCGGTTCATTGTTGCCGTACTGATAATTAGTACGGCTTTTTTATTATTGCTAGCTATAAACTTTTTATTTATATGATAAAAAATCTGTTTTAAAATTTAATAACATAACCAATATTCTTATAATAAAATATTAAAGCAAGTAGTTTATATATAACTTTTTGAAATTTAATTATATACAATTTATTACATTTAAATATATTATATATGTGCTTTTGCAACTTTTGCCACGGGAAAAGTTGATATATTTTATTATTGATATAGTAATAAATCTTTGAAATATATATTACAACTAAAGTTATCAGCTATTTTTTATTAAGTTTATCACTAGCGATAATAAAAATGTTATAGAATATAAAATAAATAAAATACAAAAAGCGACAGGTGTGTAACTTAATAAATTAAGTTAAGCCTTTAGCGAACCAAGTACAGGTGGGCTAGTATAACAATAATAAAAAAAAGCAGAATATTTTTAATATCCTGCTTTTTTGTTTATATTCTTAATATTAATTATTATACATAAGCTCTTTCTTTGTAAGTACCTGTCTTAAACCATCTTTAGCCTGTGAATCTCCTCCATCGTAACTTAAAGCATTTCTATAACTTTCTTCAGCATTATCAAGTTCATTCATTCTATAATAACATTTACCTAAAACTAAATTGATGTCAAATAGTTGTCTTTTTGATGTAGCCAAATTCAAAGCCTCATTATAAGCATATATAGCTTCATTATATTGAAGTCTTCTATAAGAGAATGCTCCATAAAGCATATAGTTTTCAACACTAGGTGACATTTCCACTAATTGTCTGTAGTAAGCAGAAGCATCATTATAAGAACGTATTTCTTCCATCATTGTTGCTAATGTTATCCAAGCATTCTCTCTTACTAAGATAGTATTATTATCATCATTAGCAGCTATAAGTAGAGATTCTTTTGCTTTTTCATAATTTTTTGTTTTATAATAAAGCATTCCGGCTCTATATATACTTTCTCTATCTTTAGGATATTTAGAAAGTGTGTAATTATAATAATTTAACGCTTCATTATTATTACCTATGCTTTCATAGTAAACAGCTAATGTTCTGCTAGGGAAGGCATTTCCTACATCTGCAGCAATAGATTCTTTTAATAATTTTATACCTTTATCTGAATTTCCATAGTATAGTTCTAATTCTCCAAGTCTAGGCATAAATATTGCATTATTGGTTTCTATCTTATATATTTCCTGATAGTATCTTAAAGATGCCATAAAATCTTTTTGTCTATATGTTATATCTCCAAGTCTTTCCAATGCTGTTTTATATAAATCATCTTTATTATTAGCCATTATAATTTTTTTATAATTTGCTTCTGCTTCTTTAAGCATGCTTCCTTTATAGTATGCATTAGCAAGCAAACCTGTAGCACCATAAGTATTGGTATAATCTTTCATTTTTACCAATCTTAAATAATATTTTACAGATCTGTCATATGCATTTTCTTTTTCATACAATTCTCCTAATGCAAGTATTGTATCAACATCATTAGGATTTTGCTCTAATATTTGCTCATATACTTTTTTTATACCGTCATAATCTTCAACCTGCTCATATATTTTTACAAGTCTTTTTATAGAGTCAGGTTTCGTATCTGAATTAACTAAACTTTTCAAATACATCTCTATAGCACTATCTGTATCTCCTGATATTACATATATGTCGCCTAATATTGTAGCAGCTTTATCAGCATATTCTCCCTTGCTTCTTCTAACTAATTTAGTTAAAGTATCATAAGCAACACTTTGAAAACCTTCATTAAGTGCTATTAATCCTACATAAAATAAAGCCTCATCATTTTCTTCTAAAGTTAAAACTCTTTCATAATAGCCTTTAGCCAATCGAGGCAAATCTCTTTCCATATAGAATCTTCCTAATGTGAGAAGGCTAGGTATATAATTACTGTTTATTGATAATGAATTTTCTAATGATACTAAAGCTTCATCATACATTTCTTTTTTTAGATAGGATATTCCTAAATTATGTTTTAACTGCTCATCTAAATACAATGAATTTGTCATAGTATTAAATATTTTTATTGCATTATCATAATCTTTTGTTTCATTGTATATTTTTCCTAGAAGTATATTAGCTTCATATTCTTTTTTGGGGTCTATGGTATTTCTTATTTCTTTTTTCAATATTGATTTAGCTTTATTATAATCTTTATTATTATAATACTCTTTAGCCAAGGTATAATCGTCTACAATTTGAGAATTTAATTTTACTTTACCTTGTATTATTGCTACATTTAATGATAATATAGCTATTAAACCTAAGGCTCCTATAGATAATATAAAAACTATCATCTGTATGTTTTTATATTTAGCCAATCTTTTATTGTATGTCTTTTTCTTGTATACCATCTAAAATCCCATTTACAAATTTATAAGAATCTTTATCACTAAAAATTTTAGAAATTTCTACTGCTTCATCTATTACTACAGATTTAGGTATGTCTTTCAAAAATATTAGCGAGTATATTGACATTCTAATAATTGATTTGTCTACATACTGTATTCTTTTTATATCCCAATTATTAGAATATTTTTCTATTAAGTTATCTATTCTTTCTAAATTATTTATAGTACCTTCTACCAAATTTCTAGTGAATGCGAATATATTTTCAGGTATTTTTTTATCATAATCGAAACTAAGAATTTCATTTACAGTTTCTTTTCTATCATTAATTTCATAAGAATATAAAGACATAACAGCATATATTCTAGCCTGTCTTCTTGCTCCATAAGATGATAAATCTAAATCTTTAATATTTTCTTTACTTTTAGATTTTATTATCATTTTTTTCTTAACAGCTTTTCTAGGGGCTGCTTCTGTATTTTCAACTTCATTGTTACTATTTATATCTATTTCTTCAGACATATACAAACCTGTAAATAATAATTTTGATAATATTTTTTTTATATTTTCGGAATATATATCATAAAAATAATTTGCATATAAAAAAGGCTATGATTTATAATCATAGCCCCATAAAAAAATATAATAATTATAAATTATAATACATCTAATTCTTTTTTTATTTTAGCGTATACTTCTTCAGGAGTACCAACACTCTCTATTTTTATTATTTTTGCTTTATCACTATAATAATCTAATACAGGCTTACTTTGATTTTCAAATACTTTTAATCTATTTTTAATAGTTTCTTCATTATCATCAGCACGGCCTCTTTTTAATAATCTATCTATTATTATTTCTTCTGAAGCAAATATATCTATTACAGCACTTATTTTATAATTTAGACTATCCAATATGTTTGTTAATTCTTTAGCTTGTTCTATAGTTCTAGGGAAACCATCAAGCATAAATCCGTTTTTACAGTCATCTTTTTTTATTCTATCTTTTAGCATATCAATAACTAAGCTATCAGGTACCAATTCTCCCTTATCCATATAAGATTTAGCTGTCTTTCCAAGTTCTGTACCATTTGCAATATTTTCTCTAAGCATATCTCCTGTTGCAATATGAGATATAGAATAATCTTTTTCTATTAAAGCAGATTGAGTTCCCTTTCCAACTCCGGGAGCTCCTATAAAAATTATATTAAGCATATTATAACTCCTAAAATTATATTATTATTAGTAGTATAGTAAATAATACTGTTTTGTCAAATATAATTGAGAATTTTATTAATTATTATTACATATAATATTGCAGCTACCACCGCCATGAATACATAAGATTTACACCGCTATAACCGGCATTAAATGAAAGTTCTTCAACAGCAAAATTGTTCTCATTTATCCAAAGCATATAATATACACCAGCAGTTAATGCAAAAGCACCTGTTAATACCATTCCAGCTATATATATATTCATAGCAGTATTATAATTATTTAAATTTATAGGAGGCCTGTTAGGGTCATTTTTATATTGATTATAATAATTAACCATAGTAGAATCTAATACTTCTCCTGCATATATGTAAGTTCCAACTGTAAATATAGCACTTGCTATGGTTAATCCTAAAAATATTTTAGTATTTCTTTCATAATTTTTAAATATTTTATCAGCTAAAGTAGGCTCTTGAAATTTTTTCATATTAGGTGTTAGAACTAAAGAGTTTGTACTGTCTACTGTAAATGTACCATAATAGTCTATATAATTTGTATTTGTTATTTTTATAGAATATGTACCAAAGCCAAAATACCTATTTATTACATTTGTAGGAGTTTCTTTTACACCATTAATTATTACCGTACTTTCTTCTTCTCCAGGTATATTAATTTGAACTCTTGCACTTTCAGTTAATTCTTTCAATTTAAAATTAAGGAGTATATTTTCATTAGTTTTTTCAAATGCAAGCATAGTATCTATTGTTTCATAGTTTTCTTTTTTTATCGTAAATCTATGATTATTTGTTGTTAATGCCGGAACATATAAAGTTTGTCCGCTTTTTCCTATAAATACATCATCTACATAAACAAATGCATCATTTGGAGTTACATCTATTGCTATAACTCCTGTTTTATCAAAATAACTTATTCTATTGGCAATTTCTAAAGCATAGTTCGGTATTTGCTCATCAATTTTTGCTTCTGGTATTGTTATAGAATATGAGGTTATTTTTCTATCCTTTATATAGGCTATATATGTTACTATACTTATATTAGGTCTGTCATATTTTACAGTTCCAAATATCGCTATATCAGACTCTCTTGTAAATATATATTTTTTTATATCATCTCCGGAATATTCATAATAAGTTCTTCCTATATCTACTTTTTGAATAAAATCATTGGTGCCTTTTAGTATTACATTGCTTCCATTGTAATCAAATATCATTTCATTAGTTTCTAAGAAAAAGCCCTGTGTTTCTGGTGTAATTAACTGTACATTACTTCTTACATCTCCCCAATTAGTATATGTTGTAGTTTCATAATTAGTCACAATAGTTATATTAGTTCCTTCTGTTTTGCTTGTATAAGTTATATTAGTAAATTGGAATACTTTATAGTTATATGCTTTTTCAAAATCTACAGGATTAATTACAAAATTCGTTTCAGACTGAAGTCTTAATGTTTTATTATATTCTATTTGATTGGCTACAGCATCAGCAACTGCAAAACATAAATAATTGTAATTTGTATTGTCTCCTAAATTTGTATATATAAATACATCTACTTTTATAGTATCATCAGTTGTATAATAAGGTCTTACCTTTTCCATTGTAATAGGCTTGCCGCCGAAAGGATATAGCGGAATATATAATAAGATAGTTGCTATTATTAATGTTATAATTTTTCTAATATGCATATTTAAAATTCATTTTTTATTTTGTTAGTAATTCTATATCAAAAAACATCTTTTATCAATATATTATAATATTTTATTAGTTAATGATAAAAAATAGTTTATAGTTTTGTGAAAATAATTATAGCACTAATTTTCACTTTATAATATATTTTATATATTTAATGTTAATATTTTTATTTATAGATAATGTTATATTATGATTTTTTATTTAATTTAATAATAATTAATTAAAACATGTTGACAATTTTTATTGTTTCATATATATTTAATTAGTTAAAAATTACTGTTTAGAATAATTAATGGAGAATCATTATGGATATATCTAAAAGAATACAGAGATTAAAAGTTTCGCCTGTTAGAAAATTAAATCCTTATGCTGAAGATGCTGTTAAAAGAGGTATAAAAATATATCATCTTAATGTTGGTCAGCCTGATATTGAGACACCGAAAATATTTTTTGAAGCAATTTCTAAATTTCATGAAAAAACACTTAAATATGAACATTCAAGAGGAATTAAACCTCTTATAAATAAAATTCAAGCATATTATGATAAATTAGGTATTCATTATGAAGAAGAAGATATTGTAATTACTAGCGGAGGTTCTGAAGCTATATCTTTTGCTATGCTTGCTATATTTGATGAAGAAGATGAAATATTAGTATCTGAACCTTTGTACGCTAATTATAAAAGTTTCTATGATCTTTACAATATTAAATATAATGCTGTTAGAACTTATGCTGAAGACGGTTTCCATCTTCCTAGCCGTGAAGAGATAGAAAAACATATTACTCCTAAAACTAAAGCATTTATGCTTGCAAACCCATCTAACCCTACAGGTGTTGTTTATACTAAAAGAGAATTAGATGATATAGCTTATATTGCTAAAAAATATGATTTGTTTATTATAAGCGATGAAGTTTATAGAGAATTTGTTTATGGTGATAGAAAAGCAATAAGTTTTGGTACTTATAAAGATATAGAAGACCATGTTATTATAATTGACTCAATATCAAAAAGGTTCTCTGCATGCGGAGCTAGAGTAGGCTGTCTTATAAGTAAAAATAAAAAATTAATGACAGCTGTATTTAGAGAATGTCAGGCTAGATTATCACTTCCTACTTTGGATATGGTTGGTGCTGCTGCTTTATATGATTTACCTGATAACTATTTTGATGAAGCTTTAAAAGAATATGATTATAGAAGAAAAATTATATTTGAAGAACTTGCTACTATGGAAGGAGTGGTTGCTAAAGAACCTGAAGGCGCTTTCTATGTTCTTGCCAAACTTCCTGTAAAAAATGCCGAAGATTTCATTATATGGCTTTTAAAAGATTTTAATATAAATAATGAAACTGTTATGTTCGCACCCGCGGAAGGCTTCTACGCCACTGAAGGATTAGGAAAAAATGAAGTGAGAATTTCCTATGCTTTAGATTCTGCGGATTTAAAGAAATCAATGCATATACTTAGAGAGGCCTTGATTAAATATAGGGAAATAGATAAATAATAGTCTTATAAAGATTAAGAGAATAAAAAGGGGCTGTAATTTATCTTATAGCTCCTTTATTTTTTATATAGCATATATTAAAATTTTACTTATTGTCAGTAAATAGTTTTTTATATTATTAAAATTTTATTTATTATATACAATATACATAACAAATTGGAGTTAATCATGTATCTATCTAAAAGAGTACAGCAGCTTAAAGCTTCGCCTATAAGAAGATTAAATATTTATGCTGAAGAAGCTGCTAAAAGAGGAATAAAAATACATCACCTTAATATAGGTCAGCCTGATATAGAAACACCTAGAGTATATTTTGATGCCATTGCAAATAGCTGTGATATGAAAACTGTTAAATATGAACATTCAAGAGGAACAAAAGAGCTCATTAGAAAAATTCAAGCATATTATAAAAGATTGGGTATAGATTATGAAGAAGATGAAATAATAATAACTAATGGAGGAAGTGAGGCAATACTGCTTAGTTTGATTGCTATATTTGATGAAGGCGATGAAATGTTAGTAGCAGAGCCTTACTATGCTAATTATAATAGTTTTTATGATATACTTAATGTTAAAAGAAACATTGTAAGAACTCGTGCTGAAGATGGATTCCATTTGCCTAGCCGTGAAATAATAGAAAAAAGCATTACTAAAAAGACTAAAGGTTACTTGTTTTCAAACCCTTCCAATCCAACAGGGGTTGTCTCTACAAAAAGGGAATTAGATGATATAGCATATTTGGCAAAAAAACATGATTTTTTTATTATAAGCGATGAAGTATATAGAGAATTCGTTTATGGTGATAGAAAGGCTATAAGTTTCGGTACTTATAAAGATATAGCTGATAATGTTGTTATAATAGACTCTATTTCAAAGAGATTTTCTGCATGCGGAGCTAGAATAGGATGTGTAATAAGTAAGAATAAAGAGTTTATGGAGGCTATTTTTAAAGAATGTCAGGCTAGATTATCCGTACCTACACTCGAAATGATAGGGGCATCTGCTTTATATGATTTACCTCCGGATTATTTTGAAGCTTCAAGAAAAGAATATGATAACAGAAGAAAAATTCTTTTTGAAGAGCTTACAAAGATGGACGGTGTATTTATGAGAGAACCTGAAGGGGCTTTCTATGTTCTTGCTCAGCTTCCTGTTAAAGATGCTGAAGATTTTGCTATTTGGCTTTTAAAAGATTTTAATATTGATAATGAAACTGTTATGTTTGCTCCAGCAGAAGGTTTTTATGCTACAGAAGGATTGGGTAAGAATGAAATTAGAATGTGTTATGTACTCGATTCAAAAGATTTGAAAAAGGCTATGAGAATTCTAAAAGAAGGTTTGATTAAGTACAAAAAAGAAGTAGAAAAGTAAATAATAATTTATTATTATTGCTAGTGATAAACTCGCTTAAAAATAGCTTACAACTTCATTTGTCAGTTACCAGCTGCTCGTTTATCAATTTAAAAAGTTAGTAAATTAATATATAATTTTTGTTACTAACATTAACAACAATAATAAAAAATAATAATTTTGAAATACTATAATAAAAGTATCAAGGTGAGTTGTGGGTTTACTTACTAGCTATTGTGGGCGTATACTAGCATAACAATAATAAATAATTTTTATAAAGAATTATGGGCTATAATTAATTTTATAGCCCATTTTTATAATTATTAAATTTTATCTACATTAGAATATTTATTTACTATATCAGTAACTTTTTCTATATTATCTATATTATCCTTATTTATTAAGAATTCTCTGCCTATATTTAAGCATATCCAATCTAGTCTTTCTCTTTCAATTAAATCTTCAATACCTGAAATATCTTTATTTTTTGCAAGTCCCAAAGTTCTTCTTATAAATACACATCCGGCAAAGCCTACAGAGTCTTTAAATATTCTGTTTAATACAGTTTTTATATACTCTTTAGAATGTTTTTGTCCATCTGGATAATTCCAATATAATGGTTTAGTTTCTTCTAAATGTTTCTTCCATAGTATTTCAAATTTATCTAAAGTTCCTGTGAGCATATATTTGGCAGTATCAAAAAGCCATTTTCTAAATTCTTTTGAATTTGTTCCTAATCTTTTTTGATGATGCTCTTGTGATATATATGCTATAAAGAAATTAGCCATAGCTTTTCCTATATCAAAACCAATAGGGCCGTAAAATGCAAATTCGGGATCTATCACATAAGTTTCTTCTTCATTACCCATAAAACTTCCCAAATGAAAGTCTCCATGTAATAGGGCTTCAGCTTTAGTCATAAAGGCATATTTCATTTCGGCAGCTGCTATTTTTAATTTTGAATCTCTTTGGAATTTTTTTACTTCATCTAAATTTAATTTTTCATGATAAATATTAGTTTCATTTTCCTCAAATGGGTGTGTAAAAACAAAATCTTCAGTTAGACTGCATAATTCAGAATTCATATATTCAGCAACAAGATTTTTTTTTGTTTTAGTGTCCAAATAATAGTCTGAAGTATAAAATAAAGTCTTTGAAAGAAAATCTGTTAAATGTTCGGCTGCTTTTGGAAATTTTATACCGTTTATTATTTCTCCTCTAAGAACTTTATGTTTATTTAAATTCTGCATTATAACAACACACATATCTTCTGAAAAATAATGCACTTTAGGAACTAAATTAGGACATAATTTATACTGTTCTTTGAGTGCTTTAATTTCTATTTTCATTCTGTCTTTTTCTAAAGGATAGCTTTCACCAACACATCTTAAAAAAGGTACGGATTGCTTTAATATTACAGTTTCTTTATCGTTTTTTTTATTTGTTATACTATAAACATAGTTTAAATTACCATCTCCAATTTCTTTTATTTCTAAATCATCAAAGCTGGAAAATATATTCTTTAATTCATCTATAGTTTTTAAATAATCTATTATAGTATTGATATTTAATTGTTTATAAGCCATATTTTATCTCCTTAAAATTATTAATTAAAAGCTTTTTTTAAATTTTCTATATAAGGAGCTTTTATTATACCTTTTTCTGTGATGAAACCTGTTATAAGTTCATTAGGTGTAACATCAAAAGCTGGATTTCTTACTTTCATATCTAAAGGAGCTGTTTGAGTACCTGCAAAATTTATAACTTCTTTTGCATCTCTTTCTTCTATAATTATGTCATTACCTGTTTTTGTATTCAAATCAAAAGTAGTAGATGGACATGCTATATAAAAAGGTATACTAAAATGTTTTGCTAAGATTGCCACCCCCATAGTACCTATTTTATTTGCAGCATCTCCATTTTCAGCAACCCTGTCGCATCCTACTATTACCAAATCAATAAGTCCTTTAGACATTATAAAAGCAGCCATATTGTCGCATATCAAAGTAACATCTATTCCAGCTTCCTGTAATTCAAAACTTGTTAATCTAGCCCCTTGAAGCAATGGTCTTGTCTCATCAGCATAAACTCTTATTTTTTTACCTTTTTGATGAGCTATATACATAGGAGCAAGAGCAGTACCTATTCCGCTTACAGCAAGTCTTCCAGCATTACAATGTGTAAGTATTCCTGAATTTTCTTTTAAAAGTTCATTTCCATATTCTCCTATTTTTTGGCATATATCCACATCTTCAGAGTTTATTTTTTTAGCTTCTGTTTCTAATATATTGTATAATTCTAATGAAGTTTTATTATTTTTATCTTTTATAGTGTTTACCATTCTATTTAAAGCATAGCTTAAATTAACAGCAGTAGGTCTTGATGAGTTTAAATACTCAGCTCTTTTTTGAACAAACTTTATAAATTCATCAGCTTTCAAATTAGTTTTACTTTTTAAATCTATAAGTAGAGAATATGCTGCTGCAACACCTATTGCAGGAGCGCCTCTTACTTTTAATTCTTTTATAGCATTATAGGCATCTTGTTCATTAGATAATTTTATTTCTTTTACAGTGATAGGTATTAATGTTTGGTCAAGTATATACAATTCTTCACCAGTCCATCTTACAGTTGCTATATTATTATGCATAAAATTCTCCGATTATTTACTAAAATAAGTATAATAAAATGATGATAAAAATTCAATAAATTATTATAAAATTAACTACTTTCGGGAATTATATAGCGAAATCTTTAGGGTCATCAAAATATTTTATTAAACTAAACATCATTAAACTTTTTAGAGTAGGTTTAATAGATTCGTCTAAATTTGTCATAAATAATTTAACTTTAAGTGACTGAAGATTTTTATAAAGTTTAAGTATTTTAGCTATTCCTGCACTGTTTATCTCTTTTACATTTTTCATATCAAGAACAACTACTGGCATTCTTATATTACATGCCTCATCAGAGTCTTCTACAAAAGATTTTATTTCTTCTGGAGTAGCTAGGTTAGCTTCCATAACTATAGATATGTATTCATTATTAAATTCTATAGCCAAAGCGATACCTCGTTTAAGATAAATATTCGTAAAAAGAATGTGGGCAGGGAGGGATTCGCACCCCCGTAGACTCACGTCGGCAGATTTACAGTCTGCTGCCATTGACTGCTCGGCCACCTACCCATATTAATTTGAAAACGTAAAAGAATAATAGCATATATAAATAAAAATGTCAATAGCTGATTTTATTTTTATTATATTTTTTTAAAATATATAAAAATATTAAGTATCTTTTTATTATAGAATGATGTATAATTTTATATATTGTTTTTATAGATACGGAGATAAAATGAAAAAAATTGGTTTTATAATAATTATTAATATTGCAATGATTATTTTAGCATCATGTGGTTCTTCACAATATAAATTAGATAAAAAAGCTGGCGGTAATAATAGCTTTGAAACAGCACAGGAAATTAATAAAGATGGTATAATTGGACAGTTGGAAGGGGATAATACTGATTACTATTATTTTACTTTTGACGGTAAGGCAAGCATTATAGACTTTTATGTGTCAAATTCCACTTATTCTCCTGTGATAATGACTTTATATGATTATAATAATAATGTTATAAAAGTAATAAATGAACCTGATGAAATAAAAAATATTGAAACCAATTCTACTACAAATGATATTGATACAAATGAAACAGTAAGCAGTAATAATAATCAAAATAAAAAACAAGAAGAAATAATATATACTACTCAAGTAATGAAGAATATATATTTTGAACCTTCTACAAATAATACTGACGAAAATAAGTATTATATATCAATATCTCCAAAAGATACTGTAAAAGAAAATATTGATTATATGTTAATACTTAAAAAAAGAGATTATAAAGAAACTGATGAAAAAGAACCTAATGATAAAATTTCTGCTGCTCATATCATAGATGTTAATAGTGACAATAGACTTTATACAATAGAAGGATACTATGGTCAAACATATAATCCTACTCTTAAAACAGGCGATTTGAAGGATATGGAAGTAGATGCTTATAAAATAACTAATAGTTCTTTTAATACATATTCTATTTCTATAGAGCTTTCAGGTGTTCCTGCCATAGATGCAAGTATAAGACTATATGATCAGAAAGGTAATTGGATAACTATGAAGGACATAAATAATGTTGGAGATGGTGAAGTAGTTGATAAACTTATACTTTATCCTTATATGTCATATTATTTTATATTAGCTTCTACAAATGCAGTTAATAATATACCATATAGAGTAAGCATTATAGCTAAGCCTTACGATAAATACACAGAACATGAACCTAATAATAAATATTCTGAAGCCCAGACTATAGAGTTTAATCAAACGTATAAAGGTGCTATAGATTATTCTTATGATAGAGATTATTACAATTTCAGTATACCTATTAAATCAAGTGTTAAACTTTCTTATTTCTTGATAGATTCCCAAGCTATTAATATAAGTATTTCTAATGATGTATTAGGTAAAATTATCACTATGCCTCAAACAGATGATGAATATGAAATAAGTTTATCTCAAGGCAGATATTATCTTATATTTGAAAGAGATTTAACTAAAGAAGGCTGGAAGAAAGGAATTTCAAAGGCTAGAAGCTATGAATTTAATATGAGCATATCAAATGAGATAAGCGGTGATTATAATTATGGATATGATTTATATAATAATACAAATACTTATGAGGCAGATTATTATAATTACAGCAATAATTATTTAAATGATAATACTATGCCTGAAGAACAGTTTGAAGAGAATTTAGAGAGTAACTTCAATAATACAAATAATGTTATCATTATAAGGCCGGAAGATTATAATTCTGATTATTATTATTACAGTAACGAAGAAGAAACAAATGCTGCTGAAAATAATGATGATTATAATAATCAGGATAATACCTATGAAGATAGTACATATTATAATAATCAAGATAATACCTATGAAGATAGTACTTATGAGGATGGTACATATAATAATAATGACTTTTAATACTTATTTGCTATTGATAAAGAATATGTTTTATAATATACTATCTTTTAAGTGTAAAATTGTTTTATAAACATGTAAAATATATTTTTATAGAAGATTGATTATGAAGAAATTTTTTAAGAAAAAAGAAAAAACTGAAATATCATCAGAACAGGATAATGCTAATAAGAAAAAAAGAAGATTCAAAAAGAGATATATACCTTTGATACTTCTTTTTTTGATTGTTGTGGGTATTGCAGGGGCTAGAATATATTTCAATAATGAAAGAATGAAAAATCTTATTGAAAATATAGTATATTCTGCTACTAACAGAAAATTGGAAATAGGCGATTTTAAATATGGATTATTATTTCCAAAAATAGAAATGAGCAATGTTGTGCTTTATAATTCTGATAATTTTAATAATGAAGAGAATATAAAGATAGATAATTTTAGATTAAAATTTTCTCTTTTTTCTTTATTCTTTTTAAAGCTTCATGTTCAGGATTTAAGTATAGACAATTTATATGTTTACATGTTTACAGATGAGAGCGGGAATTGGAATTTACCGGATATGCCTCCGTCAAAGCCTAAAGAAGAAGATACTAATAAAGAGCCATTTGATTTCAGCAAACTCGATTTTCTTAAATTAAAAGCTGATGTAGAAAATATTAGAATAAATAATTTGGCATTTAAGGCAGACAGTAAATCATTTTTAACTAATGTACCTAATAATGGGCTTATAGCAAGTTTAAGTAATTATAATCTACATTTGGATTTGCATACAAAAAGATTCTCATTATCTCAAGTGATGGGTATATCTGCTCCTGAAGTTGTGAAAGATATTTATTTAAAAAGTTTTATAAGTAATAGTTTAGCCTACAATGACAGCAGTATTTTCTTTAATGATAATCCTTTATTTAATTTAGATGTATCCTATCCTAAAAATCCTGATGGTACAGAAAATAAAGATGAAATAGTTATAAGATTTGATTTTGAGATAGATGAGCCTAATTTTAGTTATAATGGTAAAAAACGCGATGATATGCAGTTTGCGGCACATCTTCTAGCTAGATATAATATAAGAACTCAAAGCGTATCTATAGAGAATTTATCTTCAGAACTTTTAAATGATGAAATATTAAAAGTGATAGCCTCTGCTAATCAAATATTCAGCGGAAATATAGGCGTTAATTTAGATACATTATATGCAAGACTTAATTTAAATAAAGTAAATAGTTTAGCTTCTATGTTTGTACCTTCTTTAGGTATAAATATGAGCGGTATGGTTAATGTGGATGCAGATAAAAGCACAGGTACTATTAATAATTTAACTAATGCAATAACTATAGCATTGGATAAGATAAATTTGTCTATGGGGGATACTATAGCAGTAAATAATCTTAATTCAAAAACTAAAGTTAATTTTACTTTCAATCCTAATAACATTTCAAAAGAAGATATAAAATTAGAGCATAATACTACTATTGATAGAGTAACTGCATTGAAATTATATAGATTCAATAATACAGATGTATCATTAAGAATTTTATCTTCTTTGAATGGGGCATTAGGTGTTGTTCCGGCTATTAATGATCCTAATAAGAAAAGCGATACGGTTCTTTATGTTGATAATATATCTACAAAATATATTAATTCAGATATAAAGGTTAATGGAGCGGTAAAATTTGATGAGCCTACAGATTTGAATGTAAATGTAACATCATTGCCTATTGCTAATTTTTCAGGTGGACTTGCAAGAGGTTCTTTAAATTTAGATGTTCATGTTTTTGGAAAGATGATAAATGATATTAATACTACAGTAAATGGTATTATAAAAAATTTCTCATATAATTTAAACGGTGAAGTTTCTTCTACAGCTACAGCAAAACTTAATGTACTTGCCAATGCTAATTTACTAAGTCAGGATGTAAAAGTTACAGCACTTAATTTAGATTTGGATAATTTCCTTAATTTTAGATCAAATCTTGATTTAGAAGGTTTGGGATTAAAAAAAGGCTTTGTTAATATATCTACTTTTAGAATAGCTCCTTATGCTATGAAAAATTGGCTTTCTACTAAATTTGCTGAAATTCTTGATAGTTTGCCTTTTGAAGATGATATAAAAATGACCAGTGCTTTGGGATATAACTTATCATTAGAAGATAAATTTGCAACAGTTACAAATTTCAGTACTTTCTATGTAACAGAAAAGCAGTATAAACTTCAGGATGTTACTATGAAAGTAGATGCTGATGTTAATTTCGGAGAGAACCTATATGCCAATATTAGACAATTTAATTTACAGAGTCCGGCTAATAAATTGTTAGTACATGTTGATGGCTACTTCACTCCTGTTATAAAAAATGCCGACTTGAATTATAATGTTGGTTTGGATACAGAAAGTTTGTATTTGCCTTTTGGTATAGAAATAGGCGGATTATTCAATGTTAATGGTAATTTGAAAAACAATATAGCAGATGGTGTTTTCAAAACAGATAAATTCTTTGCTAATATGGATTCACCTGATAAAATGTCAATAGTATTGAAAGGATTAACATCAAACATAGATTATCATTTTGATTTGACTCCTACAGATAACGAAGTAGTTGCTACAGCTACTAGATATACCCCTCTTATAGAGCAGGTTCCTAATATGTTCTTTGAACAGTTAAGAGTATATTTAAAAATACCTCCATTTATAGATGACAGTATTAGAATAAGAGATTTTTCTTCTTCTGTAAGAGTTCAGGGACATGGACTTACAATACAAGATTTGAAATCATCTATATATATAGGTGGTGAAAAATTTGATGATAATTTATTCTTGACTTCTATATCAAATAATACAGCACCAAGAAGAGGAGCTATACATTTACCTTGGCTTAATGTAGATTTAGGAAGTTTCAATACAAGTACTATTAAATATGATATGCGTGTTTTGGCTAGTGATATAAACTTTAAATATTTGCTTGCTCCTGAAAACAGAGAAAAAATTAATGATGAAAAATTATTGGTTAATCTTACAGCAGATATTGCCGGAGTAGGTGTAAGTCCTTTGAATAATATAAGACCTACTACATTCTTTGTGGGTATAAGTAAGATGTCTACAGAGTTTTCTAAATTCTTAATAGAGATGATAAGACCTATCAACCCTGGTATATCTACTGTTGAAAATATAGTACAATTTGGTTATGACCCTAATTCAGTAGAGTTTAGTATATCTGCCAATAAGGTATTTACTACATTCTATTTTAGAGATCAAAACTTAGATAAGCCTAATCAGCAGAAGCAGCAGCTTATAGCATTTGAAGGTGATAAATTTGGACTTGAACCAATGCCTTTCTCTGATGTTATATCATATTTAGAGGGCGGAAATTAATAAAGAAAATATATAGGAGATATTTGTTTTATGAGATTGTATAATATGATATTTATTTTACTGATTATGATTTTTATTCCAAGCTGTTCAAAGCTTATATTAGTACAGGAACCTGAGATGAGGGTTCTTGGTGGAAAAACTTTGATAGAAGCTCAGGTTTTGGGAAGATACAGACAAATAGATGAGAGTGCATATCAAATATCTACTCTTTCAAGTGAAGAAGATTTAAATCTTATTATGGTGAGTACAAATGTTTCTGATGAATTGGCTCAAGGTTATAAAGAGGCTCTTATAAGAAGCATGTTTAATCAAGATGAAATAAACTTGTATAAAACTAATTATTATATAGGTGAAAATAATGGCGGATATTTATCATATATAGCTTTTGATGTTTCAAAACCAAAGACAACATACAGTGAAGAGAGAATAAAATATATAAAAGAGATAATGGAAAAAGAAAATACAGACAGAAGAACTATAGCAGAATATTTAATATTATCAGACCCTAAACTTAGTATGGCTAATATAAAAGAAGTTGAAAGTGCTTTGTATAGAAGAAACGTTCAGAAACTTATAGATAATTCCTATTATCAGCTTCCTGACAGCAGTTGGACAGTTTACAGCAATGAAAATACTAATAGCTAATAATAAATAATTAATATTGATAAATAAAAGAGCAGGCTTAAAAGTTACCTGCTCTTTTTATTATATATTATTTTGATTTATTTTTTATTCTTTTCTGCTTTTATATAAGAAGAGAAATTATTCAATATAGATTTTATATTTTTATACATTTTAGCATCTTCTTGATATTTTAGAGTTTCTTTAACTTTGGTATCTATTTCTTTTAGGTTTGTCAAATAGTTATTAAAATATTCATCTATTGTTTTATTATATTTAGATACCAGATTCTCTTCCTCGTATGCTTTAATAACCTTTTTGGAAAGAGTCTTTTTCCAATTTCCAGAGAAAGACATAAATCCAGATAATATAAATACAACACTAGGAAGGAATGATAAAGATACTCCTACAATGTTTATTATTTTCATTGTGCTACTTTTTAATAAATTAAATGAAGGTAGGATACCTATAGAAAGATTTATTAAATTTGTTTTTATTTTATTAGGTTCTTTAGTATCAAAATCTTCTTTTGTAACAGCAAGCATATTGTATAATTGTGTATCAAGATTTACGTTTATGCTATTGCATAATACTTTTATATCATCTTTTTTTCTGTATACATTGTTATCATCAATAGATTGAATTATACTGTCTATATTAAGAGTATTTCTGTATATTTCATTAAATGCTTCTTTAACCGATATTTTTATTTTATTTAAATTAACTTCTAATTTATCATTTTCTTGGAATTCATTTTTATTGTCTATTATTTCTGTAATGAAATTAATATTTGTTAATATTCTGTTATAATAAGCATATTTTATATTTTCAGCAAAATCATCTTTAATCTGCTTAACTAGATTAGTGTTATTTATTGAAAATGGGAAAAATCTTTTTCTTAATGAAGAATAATCTATTTTTTTTATATTATTAGAAGATTCGATAAAGTTTTTTAATGTTTCAAACTTTTTATCAATAACACTGCCTAATTCATTTTCATCAAATATATTTGCTTTTGAGAATATTACAGATATATTACTAAAATCATCTATAAAATTAGCTAAGGCATTTATATTTGTAATATCTTCCTGAGAAAATGCATTTATATCACATAAATAAATAAACATATTTTGATTATTGTATTTTCTAGTATCAAGAAGACTTTCTTTGTACTCAATAATTCTAAATAGCTTAGAATCATCATTCAAAAAATATTCATCATTATTCGTTTCTTCAGAATAAGGATTCGTGTCGATATTTTTATCAAATATTGCATTAATGAATGAAGTTTTTCCTGAGCTGTATCTTCCATATACTACAATATCAAAAGTTTCACTGATTTTATTAAAAATATCAGCGGTCAGTTCAGATATTTTTTCATTATTCTTTTTGTCTACTGTACTTATTTCTTCATTAATTTTATCTATGATGACTTGTACATTAATAAGATTCTCATAAAGATATGGATTTTCACTTTCAAAAGAATTCTTTTTATACTTTGTAAGTTCATCAATAGTAAGTCCAGTATTTTCTGCAAGCTTATCCAATAGGTCAAGGGTTATATTATTTGCATTTCTCTCTAATCTTGAAATATAATCCTGACGCACGCCTAACATCTTAGCAAATTGGCTTTGTGTTAGTTTCAAAATTTTTTCTCTAATATCTTTTAAATTAAAATCAATCATATTTTTTCTGTTTTTACTCTGTTATTTTATTTTGTATTATTATAAACAATATTATTTAGAATTTCAAGGGTTTTTATGTATTATTTGTATAACAAAAAGACTTATATATATATTTAAAATAAATAAAGCATTTTTAATGAAATTTTTAAGTTTAAAAATATTAAAAAATAAAATTGTTTAAAGTTATTTTATTTATGTTGTCTATAATTAATTAAATTATTCTATTTTTATATAGATATTTTATATATCCTATATAGGTATATATATAGTGATGCTATATAGTTTTTAATATGTTTTTATACATAACTTATTGATTTGTTTGTATATTTGTATATAATTATTTTATAGAAGAAAATAATTATATACAGGATACTATATGGAGAATAATGATTTTATATCTAAAGAGTTTGAATGTAGAAATTCTATTGTAACTGATAATAAAACAGTTAATTCCATTGTAGATTTTTTTAGAACTATTGAGGATAAAATAGAAATAGAAAACAAGAATGGAAAAAGAGTTAATGCTAAATCTTTTATAAAGATGATGGGGCTTGATATAAAATATGGATATAGATTTACATTATATATTTATGGAACTGATAGAGAAAATAATTTAAAAAGAATAGAAGAAATATTGGAGAAAAAGGAATTTTATACTTTAGAAAAAATAGCGGAACTAGAAAAAGAACAAGAATCAGAAGATAATAAATTTATACAAGAAGAAATATTATATCTTACTCCAGATGATAAAAAAGATATTATAAAAGAAGATATAGAAAATAAAATAAAAATATTGAAAGAAAAAAGAGATTCACTTCATTTACCTTCTTTAAATTTGAATAATAACATTGTATACATAAAAAATGATGATAAAACAGAAATTTTTGATGTTATTAATAATGATATAGCTGATATTATAAAAAATCTATCTTCTCATTACGAGATAAATATAAATGAAAATGATTTAAATGTTTTCTTATCTGAGTTAATAGAGGATGTGAAAGTTAGAGAGATGAAATATTTTTATATATATACTTTCTTTAGCAATGTAAAAAAATATTTTTATAATCAATTTGATTCATTATTTATCAAAAAAATGATAGGTATAGAAAATTTAAAAGTTGAATATAGTTTGGAAACTAATAAAACTTTTGTAGATGAATCTATTAAGACTTTGGAGTTTATATTAGATGATAAGAGAAAATCTTCTGATTATTCTGTAAATATATATATGATTTCAAATTCTTCAAATTTGAGTATGGATCTTTACAGAACAATAAATATAGTTCAGAATATTGGTAAAATTTATGAGATAGAAGAAAGTATCATTGATAATATTGCATACAAAATAAAAGAAAATTTCGAATACAAAAACAAGATTAACACTTCTCATAATAATGAAGAGTATTTTGATGCCATAAGAGAGTTTAAAGAATATTTGCAGGAAAAATTCGAAGCTATTTATATAAATAAAGTTCTTGAAAATGACTCTGAAGATTCTGCTATTGACTATCAGCATATAAATTTAATGGTAAGGAGGCTTTAAATGAAGATTGCTGTTATAGGTGATTTACATGGGAAAAGCTGTTGGAAAAAACTTATTGAAGGAAGGTTTGATAAGTTTGATAAAATAGTTTTTATGGGAGATTACAGTGATGACAGCTGGGTTACTTTTACTGATGAAGAGATAGTTAATAATTTAAAAGATGTAATAGAGTTCAAAAAAAATCATGATGACAAAGTTATTCTGCTTATAGGTAATCATGATTTTCAATATATAGTTGGATATCCTACAGCAAGCAGATACAGAAAAAGTTATTCTAAAGAAATGCATGAAATATTTAATGATAATACTGATATTTTTAAAACTATACATATAGAAAATAATTATATATTCACTCATGCCGGCATTACTAATGGCTGGATTGAATATATAAAACAGAGATATGATATAAAAGATATTAATATTGATAATATTTATGATGTTGTGAATATTATTTATAAAAATGATAAAGATGATTGCAATATAGCTTCTTTTAGAAGAGGAGGCAGAAGTAAATTTGCTGGTATATTATGGGCAGATAAGGAAGATTTGTCAGAAGATGCATGGACAGGATATAATCAGGTTGTAGGACATAACAGAGTAAAGCCTGGAAGTGTTATAAAAAAAGATAGTTATGCTATTTATATGGCAGATCATTTCGATACAGAACAAGATAAATTATCGGTATTAGATATTTAAAAACAGAGGAATTAACTATGTTTCCAGATAAAGCTCCTTTTCATTATAAATGCAGAAATTGCGGATATTTTTTCACCACTGATAAAAAATTGAATGCTCATTCAGAACTTTCTTTTGTATCGCTTGATTTTAAAGATGCAGAGGAAAATGAAAAAGATGAAAACGTAGAGAAAATATTTAAAATTGATTCAGAATCTAAAAAAGAATCTTTTATAGATAAAATTTTTAAAAAACTATCTCCTAAATGTCCTAAATGCAATGAACATGCTGTTGTAAGTGTTGACTATATGGTTCATAAGTAATTGACTTTTATTACTATTTAAGATATCATTAATGCATTATTTTTTACATTAATGTTTTATGAAAAATATATTTGTATTTATACTATCAGTTATTATGCTTTGTATATTTGCCTTTACTTTTATAAAGGTTCAAGAGTATTATAATATTAGTTTTGAATATGCAGATAATATTTCTAAACAATCAAATGATAATACAATTCTTCAAAAAAATATAGAAGAAAAGCCTTCAGATGATATGTTTCATTTAGCAGATATAAACTCACCTAATACAGCAGAACCTATTTTAAATAAAATAAATGAACATAGTAATTGTATAAGCATTATAATAGATGATAGCGGTAATACTTTAAATAATGCTGAAAGATATTTTTCTTTAGCTAATAAATATAATATAACTTTTGCTGTACTTCCTGATTCTTATCATAGCATAGATTTTTCTTATGCTGCATATAGCAATAATGTTAATGTTATTTTGCATATACCTATGGAAGGCAGTGATTATTTCGGAGAGCAGACTCTAATAAGAAAGGGAATGAATGAAGATGAAGTGTTTAGATTATTAGATTATTCATTTTCAAAAGTACCTTATGCTAAAGGAATGAATAATCATACAGGCTCTGTGGCAAGCAGTGATGAGAGTATAGTTTCTCATATGCTTGATTATGCTAAGAGTAATGATAAATATTTTGTTGATTCTTATACTGTTTCTGACAGTTTGATATATAATATGGCTTTGGAATATGGAGTGAAAACGGCTAGGAGATCAGTATTTTTAGATAATGAGAGAGATTATTCTTCTATAATGAAGCAATGGAGAGAGTTAATAAAATTATCTAAAGAGTATGGGGTAGCTGTTGGAATAGGGCATTATCAAAGCGAAGAAACATTAAAAATTTTGGAAGATAATTTACCACTTTTAATAGATGAAGGAATAGCATCTGTAAGTATAACAGAAATATTAAATTAAAAATTAAATAATTAAACAATAATAATTAGGAGAAAATTAATAATGATTGCTTATAAAAATAATATATTGATGTGCGAAAATATTGATATTAGAGAAATTGCTGAAGTGTACGGCACACCTTTTTATATTTATTCAAAGAATGATATCTTAACTAAGATAAGATTTTTGAAGGAAGTATTTTTACCTTTAAATAATACATTAATAGTTTATGCTGTTAAAGCAGAAAATAATTTATCTATATTAAAAATGATGGCTGAAGAAGGTATAGGTGCTGATGTTGTATCTATAGGAGAAACTTTGAAATATATTAAGGCAGGCGGAAAAGCTGAAAACATAGTATTTTCTGGTGTTGCTAAAACAGAGGAAGAGATAAGAAAATCAATAGATCTTAATATAAAACGTTTCAATATAGAATCTATTCCAGAGGCTGTAAGAATAAATAATATAGCTAAAGAACTTAAAAAGAAAGTAAAATGTTCAATAAGAGTCAATCCTAATGTTGATGCTCATACTCATGAGAAGATTACTACAGGCATTACTGGAAATAAATTTGGTATAGGCATAAAAACTATAAAAGATAATTCTGATTTATTAAAATCATTATCTAATATAGAAATAGAATCATTATCAATGCATATAGGTTCTCAAATGACAGATGCCGAGCCTTTCTATAAAGCTATTTTAGTAATGAAAGATTTGATTGCTGAAATTAATAGTATGGGATTCAATATTACTGATATAGATATAGGCGGAGGGTACGGAGTAAGATATAACAGAGATCATTCGGGATTTGATTTTGATAAATTCAAAGCTGAAAGTATTAATCTATTAAAAGAAATGAATTTAAGAGTCACTACAGAACCCGGAAGATATTTTGTGGCGGAATCTGGTGCTTTGATAATGAAAGTTGAATATATTAAAGAAGAGCTTGGAAGAAAATATGTTATATTAAATGGCGGTATGAATGATTATATTAGGGTTGCTATGTATGATGCTTATAATGAAATATATCCTTTAGTTAAAAAAGACAATGTTTCAAATTATGACTTTGTAGGTCCTATATGCGAAAGTTCAGACTTTTTTGCATATAGTAGAGAATGCAGTGTATTAGAGCAGGGTGATTATGTGGCTTTACTTGATGCTGGTGCTTATGGATTCAGTATGTCAAGTAATTATAATTCAAGACTTCTTGTACCTCAGGTTATGATTGATGATAATAAACATTATATCATAAGAAAAAGACAGACTTTCGATGATATGATAAAAGATGAAATAGTATAATTAAAGATAGTAAATAAGAAAGACTAAATTGATAAAAATATCTAATTTAGTCTTTTTATAAAAAATATTTTTATGCAAAATATAAATTTCTTTTAAATTATAAGAGACTGATTATTAACTGCTAATTTAATTGTCTTTATTAAAAATATTTTCTTTTTTGCAGTATCCGCAAAGAAACTCTTTGAATTTATGTACAGTGTCTTTGCTCATAGCATGTTCTATTAAGCATGCTTCTTCATCAGCTATTTTTTCATCAACATTTAGTACTTTTGTAAGAAAATAGTAGAATATAGCATGTCTTTCGGCAATATCTTTTCCTATAGCTCTGCCGCTTTCAGTAAGCTCTATATCGCCGTAATGCTCATGTTTTATATGTCCTAATTTTGATAATGTTTTAATTGCTGTATTAACACTGGCTTTAGAGCGTCCTACTAAATCTGCTATATCTGTTATTCTAATAGCTTCCTTAAAATTTTTCTCTACTTCAAGATTGTAGATAGTTTCTAAATAATTTTCTAATATAGGTGTTATTTCTTGTTTCATATAAATGATTTTAATATAAAAATATTATAAGTCAATATTTAAATGTCTATTTTTTTACATAATGTAAAATATAGAAGTTATTATATTAAATAATAAATTAGTTATTTTAGTCTGAATAAAATATTTTGACAAAATGTATTTTTTATTATATTTATGATATAAAAAGTATTTAATTTGACAATAAAATAATTTTAATTTTGGTAGTATTTTATGAATAAAGAACTTATTTACTCAGTAGAAGATGATGATAATATTAGGGATCTTATCAAATATACCGTTGAAGAGGCAGGATATACTATAGAATGTTTCTCAAATGGTAATGATATGCTTGAGGCATTAAAAAAACAAACTCCTAATTTGGTATTGCTTGATATAATGCTTCCAGACATAGAAGGTACAGAAATATTAAAAATTATTAGAACAGATTATGCCCATCTTCCTATTAAAGTAATAATGCTTACAGCTAAAACTAGCGAGATAAACATTGTTACAGGGCTTAATTTAGGTGCAGATGATTATATGCCTAAACCTTTTTCTGTACTAGAGCTTCTTGCAAGAATCAAAGCAAATTTAAGAAAGAAAGATGTAAGATTGGATGCAGAAGAGCTTACTTTTGGAGAAATAAAACTTATTGTTAAAAAGAGAAATGTATTTGTAGGAGAAAGGCAGGTTGTTTTAACTCAGAAAGAATTCGATTTGCTTAAGCTCTTAATGGAAAATGCTAATAATGTAGTTGATAGAGAAACTATGCTTGAAGAGGTATGGGGTGTTGACCATACTATGGAAACAAGAACTATTGATATGCATATAAAATCAATAAGACAAAAACTTGATTTAACTAAAGAAAACATTATAACCGTTAGAGGTATGGGATATAAATTAACAGATGTACAATAATTTTAATAAAAGATGATTAAGAACATATTTTATAAATCATTACTCATTTTGATATTGTCAAGTGCTTTAATGTTTATAGGAATACTGTTTACTGTGCAGTACAATAATATTGTATACAGCCAGGTTATGATAGTAAATATTATTGAGATGCTTGAAAAAGAGATTGATTTATATGATGTTCAAACAGAAGATGCTTTTAGAAAATTTGTACTTCAGTCAGATAAAGAAGAATTAAGAATCAGCATAATATCTACAAATGGTATTGTAATAGCTGATACTATGACAGATACTTCTAAAAATCCTATGGGAAATCATACCAATAGAAGCGATGTTATAGCTGCATTGCATAGTATAGAAAATAAGCCGGCTTTTTCTATAAATACTTCTATTAGTCAGAAAACTCCTTATATGTATGTATCCAAAAAAATTAAGGCTGATGATGATAGAGATTATATACTTAGGGTATCAATTCCTATAGAGTCAGTCAATAAATATTTGATAAGTTTCTTATTTACAGCCGTTATGGTTATAGGAATAGTTATAGTAATTATGGCTTTGGTTCTTCCTTTGATGAGCCGTAATATTATGATTCCTTTCTATATGATAAAAGAAACTTTGGATAATATATATAATAATAAATCGCCCACGCCTAAGAATTTGACGGGATATAATGATATTAATACTATCCTCTATGATATAAATGAATTGGCTGTGAGTTTGAATGAAAATATCACAGGCTATCAAACTGAAAGAGAAAAACTCAATTATGTACTTGAGAATATAGCACAGGGTATTATTGCTGTTAATAAAAATAAAGAAATATTTTTCATTAATCAATATGCTTTGGATTTGCTTGAAATTTCTGACAGTAATGTAAGAAAACTTAATGAAATCATAAAAGATAATGATGTTATAGAAAAAATAGATAATGCCATAGAGTTTAGCAGATTTTCAAAATTTGATGTTAAAGAACATACTATGGATATAGAAATAAGCATCATACCTATAAGAAACAATGAGAATATATCGGCATTAATAAAGTTTGAAGATGTTACAGATATAAGAAAGGTTGAGATAGAAAAGCAGGACTTCTTTATAAACGCTTCTCATGAATTAAAAACTCCTCTCACTTCTATAATAGGATATTCTGAGCTTCTTATTGCTACAGGAGGTGGAAAGAATCAGGCGGATTTTATAAAGAGAATTAATAATGAGGCTTTGAGAATGAAAGACCTTGTTATTGATATGCTTACATTGAGCAGAATAGAGGCTAATTGGAAGGAAACAGTTGATGAGGAAATAGATATTAAAGATATTGTTCTTGATGTATTTGAAAGCAATAGAATAAAAGCCGAACAGAGAAATATTGATGTGCAATTAGATATAGAATCTGCTGTTATAATGGCTAATAAAGAAAAAATTACTGAAGTTGTTAATAATTTGGTTGATAATGCTATAAAATATACTGATGATGACGGTAAAGTAAAGATATATTTAAAGAAGAACGCTGATAAAGCTATATTTTCAGTGAAAGATACAGGTTGCGGAATAGCTCCTCAATATTTGAATAGGGTTTTTGAAAGATTTTTCAGAGTTAAAAACAATAAATATTTGAAGGTTCATGGTACAGGTTTAGGACTTACAATAGTAAAAAATATATGTAATTACTACAATGCTGACATACATATTAAAAGTGAAGAGAATGTTGGTACAGAAATGACTGTTGTATTTAATTTGTATAAAAAAGAAGAATCTAAAAATATTGAAAAAATAGAAAAAAATAATTGAAAAATACCCTTGTATAGTATATAATTGTTAGATAATTATAACAAAGGAGATATAAAATGAAAAATGTTACTATAAAAATAAAAGGTATGGGCTGTCAAAATTGTGTTAAAGCAGTTACAGAAGAATTAAGTGCTTTAGACGGTGTAAGCAAAGTGAATGTAAGTTTAGAAAATGCTTGTGCTGAAGTAGAATACGATGAGTCTAAAGTAAGTACTGATAAAATGCTTGACACTATAAAAGAATTAGAATACGAGCCTAGTTTATAATGTTTGCTTTTATAGAAGGTAAAGTTCAAATAATATCAGAAGGTGTCATTGCTCTTCTTTGTAATGGTGTTGGCTATGAGATTATAGTATCAAAAAAATTAGATGTGAAAAATGATGATAATATAAGGCTTTATACCAAACTTATACACAGAGAAGATGCTATGATACTTTATGGTTTTTTAACTAGAGAAGAAAAAAATATGTTTACTACTCTGATGTCTGCTTCTGGAGTAGGGCCTAAATTAGCTATGGAAGTTCTTTCTACTTATTCCATAAATGATTTGATGCATATACTTTTTAATAAGGATATAAATTTGCTTAAAAAAGTATCAGGTATGGGAGTAAAAAAGGCTGAAAAACTTTTATTTGAGCTTAGGGACAAGATAGAAAAGATAGATATAAATATTTCACCGTCTGTTATTAGTAATGATAATGAAAGCGATGTTATAAAAGCTTTGATATCATTAGGTTTTTCAAATAATGAAGCTGTTAAGGCTTTGTCTGCAATAGAAAATAAAGATAATATGACTACAGAAGATTTGATAAGTAATGCTTTAAGAAATCTCAGCACTTTATAATTTTTTTATTAAAAATAGAAAATAAATAATTGAAAATAACTTATTATAGATATATAATTTATTTAATAGTAATGATTATTATTAAAATGCAGAGGTATAATTAAATGGATATAACTATAAAAAAAGCAGGATTGGAAGATGTTTTTGATATAAGCAAACTTCATGCTATATGCTGGAAAGATGCTTATAAAAATATTATACCTGACTCATATCTTAAAAGAATATATTTAGATGATTGGTGTGATGAGTTTGAGGACGGTATTAATAATAAGACAAGAGAGGCACATTTAGCCTATATTGATGGAAAACCTATAGCTGTTATATCTCATGGAAAAAGCAGATGCAATATGGAAGGATACGGTGAGATAATATCATTATATGTTCATCCTATATATCAGGGTTCCGGAATAGGTAAGTTATTATTAGAGCAGGCTGTAAAATATATGAAAGAGTCTGGTTATACTAATATATGTCTTTGCGTTTTTGAGAAAAATGAAGAAGCAAAAAAGTTTTATGAGAAAAATGGATTTAAAGATTCCGGTACAAAAAATACTTTGAAGATAGATGATGAAGATATAGCAGAAAGCGTATATGTTTATGATATTAATTAAAAAAGTATGTATAAATAAAAAGCCGTTAATATATAAATATTAGCGGCTTTTTTATATATACTTGAACAACTATATTTTGTCAAAAATAAAATTATGTTTTTTGACTCGCTGTGCGTGCCTTCGGCAGGCGATAATCAAAAAGGCTATATTTGGGCTTTAATGTAACAAATTATCTTACATATAAGACAATTTTAGTATTATTTAGTATTAATTCTATACTTGCACTTTTTGGTTCTTTTTGCAGCGGGAAAAAGAACAATAAAAAAATTGACAAACTTAAAAAATTTCAGTATATATACCAAAAATTTTATAGTTTGTCAAAAATACAATTGTAAATTTAGGTTATTTGTGGGGACTAGCCCCCACACCCCCAGTTCTTTTATTGGTATAAAAGAACCAAAACAACTGCATTTTTAGTCAAAATATAGTTTTTATATTATATTTTCAAGAAAACTTAATAATATTTTATGCTATTAATAAATAAAAATTACATTCATAAATAATTCAAAATTGACAAGATGTAGTTGTTTAGGTATATACTAAATAACATTATTTTTCAAAAGGATATTTTATTTTCCAGCTTCTTCTCAAAGTATCCATTATATTCATTACTCTCAAAATATCTTCATGAGGCATTTCTTCGCATTCTAATTTTCCGTTATTAATAGCATTGATACATGAAATTATTTGATATTCATAACCGCTTATTTGTTTAGGTACTTTTATTGTTTTTATAACTTTTCTGTCTAATGAATAAACTGTTATGCTTTCAGGATTATTTATATTTTTTACAACCATATAACCTTTGTCGCCATTTATAACGCCTTCTCTGTTAGTTAATGCTGACATTGTAGAGTTTAATATAGCCATTTTACCATCTTCAAAAGTTAATGTGATAGAGTTCTGTTCATCTACACCTTTGCTAGTTTTTACACATGAAGAATCTATTTTTTTTATTTTATTACCGAATACCATTAAAGCGAAATTTATAGTATAAACACCAACATCAAGTAATGCTCCTCCAGCAAGTTCCGGTTCTATTAATCTAGGTACTTTATTTATAACATAACCTAAATTAGCAGTTAATGATGTAACTTTTCCTATTATTCCGCTTTTTATAGTATCATTGATTATTTGTCTGCTAGGCATATATCTAGTCCAAATAGCTTCAGCAAGTAAAAGTTTTTTCTTTTTGGCGAGTATTAAAACTTCTCTAGCTTGTTTAACATTAACGGTAAAAGCCTTTTCACATATAACATGCTTATTATTTTCTAAACATAATTTTATATGTTCATAGTGATGTGAATGAGGAGTGGCTATATATACCAAATCAACATTTTCATCTTTTAGCATTTCTTCATAAGAGCCGTAAAATTTTTTGAATCCATATTTTTTAGCGAAAGCCTTACTTCTTTTTATATCTCTTGCACTTACTGCATAAGATTGTGCTTCTTTAATTTTTGAAATAGTTTGTGCCATTTTTTCTGCTATTTTTCCTGCCCCTATAAAACCTATATTTATTTTTTTCATATATTACCTCTTATAAATATTTTATTATGTAAATAATATTAGAATTTAATTTATTGTCAATATTATTAATGGAAAATTATATACTTGAATTTTTATATTTTTATAATATATTATATTCCATTATGGAAGAGAATATAAACGAAACACAGCAAGAAAATAATAATACTATAAATACAGATGCTTCAGCCAAAGAAGAAACAGAAAACAGTAAGCCGGATTATAAAGAGTTTACAGTTTCATTATCCAGTATAGATTATGAAGGGCCATTGTCTATACTTTTTGATATGCTTAAAAGAAGTGAGAAAAGTATATATGAGGTTTCTATACTTGAAATTATAGATCAGTTTGTAGAATATTTGAAAGCTCAGGCTGCTTTAAATTTGGATTCTACCGGGGACTTTTTGGTTGTTGCTTCCGAGTTCCACCTTTATAAATCTAAAATGCTTCTTCCTCATGATATGGACGATGATAAATTTACAGATAAGCTTAAATTTGAAATAGTTGAGCAGATGCTTGAATTCCAAAGATATAAAATGGTTTCTGAAGAGCTTGATAAACTTCAGGATACATCAGACACTATATTTGAAAGAAAGGATACTGAAAGGGTAAAATTCTTCAAAACTGTAAATACAGATGATAATGAAGTAGCTTGGAAGGATATTACGCTTTATGATTTAGTTTATGCATTCACAAAGGTGCAGTTTGTTCCGGAAACAGATTTGGCAGTTCTTTCAGGTATGTCTAATTTCCATATAGATAATGCTATTGATATGATAAGAATCAAATTATCTGAAACAGCCTTCTTTCCTTTTATTACTTTATTTAAAGACGGAGTTACTAAAAGACAGCTTGTTACATTCTTTTTGGCTATGCTTGAACTTGTTAAAGAGAAAGAAATTCTTCTTAAACAAGAGATGAAGTTTAGAGAGATTTATGTATTTAAAAGAGATGAAAAGTTTATGCCTAAAGCAGAAGAAGATAAATCAGATGATTACGAAGAGTCAGCAGAAGAAAGTAATAATAATTCAAAAGAAGCTCCTAATAATGAAGAGGCTATAGCTGAAAATAATGGAAATACTGAAAACAATTTTTCAGAAAAAAATAATCAAAATAATAGCAATAATGAAAATTCTGAAAATATTTCTAATAATTCAGATAATCAGAATTAATAACACTTTTAATATTTAAACTATGTGTAAATATAAACCCAAAGATAAAGAAGAATTAAAAAGATTAGTAGAAGATAATAATATATATTTAGGAGATATTGATACTTCATTAATAACAGATATGTCGAATTTATTTTCAAAAACTAATAGAAAAGACTATTCAGGCATAGAAAATTGGAATACAGAAAATGTTATTAATATGGAAGCTGTATTTATGATATTAAAAAATTTTAACAGCGATATTAATAATTGGAATGTTTCTAAAGTTGAAAATATGAAAAAAATGTTTTCAGGCTGCAGTAAATTTAATCAGCCTTTAGACAAATGGGATACTTCAAAAGTAAATGATATGGGGGGAATGTTTTTAGCTTGTAAGGAATTTAATCAGGATATTAATAGTTGGAATGTATCTAATGTTACAGATATGAGTAATATGTTTTGTTTATGTGAAAAGTTTAATCAGCCTTTGGATAAATGGAATGTTTCTAAAGTTGAAAATATGAAAAGAATATTTTCAGGCTGCAGTAAATTTAATCAGCCTTTAGACAAATGGGATATTTCAAAAGTAAATGATATGGGGGGAATGTTTTTAGCTTGTAAGGAATTTAATCAGAATATTAACAGCTGGAATGTATCTAATGTTAGAAATATGAAAGAGATGTTTTTTAATTGTTATAATTTTAATCAGCCTTTAGATAAATGGAATGTTTCTAATGTTGAAAATATGATTTGTATGTTTGCTGGTGCTTATAATTTTAATAAATCTTTAAATGATTGGGATATTTCAAATGTAAAATATATGCTTTCTATGTTTAATGGAGCAGGAAGTTTTAATAAGCCTTTAAATAAATGGAATACTGCAAAATTAGAAAATATGTATAGTATGTTTTATAATGCTATAATGTTTAATCAGGATTTATCAAATTGGAATTTGGATAATGTATCAGATTTAGCTTTTGCATTTGAAGAAACTCCATTAAAAAAGAATAATAAAATTCCTATACAATTTATAATTGCTGAATATGTAACAGCAAAGAATAAATCATCAAAGATTGAACAGTTTGAAATAATAAAAAATAATGTAAAAGAAGCATATAAAAGTATTATTAATTATAATAATAAAATATATACTGATTTTAGAATAATGCTTGAAAATGAATTTTATAGAGAATTATCAGAATTAAAAACGAATAATAATGAAGTATTAAATTTTATCAGTATAGAAGATATAGAGAATTCTATAAATTATGATAAAAAGAATAATCAAAAATTAAATTTTATTGATGATATAATAAAAGAAAAAGAAATAAAAGTTTTAACTAAAGATAAATCAAAAATTATAGGCATAAAAATAATAAAGTATATTTATTTAGAGTATTATAATTTAAAAAAATATATTTATAAAATACAAACACTTGATAATATAATTAATTTTCTTGATGAAGAGAGTTTTAAAAATTGTATAAGAGAAATATATATTAATTCTCAAAAAGATGTTTCTGTTTTAGTTTGCGGTGTATATGCTGATGATAATATGTTAATTGAAATGTACAATAGAGAAAATAGTTCATTATTATTTATGAAGATTTTAGCATTGCATACAGACAGTAAATTCGCTTTAAGTTTATTATATAATGTTTTTGCTAGGAATAAAAAGGCTTCTATTAAAAAAGAGGCTATTAGTTTATTAAATTTTATTGCTGAAAAAATGAATTTAGAGTTATATGAATTAGGTTTTAAAGTAGTATATGATTTTGGATTAGATAAAAGAGGAGAGAAAATTATAGAAGTAAATGATAATAAATATAAAATCTCTCTTAAAAATAATAATGCAGTAGAATTGTTTGATATTAACAATAAAAAAGAATTAAAATCAATACCTAAATACTTTCCTGAAAATATAAAAGAAGAAATAAAGCATATTAGAAAAGAGATTCCTAATATATTGAAAAGTCAGAATTATAATTTAATAAAAATTTTAATAAGCGGTAAGAAATATAATTATAAATTTTGGAAAGAAATTTTTATTGATAATCCTATAATGAATAAATATGCATATAGTTTAATTTGGAATTTATATGATGAAAATATGAATTTAAAAACTTCTTTTAGATATTTAGGCGACGGCAGTTATACTGACTATGATGATAATAATGTTGTTATGGATGAAAATTGTTATATTAATTTATCTAGTGTATTTGACTTAACTAAAGAAGATATTGCAAAATGGAAAATGCATTTAAATGATTATGAGATATTTCAGCCTATAAATCAGTTTCCGATTATTAATATAGATACTTCAGATTTTAACAAAGTAATAGAAAAGCTGAAAAACATAGAAATAGTTTATTCAAGTTTGAAAGCATTTGCAAGCAGATATTCTATGAATGTTATTTATAAATTTTCAGAGAGTATATTTTATTTTGAAGATTTTAAAAAAGATCAATTTATTATTAAAATAGAGTTTCAAGAATATGTTAATAATGGAGATATTGTAAAAATTAATATATCATTTACTAATAGTGAAAATAAAACAGTTGAAAATAGATTCATATATTATTGGCTTGTTTTGATGATAACAGATTTAAAAAAAGAAAAACTTTTTTATTAAATATTAGGATTTTAATTGTGTATACGCCAAAGAATAAAATAGAATTAAGAAGTTTAATAGAAAACAATAATATTTATTTAGGAGACATTGATACTTCATTAATAACCGATATGTCTATGCTTTTTGATAAGCCTAATTTTTCATGTTTTGAAGGTTCTTACAATGAATATGAGAATTACAATGTGAGAATAGATTTTTCTGGTATAGAGAAATGGGATACTTCCAATGTTGTTAATATGAGGTCTATGTTTCATAATATAAAAAATTTCAATATAAATATAAATGATTGGGATGTTTCCAAAGTTATTGATATGTCTTATATGTTTTGCGGAGCGGAGAATTTTAATCAGCCTTTGAATAAATGGAATGTATCTAATGTAAAATCTATGACTTGTATGTTTAAAAATGCTTGCAGTTTTAATCAGGATTTGAATGCTTGGAATATAAATAAAGAGGCTGATATTAAGGATATGTTTTTTAATACGAAAATTGATTCAAAACCTGTTTGGTATATTTTATAAAAATTATTTTTTACAGTTTTATTAATATATTATTTAGAATAAAATTATATTAGAGGTTATTTTAATGATTAAATCTTTTAATGGTGTTTTAAGTAAAGAGAATGTTTCTTTAAAAAAATTTAATACTTTCAGGGTTAATGCTAAGGCTTTGGAATTTTATATGCCTGAAACTATTAATGGTTTTATAGATTTGATTAAATATCTTAATGATAATAATAAAAGGTATATGATTTTAGGAGGGGGAAGCAATATATTATTTTTGGATAAGGTAATAGAATTTCCAATTATTTATATGGGATTTTTCTCACGCATAGAGCATACATCTCATAATATTTTAGCATATTCAGGGGCAAAAGTTTCTGATGTTGTTAAATATGCTTATAAAAATGCCTTTACAGGTTTAGAGTTTTTATCAGGGCTTCCTGGTACTATAGGAGGTGCTGCTTATATGAATGCAAGATGCTATGAACATTCAGTATCTGAGTTTATAGATAAAGTTGGTATAATAGATGATAATATTGAATATATGCATATAAATGTTGAAGATTGTAGTTACGCTTATAAAAGAAGTATTTTTCAGGATAAGAAATATATAATTGTAGATGTGAGATTTAAACTAAATAAAGGCTCAAAAAAATTGATTAAGCCTGAAATGAAAAAGTTTTATAAAGACAGAAAGAACAAAAATCAATTTAAATATCCTTCTGCCGGAAGTACTTTTTTAAATGATTATGAAACTAATATGATAGCAGGTAAGGTTATAGATTCTATCAATATGAGAGGAACTAGGTTAGGTGGTGCTATGGTTTCACCTTATCATGCTAATTTTATAGTAAATTATAATAATGCTACAGGAAGAGATATTTTAAATCTTATGAGAAAGGTGAGAGAGGAAGTTTATAATCAAAAAGGCATCACTTTAAATGCTGAAGTTAGAATCATCTCCAATGATGAAAATGAAAAATTTTAGAGTTTATGCATTATTTTCTTTATGTAATAATTTTTTTATATATGGTATAAATTCTATTTTTTTATCTAGAAGTTTACCTATAAAGGATATAGATTTACCCATTGTAAAAGCGGCAAGTACAGTTCCTATTCCAAGTCCTTTTATATGTCCTAAAAATACAAATGTAAGTATTGCTGTTGTTAAAAGGCAAGTTACATCAAATGTTATTTTTATTTTGGCATAAGGTATTTTTATTATATCTGATAACTCTCTTGGGAATAAATCTGTTGGTATTATAGGAAGTCCGCATCTATTTGATAAAGCTATTCCGAATGCCAATATAAAATAACTTATTATGAAATATATTATCCTGTTTGTTATTGTTAATGGCAAATGATTTATCCAAGCAGCATGTATATCCACGAACTTACCAAAACAAAATCCTACAACGAAGCTAAATAAATATTCCCATACGAATTTTTTTCTTAGTATCATAAGTACTAATACAAGTAAGGTTTGAAAAATATAGGTAAAAGTTCCAAGAGATATATTTTTTATAACTTCAGAAAAAGCATAAGGCACGCTTGATATAGCTGATATTCCAGAACCTGAATAAAGCATTAATACTACACCAAAACTATTCATAACCACAACTAAAACTAATGCTAATTCTCCGCTTATTATTATATGCTTATTTTCTGATGTCATTTTTGTAACCTTAGTAATATTTTTTAAATTTGATTGCAAATATTATATAGATAATTATATATTAATCAAGAAATTTTTATGACTTATATTTTTGATTTATTTACAATTCCCGCCCTTTATTCTTTATAGTTTTTTCTGTCATTGCAGAGTTATTATATTTATAGCTTTATCAGAAATTTTAACACCCGCCCAAGATTTTTTAAATTTAAAAATTTACTCTACGCACGGTGAACGAAATTTCAAATATAGTAAATATCAGAATTCAAATTAATATATGTTTTATAGTTTTATTCTCCGTGCGGTGAGGAGATCATATAGCTAAATAAAGTTTTGGATGGGGGTTATAATTGCAGTATTAGTTTTTAAGAAGTATAAAGTAAAAATCACAGATAAAAGTTGTAAATATAGAGGGTGGGATTTTTTAATAAAATTGCAAAATATAAAAAAGAATATAGAATAATAAAAAAGAATAAGGAACATAATAATGAAATATAAACCTCAAACTAAAGAAGAATTAAAAAAATTGGTAGAAGATGAAAGTATTTATTTGGGCGATATTGATACAAGTTTAATTACTGATATGAGCAATCTTTTTCATGAAAGTTTGAGGAAAGATTTTAAAGGTATTGAGAAATGGGATACTTCAAATGTTAAAGATATGCATAATATGTTTACTGATGCTGTATATTTTAATCATAATATAGAAAAGTGGAATGTTTCTAAAGTTGAAAATATGGGAGCTATGTTTTTAAGATGCCTTTATTTTAATCAGCCTCTTAATGATTGGAATGTTTCCAATGTAAAGGATATGGGTGCTATGTTTGCTGGAGCTGAAAGTTTTAATATGCCTCTTAATAAATGGAATACTTGTAATGTTTTTGATATGAGAGCAATGTTTAATATGGCTTTAAATTTCAATCAGGATTTAAATAATTGGGATACTTCTAATGTTGAAAATATGAATGGTATGTTTTCGCAAGCAAAGAATTTTAATCAGCCTCTTGATAAATGGGATACTTCAAATGTAAAAACTATGCAGTTAATGTTTAATGGATGCATAAATTTTAATCAAGATTTAAATAGTTGGAACACTTCTAATGTTGAGAATATGCATGGTATGTTTTATGATGCCAAAAATTTTAATCAGACTTTGAATAATTGGAAAGTTAATAAAGTTGTAGATATGAGTGAAATGTTTTCAAAAAGCGGTTTTCAGTATTATGATTCTTTAGATGATTGGAATATTGAATCTCTTGAGTATTTATATGATTGGGCTGATATCATTTATAAGAATATAGATAAATTAACTCTGAAATGGATTTTATATTTATATGTTTTTGATAATGAGAATAAAATTATAATTAATAAAATAGAGGAGAATATAAAAGAGATTCATAAAATAGCTTCAGAAATAAAAAATAAAAAAGTTCAATTCGCTAAAAGAAAATTAGAAAATATTTATTATGATGATTTGAAAGAAGTTGTTGATTATGAAATATTTGACAGTATTGAAAAATATGAAGAAACTATTAAATTAAATAAAAAAGATGAGAAGAAAGTTTCTTATATAGAAAATTGTAATGTGTTAATAAAAGATAAATCAAGAATAGTTGATATAAAAGTGATGAAATATATATACTTAAAATATTTAGAGTTAAAAAGAGATATTTATTATTTGCTTGAAATTAATTCTATAATTGGTTTACTTGACAGAGAAAGTTTTTTGACTTTTGCTAAAAATATTTATATAGAAAAACATAAAGAAGCTTCTGCTGTTGTTTATAGTTTGTATGGCGGAGATGAAGCTTTAAAAGAAATATACAAAAAAGAAAAAGACTCTAACTTATTTTTAATAATTTTATCATCAGTAAAAACAACTGAATACAGTATTAAATTATTATATGATATCTATTCAAAAACTAAAAAATCAGAATTGAGAGAAAATGCTTTTAATTTAATAAATAAGATCTCAAAAGAAATAGGACTTGATATTGATGATTTAGAATTGAAGTTTAGTTCAAATTTTGGGTTCGATTCAAGAGGCGAAAAAATTATTAATGATAATTATAAATTGATTTTGAATGCTAATTATTCTGTAAATGTATTTGATGTAAAAAATAATAAAGAATTAAAAACTACTCCTAAAAATTTAGAAGAAAGTATAAAAGAAGAAATTAAATATATAAAAAAAGAAATACCTAATATAATAAAAAAACTTTCTCTAAAATTAACTAAATCATTGATGCATGAAAAGAAATATAATTATAGCTTTTTCAAAGAAGTATTTATTGATAATTCTATAATGAATAAATTTTCCTCTTCTCTTATATGGAATTTGTATGATAAAGATAATTTGTTTTTAACTACATTCAGATATGCAGGTGATGGAAGCTATTCAAATTGTGATGATGAAGAAGTTGAAATTAATGATGATAGCTTTATAAGTTTAGCAAGCCCTATAGAAATGGACTATGAAACTATAAATAAATGGAAGCATCAATTAGAAGATTATGAACTTACTCAAACAATAAATCAATTAAGTATAATAAAATTAGATAAAAATAATTTAGAAAGCGAAATAAATAAATTACAAAACATTGAAATATCTTATGGTACTTTTAAAGCTTTTGGTGCTAGATATTTAATGACTCCTAATTATTTAGATTATGGTATAGTTGAAAGTTATAATTTAAAAAATGGAGATTGTTTTGAAATAAAAATAGATGCCAATAATGAAATTGATTACAAAGATAAAGTGAAAATAAATATTCATTTTTATAATGAAAATAATAAAGAAGTTCAGGATAGATTTATTTATACGTTACTTATTTTAATGATTTGGGATTTTAGGCTTACTGATATGTTTTTTTAATTTAATGCTAAAAAATTATTTTGAAGTCCCCCCCTTTATCCTTTATAGTTTTTTCTGTAATTGCAGTGTTATTATATTTATGGCTTTATCAGGAATTTTAGCACCCACCCAAGATTTTTTTAAGTTTAAAACTTTACTCTACGCACGGTGAGCGAAATTTCAAATATAGTAAATATTAGAATTCAAAATAGACATATACTTATAGCTTTATTCTACGTGCGGTGAGGAGATCATATAGCTAAATAAAGTTTTGGGTGGGTTTTATAATTGCAGTATTAATTTTAAAGAAGTATAAAATAAACATAATATATATAAGTTTTAAATATATAGGGGGCAAATGTAAATATATTAAAAATAACAAATTATACTAAGCTTTTTAATTTTAATATTTGCATGGATTTTTCCAGAATACAAGTTCTTTTACGACCGAAGGAAGTACTGCGACTGAAAGGAGTACCTGACGAAGTCCACTGTAAGTGTAGGTATAGTATTGTTATAAAAAACAAAAGAACTGCATTATTAAATTAAGAAAATTTAATAAATTATATTATCTATAAAAAATAATTAGTATTATTTAACACCATATTTAACTTACACTTTAAAAAATATAATATTCTTTTATAAACTCAAATACAGTGCCATAAAGTTAGAAAAAAGCGATAAAAAATATATTAAATTAATTATAATAACTATTTAATTTTCTTTACTACATTAAATATAGTAAGCATTCTATTTGCTGTTTCTTCTGCATCATTTTGAGCAACAGGTCCCCATATATTATGATCGTCATTTCCATCAAGGAAAGACAATTCTTCATCTAAATATATTATACTTTTTAATTTATTTATTAGTTTTGTATTTTTAGAGTAAATACGAATATATATATATTCTTCTCCTTTTTCATGACCGATACGTATATCAATAGTAAAATCATTTACATCACAATATATTATACCCCCTTCCTTATCATAATAAATTTCATCTAACAAAGTATTTTCTTTTTTAAAATTAAAATTTTTAGGTTTTATCAATTTATCAACATCTTCAGAAAACTTAATATTATCTTGTACATCTTTTCTTACTAATTCCCGTCTTTTTTCAATAAGAACTTCTTTTGTATTTTCTAATATATCAATAAAATTATCTATATCTTCTATAGATGATATTTGTTCATAATTTTTATTGTTTTCTAATATTTGCTTCAATAATTTATCATTCATTTTAATACCTAATTATTTTATATTTTTCAATGCTTCATATAATTCTTTCATTTTAGAAGCTGTATCTTCAGTACTTTCATTATTTATATCTATATCATACCATATACCTTCATTATCATTTCTATTAAGCCATTTTATTTTATAGTTTTTTATTTTTTCTATTATATTTCCTAATTCTCTTTTTTTAATTCCTCCTGTATCAAATCCTACACTTATATGATTATATTTAAGTACTAAAATAATATACAAACCTTCTATTTGATCAGATCCTTTATATATTGTGTGAGAGAAATTTTTATTAAATAAATTATCTTTTATAGTATCAGAATCTTCTATTTCAAATTTATATTTTTTATCTTCTCTCAAAATATCAGATACTTTTTTAATATAATCTATATAATCTTGCATATTATCAGTTTTTTTGTGTCTTAATATTTCTATTGTACTTTCAATCAAATCAATATATTCCTGTGCTTCTTCAGGAGTACTAATATTATTATATGCCTCATTGCTTTGTAATAATTCTTTTAATTTATCTTGCATAAAAGTATCCTCTTCGCTGCTTGAACTTAAATATTCCTCTTCTTCTATAATTTGAACTATTGCAGATTTAAAATTATCATATTCTTTCATATGTATAAAATTACAATTTTCATCTTCATAAATAATATATTTAAGCCACTCAGCAATATTTCTATGTGATATATTAATAAATTTATTTTTTAATTTTATTCTTTCTTTTGTTGGTAAACTATTTTCTGAAGGTAAATAACCGTCTCTAGTTAAATATATAACATAAATATTATTATGACTTATTTCATCTTTTACATACTTGATATAATTTAATAGCTGATTATCTCCATTATCTCCGCTGTTAATTTTATTTTCAATAATAACAGAAAAATTTCTATTATGAATATACAAATCTATAGATTTTTGAGTTCCTTTTGGACTATACTCTTTTTCTATTTCAAATGATTCATTAGTGTTATTTATAATATTTTCTTTAAAAATATATTTTAAAAAAGAGTTTATAAAATTAAATTGTACATTTGAATTATTAATGTTTATTTTCAGTAATTCATATAATATTGTAGAATTTTTACGTTCTAATTCTTCTATATCAATTAGTTTAAATATATTAATTCTTGGAGGTTTACTTAATTTATATTCTTTTAAAGAATTAATAAGATTTTCATAATTTTCTAATAAAAGATTTAAAATGGTTTCTTTATTATTAATTAATTCTCTATTTTTATCAAATAAAAAATTTATTATATCTAAATGCATTTTTTTCATATAAGTATTATAAATATAAATAAATTTTATATCAAATAAAAAAGGCGATACCTTAAAAAGATACCGCCTTTAATTTTATAAAATTATTGTTTAGAATTATTTAGCTTCTATAACAACTTTATGTTGTCCGTCATAACCAAATACTTCAGGATTGTACATCTCTTCAGCTTTAGTAGCAGGAAGTAAATATTCACCAGGAGTAACAGCACGAACTACATATCTATATTCATGTTCACCATCGCTAAGCATATCAGCAAACAATAATATTTTGTCATTGTAGTTTTCAGTGTGATTAAATCCTCCCCACCACCAAGTAGGTTTTCCAGCGTTTCCAGTTAAATTTTTAACTTCGCTGCTTTCTGTAGCAAAGCTAGCATTCAATATTCTCATACCTGCCGCAATAGGTGTATCAACTACAACGAAATGTCTTTCAAAAGGAGCTGTAACTTTCACTACTACAACATATTCCTCGCCTTGCTTGAATTTATCTTTAGTTAAGTCTAATACTCTGCCATCTTTAGTTTCGTATCTTCTTTCTACTTTTATACCCATATCTCTATTAACAGCTAACTCACGAGGTGCATAAGTAAGTCTAACACCATAATAAAGTCTTCCGTCTCCATTACGTTTGATGTTAGCTAAAGCAGATCTAGTATTTGAATTACTTAATCTTTCATTCATAAACTCATCTAAAGTATATTTTTTAGTTAGGCTAGGCTGAGTTCTTGCAGTAAATGTTTCTTCAAGTAAAGTTTTTCCTTGATATATAAACTCTGCTTTGAAATTAGGCTTAACATTTTCATATTTTTTATAATACATATTCATAGCAGCAAATACTGAAACATTGTCCTGAGTATTTAAATATCTGCCGTTTTTTCTTGACTGAACTAACCAGCGAACAACTTTTTCATTGATAGCATTGTCATAACCTGTTTCTATTAAAGCATATAAAGCAACAGATGTATCTCTTACTGAAGAAGAGTGTATCCAATAAAGATTAGAATAATATGCTTCAAGCTCATAATGTGCTGTGTTAGGATCTTCTTTAATAGTGTTAAGTATATACTGTCTAACTTCAGTTAATGCTTTATTATTGTATTTGTTATAGTACATAGCTCTCATTAATTGAACCTGTCCATAGAAAGGTATATTATTAACTTGAGGGTATATTCTGTCTATTATAGCTTTTACATCATTAGCATTGTATCCGCCTTCAGAAAGAACTGCAGCAATATAAGCTATAGATGAAAGATTTATATATTCATCCTGCCAGAAGCTAGGTTTTTCAGCATTTCCGCTCTTAGCATAATTATTAATGTATTCTAATGCTAGTTTTAAAGAGTTTTCATCAACTGTGTATCCTTCTTTTTTAGCCTTAATCATAGCATCAGCAGCATAAGCAGTAAGCCATGGAGATATCCAAGTTTTGCTAGGCCAGTAAGAGAATCCTCCGTCAGGACTTTGATATGTAGGCATCATTTTTAAGAAATCCTGAACTGTTTTATCTAAATTTTCTTCAGATATATCAGTAAGCTTCATATCAACTAATAATCTCTTACTTGTTATTATAGGATAAACTCTTGATAACTGCTGCTCTAAACAAAGGTAAGGATAATTTATAAGATAATTTATACCGCCTGTAAGTTCGCTGAATGCACTAGGAGACATATAAACTTCTAAATCTCCGGCACCTTTATACGCTTCTGATATATTAGGAATTTTAAGCATTAAATCAGTATTGTTATTTGTAGTGCTTGAGAATAAAGCAACAGATTCTGTAGTCATAGGAACATTAACTTTAAATGCTTTTTCTACAGCATCAGTATATTCTCCGCCTTTAGCGAGTATTGTAACTTTAGCTTCTCCTCTGTTTGTAGCTATAATATCAAATCTTACATCAGCATTACCGCCTTTAGGAACTTTTATTTTCTGAGATGCATTTTCTATTACAGCATTAGAAGCAACAGCTTGAACTTCTATTTCTAAATCCTGATCAGAATAATTGTATACTATACTTCCGGCTTTGAATTTATCTTCAACATAGGCAAATTCAGGTAGGGTAGGCATAAGCATAATATTTTTCTTAACTACTACAACATCATCAGAAGCACCGAAATAACCGTCTTTATTTATAGCAGAAGCCATTATTCTAAATGATGTAATATTGTCAGGCAAGCTGAATGTAACAGTAGCTTTACCATTAGCATCAGTTTTTACTCTTCCTTGATAGAATGCAGTTGTCAAGAAATTTTTTCTTATACTGAATACGTCCATACCCATAGCTTCAGCTTTAGCCATCATATCATTAGCAGCTCTCATACCATCGCCGCCAGGAGTATCTCCTTTCTCTCCATAGTTTCTCTGTCCTATTAAGTGTATTCTTGTGTCGGCACTTGCTACACTCAAAGGTCTTTGTCCATAGAAAGTATTGAACCAGTTAGGAGTTTTATAACCTATTAAATTTAATACTCCAACATCAACTACGCTTAACATAATTTCTGTTTCCATAGGCTGACTTTCTTTAGTTTCTACATATAAATCTACTGTCATTTCATCGCGAGGCTCTAAAGTATCAGCAGATTTTGTTATTTTTACATTAAGTTCTTTTTCACGAGGTGATACTGAAAGTCCGGCATAACCTATTTTAAATGAAGGTTTTCCTTCGTCAGTAGCATAATTAGTATATGCTTCATTTTCAACTCTTCCTTTAACAAGTGAAACACCTACATAAATATTAGGTAAATATTCCGGTTTTATAGGTACTTCTATTAAAGCAGTAGAACCTTCAATATTTGTAACATAAGAATCTATTACATATTCCCTTTCAACTGTTACTAAAGCAGTAGCAGATTCATAAGGAGATTTTATCATTATCTTAGCTGTTTCGCCCGGCTGATATTCTTCTTTTTCTGTGATAAGCTCTAACAAATCATCATCAAACATAGCCCAAGGAGCATAATCTTTACCTATAACATACATATATTCATCAGAAGCAACTTCTCTGTTTTTAGAGTCTTTTGCTCTTGCTAATATTATGTAAAGTCCTGAATTTGTAGGAGTAAAGCTATATGCAACAGGATCTTTTTTTGTTGTAACTGTAGTAGTTTCAACAACATCATCTATCTGTTTTGATTCCCATTCAAATCTTCCGCCTGTTATAGCTTTTCTTACTGATTCCCAATGTCTTCTTATAACCTGAACTTCTATTTTCTTGCCTTCAAGTCTGTTTCCTTCAGGATCAACAGCAATAAATTCTAATTGTGCCGGCTTATCTGTTTCTAAGAAATAGCCTTGTCTTTTTATACCTATATAATAATCGCTTCCATGAACTAATACGCTTTTAGTTGTGCTTACTCTTTGAGAATCTTCACCTGATACAGTTGATTCTATAGTAACATAAGCAGCATGTATTGAGCGGCTTGCATCTATAGTAGGAGCATAAGCATATTCACCATTTTCATCTAATGCACCTGTACCGTTTGCTATCATAGAATAATAATTATTATAATACTCATCTTCAAACCAGCTTAATTTTGTGAATCTGAATCCTGCATTATTAGGAGGAGTGAAGAAAGTTTCATTCATAGATATATTATAATCTACTTGATTAGATATCATAGGCTCTCCAAATAAATACCAGCCTGACATCTTAATAGGCATAGTGTCGCCTAAATAATAATTTTTATCTTCAACCCAAAGTCTGCTTTCATATTCTAAAGGTTTGAATTCTTCTACTCTGAAGCTTTGAGATAAACTATATGTTTGATCTTTTACACCTTCTTGTTTTTCTTCATCGCTTTGTTTATTTGAATCGCTTTTGAATTCAACATTTACACTGTAATATCCAGTAGGAGCATCAGCAGGAAGAGTGAAGTCAATTAAATAAGAACCGTATTCATTTAAAGTAACTGTTCCTTTATGTATTTCTTCGCCTCTTGAATTATTAACAGTGTATAATCCTGTTTTGAAATCTCTAGCTATTTTCCAATTTCCTAATATATTTTCTCTTATAACACCTTTTATATGCACTTCTTCACCAGGTTTATAAAGTCCTCTTTCTGTGAACATAGAACCATTATAATCTCTGTCAGCAGGTGAATAATCATAACTTATATCCATTCTCCAAGGTGAAACGCCTGTGCCCCAATCACTATTTATGAAAGATACATCATCACCTTTTGTAACTATAGCCCATTGTCTTGGTGTATCCCATCTGCTTGCTCTTTTTATTCCTAATTCTCTAAATCCTTTAGTAGTTGCTATTCCGTTTTCATCTGTAGTAGCTCTTGCTAAAACTCTGTTGAAGTCATCTCTTATTTCTACTTCAGCTCCTTCAACAGGCATTCCTGTTTTTAAATCAGTTACAAATATAGTATTTGAATCGCCTGAGAATTTACCTGTTAATCCCATAGATGTTATTTGTATCTGTGAAGCTGTTGAATAATCGTACTGACTTTGATATCCTGTTTTAGTTTTAAACTCTATAGATAAAAGTCCGTACTGCTTATTATTCATATAATTAGTTAAATATAATGCTGTTGTAATATATCTGTTTCTTTCAACATTTGGAGTATATTCTGTAGTATTATTGTAACCAAATAAATTTTTATATTGATTTGTATATCTTCTAAATTCAGGAGTTTCATCATATCTATATACTTGTTTATTTACAAATAGGAAAGGTATGATATTTTCTTTATCAACATATCTGCTTTGTATATTAATAGTATTAGGGTTCATTACCTGTACAGGAAGTTTTATTCCTTCATAGGATTCAACAACTCCCATTCCTGAAGGTATAGAAACGCTTGGGTTATAGTCTGTAACATTTAAAGTGATATTTTGTTCCTGAGCCAAAGTTTGTCCGTAAGCGTCTTTTAAACTTCCATTAATTTTTATATTATATGTAACATTAGGATTGAATCTCAATTGATAAAGTGAAAAACTTTTAGATGACCAAGAGTTTTGCTGAATTTCTTCTTCTGTAGGAAGTTGAATTGCCGGAGTTATTTCCATATTTCTTATTAAGTCAGCCCATTCAACTCTTGTACTAAACTCTAATTTAGGAGCTTCAGGAGAATATGATGCTGTTACAGTTTGCTCGCTGTTTCCTTTGAAATAGAATTCATCATGTGTAGAAAAATTAAAGCTTTTAGCATTTGCTGTGCCTAAATCGCCATTAACAGCAGCAAGTCCTTCTCCTATATGTACTGTTATCTCATCATTTTTAGCTAAAGCTTTTTTAGGTTTTATAACTAATACTTGTTCTAATTTGTATTCATTAGTTTCCCATTCTCTTAAATCTTCTATTTTTGCATATCTTACATCAAAATCTATAGCAGTATTATTATTGCTTGCGATTAATTGTATTTTTTCTTTTGCACTTTGAAGATATATAGGCATATTGTAATAAACAACTATATTAACATCTGTAGGAAGTTCTGATTGTCTGTCATAAGGAGAACTTTTCTGCATTATAGGTCTTAAAGTATTAAAAGTCCAAGTATAATCATTTTCTAATACATCGCCTGTAAGCTCGCTTTTTATTCCTTTTTTAAGTGTAACTTCTATTTTTGTGTTATCTGGTAAAGGCTCGCTAGGATAGAATGCTAAAGTATTAATAGAAAGCCATTTGTATGTACCTTTAACATCTATATTAAAATTGAAATATTGATTAGTTACTTCTTTAATAGCCTGTAAAGCTACCATTTGCTGATTGAATGTAACTGTTATTGCTTCATAATTTGCTCTGCTTGTATTTTCCCCTATTGGAGTAGTCCTATCAATAGCCACTGCTGCAAACATACTAACTCCTGTTATCATTGTTAAGATTAATGACATTATCATAATACAATAAATAGTTTTTAGTTTTACAATAAGTTTTCTCATAAAAGCTCCAGAAACGATATTTTTATCTTGTAATGTTATATCATAAATAATTTTAAAGTAAATAATGAAAGTAAAAATATTTTAATTATAAAATACTTTATGACAATATTATTTACTTTTAAAATTATATACTTATTATAAAACTTAAGTAATATAAAAAGGTTATATATATTTTTTAAACTATTTTTCTATTATAATGCATATTTAAATTCTGTTTTTGAGCATCATTTTGTATTTCTATTATACTTTGAGCAAAATTTATATTATCATTCAAGCAAGGGCATAATATGAAATCTTTAATATTGTATTTATTTATGGCTTCTTCTCTATATTCAATGTCTATTTCATAAATAGTTTCTGAATTATCTATTGTGAATGCCAAAGGATATATTATTAATTTTTCGCTATTGTATTTTTTTATTGTATCTATAGTTGATGGTTCAAGCCATTCAATTTTTCCTATTTTTGACTGATAGGAAAGAACAATGTCTTTGAAATTTAAGCCTGCATTATGAAGTTTTTCTTTTAATATCTGAATATTATAATTGCATTCATGCTCATAAGGATCGCCTTTGTCAGCATACATTTTTGGTATAGAATGAGCAGAAAATATTAATATGTATTCTTCTGCATTTTTATCAGCAATAGTATTTTTTATTAATTGTACTATAGAATCATTATAATATTCATTGTCATAGTATCTGTCTATTATATTGACTTTAGGATTATATTTTAATTTTTTCATAGCTTTATAAACGCTTTCTAAAGATGATTTTACTGTAACTTCTGAATATTGAGGATACATACTAAATAATGTAATATGATCTATATTCTTTTCTTTTAACTCTTTTAATACATCGTAAGAGTAGGGCGGAGTATAATTCATTATGTATTTATAGTCTCTTGAGCTGTCCAATTCATTTAATTTATTTATGAGTTTTTCAGTATATTCATTTATTGGTGATTTTCCTCCTATAGCTTCATAATGCTTTATTACATCAGGTCTTATTTTGTTTACTATCTTTTTGGCTATCATACCTCTTATAAAACTATTTTTTATATTGAGTATGTAATAATCATTAAACATATTTACTAAAAAAGTATTTATTTCATCAAAATTTCTAGGTCCTCCCATATTTAGAAGTATAGTTGTATCTTTTTTTTTACTCATAATATATAATCCTTATTAGTAATATTTATTATTAAGTATATAATTTTTTTAGTTATTAGTCAATACTTATTATATTTTTTTATTATTTAATATTTTTTATTAATAATTTTTTAATATTTTATAATAATTTTTATCAATAGGCTTGAAATAAAATATTTATTTAGTATAATATATTTATTGATAATAAATACTATTAAGGAGTTTTAATATGTCAGATAAAAAATTAACAACTGAATTCGGTGCTCCGGTTGAAAATAATCAGCATTCTATGACAGCAGGTGCTAGAGGACCTATGCTTTTACAAGATGTATGGTTTATGGAAAAGATGGCACATTTTGATAGAGAAGTTATACCAGAAAGAAGAATGCATGCTAAAGGTTCAGGTGCTTATGGTACATTCACTGTAACTCATGATATTACACAATATACTAAAGCAAAAATATTCTCTGAAGTTGGAAAGAAAACTGATTTATTTGTAAGATTTTCTACAGTGGCAGGTGAGAGAGGTGCGGCAGATGCTGAAAGAGATATAAGAGGTTTTGCTATTAAATTCTATACTGAAGAAGGAAACTGGGATTTAGTTGGTAATAATACTCCTGTATTTTATTTCAGAGATCCTTTAAAATTTCCAGATTTGAATCATGCCGTAAAAAGAGATCCAAAAACTAATATGAGAAGTGCTCAAAATAAATGGGACTTCCTTACTTCTTTACCAGAAGCTATTCACCAAATAACTATAGATATGAGCGATAGAGGTATACCTTATAGTTATAGGCATATGCATGGTTTCAGCAGTCATGCTTATAGTTTCATAAATAAAGAAGGCAAAAGATATTGGGTAAAATTCCATTTCAAAACTCAGCAGGGCATTAAAAATTTAACAGATCAAGAAGCTGAAGCAATCATAGCAAAAGATAGAGAAAGTTCTCAAAAAGACTTATTTGAAGCTATTGAAAGAGGTGATTTCCCTAGATGGAATATGAAAATTCAAATAATGACTGAAGAACAAGCTAATGCAAGCAAAAGAAATCCATTTGACTTAACAAAAACTTGGTCTCAAAAAGAATATCCTCTAATTGATGTTGGAGTTTTAGAATTAAATAGAAATCCTGAAAACTATTTCGCAGAAGTAGAACAATCAGCATTCAGCCCTTCTACAATAGTTCCAGGTATAGGATTCTCACCAGACAGAATGCTTCAGGGAAGATTATTCTCATACACTGATACACAAAGATATAGATTAGGTGTTAACTATTCAAGCATACCTGTAAATGCTCCAAAATTTAAACCTAATACTTATCATAGAGACGGATATATGAGAGTAGAGTCTAATGGTTCTAAAGTAGAATATGAACCAAACTCTCAAGGTGAATGGAAAGAGCAGAAAGAATATGCTGAACCACCTCTAAAAATTTACGGCGATGCTTACAGATATGATCATAGAGAAGATGATGATGATTATTACACAGATGCAAGAGCTTTATTCAATCTTATGACAGATGCACAAAAACAAGTATTATTTGAAAATACTGCAAGAGATATGAATGGCGTTACTAAAGAAGTACAATTAAGACATATAAAAATTGTATGAATGTTGATAAAGCTTATGGACTTGGAGTTGCTAAAGCATTGGGCTTTGATGAGAAAGATATAAAATAATAATAGAATATATACGAATAAATATTAAATAAATTATCAAATTTTAATCTCTGCGGCTAATATCTTTATCATTAAAGGTATTAGCTGTTTTTTTATAAAATATTTACTTAATTCATATTATATTATAGAATATATAAATTATATAACATAAAAAATATTTTAAGGGTTTATTATGACTTTATCTTTTACTAAAATGCATGGAATAGGAAATGACTATATTTATGTGAATTGTTTTAAAGAAAAATTTACTCCTGAAGATGCTTCAAAATATTCTCCTATATTGAGCAATAGAAATTATTCTATAGGAGCTGATGGTATAATACTTATAATGCCGAGTGATAAAGCTGATGCTAAAATGAGAATGTTTAATGCTGACGGAAGCGAATCTGAAATGTGCGGTAATGGTATAAGATGCGTGGCTAAATATGTTTATGATAAAGGGATAAGTAAAAATAATCCTCTAAAAATAGAAACTTTAAGAGGTATTTTAGAAGCTAATCTATTTATAGAGAATGATGAAGTTGATAAAGTTGAAATAAATATGAGTTCTCCTATACTTGAAGGGCTTAAAATACCTACTACTATAGATAAAAATCCTATTATTGATGAGCCTATAACATTTAACGGCAAAACATATTATTTCACTGCTGTATCTATGGGTAATCCTCATGCTGTAATATTTATGGATAATATTGATGATTTAGATATAAATTCTATAGGAAGTTATATAGAAAATAACAGTATATTTCCAAACAGAACTAATGTAGAATTTGTAGAGATAATAAATAGGGGAGAGGTAAAACAAAGAACTTGGGAGAGAGGAAGCGGTGAAACTTTAGCCTGCGGTACAGGTGCTTCAGCTGTATGTGTTGCCGGATTTATAAGCAAAAGAACTGATAATATTATACTTAATCATCTTTTAGGCGGTGATTTAGTGTTGAGATATGAAAATAACAGCGTTTTTATGAAAGGGGAAGCTAGATATTCTTTTGAAGGTAAAGTTTTACTATAGAATTTTATATATATTAAATATTAATAACAATTATTTAATGATTATTAATATTTATTTAATGCAATGTAAAAAAAATATATTTTTTAACTGACTTTTTTCAAAAAAATGTTAATATTTAAAATATAGTTTATGTTTTTTGATATTAGCTAATTTATAATTAATAGGATATTAAAATTTAACAGGAAGTTTATGAAAAGAATAGTTATAATATTAGTTTTATTTCTTTGTAATCTCAATTTGGAGACGCATAATTTCAATATCAGTGATTATTCCTTTCCTTCTAATGATTGGGTAACATTGATTAAAGATGTATCTAATCATTATAGTCAGGATTTTTGGTTTATTAAAGATGTTTTCGATGTTTGCAGTAATTATGATGTTGATCCTCTTTTAATGGTGGCTTTAATCAAGGTGGAAAGTAGTTTCATACCTACAGCACTTTCAAGAAAAAATGCTTATGGATACTGTCAAATAACACCTATTGCCAATAAAGATGTTGATCCAAAATTGAACAGATATGATCCTAGAGATAATATTGTGCTTGGTGTAAGATTCATAGATAAAATTTTGGATAAATTCGATGGCGATATTGTAAAATCTCTTAGATATTATAATGCAGGAAATGCTTATAACGTATATGGTGAGTCCTATGCCGAAAAGATAAAATATGAATATAATACTATGGTTAGTCTTTATGTTAAAGACGATAGTTCATATGGTGCTATATATAGAAAAGAGGCCTTTTAAAGCCCCTTATCTATCACTAGTTATGTATTATTTTTAATTATCTTTTCAAGTTTACAACAGTAGCAAGTAAGTTATCACTAGTTTGTACTGCTTTTGAGTTCATCTCATAGGCTCTTTGTGCAACTATCATATCAACCATTTCGTCAACAACTTTAACGTTTGACATTTCAACGAAACCTTGATGAATTCTAGGGAATCCATTAGCACCCGGTTCGCCTTCAAAAGCTGGTCCGCTTGCTATAGTTTCTTTGTATAAGTTGTCGCCTATAGAAAGAAGTCCAGGCTGATTGATGAATCTATGAAGTGTAATTTGTCCTATTTCTACAGGATCATTTTCATCACCTATCTTCACAGAAACAACACCTTCTCTTGATATGCTTATCTGCTCTACCAAGAAATTTTCAGGGAATACTATTTCAGGAACTAGTCTATATCCATTAGAAGTAACCAATTGTCCATTAGCATCAATTTTGAAAGAACCGTCTCTAGTATAAGAAACACTTCCGTCAGGCATTAATACTTGGAAGAATCCTTCTCCCTCTAATGCTAAATCAAGTTTATTTCCTGTAGCCTGTAAAGAACCTTGATCAAACATTTTTTGAGTAGATGCACTTTTTACACCTAGTCCTGTTTGAAGTCCTACAGGTGTTACAGTATCTTCTGTAGCAGGAGTTCCTTGTATTTTTAAGTTTTGATATATTAAATCTTCAAAATCAGCTCTAACTTTTTTATATCCTATAGTATTAACATTTGCAAGGTTATTGGCTATAGTATCAGTTTTGAACTGCATACCATTCATACCGCTTGCAGCTGTCCATAAAGAACGTACCATATAATACACTCCATTATCTTATAAATTTATTATATTATATCTTCGGTAATTATAAAAATTGCTTTATAGAATTTATATAAAAAATATTATGTTAAGTAAAAAATAAAAAATGGGAACTTTTTAAAGTTTTATTCGTCTAACAAAGTACATGATATATAAAATATAATGTATTTAAGGAGGTTTTAATTATGTTTAAAATATTATTATTCAACAAAAAATTTATATTTACAGTTTCAGCAATGATTTTATTGTCTATGTCTGTATTTGCAAGAGGTTATGAGTCAGATGATTTTAATTTTAATAGGAGGAATGGATTTTATGGAAGAAAACTTCCTAATATACAGCTTACATCTGAACAAATGTCACAAATACAATCTATAGAAAATAAATATTATACTCAAATAGAAAATTTTAGAAAGGATATTTATAATCAAATACAAATTATAAGGTTAGAAATGTCAAAGGAAACCCCTGATATTAGTATTATTGATAAGGCAATAGATAATAAAACTAAATCAGCATCTGAATTGCAAAAGATAAGAATTCAATGTTTTTTAGAAATGGATAAAGTATATAAAACAAATTAATTAATATTCATAATAACATAGTATTTAGCATATACTCATAATTTTTATAATAGTTGCTCATAAATCAATAAAAAGCCTGATTAACTAAGTTAATCAGGCTTTGATAATTAATCATTTTTTTATAAATCAATATTATTAAAGCACATTGATATTCTCTAAAAGATTTTATATTATTGCTAATAAAAATTGTTCGCTAAAAAAGTATGCCAAGTAAACTTAGCATACGCTCACAATTTTTACTACTACAATTATAATATTATTGCTAGTGATAAATTCTCATAAAAATAGCTTGCAACTTCCTTCGTCAGTTATTAGCTGATCGTTTATCACTTTAAAAAAAGCCCGATTATTTAATAATCAGGCTTTATAATCAATCATATTTTTCATTAACTATTAAGGTACATTTATATTTGCTAGTAAACTTTCTATTATCATATCACTATTTATGTTTTCGGCTTGTGCTTCATAGCTTACGCTTATTCTGTGCCTTAATACCTCATAAGCAACAGCTCTTATATCTTCAGGCATTACGAATCCTCGGCCCTGCATCATAGCATTTGCTTTTGCTGCTTTAGTTAAATATATTCCTGCTCTTGGAGAAGCTCCGTATTCTATGTATTCGCTTTGAAGTTTATAATCTTTTGGATTTCTTGTGGCATCTATAATGTTTACTATATAATCAATCAATCTTTCTTCTATATGTATTTGATTAGCCAATTTTCTTAATTTTTCTATTGTTTCTATTGTGGTTATAGGTTTTAAAGAAGCTGGTTTTGAAGATGACATATTTTTTATTATAGTTTTTTCTTCGCTTTTAGTAGGGTATTTTACTATAACTTTAAGCATAAATCTGTCAACCTGAGCTTCTGGAAGAGGGTAGGTTCCTTCCTGTTCTATAGGGTTTTGAGTTGCTAATACTAAAAATACATCAGGAAGTCTATATGTTTTATCTCCTATAGTAACCTGATGTTCTCCCATAGCCTCCAAAAGTGCTGACTGTACTTTAGCAGGCGAACGGTTTATCTCATCGGCTAATATTATATTAGAAAATATAGGTCCTTGTTTAGGAAGAAATACTGAATTTTTTATATCGTAAATTTCAGTACCAACTATATCTGCAGGAAGCAAATCCGGTGTAAACTGTATTCTTTTGTAGCTTGCATCTATTGTACTTGCCAATGATTTTACAGTTAATGTTTTTGCAAGTCCAGGTACTCCTTCTAACAATACATGCCCATCACATATAATTCCTAATAGTAGCTTATCGAGCATGTTTTCCTGTCCGATAATTACTTTTTTTATTTCATTTTTTATAGCATTTACAACATCAAGAGCCATTTTTGAAGCCTCTGATATAGCTTGTAAATCCTTACTGGCATTAGCTATTTCACTGCTGATTTCATTTGTATTTTCGCTGTTATTGATATTATCTGTCATATGTTATTCCTCATAGTTCTTTATATATATTAAAATTATGATGTTTGTTTATTTGCAAAGTTCTTTTTATTTAATTTATGTTGATCTTTTATGAACTTATAAATTAAAAGTGCTATAAGTATTATTACAATCCACTGTCCTATCATTATTAATAAGAACCATGAACTAAATACTCTTATATTATGTTCATTTATCATCTGTTCTTTAGGTACTAAACTATTTCCCCTTTCTACATTATAATATCTTGCTTCTAACTCAGGTATTTTTAATTTACCGTTTCTTAGAGGCTTCATAGTATATATTATTTTATAATTCATAGTTGGAATTTCATTATCTTTATGTATAGTTTCTATTTCTACTCTTTCATTAAGCACTTCAAAATCGCTTATGGCATTCGTGTTTATACCTTCAGGTTTGAATTTATCTGCATCTCCTGTATATGTTAGGGTATACTCTAAATTCTGCCATAGATATAAACTCTTTTTACTTACTTTTTCCTCTACTATCACTATGGGGTATAGTGCATTTACTGTTATCATTATTATTAAAAAAATATAGTATTTAATCATTGAAGTAGATTATATAAAAACATAAAAAAAGTCAATATATAAAATTATTAATAGATTAGTATTCTGAATATATTTTATAAAAGCAGTTATTTTGTAAAAAGTAAAAACATTTTATCATTTATAGACTTATTGATTTTTATCTTATTATTTTCAATAGTCTATTAATCAAAAGAAAATCCTAAAAACTTTCAAACTTACATTATACTAAAAAATAATAGTATAGTTTTTATAACTGTATTAGTTAATTCAATTATCTATTATCTAAGGAATTGGCTGAAATCAAATGTATATGATATAGAAGCACCTATTCCAAAATAGAATCCTGAGGCTAATTGCTCTAAATACGGAGTAAAGTTTAGAGATAGGCTAGCATCACTGTTTAATACTAAATAAAGACCTACTCCTAAGTGATTAAGATATAATACTGCACTATTATAAAAGTCATAAGCGAAATGATATTCTAAATATATACCAGCTAAAGAGAAGCCGAATAATGCTCCAGGATAAACTCCGAAAGCTGTTTTTAATCTTATAGATTCAACAACTCCTCTCGGGTCATCAAAATACATAGGAAGTTCAAAATTGAAGAAAGCTGTAAAAAAGTCTCCCAAACCTATTAAATAATGAAGTTGAGGGTTAAGTCCAAATTTCTGTTTATCTGATCCGGGAAATAATACTTCAACGGCTCCTATGAATCCATTAAAAAATTGGAATCTAGGCATTATAGAAAATTGAGGCTGTCCTGCTACACCTACGCCTATTTCAGGTACATAAGTTATAGGAACTACTCTTGCAAATATATCAAAATTTCTTAATATTCCGAAATTTATCATTAAAGGACTTGATAAAGTATATTTTGATGTACCTATTCTATCATTATTAAGATAAAGAGTTCCCCCAAGACGTAATGCTCCAGTCATACCTGTATACATTTTGTATGGGAAAGAGTAAGCTAATGCAGATAGTATTAACATTAAAATAGATGTAAATAAAAACTTTTTCATAAATTTAATCTTCTTAATTTATATTTTTTCTATAATAATACACTTTATACTATACTAATATAATATATTATGTAAAAAATATCAATAAATAAATATGATAAGTACTGAAATAAAATTTAGTATTTGCGAAAAAATATTAGTCCAAAATTTGACTTATAAATGATATATGATATAATGTATGCCAAGTTCATCGGAGGACTTATTGGAGAGAAAAAATACCAAAGGTTGGATAAGATGTCTAATTATTAGATTTCTTATTCAGCCTTTTTTGTTTTTAAACTTTAATATTGGAGTTTATTTATGGATATGCTAAAAACAGATGTAAAAAAATATTTTTTAAATATTTATCTGCTAGTTTTGGAAGTGCATTGATAGCGGCAATTTATTCTATAGTTGATGTTGCTATGGTTGGACAATATGAGGGTGATAATGGGGCTGCTGCTTTGGCTGTATTTGCTCCTATATGGAATGTAATATATGGTATAGGGCTTCTTTTTGGTATAGGAGGTTCTGTACTTTTCAGTAAGGCGAAAGGCTCAGGAGAATATGATAAACAAAATAATTTCTTTACCGCCTCATTTATAGCTTTATCTGCAGTCATATTCATAGTTTGGATATTATCATTAATATTTGAAGATAATATACTTTATTTTTTCGGTGCTGATGAAGTACTGCTCAATTTAGCTAAAAGATATTTTCTTCCTATAAAAATTATTCTTCCTTTATTTGCTTTCAGTCAATTTTTTGCAGCATTTCTTAGAAACGATAATGCACCTATGAAAGCCACTTTAGGAGTTATGGCAGGAGGTATTTTCAATGTATTCGGCGATTATTTTTTTGTGTTTATATGCGATATGGGTATATTTGGTGCTGGACTTGCAACAGCTATAGGTCAAATTATTACTGCTTCTATATTGATATCGCATTTATTTACTAAAAAAAATACTTTGAAATTTCAAAAGGTTAATAAATTATTTTCATTATCAAAAAATATTGCTTCTATTGGTTTTTCTACATTCTTTATAGATATAGCGATGGGAATACTAGCTTTAATGTTTAATAGGCAGATAATGAAATATTTCGGAACATCAGCATTGGCAGTTTATTCTGTAATAATAAATATTAATATATTAGTTCAGTCATCGGCCTATACAATAGGGCAGGCAGCTCAGCCTATAATATCAACTAATCTAGGTGCTGGCAAAATGGATAGAATAAAATCAGCAGTAAAATGTAGTATATTTTCAGCTTTGGTTCTTAGTATAGTATATACTTTATTCACATACTTTAATACAGATTTTTTAATGAAAGCATTTATGAAGCCTTCAGAAGAAGCTTTGTCCATATCAAAAAATATTATGAGAACCTATTTTATATCATTTTTAATATTGCCTTTCAATGTATATGCAACTTATTATTTTCAGGCAATAATGAAGCCTTCATCTTCTTTTATAATTGCTGTATTAAGAGGACTTATAATAAGCGGTATTTTAATATTTATAATGCCTTTAATATTTGTTAAAGATAGCATTTGGTATGTTATGCCTATTACAGAAGTTATAACTTTTATCATTGCTATGGTATTTTTTATTAAATACAGAACTATATATTCAAAATAGTTATTTTAATTATAAAAATATTTATTAAATTTAATGTAATCATAAAATATAAAGGAGATATATGGTTATGAAACTTTTAGATAAAAAAATAGCATTAGTAACATCATCTACAAGGGGGATAGGCTTAGCATGCTCAAAGAAGCTTGCAGAAAATGGTGCGAAAGTTTATTTAGCTGTGAGAAGACTTGATGCAGGAAAAGAAGTAGCAAATGAGATAATAAAAAACGGAGGCGATGCTGATGTTGTATATTTTGATGCAACTAAAGAAGAAACATTTACTTCTATGATCGAAGATGTTATAAAAAAAGAAAATAGAATAGACATACTTGTAAATAATTTCGGTACCACTGATACTAGTAAAGATTTTGATTTAGTTAATGGGGACACTGAAGCCTTTTTTAAAATAGTTAATGAAAATTTAAAGAGTGTTTATCTTCCCTCAAAGGCTGCTGTTAAACAAATGATTAAAACAGGAGGCGGAAGCATAATAAATATATCATCTGTAGGCGGAATTTTTCCTGATATGTCAAGACTAGCTTATGGCATATCAAAATCAGCAATAAATTTCCTTACAAAAAATATAGCAGTTCAGTATGCTAGAAATAATATAAGATGTAATGCTGTGTTACCTGGATTTGTAGCAACAGATGGGGCAATGGAGAGTATGTCAGAAGAATTTTTAAAATCATTTTTGAAGAATGTACCGTTAAATAGACCGGCAGATGTTGAAGATATAGCTAATGCAGTATTATTCTTTGCAAGCGATAATTCTTCATTTATAACAGGTGAAACTATGCCTGTGGCTGGAGGTTTTGGACTTCCTTCACCTATGTACAGTCAGTATATGGATATGGGCGGAAAAAAAGGTTAATTAATTTTCAATAATTATTTCTTATTTTAAAATTTAAAAGGCATGCTTTTGGGCATGTCTTTTTTATTTACATTTCTTATAATTATTGTGCTTTTGAAATGGTATTTGCTTTCTTTTAATTGTGATTTGATAATAGTAAGTTAATAGAAATTCAAACAAAAATGTAGTAAATACTCTATGTAATATAAAAATAGTAAATAATTACAGTGTTTTAAATATAAAAAACACTATATAAAAATATATATGGTTCTAATATTTATATGTAATAGTATTAACTTTAATGAATTACTTCCGATAATAAGTTGTATATTTAATAAGGTTAATAATTTTATGTATTTCAATGTGAGAATCAGCTCTAAAATATTCTATGGTATCATATTAGTTGGAATAGCTTTTATGGTATATGTATTCGTATTCAGTCCTAAAGGATTTCTTACATTAGATGCTAAAAAAGTTATTATAGAAACTAAAAAAAGAAAGTTGAAGAATTAAATAGAAGAAAAATTCAGATTTCAAATAATATAGAAAGGTTAAAGACTGATAAAGAATATATATTATCTTATGCTAAAACATTCGGTTATTTAGATGATACTAAAAACGAAAAGATTATAAAGATTATCAAAAATGAAGATGAAACAAAAAATAATGAAGAGGTGTTAGCATCTTCAAATATAAAAGAAAATGATAATTATATTAATATCAGAGGTGCTTTAATATTGGCTTCAATGATAGCTATATGCTTTATAACATATTTACTTCTTATAAATAAAAATTTACTTCCAAAATTGAAAAAGAAAAAAATAATTACTTCCAGAGGTTAAATTTATTATAATATAAAATCTAATATATAAATATTTATGTATTTTACATCATAATTTTTTATTAAAATTAATTATAATACTAATTTACTATTAATTGATTTATAATTAGGTATTATAATTAATATTTTATTTTATCTATTAAAGAGGGTGATTCAAAGAAAATACAAATCCAGCATCTTGATTTACAGGTTCATAAAATGGCATAAATCTAAAGCTGAATCCATCATTTTTCTTATTGCCATAAACTCTTTGATAACTGTCATAAGCTACAGCAGCTCCGCAAAATAATCCGGCTGTTATTTCAAATAGCAAAGATGATATCCATAAACTTTTATATCTACTTCTTCCTGTAGTTGAAGCAACAACATTGGCATTTTCTATAGAGGATAATCCAAATGTTATATAAGTAGCATAAGTGTATGAGAAAAATGCAGTTAAAATAAATGTTACTTCTGTATATCTAAAAGGATTGCTTTTATAAGTATCTTCTAATATAACAGGAGAACTTACAACTCCATTTTGATTTATAATATTTGTACCTTCCATACTAAAGAATGAGCCTACACTATTAGTATCAATATTATATTCAGTTTTTAATTGTTCATTTGTTTCAGTTACAGTTTTTTTCACTGCATTATTATTTTCATTAGTTCCGTATTCCTTAGCTATATCTGAAAAATAAAAGGCACCAAAAAATGTGTTTGATATGATAAATAGTATTAATATAATTTTTGTACTCATTATAGTATAAAAAACGCTCCAAATGTGAATTCTAATCCTGTGAGATTAACAGTTTTAATCTTTTCTGGTAAAGAAACCTCATGACCATCACTGAAAACGCCTAAATTAATAGGATTAGTGTAAAATCTATATCCAACTCCTAAATTTAATCCTATAGTATCTGTAACATTATATTGTAAAGAAGCTATAGCTCCTATACCAAACATAATATCTCTTGAATCTATTTTAGATCCACTTTTTAAATAGCTGTAATTATCAGTATAGTAATTTCCTCCTATTACTTCTCCTATAGTTGTAAAGGATATTCCCATACCTATATAAGGTGAAATTACAAATCTTAAAACTTCCTGATATAAATTTATATTAATATCAAAATTAAATCTAGTATCTACAGCATAACTTGATTTTAAAAAGTCGCCGAATAGTATACCTATACTTAAATTTGGTGAAAATAATACCCCATTATACCCCATTTTTAAATGCAGTCCCAAAGCATATTCGTTTTTATTTAATGATATTTTTATTTTTCCGGCATTTGGGTTATAACTGCTTTGATATATTTTTTCTGTAGCCTGTATATTATAAGAAGCATAATTTAAAAATATACCTAATCCAAAATCTCCTATAACTGTTTCTCTTGCAATATCACCTGGTAATATGTTATTTCCTCTTGAGATTTTTGCTATTAAATATTCATTATTAAGTTCTTTTACTCTTAAAGTACCTTTATAATTATATCCCCCACTTATTACGTTTCCAGAAGGAAGTATAATGTCTTCTTTCTTTGAATAAACTTTAAATCTAGTTTTTGAACTAACCCCATGATTTTTACCAGCAAGTAATATAACATTTCCGCCATCCACATCAGCTATAGTTAATGTTATTTTAAATATGCTTTTCATTTTATTTTCTACTTTGTATGCTAAATTATTACAGGCATTATCTATAAGGTTTTCTCTTAAAGAATAAGAAGGATAGGTACTAGTGCTGTAATAAGCAGAACCTTGTAATTTTGAAGAGTAAAGTATTTTAGTAGTTTCCACATCAACTATTTGAAGTACCATATCAACTGTAGAATATAAACTGAAACTGCCGTCATCATTATGTTCTACTGCAACATTAGCAGATACTATTTTACCTGTTACTGCTTTTGAATATCCATATATTTTACCAACTTCAATTACTTGTTTTTCTGTAATACCAGTTAATTGAAGTTCCATTTCTTTTAAATATTTATCTAAATTTTTCCTATCTACTATATTAAATCTATTCATTCTTGTTAATGAATTTTCTATTAATGCTGTCATTTTAGTACCTACATCTTCACCATATCCAGATGAAGTACCTTGTATTTCGAATACAGCTATATTTTCCTTTTCGTATGTTTCACCTATTTCTTTTTTTATTTGCTGAGATAGCAATATAGATGGAAATATCAATATTAAAAATACAATTTTTCTTATAAACATTCTTATATATAGTTTTATTTCAATTTTAATTATCCTAGTATATGTTATATTCTTAGAATAAAAAAGTCAAATTTATATTGTTTTATTATTGTTGATAAATTATTAAAAAGAATATATATTATATCATATTAATAAAAAGGAGTATAAAATTATGAGTGAAAATAGTATAAAATACAGTTCAGCAGGTAATTTAGTATCTTTAACTATGAACAAATCATATAATATAACTAGTTTTAATATAGATGAGAGCCTTTTAGCAAAGGATCAGAAAGAATTATTGGAGGAAATGATAAGCTCAAGTATCAATGAAGCTGTTTCAAAAGTAAATGAATTAAGAAAAAAATTAGAAGAAGAAGATTCTGACAATGAAAGAGAACAAGCTAAACCGCAGCCTAATTTATTTAATATGAATTTCAAAGATATGAATCAAATGTTTAATGATATAAGTAAAATGACTTCTGTAGAGTATAAAGATGGCAAAATAAATATTTCTTTGGATTCCATAACTCCAGATATGATATCAAAGATGAATGATATGATGAATAATATGAATAATAAAAATGATGATGATAATAAAAAGGAATAATCATTTTGAATAATATACAATCTTTGGATAAACTTACACAGATTATATCAAGACTTCCTGGAATAGGTACAAGGACAGCTATGAGGCTTGCCTTGTATTTATTTGACTGTGATGATGAATATTTAAAAGAATTTTCAGAGGTTTTATCTTCTTTGCATGAAAATATTAAGTTATGCAATATATGCTATAGTTTGAGTGATAATGATATTTGCGATATATGCAGTAATGATAAAAGAGAGCATAATAAAATATGTATTGTAGAATCATATCCGGATATGCTTGCTATAGAAAAAACAGAAGAGTATAATGGAGTTTATCATATATTGGGAGGGCTTATATCTCCTCTTAGAGGCATTGGTATAAGCGACATAAGAATAAGAGAACTTATAGAAAGAGTTAATAAAAATAATATAGAAGAAATAATGATAGCATTCAGTGCATCTTTAGAAGCTGATACAACTGCATCATATATTTATAAAACGTTAAAAGAAAATAATTTTAACGGCAGAGTAACACGCATCACTTACGGAATATCTTTAGCAAGCGATATAGAAAATGCAGATTCCAGATCTTTAGCAAGAAGTATTTTAGACAGAGTCGAAATGAATTAATTTTTTAATTTTTTTTTAGTTTTTTTGTTTATAGTTATTATAATTATTATATAAAAGGCATTAAATGAAAAATTATATAGTATCTATCGGCGGCTCAAATATAGATATACAAGGATTTTCAAAAAGCAGAATACTTTTAAAAGAATCCAATCCGGGAAAAATAAAAGTATGTACAGGCGGAGTAGAAAGAAATATCATTAATAACTTATCGAATATAGGATTAAAAAATATAAAATTTATTACTTCTATAGGAAATGATATTTTCGGTGATATACTTTTCAATAATATAAAATCATTAGGTGTTGATGTTTCTTATATAGTAAGGAATGGAAGCAGCACTTCATATATAGCTATTATGAATAATGACAGAGATATGGAAATAGCTATGTCTGATATGGATACTTTAGATGAGAATATAAATATCGAATATTTAGATAGTATAAGAGATATTATAGAAAATGCTGAGTTCATAACTATGGATGCCGTTATGAATAGATATATATTTGAATACATTATAAAAAACTTTCCAAATAAAAAACTTCTTACCGATGCCGTTTCAATAAAAAAATCAGAACATATAAAAGGATTAGAAAAACATATTTATGCTTTGAAGCTTAATTCTAATGAAGCATCTTTTCTTCTTGACAGAGATATAAATACTATAGAAGAAGGAAAAGAGGCTGTAAAAATATTTTTAGAAAAAGGCGTCAAAGAAATCTATATAACATTTGGGGCTTTAGGTATATGTTATGGTACTTATAATGATATCAATGAAGCATATTATCTTAAAGCTCCAAAGGTTAATATTGTAAATGCTACAGGGGCAGGCGATGCTTTTATGGCTGGCATTGTATATTCTATATTTCACGATTATGATTTAGATTATAAAGTGAAATTTGCGGCTGTTATGGCTATGTTTGCTTTGGAGAGTGAGGAAACAGTTAATGATAATACTAATTTTGATAAAGTAACAAAAAGAATAGAAGATATTTTTGGAATAAAAATTAATTAAATTATTGGAGAATAAATATGAATAATTTAGAAGAATTTTTAGATATAAGCGAAGAAGTTAAAGAGGCTTTACATGAGAAGAAAGCTGTTGTGGCATTAGAAAGTACAATAATATCACATGGTATGCCTTATCCTGAAAATGTTGAAAGTGCTTTAAACTCTGAAAAAAATATACGTGAAAATAATGCAGTACCAGCAACTATTGCAATAATAAAAGGGAGAATAAAAGTAGGTTTAAATAGAGAAGAACTTGAATATATGGGCTCTAATAAAAATATAGCAAAATCAAGCAGAAGAGATTTACCTGTTATGCTGGCATTAAAAAAAGATGGTGCTACTACAGTAACAACTACTATGATAGGTGCTTCTTTAGCAGGAATAAAAGTATTTGCTACAGGAGGAATCGGAGGAGTTCACAGATATGCTCAGGAAACTTTTGATATATCAGCCGATTTGCAGGAATTAAGCAAAACAAATGTTGCCGTTGTATGTGCAGGGGCAAAATCAATACTTGATATAGGACTTACTATAGAATATCTTGAAACTTTCGGTATACCTGTTCTTGGTTATAAAACAGAAAATTTCCCTGCATTCTATACAAGAGAGAGCGGATACAAAGTTGATTATAAAATAGATACTACAAAAGATATAGCTAATATACTTAATACAAAATGGAAATTAGGTTTAAACGGCGGAGTTTTGGTTTGTAATCCTATACCGGAAGAATATGAAATGGATAAAAATTACATCAATAAAATAATAGACGAAACAGTAAAAGAGGCTAGAGATAAAAACATATCAGGAAAAGATGTCACTCCTTATATATTGGCTAAGCTTCATAGCGTAACAGAAAATAAGAGTCTTAAAGCTAATAAAGAACTAGTTTATAATAATTGCCGTGTTGCTGCTAACATTGCTTATGATTATTCAAATTTGATTAGGTAACATAATTATTTAATAATGGATTTATGTATGGAAAATTTAAACATAAAAGACTTTTTAAAATTCAATTTTTTATCAAATATAGAGCTTTCAAAAGATAATAAAAATTTACTGTTTGTTAAAAGCAATCAGGATTATGAGAATAATAATTATGTTTCAGATGCTTTTATTTATAATATTGAAAAAAATAAAATTTATAAGCTCACTTCTGTAAAAGATGCTTCTCTAGTTTCTTGGCTTGATAATGATACTGTAATATTTAAATCATCATTAAGAGATGAAGAATTGAAAATCAAAAAATATGAGGAGTTTATTGATTATTCTTTGCTTTATTCTATCAATATAAACGGAGGAGAGGCTGAGAGTTTATTTAATATTGAACTTGAAGTAATAGATTTATATTCTATAGATGAAAATAATTTTTTAATAAAAGCAGTTTACGATATTAACAGAGATAAAAAAAGAAAAGAAGATAATTATTTAGAATGGGCTAAAGAAGAAATCGATTATGAAGTATTTGATGAAATTCCTTTTTGGATTAATAATGTTGGTGTAACAAATAAGAAAAGGGATAGACTCTATCATTATAATAAAAAAGAAAATAAATTGACTGCCATTACAGATGAATACAGTAATGTTAATTCTTTTAAATATAAAGACGGTAAAGTATTATGTATTATAAACTCTTTCAAAGACAAAGCTCCTACCACTTCAGAACTTCGTTTGTATGATATAAATGATATTAATAATATAAAAGAAAAAATTATTATAGATTCTAATAAATATGCAATATACTTTGCTGATTTTATAATTGATGATGATAATAAAGAAAAAATCATATCTGTTATGACTGACATGAAAAAATACGGACTCAATGAAAATAGCAGTTTCTATTTAATAGATGAAAGTAATAATATTAATCTTGTATATCATTATGATAATGGACTTGGAAATATGATAGGAACTGATTGTTCTTTTGGAGGCGGCAAGGATATAAGAGTTTATAAAAATCAAATATATTTTGTAGGCACAGAAAATGAAAATGCCCATATTAAATGCTTAGATTTAAAAGGAAATATAAAAAATATCACTAATAAACAAGGAGCAGTTAATTATTTTGATGTTTCTAATGATGATTATATATATTTTATAGCTTTCAGAGATTTGAAGCTAGAAGAGATATATTGTATTAATAAAGAAATAGAAAAACAATTAACTCATTTTAATGAAGATATATTAAAAGAAAAAAGTTTATCAATACCAGAGAAAGTTTTATTCAAGACTCCTAATAATTTTGAAATAGACGGCTGGGTATTAAAGCCAATAAATTATGATGAAAATAAAAAATATCCTGCAATACTTGATATACATGGAGGGCCGAAAACTGCTTACGGAGAAATATTTTTTAATGAAATGCAGGTTTGGGCTAATATGGGTTATTTTGTATTTTTCTGCAATCCCAGAGGAAGCGAAGGAAAAGGAAATGCATTTGCTGATATAAGAGGAATATACGGAACTATAGATTATGAAGATATAATGAAGTTTACAGATATTGTTCTTGCAAAATACACTAATATAGATAAAAGCAGAGTAGGAGTAACAGGCGGTTCTTACGGCGGATTTATGGTTAACTGGATAATAGGACATACTGACAGATTCAAATGTGCAGCTTCTCAGCGTTCTATATCAAATTGGATAGATGATTTCGGAACTACTGATATAGGTTATTATTTTAATCCTGATGAATTAGGCGGAGATGTATGCAGCGGTTTTGATAAATTATGGGAACAGTCACCGTTAAAATATGCTAATAATGCAAAGACTCCAACATTATTCATACATAGCGAAGAAGATTACAGATGCTATCAGAGTCAGGCTTTTCAAATGTTTACTGCTTTAAAATATTATGGTGTTGAATCTAGGATATGTTTATTTAAGGGCGAGAATCATGAACTTTCAAGAAGCGGAAAACCTAAGCACAGACTTAGAAGGCTAAAAGAAATTACAGATTGGTTTGAAAAATATTTAAAATAGATTGAATTAAAAATTAATAATTACTTGATTTAATACTAATTTATGATAATGTTAATAGGTTTGATAATAATAAATAAAAATAAAAAAATTAATTGAGGATTATATGAATACTAAATACATATTTGTAACAGGCGGAGTTGTATCTGGTTTAGGAAAAGGGATAACAGCGTCTTCATTAGGAAGACTTTTAAAGGCTAGAGGATTAAGCGTAACTATACAGAAATTTGATCCTTATATCAATCTAGATCCCGGTACTATGAGTCCATTTCAGCATGGTGAGGTTTTTGTTACTGATGATGGTGCAGAAACGGATTTGGATATTGGGCATTATGAAAGATTTATAGATGAAAACTTAAATAAATTTAGTAATGTTACAACAGGAAAAATTTATCAGCATGTTATAAATATGGAGCGTGAAGGTAAATATTTAGGTGAAACTGTTCAGGTTATACCTCATATTACCAATGAAATAAAAAGAAGAATATACAGAGAAAATGATACAAAAAGAACTGATATAGTTATAACAGAGATAGGCGGAACTATAGGTGATATAGAATCTTTGCCTTATATTGAAGCTATAAGACAGATAAAAACAGAATTAGGTCAGGATAATGTTTTATATATACATGTAACATTGATTCCTTTTATAAGTTCATCTGAAGAAATAAAGACAAAACCTACTCAGCATAGTGTAAAAGAGCTTATGCAAAGCGGTATTATACCAGATATTTTGGTATGCAGAACTAGTAAGCATTTACAGGACTCTCATAAATCAAAAATAGCATTATTCTGCAATCTTCCAAAAGAAAATGTATTTGAAAACTTTGATGAGCCTAATATTTATAATGTACCTATAATGCTTGAATCACAGGGACTTTCAGATGTTGTATGCAAACATTTTAAGTTGCAGACTGCAAAAATAGATTTAACAGAATGGACAGAATTAATAATCAGGCAGAAAAATATTTCTATAACAAATGAAAGAGTAAGAATAGCTATAGTGGGCAAGTATATTTCTATGAAAGATGCTTATATATCTTTAATAGAGGCATTAAATCATGGCGGCATATACAATGATATTAATGTTGATATAGAATGGATTTCAGCTGAAGAATTAGAAAATAAAGATAATATATCAGAATATTTCAAAGATATTCAAGGTCTTATAATACCAGGAGGATTCGGAGAGAGAGGAGTAGAAGGCAAAATACAGGCTATAAAATATGCTAGAGAAAACAATATACCTTATTTAGGAATATGTTTGGGTATGCAGCTTATGAGCGTAGAATTTGCTAGAAATGTACTTAAATTGGAAGATGCTAATACTATAGAAGTTAAAGAAAACGCTAAGAATCCTATAATCACACTTATGGAAGAACAGAAAAAAAGTATATTAAAAGGCGGTACTATGAGATTAGGTGCTTTTGCCTGCGATATAAAAGATGGAAGTTTAGCTAACAAATTATATGGTAAAACTGAAATTAGTGAAAGACATAGACATAGATATGAATTTAATAATGAATATATAGATGTAATGGAGAAAGCTGGATTTGTTGTAACAGGACGCATGAAAAATGCGGATTTGGTTGAGATTGTAGAATTGAAAGATCATCCTTTTATGATAGGAGTTCAATTCCACCCAGAATTAAAATCAAGAATCACTAATCCTCATCCTTTATTTGTAGGATTTGTAGAGGCTGCTAAAAAATTAAAAGCATGATTATTTATTGTTGCTTAATATCGAATATTTTTACAAAAAAATCTTTTTTGTTGCTGCAGCAACAGATTTTTATATATATAAGTTAGATAATAGTAACAAAACAATCAAGGTTTTATATATGGGGAATTATATTAATAATATAGATTATAAAAAAGTAGTTGCTTTAAAAGATTTAGTAACAATTAAAGATATATCTATGCTTTCATTAGTTGATAGAAAAAGTTTAGCTATGAATATAATATCAGCTGATAAAAGCAAAGAAATTTCTACACATACAAGCACAGGAGATGTTTTAGTTACAGTAATTGAAGGAAAGGCGGAAATAATAGTTGATGGAACTTCATATGAAACGTCATCTGGAGAATCTATATTAATTCCTGCTAATGTTCCTCATTCATTGAAGGCTATAGAAGCATTCAAGATATTAGTTATACAAGTGAAATCCGAGTAACCCTAAATAAATTCATAATTATGGTATGGGATTATTTCTTGTCCCATACCATCTTTATATAATGTAAAAATATTATAAATACTTATTTAAAATTTAATGAAAATAATATATATTATTAGATATATATTTTTTATAGGATTTATATTATGGGAAAAGTGAAAAATGTTTTTACTATGGCAACTTTATATCTTATTAAGAATTTACTAAATTTTTCTTCAAGATTACTGCCAGTATTTATAATTATAGTATCTTTACTAAAAATATCAAAAGTATTGATTGATTTAAGCTGGTATTTTGTTCTAGTAATGTTATTAATAGAAGTTATACTTGTAATATTTGCATTGGCTTTTGATTCTATGTTTTTCAAAAATAAAAAAGCTTCTGATAATGCTTCAAGCAGTTCATCAGATGATATTAAACAAGAAAATTCCAGTACATCTGAAGTAATAGCTGCTAATAAATTTTCAGTATTGAATATAGCCGTTATATTTTTTGCATTTTTGGGAATAATATTTGTTATATTGAAATTATTCAAAGCTGTTGCTTGGAGTTGGGTATGGGTTCTTTCTCCTTTATGGCTTTCCACTGCATTAGTGCTTGTTATATTATTAATATTTATAATAGTATTTATAGCATCAACATTAAATAAAAAAGATAAAACAAAAGAAGAAGACAATAGTACTGAACAATCTTCATCAGAAAAAACAGAGAATATAGAAAAAATAGAAAATACAAATAATACAGATAAAACAGATAAAACAGAATAATTAAATAATAAAAATAAAGGAAGATAATTTAATGGAAAATATGTTGTTGAATGTAGTTTTTACGGTAGCAGGAATATTGCTATTATATTTGGGCGGAACATATATTGTAGATGGAAGTGTTATGGTAGCTAACAGGCTTAAAATACCATCTATAGTTATAGGGCTTACTGTTGTTGCTATGGGTACATCTATGCCGGAGCTTTTTGTAAGTTTATTCGGAGCTTTGAGAGGAGAGAGTGCCATTGCTGTAGGTAATGTTATAGGAAGTAATATATTTAATGTTGTATTTGTTCTTGGCGTATCTGCTTTATTTATGACTATGTCTGCCGGCAAAAAGTCATATTATGTTTCTATGATATCTATGTTTATAATGTATGCCGCTTTAGGTATTATGCTTCTTAATTTTAGTACAAAAAGATTAAGCGGAGATAAAATATCTATAATTGAAGGTGTAATACTTATAGTTTTATTATGTATATATGTTTATTATTTATATAGTGTAATATCCAAAGATAAAGATGAATTAGCTGTATTTGAGAAGGAAGTTTCATCATCTACTAAAACTAATTCTATAGCAAGAGCAATATTCAAAATAATAGTTGCTGTGTTGGCATTGGCATTTGGTTCTGACATATTTATTAAAGGTGTTACAGGAATATTCAGAAATTTCTTAAGCGAACATATAATAGGTTTTATAGTTGTTGCTGTAGGTACAAGCATACCTGAACTTGTTACAAGTGTAATAGCTGCCATTAAAAAAGAGGCTGATATATCTATAGGAAACATAGTAGGAAGTAATATATTCAATGTTGGAGGAGTTTTAGGTATATCATCTATGGCTTCATTTAAATTCGGCGGTATTGTTTTAAGCGAAGCACAAGATTATTTGATGGACTTTTCTATTATGGTATTTGTAGGCTTATTATTATTAGCTTTTACTGTAAAAGGAAAAAGTTTAGGCAAAGTAAAAGGCTGCTTCTTTTTGATTATATATATTGCTTATGTTGTTTATCTTCTTAAAACTACATCTGTATCATAATTAATTATTTATTAATATATCAGTAAGTTTTGCTTGGTGATTTTCTATATCGTTATTATCAATATATGTTTGAAATATTAATTGAGTGAAATTATTTTTATTTGATAATATATATACATAGTCCCCAAGCATAACTGCTTCATATACATCATGGGTAACATAAAAAATAGTTTTATTTGTTTTTGATTTTATATTTTTTATTATATCAATAAGTTCTTTTTTTCTTTTTATATCTTGTCCTTGTAAAGGCTCGTCCATAAATATAAAGTTTGAATCATAAGCCAAAGCCCTTGCTAAAGATAATCTCTGCCTCATTCCTCCGCTTAGTTCATTAGGTTTTGAGTTTATATTATTTATTAGTCCTGTAATTTCTAATGCATTCTTTATTTTTTTATCCATTTCATTTTTATTTTTTATTTTGTCTTTTAATACATATTCTATATTTTTGTATGAAGTTAAAAAATCTAAAAGTCTAGGCTCTTGATATACGAATGCTTTATCATCTTTATTTATTTTTGATGATATTATATTTAATAGGGAGGTTTTTCCTGAACCTGAAGCACCTAATATTATATTTATTCTATCCAAATGAAAATCTATATTAAAATTTTTGAATATTATCAAATCATTATAAGAAAGATTTATATTTTCTAATCTGAATATATAATCATTTATTTTATCTGTCATGATTAATCCTTATAATGATTTCAAATATACCATTAAATATTATTGCAATAAGACAGTATGCAAATAAACTTACACTATCTAAATATAGATGAGATTCATAAAGTTTAGTACCTATTCCAGAAGATGGCAAAGCTAATATTTCAGCTGCTAATATGCTTTTCCAAGTTATTCCCATGGATTGAGATATTCCAGTAAATATATATGCTTTAATATATGGTATATAAAGATTAATTATCTGAGTCTTTAAAGATACATTATATGATATTGACATTTCTATTAGTTTTTCATCTACGTTTATTATGCCGTTTGTTATAGAATCATACATTATTGGGAAAATAATAAGCATAGAAACGAATATTGGCACTGTATTATTATCGAACCATATTATGGCAACTAATATTAATGGTATAGTAGGTATTGTCCTTATAAAATTTATTATTGGTATTAATATATATCTAATAGGAGTAAATATTCCTGCTGATATACCTATTATAAATGCTAATAGAAAAGATAGTGCGAATGTTATTAATACTCTAATTAAACTTGATGATAAATCCTTATAGAATGATTTTTCAGATAATATTTCTGCAAATTTTTTTAATATATTTGGTATATTTGGAAATACTATTTCAGAATTTATTTTCAAAGCTGTAAAATACCATAAACTAATGAATATAATAATACCTAATATTAAACATATAAGTTTTTTATTTTTCATTATTATTTTATTCTTTTGAATATAAGTACTTCATTATCCAAAGTAGTAATTGTAAGATTATTACTTGTAAGTTCTATTGAAGATGCTTTACTTAATAATTCTATATATTTTTTTCTTCTTCTACTGCTTCTGATGCACCGCCCATTTTAGTAACAACCATATCTGTAAATATAATCATATTACCTCTGCGCATTTCATATTTTCCTAAATATGTATTGAATCCGCTATATCCGTAAAATTCTTCGTTATAGAATGATATTGTAATCCCGCGTCCTTCAAACATATTTGTAAGCTGAAAAGTTTTTCCATTTAAAGTACTTGTAGATACATTTATTGACTGCGAAGTTGTAGCACAGGAGCTTATAAACATTATAATAGTAAAACTTAGTATTAAAATAAAATTTCTTATCATTAAAATATCCTATATGCATTGTAACATATTACTTAAAATTCTTCAAAGACTAAATTCTCATTGGATAATAAAGTATATATTATTAACTGCTTTCCATTAATTGTATAGGAAGTAGCATTTTGCAGCATATTAAGATATTCTATTTCAGCGGCAATTTTATCACTTGCTCCTGATTTTTTTGTCATTGAAATAGATAGTATGTTAAATATATCCCCATCAACAGTATATGAAGATGAATAATTATTAACAGCAGAAAAACCATGTATTGTATCTGGTGTAAACTCTATGGTAATATTCATATCAGGATATAAACTTACCAATTTGAACCTTCTTCCAAAAAGAGAGTTATTTTTTGGTTCTTCTATATGAGCAACTTTTGCTGTTGAGCATGAAAATATAAATAATGCTGCTATTAAAACATGTACAATATATTTCATAATTATCCTAAATTTAATATATAATATTATAAATATTTTCGGTAAAAACTTCTTATATTTAATAATGTAATTTTATATAATATTTTATAATGTTAGTATGATAAAACATATTGAAATTTGATAATTATTATATATAATAAAAATATTATATATAATAATTTAGAAATAAGGATATGATAACTAATGAAAAATATTTTAACAATCATTTTTATATTATCAATATTAATAGGATGCAGTAATGTATCAAAAGATAATAAAGATGTTTCAAATAATAAGCTAAAAGTTTATGCTAGTATTTATCCAATGTATGATTTTGCTAAAAAGATATGCGGAGATAAAGCAGATGTATATAATATGACTTCTGCAGGATCAGAACCTCATGATTTTGAAATAACTTCAAAAGATATGGCTAATTTAACAAAGGCTAATTTATTTATTTATAATGGCGGCGGAATGGAGCATTGGGTTGATACGGTTAAAGATAGTATAAAAGAATTGAAATATGTAGAAACTTCTTCCAATATTGATGATAAAGGATTAGATCCGCATTTTTGGCTTTCTCCTATAAAGGCTAAAAAACAAATGGAGAATATAAAAAATACATTGTCAGAGATAGATGCTGTTAATGCTGATTATTATAATTCTAATTATAATTACTATGCTGACAGATTAGATGAATTAGATAATCATTTTAAAGATGTTTTATCAAATATAAAAAATACTAATCTAGTAGTAACTCATCCGGCTTTCGGACATTTTTGTGAAGAATATTCTTTAAATCAAGTTGCTATTGCAAGAGATGAGGCAGATCCAAAGGCTATGTCAGATACTATAGCTTTTATTAAGGATAATGATGTAAAGGCTATATTTTATGAAGATTTTTCTAGTTCTAAGCTAGTTGATTCTATAGCTAAAGAAACAGGAGTAAGAATACTTACATTAAATCCTATAGAATCTTTAAGCGAGGAATATATTAATGCAGGAGAAGATTATTTTTCTGTTATGGAAGATAATCTTGTTTCTTTAACTAATGGGCTTAATTAAGATAATATTATGAGTAAGATTATAGAGTTTAAAAATGTACATTTTGGTTATACTTCAGAAGATATACTTAAATGTATAAGTTTTGATGTGAATAAAGGAGATTTCGTATCTATAATAGGTTCTAATGGTGCAGGAAAGAGTACTATATTGAAACTTATTTTAGGAGAGATTAGCCAATTTAGAGGAAGTATAAAACTATATGAAGAGGATATAAATAAATTCAAAGATTGGAAAAGAATAGGGTATTTGGAGCAGAATGCTTATTCCAAAATTATGAATTTTCCTGCTACTGTATATGAAATAGTTATGTCTAATAACTTTGCCGATATAGGTTTATTTAAATTTCCGAATAAGACTCATCGTATGAAAGTTATAAATGCATTAGAGCTTTTGGGTATGGAAAAGTATAAAAACAGAATGATATCCAAACTTTCAGGCGGACAGATTCAAAGAGTTTTTTTAGCAAGGACATTGATATCTGAACCTGATTTGCTTGTACTTGATGAGCCTACAAATGGTGTGGACAGAGAAACTATTGATTTAATATACAAAATATTACAGGATTTAAATAAAGAAAAGAAAGTAACTATAATAATGGTTACGCATGATGTAGAGAAGATGTCTAATATATCTAACAGGGTATTTTGTTTTGAAGAAGGTTCTTTAGTAGAGCTTGAAAAGAAACAAATATATGATGAGCTTTCACATAAGCATAAGCATCCTAACAGCGATAGTGTTTGTTCTTGTTGATTTATTTATATACCCCGCCCTTTATTCTTTATTGCTTTATTTTGTGATTTTTAATCTTCATGATATTTGCTGCCCAATTAGAATTTTTAGCCCCCGCCCAAGTTTTGATTAAATTTAGAATTTTATTCAACGCACGGTGTATGGGTTTTTTGATATAATTTAAATTCTATTTTTAATCAATCTATGTTTTAAATTTCATTTTGCGTGCGTTGAGACGGTTAAAAATTTAAATAAAATTTAGGGTGGGTGTTATAATTACAGAAAAAGCAAAAAAGAAATATAATGTTATAGTATAAAATTAGATTATAAATTTAGAGGGTGGGCATATGTAATAAAATTTTATGCAGCATTATGCCTTGATGATAATACGGATTTTAATAATATTATAATTATAAAAGTAATAATACTTATTAAAACTATAGTAGCTCCGGGTTTAAGACCTTGATAATAAGAAATAAATATTCCTAATATTGTAAAAAATAGATTGAATATCACAGCAAAAATGATAGTTTTTTTATAACTGTTAGCAACCTGCATAGAACATGCAACAGGTACTACCATCATTGATGACACTATTAAAGCTCCTACAGCCCTTGCTGATATTGATACAGTAACAGCAGTTAATATTGTGAAAATAAAATTAATCCTATTTACAGGTACTCCTGAAAGTTTTGCCAATCTCTCATTGAAAGTTATATAAAAAATTTCTTTGTATAAGAAAATGAAAATTAGTATTGATATAGAGCTTATTAATATTACTAATTTCAATTCAAAATCACTTATAGCAACAATACTTCCAAATAAGAAACTGTTAAAGTTTGAATTGTTAGCTACAAATCCGGAAAGAAGCCCTGCCACTCCTATAGACAAAGACATTATTATAGATATAGACATCTCACCGTATTTAGCTATTTTCTTTCTTATAAACTCTATTGATAATGCAGAGAGTATGCAGAATATGATTGAAGCTACTATTGGATTTATATTAAAAACTAATCCGAATGTAACCCCAGCAAGTGAAGTATGTGATATAGCATCTCCTATCATAGAAAGCCTTTTTAATACAACGACCACTCCTATGCAAGGTATTATTACGGCAAGCATAATACCTACTAGGAAAGCTTTACGCATAAAATCATATTCAAATATTTCCATAGGATTTTCCCATATAATCACTAAAAAGTATATTATTATCTTATCTGCTTTATAAGTTTACAAATAAGTTCAGCCTCATTTTTTTGCAAAGTAGGATATATAGGCAATGATATACTTTTCAAATATGCATTCTCAGTATTAGGATAATTTTCATTAGGTAAATTGAGATACTGATGCAAAGGCTTGAATATAGGTCTTGCCGCTTCTACATTATGTCTTTCAAACATTTTTATAGCATCATATATATTCATGCTTCCATTTAGCATGCATACATATCTATAATATGAAGGACTTTCACTGTCATGAGTGGATAATTTCATCAAATTACTTTCAAGTATTGCATTATCATAAAATGAAGCTATATCTCCTCTTACTTCAACCATTCTTTCAAGATGTTTAAGTTCTTCTATTCCTATTGAAGCCTGAAGATCTGTTGCACAATAATTGAATCTTCTAATAAAATTTTCTTTTTTATCATAATGAATAATATCTCTTATAGCATCCATTCCTTTTTTCTTTGTAAGTATCATTCCACCTGCACCACCTGAAGTAATCATTCTAGTTGCAGAAAGAGAAAAGTATGCAAAATCTCCGAAGCTTCCAAGCAAAGTATCTCTATATTTTCCGCCCAAACTATGAGATGCATCCTCTATAATAGGCACTTTTATATCAGCAAGCTCATCTATTAATGCACAATTTCCAAACATATGAGAAACTATAATTGCTTTAGTTTTTTCATTTATTGCTTCTATGACATTATCCATAGATATTTGAAAGCTATCTTCGTCTATGTCTATTAAAACAGGAGTAGCTTTTAAACTTGTAACTACTTGAAGAGGGGAGGCATTAAGAAAAGATGACATTATAACTTCATCCCCTTCACCGACTTTTAAATGTCTTAATATAAGCTCTAATGCAGCAGTTCCGCTATTGACAAATATTGCTGTAAAACCTTTTCCAAAATAACTTGCAAAGTTTCTTTCAAATTCCTGTATAACATCGCCTGTAGCAAGATTATCGCTAATCATTACTCTTAAAGCGGATTCTAAATCTTTTTTTCTTATAGTAGGTCTGGAATGTCTAATCAATTTTTATTCCTCATATAAAATTAAAATATTATAAATGATAATATCATAAAATATATTATTTTCAATATTTGTTATAAATTATAGAAAATGATTTTTTAGTTTATTGTATTTTATAATATTATTAGTATAATAAGCTATCTTAAATTATACGGATAATAAGAATGAATAGTTTCATCAATAAAAATTATGTGAAAATCATACTTCTATATTTAATTATTTTTTCATTTATACTTAATATTATATTATCTTTTAATATTATTCCAATAAGAAGTACTTATGATGATTTTCAGCATTTTTATGATATGTATACATGGTATAAAAAAGGAGAAATTCCAATAACTAGTACAAGGTTTGAATTGTCAGATACTTATGAAGATGAATTTAAAACCGCAAGAGTTCCAGGCGGAGCTTATTATATATATTACACTCTATGTTATAAATTATCAAATGAGAATCTATACATAGCTAAAATTATCAATTATTTTTTTAGTCTTTTGTTAATATCTATATTTATATTTTGGCTTTATAAAAGACTGGGTTTTTTTGTATGTTCACTTATGTCGCCTCTCATTTTACTCAATGGATATGTAGTGAAGGCTATGACTAATTTTTGGAATCCTAATATAGCATTAATATTTAGTTTTATATTTTTTATTTTTCTTTATGAGTATATATATACATCTGGAGAAGTTAATAAAAAAGGTATTATTTCATCTATTTTTATTTTTCCAATATTAGCGATTATAGCACAAGGACATTTTGCATCATTTTTCTCAGTTATTCCTTCAATGATATTTTATTTAATTATAAAATATAAAAGTACAGTTAAATATTTAAAATATTGGATTTTAGGAGTTTTTTTATCATTTTTAGAATATTTACCGTATTTAATTTCAGAGTTAAATAATGGCTTTTATAATACTAAATTAATGCTTTCAAAAAGTTCTGATTCAGAAGGAATAGTGATTGCTAAAATACAATCATTGTTTTTATTTCCTACTAATGAAATGTCATCTCATTATTTAAGCGGTTTCAAAAATATTATAGAATTTTGGACTTTAACCCCAAATTACATATACGGTTTAATATTTTTAATTCTTAGTCTTATGTTTTCTTTTTATTGTTTAATAAATATGATTAATTCTATATTTAAAAATAAATATAATAATACAAAAGAAAAATCTATTTTAGAGATTTCAAAATTTTTTATTTTGTCAGTATTTGTAACACTTTTATGTTTTATGGTTTTTACATTTGGAGAAGGTTATTTTCATTATTTTTATGGTCTTTTTGCTATCTGTTATATTCCTATAATATTATTTTTAGTTCAGAAAGAAAATTTTGTTATGAATAATAAAAAATATTTTTAGTTTTTGTTATTTTTCTATCATTAAATGCATCTGCTATGTTTGGAACTATTGAAAGATATATTAATAGATTCGAAAAGGATTCATCTGGTTCACAAAATAATTCTATAATTGAATTTTTAGAGAAAAATAAATAATTATTATCTATTAGTTATGTAAATTTTATTTGACTTTATTAGTTCTGTATTATATACTACTAGTAATAGTAATTATTTGAATTTTATTAAGGAGTATAATAATGAAAAAGTTATTTATTACTTTATCAATTGCATTATTATTCATTGCATCATGTTCAAAAAAGAATAATGCAAATACTTCATCTTTGAGTAATGATGACTAAAAAAATAGGAATACTTCAGCTTGTGGAGCATTCTGCATTGGATCAGGCTAATAAAGGTTTTGTAGATGGTTTGAAAGAAGCTGGATATGAAGATGGTAAGAATATAACAATAGATTATCAAAATGCTCAGGGTGAACAAGCAAACTGTGTTACAATATCACAGAAATTTATTAATGATAAAGTGGATTTGATATTGGCAATAGCAACACCAGCAGCACAAGCAGTAGCTAATTTAACTAAAGATATACCTATACTTATAACAGCAGTTACAGATCCTGCAGATTCAAAATTGGTAGCTGATAATAAAATGCCTGGCGGAAATGTTACAGGTACTTCAGATTTGACACCAGTAAAAGAACAAATGGAGCTTTTAAAAAAATTAGTTCCTTCAGCTAAAAATATAGGTTTCTTATATAGCTCAAGTGAACAGAATTCTAAATTTCAAATAGATATAGCTAAAGCAAAAGCCGATGAATTAGGTTTGTCTTATGTAGATGCTACAGTAACAACTCCTAATGATTTACAGCAGGTTGTTCAAAGTTTAGTAGGTAAAGTAGATGTTATATATGTGCCTACAGATAATATGGTATCAGCTGGTATGGCAAATGTTATAGGTGTTACAGGACCTGCTAATATACCTGTAATATGCGGAGAAGCTGCTATGCTTAATGCTGGAGGACTTGCTACTTATGGTATAGATTACTATGAATTAGGAAAATTAACAGCTAATCAGGCAGTAAAAATATTAAAAGGCGAAGCTAAACCTGCAGATATGCCTATAGAATATATACAAAATCCTGTATTAGAAATTAATACTAATGCAGCAAGAAAATTAAATATTACAATACCTGCAGATTTATAATAATTATAATTTTATGACTATACAAAAGCCTGTATAAGTATTTATATGGGCTTTTCTTTTTTGATAAATATATGAATAACATAAAAATAACAATACAATATGACGGTACAGATTTCTATGGCTGGCAGATACAACCTAATTTAAGAACAGTTCAGGGAGAGATATATAAAGCTGTTCAGAAAGTATATGGAGAAAAGATTACTATATACGGTTGCGGAAGAACGGATGCTGGAGTTCATGCTTTGGGACAAGTTGCTAATTTTAGAGTTCCTAAAATGCTTGTTCCAATACATAAAGTTCATATAGCTTTGAATTCATATTTGGATAGAGATTTAAGAATAATAAAAGCTGAAGAGATGCCTGATAGTTTTAATGCTAGGGCTTCAGCTACATTTAGAGAATATTTGTATATAGTTCATAACAGTAGTACATCTTTTCCATTTTATGAGAGATATTCATGGTTTTATAGAAAAAATGTTATAGATGAAAAATTAATCAATGAATATGCGAAATATTTAATAGGTGAGCATAATTTTACATCATTTTGTTCTACAGAAGATGAAAATGATTCTAAATTTAGATATTTAGAGAGAGTCAAAGCCATAAGAAAAGGAGATACTATATATTTTATTATTAGAGGCAATGCTTTTTTGCATAATATGGTTAGAATAATAGTAGGTACTTTGGTAGAAGGTCAGAAGAAAAAAATGCCAATTAATTTTATAGAAGATATATTAAAAAGTGAAGATAGAGCAAGGGCTTTTGTAACAGCACCAGCACATGGACTTTATTTTAGAAGGGCCTTTTTTAAAGATGAATTTTAAATTTAAGTAAAAAAAAACTTGAAATAAATTTTATATATGTTATAATACCTTTCATATTTGTTTGGAGAGTTCGTTCAATTGGTAGAGCAGCGGTCTTGAAAACCGCCGGGCTAACACCCATGTGGGTTCGAGTCCCACACTCTCCGATTATTATAAGACTTAATAGCTTCTTTATTATAAGGGGCTTTAGCTCATCAGGATAGAGCACTGGTTTCCTAAACCGGGTGGGCAGGTTCGAGTCCTGTAAGCCCCAAAATGTTTTGTCCTAATACTTAATAAAAGTTTCTTAAAATGAATATCAGAGATCATATTTCATATCTATTTAATAAAAATAAGATTAAAAAAGTCAAGCTTTTGGTATCCGATATAGACGGAGTTATGACGGATGGCAGATTAATATTTGATGATAATGGTGTTGAAAGTAAATTTTTTCATACTCAAGATGGTATGGGGGTAGTTTTAGCACTAAAAGCTGGTATAAAAATTGCTGTTATTTCCGGAAGTAATTCTAATGCTATAAAAACAAGATTTGATAAATTTAGAAAACATGGTTTTGAAGATTTGATACTTGGTGAAGAAAATAAAATGCCTGTTATTTTAACTTTAATGGAAAAATATGGTTTAAAAAAGGAAGAGATAGCTTATATTGGAGATGATTTAATAGATTTAAGTGTTATGAGATATGTAGGTATATCTTTTTCTCCTAAAGATGCCCATTATGAAGCTTTGAAAGTTGCTGATGTTATAATAAGTAAAAGAGGCGGATATGGTGCTGTTAGAGTAGTAATAGATATGATACTTAGATCTAAGGGTATTTATAATGAAATTATTAGTAAGTTTTAATATTTTATTTTTACTGCTATGTGTTTCATGCACTAATTTTAATGATATTGGAAAAGAATTTAAACAATCAGATGATTTTGTACCTCCGCCAGATATGGAATTTTATGGTTTTAGAAGGGAAAGTTACGATACTAATTTTAAGCAGTTAGATTCTTTTGCAACTAATGCTAAATTTTATAATAAAAAGAAAATTGTTGAACTTTATGAAAGCAGAACATATACTTATGATTCTAATAATACGATAGCGGCTAGTGTATCTGGGGAATTTATAACCGTAAATCAGGAAACACTGTTTACTCAAGTATATACAAATGTTATTGTAAAATCATCTAATAATACTACTCTTTATACAGAATATTTACAATGGGATAATAAAAAACAGCAATTTAAAAGTCCTGTTCCTATACGTGTAGAGCAAGAAGATGGAAGCTGGCTTACAGGAAGCAGCATGGAAGGGGATATGGGATTAGAACATATCACTATATATAATGAAACTGATGAAGGTGATGCTATAGGAGTGCCAGTTGCTGAAGATCAATAAAATTTTTGTTATAATAATACTGTTTATACTGGCATTATCTTTAATTGCTCAATCAAGAAGAAGTGCTGATAAATTTACATACAATAATAAAACAAAAGTTTTTCAATATACAGGTAATTCCAAAATGGAAGATTCATCTGCTGTAATTACAAGTCATGTTATGACATTCTATCAAGAAACAGAATTGGCTACATTTAGTGGAGGTGTTAAACTTTTAAGTAAAACTAATGGGTCTACAATATCAGGGGGATATGCAAGTTATAATGGTAAAACTAGATACGCTTATGTAAAAAATAAACCAGTTTTAAGATCTCCTACTAATAATATGACTATAAGAAGTTCGTTTATGGAAAGAGATTTCAATACTCCAATAGCCAAAGCCATAAGTAATGTACATTTAACGCATGTTGATACTGAGAGTAAAAGAAAAACAGATGGTTATGCTGATAATTTGATCTATGATATGGATAAAGAAACAGCATATCTTACAGGAAACCCTAGACTTTACCAAGGTTCTGATAGATTAGAAGGTGAAATATTAGAGTATAATGCTAAAACAGCAACTGCTAATGTTATGGGAAGAGGAAAAATATATGTACTTCAAACTAATAACTATATAAATTCTTCTGAAACAAATAAGAAAAAAGATAATGTAAGTAATTATAATATTGTAGTGGCAGATAGATTATTTTTGAATGAATATGGCGGAAAAGATAATAATACTCGTACTTTATATGCATATGGCAATGTTACAGCCTATTTTTATGAAGAGAACATGATACTTAAAGGCGGTTACATAGAATATGAAATAGATAATGAACATATTTACATGTATCAAGATCCTTCTGTTAGAATGCCTGACAGGGGAATTATAGCCTTTGGAGAATGGATAGAATATAAAAAAGATGAAAAGTTTAAAGATGTTATATTTCATAACGATGTTGTTATGATTGACTATGATGAGAGTTTATCATTAGAAGGTGATTTACTGCATCTAGATCCGGATACTAAAGTTGCTACAGTAAGCGGAAGTCCTAAGGCTTATGTAGAGGATAGAAGCATTAAGATTACTTCTGTAACTATGCAGATGTTTAATGATGAAGAAAAACTACGTGCTAATGGAAATGTATATGTAGAAGGTAAAGATATGAACTCAAAAAGTGCTTGGGCAACTTATTTTGATAAGCAGAAATATTTAAGACTTTGGGGAGAAAGTCCTTATTTAAAACAGAAAGAAAGTGTTGTAAGAGCTAGAGAAATAAAATATTATATAGAGACTGAAAAAGTTGAGGCTATGGGTGTAAGTGGTGAGATACCTGAGTAATATATTATTATTATTTTTGATTTTCTTTGTATCATGTCAAAAAAGTAATGAGCCTCTCAATAAAGATAAAATATATAATGTTAATATAACCTACATAGAAGATGATAATATTCTTGGTTTTACTCCAGGAGATTTTCTCGATATTTTTGATGATGATTTATCAAAACTCACTTATGATATACTAGGTTACAAAATAAAATATAATCTTAAAAATGGTGTAGATGTTAATAAATTCTATTCAGACAATAGAAAAGTAATAATAGAAAATTCTGATATATTTAAAAGAGATTTTATAGATATAAAAAATATAGATTATGATCAATTAGAAAAAGATATATTATATTCACTTTCTAATGAAACTAGTGCCAATATAAAAAAATTATTCGGATATGAATACGGAACTCCTTTAAAGCTTATAGCAAAAAATATAGCTCCGTCTTATGAGCAGAGTATACTTAATGTTTGGAATAGTCCAGTGAATGGAAGAAATGAGCTGCTAGATGCTAAAAGATTATTTATTTTTACTTCTTTATATTGGCGAATAGTAGCTAATGAATTTAGAGATACTTCTATAGTAATAATAAATATGCCATTAACTTCAAATTATAGAGGAATGAGTGCTAAATCTATTGCAGATGGTGGATTTGTAGATAGAATAGTTTGTGAAAATAATAATATAAATCCTTGTAAATCAATTTCTATAATAAGTACTTATCAATTTTTAACTTCCGGATTAGATAATAAAGAATTGAAAGATATATTTGCTTATTATATTGTACAGACTATAGCAATGATGTTTGCTAAATATGATATACATTCAGATGAAAAACATTCAATAATGTCTGAAGTTGATAGATTTGATTATGTTAATTGGTATAGTAACATAATAAATTTTCAATTAAAGCCCCCATATAAAACAATTAAATATTATAAAGATACTATTAAAAACTAAATCTATAAAAATAGTATAAATTAACTATGTAAAAATCAACATTATATAAAAAATGTCTAAAAAAGATAATACAAAAATTATTAAATGTCTAATATATATGTTTGATATGTAGTATTTCATTTTAATAATAAAACATAATAGTAAATTTTTTGTAAAACAATAGCAAAACACTATTTACTTATGTCAAAAAGATAGTACAATTTGATATAAACATTTTTAATATTATGTCGATTTTAATTAGTGGGAGAAAATTAATTTATGATGAAAAAGATATTTATTAACATTTTATTATTAGCAAGCTTTTCAGCGGCTTACGGTTTTGATGAAGGTTTTATTTGGGCATTAAAGGCAAACTTTAATGGTACTGCAACTATGCCTTCTATAAGTGATTCTGATTTGAAAAAATTAGGTGCCACATATATGAAAGGTGGAGTAGGTTATACAATGGATGGAGAAGCTGAACTTGGTTATTTATTCGGTTCTGAAAGATGGTTTGGAGGAATGGATCCTTCTAAATTCAGTGGTATGAGTTTATTTGGATCTTTAGGTGTTGGTAATGGTTTTGCCGGTCAGGTTTCTGGAAATGGAATAGCTGATATGTATATTAACGTAAGCTATGCTCCTGTTATAAGCTTTGGAGTTGGCACTAAGGCTTATTTTTTAAACAGCAGATTATCATTAGGACTTCTTTTAGGAGGTAAAATTATAGCAGATTTATCACCTGAATATTTAGCATATTCTAGTGATAGCACTATATTAGCACCTGAAATTGGAGAAATAATAGTTAGTGATTTTATGATAAAAAATATGAACCCAGTTATGTTCAGCATTAAATTTATGATAGAATATAATCAGCCTATTAATGATAGAGTAGAAGTAATATTGGGAGCTTATACAAGATTTAATGTATATGCCCCAGGATATATAACAATGCCAGACAGTTTATATAAATTAATGGAAACAGTAAAAGACCCTAATTTTACATTAGAAACACCATTAAAATCTTATTATATAAATTCATTAGATTTTGGTATAACATTAGGTTTAGCATTCAAAGGATAATTAAACATTGTTTTATAAATTGTAAGGAAATTATATGAAAAAGACTCATTTATTATTTTTGCTTATAATATCTATTTTTATGATGTCATGCGGAGGACATTTCTTTAATCCTAGATATTATTATAATAAAAGTGCTTCAGATTCTGAACAAGGAGAAATTCCAGATACAACTCCAGAAACTCCTCCAGAAGAAGTTCCAGAAAATGAAGATCCTTTCAAAAATGGTGATTGGAATGATCCTACTTATGGGGGGTATGATGCCAGCAAATTTAAAACTTGGCTATTTAAAGCTAGTTTCCAAAAAGATAAACTTCCTATATATACTTTTTTTGAAGATGATACTAGATATTGGATATCAGGTGTAATGGATTGGAATAATATTCCAGCAAATTATTATGATGGAAAAGACGGGGAAAATTATGCCGGCAGTATAATAGGAAATGTTTCAATAACTGGATTAAAAGTTTATCAGTATGTTGCTAATAATCCTTTATATAGTAAAGAAGGTTATTTGGAAGGAAGATTAGACAGATTTAATTTTTATTCTATAAATGGAAAAGCTTCCGTAGCTACACTTAGGCAATATTTAATAGCAGTAGATACTTATTCTAAATTTATATTTGCCTTTGGAGCTATTACAGGAACACAAAATGTAGCAGGAGATGAGGTACCTATTTCATTTGAAGCTATAGAAAAACATGGAGATAAACGTCCTTTCTTTGAATATGACCCTATAGGTTATGTTAAAGAAGACGGATCTGTTGTGTTATATGAACACTATAGAAAAGAATTTGTTGCTGCTCCTACAGAATATATGCCTAAAATTCACACTGAATTTGAAAAAATGGCAGAACATAAAGAGAATGGTCAAGGAAGTTCTCCATACTTGAAAGTAGATGTTTCTACAATAGATCCTAGCACTGTATTGAATAATTTCAAAGATAAACAATATGGTATAAGAGATAAATTAGTATTATATACATATACATTTGATAGTACAGCTAATACTGTAACACTTACAGCAGAACATTTCTATGATGGAGATATGGGTACAGAAACTTATACCTTTAGTAAGGTAGCAGGATTAACATCAGCAGAATATACTAATTCTTCAGGTAAAGCTATTATAATAAATGGTATTGAAGATTATAATAAATTAAAAGATGGAAGTAGAGAATATATATTAAATTATAATGATCCAGGTCCAGACTTTATATACAGAGTTGCTGGTAAGATTTTTGTGAATAATGATGAAAATCGTACTTATGAATTTAGTGCTGATGGTATGTCATTTAAGTATACTGAAGGAAGTAAAACTATAACATATTACTTTAGTAAACAATCAGATCCTTCAGAGTCAAAAGCAGCTTATAGTCAAACTGGAAGCGTATTCTGGGGTATAAAATTGAGTGACTATAATGGTATAAAAGATGGTCAAATATCAGGTGCTATTACTGAAGTAGGTATGATAAATCCAGATATGGCTATGACAGGTACTTTAGCTTCTTATGTGGCATATATAGATCAGAGTTCTATACCTAGCGAATTTGTTGAAACAGTAAAAGGTAAAACATATTTCTATAGAAATTACCAAGAACCTAATAGCGGTAATGGAAATAGTTTGAATGCTTATAAATATGTATTTAATAATGATGCTACAGAACTTACATATACAGAGATGGTTTATAAGCAAGAAGATGTTTCTACAACATATAAATTAGATAATGTAAATGGCTTACAAGCTACATATACATCTAATGGTAAAACTCTTGTTATTAAATTAGGTATTAATCCTAATATGATATATAATGGAGAAGGTTCTGCATTGGCAGATTGTACAGCTACAGATAAAGGTCCTTTCTTCTTAGATATAGTTAGAGGAAGTGAATATATAGCTGAAGATAAAAGTTATTCTTATAAATTCAGCGATGACGGAAAACTTTTAACATTTACTTATTCTAGTGGAGAAAGTATAAATTATGACTATACACAAACTGGAACAGAATATTTCAAAGCTGCTTATAAACAGCAGGATACTTGGTTCCCTAGATATTGGGCTTTAAGAGTAACTTCATTAGGCGGTGTATTGGAAATGTCGACAGGTTCTTTGGCTTTCCCTACAGATATACTTAGAGATGCATCTTATGGTTGGAAAGCTGTGCTTGGAAGTGGCTCTTTAGTTAAAGATCCATTCTTGAATGCTGTTGCTGGAAGAGTATTTGAGGTGAGAAATGGAACTGACAGTACAAAATTAGAGAGATACACATTCTCTTCAGGCGGTGCTTCAATAGTTTATGAACAAATAGATTGGTATACAGATCAGCCTATAGAAGGTTCGAGAGTTGAATATTACGGATATGAAAAATCATCTGATACTAAAGGTATTTATAAATATAATGACTCACTTAATAATACTATTACTAAGATAGAGTTTAGTGTTGATTCTATGTCTCCTACTAAGCTATTTAAATCAAGCGGTCAGGTTGGAGAATACAATTATCAAGACCCAGGTCCTTATATTTACGATGTAATAAAAGGTAAAACTTATAAGCGCTCAAGCGGAGCAACATATGTAGTTGATAATACTGGTAAATCTATTCAGTATTATGAAAATGGTATTGATAAAGGATTAACAACTACTTATACATTCAATAAAGTAAATAATGTTAATCATTTAGAAGCGGCATATTATGATCCTAAAGCTTGGGGATTCTTAGGCGCCGGATATTGGGCTGTAGAAATTATGGAAGAATATAAAGATAAGAATCTATATGTTTCTACTGGGGCTTTAAAAACTCCAGATCATGCTATCAATTCCGGAGATTATGGAGATCCATATATAAAAGAATAAATTAAATAATTATAACTAAAAAATCAAGCGGGGAGGGATTAAAAAACTCTCTCCGCTTTTTTATTAAATTACTATTTACAAACAAAATATTTTTTATATAATATATACTATATAATGTTAGGATGAATAAAATGCGCAAAAAAATTATTTTATTATTAATATCTTTATTTTTACTTTCTTTAATTTTTATTTCATGCAGTTCGCCTTACGGATCTTCATCTGGAGTGAAATTTAAAAGCAGAAAAGGTATTTATCAAAATGAAACTGGAAAGATTGCTGTAACAATTAATGAGCAGGAAAATAATAATTTAAGAGTTATAGATCTTGGAAGCAGTGCAATTGATGAAACTCTTACTGTTAATTCTGAATCTGCAGCTAATTATATGACTGTAAAGTCAGTAAAATATGAAGGATATGTTTATACTATGAATTTTGGTAATAGTGTGAATACTATATTCTTTACTATAAGCGATAATAAAAATAATAATGTTGTATTTAATGAAAAATTATCAAAACAATAAAAACTTTTATAATTAATAAAAAATAAATAGGGTAGAATTAAAATTTCTATCCTATTTTTATATTGATTATTATATTAAAAAAGGTATATATAAAATCAATTATATATACCTTTTATTTTTGCATTAATTATTTTGTTTTTCTTTTATTTACTGAGGATTATCCTTTCCATGACAGTGTTTATATTTCTTACCGCTTCCGCAAGGACAAGGATCATTTCTTCCTATTTTCTGAGTCATTTTAACATTGGCCTGTGCAGTTTTTACTTTGCTTTGAATAGCTTGAGCATTGCCTCCATTCATAGCACTAGTACTGCTTTTCTCTTCAACCCCTCCGTCAAATGCACTCTCTCTTTCCATACGGTCAAATGAATTAGGTATTATTCTTACTCTCATTATCAAGTTTACAAGCTCATTATGTATAACATTCATAGTAGCTACAAACATTTTATAACCTTCAAGTTTGTATTCTGTAAGAGGGTTTTTCTCAGCATATCCTCTAAGTCCTATACCTTCTCTTAAACTGTCCATAGCAAATAAATGATCCTTCCATCTGTTATCTATTATTGAAAGGAATATGTTTTTTTCTACTTCTCTGAATATCTTTTCATCTACTTCTAAAGATTTCTTTTTATATGCTTCAAGTAATAGGTTAGTAAGATTTTTTACAGCATTATCAACGCCGCCCTCTACAGCTTTGTTAGCAGCATCTTCATCTATGCCTATTAAATAACTGTTAAGCCATTTAGTTACTTCTAAAGGATCAACATGTTTTTTATTATCTGATATATCTTTAATAGTTTCTTCAGTTACTTCAGATATAATTTCTTCTACTCTAGGGGATATATCGTCAGAGTAAAGTATATAATCTCTCTCACCATAAACAGCCATACGCTGCTGATTCATAACATCATCATACTCAAGCAAATGCTTTCTTATATCGAAGTTTCTGCCTTCAACCTTTCTCTGAGCATTTTCTATTGATTTGTTAAGCCATTTATGTCCAAGTTCTTCTTCTTCGCCCATTCCCATAGCAAGCATCATCTTAGAAACTCTCTCACCTCCGAATAAACGCATTAAATCATCTTCAAGAGATAAGAAAAATACGCTAAGTCCCGGGTCTCCCTGTCTTCCGCTTCTACCTCTAAGCTGATTATCAATACGTCTAGCCTCATGTCTTTCGCTTCCTATAACATGCAAACCGCCTGCAGCAAGAACTTTTTCTTTATCTATTTTGGATTTTTCATTTATTTGTATTATTCTGTCAATCTTTTCTATCATTTCATCGGCATTATTCTTTTGAGCCAATTCTTTAGCCTCTTCAATTTTTCCAGAAATAACGCTTCTTACAAATGCTTCTTTATAAAGGTCTATTGATTTTACTTTCTTTGTTAATTCCTCTTTTTTGTAAGGGTCTCTCTCTTTGAAAGCCTTATCTCTCATAAGTACAAGTATCTGCTCTATTTCAGCAACGCCTTTAGCAACAGGGTTACCTCCAAGCACAATATCTGTACCACGGCCTGCCATGTTTGTAGCGAGTGTAACGGCTCCCGGTTCTCCTGCCTGTGCTATTATTGCAGCCTCTCTTGAGTGGTTTTTAGCATTCAATACTTCATGATTGATTTTATGTCTTTTGAATACTTTTGATAATTCTTCATTCATTTCCACTGATACAGTACCAACAAGAGCAGGTTTTCCGGCATCCTGAAGTTCTTTAATATATTTTGCCAAAGCCTCAAATTTAGCTTTTCTTGTTCTGTATATTCTATCTGATAAATCCTGTCTTGCTATAGGCTTATTAGTAGGTATAACAGCAACGTCTAATTTGTATATTTTATAGAATTCTTCTGCCTCTGTTTCAGCAGTACCTGTCATACCTGAAAGTTTAGGATACATTCTGAAATAGTTCTGGAATGTAATTGTAGCATAAGTTTGAGATTCATTTTGTATAGCAACTTTTTCTTTAGCCTCTATTGCTTGGTGAAGTCCGTCACTATATCTTCTTCCTTCAAGTACACGTCCTGTAAACTCATCTACAATTAAAACTTCCCCATCTGTAACCATATAATCAACGTCTTTTTTGAACACTTTATGTGCTTTTAATGCCTGATTAACATGGTGAACTATAGTACTGCTTTGAGCACCGTATAAGTTTTCAACATTAAGAAGTTTTTCTACTTTGTGTACGCCTTCTTCTGTAAGGTATACGTTTTTATCTTTTTCGTCTAATACATAATCACCAGTACCAGCCACCTCACGCATCCTTTCATCAACTTCAGCCTGTTTTAGCATTGGTATGATTCTGTCAATTTCATAGTACATTTTTATGTTTTTCTCAGCAGGTCCTGATATGATAAGAGGTGTTCTAGCTTCGTCTATCAAAATACTGTCTACCTCATCGACTATGGCAAAGTAGAATTTTCTCTGAACTTTATCCTCTTTTCTAGTTACCATGTTATCCCTTAAATAGTCGAAACCGAACTCATTATTAGTACCATAAACAACATCGCAGTTATAAACGGCTCTTCTTTCCGGAGAATGAGGTCTAGTATTATCAAGTATACCAACACTTATACCAAGCATAGAATATATAGGAGTCATCCATTCAGCGTCCCTTTTAGCAAGATAATCATTTACTGTAACAACATGCACTCCAAGTCCTGTTAAAGCATTAAGATAAACGGCAAGTGTAGCAACAAGAGTTTTACCTTCACCTGTTTTCATTTCAGCGATTCTTCCCTGATGAAGTACCGCTCCTCCCATAACCTGCACATCAAAGTGTCTCATTCCTGTAGTTCTTATACTAGCCTCACGAACCACAGCAAATGCTTCTGGAAGTATATCATCTAATATATTTTGAAGTTTTTTCTTATTTTCTTCTTTGCTTAAATCTAATTCTTCTGTTTTGCATCCTATGTATTTTTCTACTCTTTCCCTGAATTCTTTTGTTTTATTTGTAAGTTCTTCATTGCTTAATTTCTTTATTTCTTCTTCAAATGTTAATGTCTTTTCTGCTATAGGTTTTAATATTTTAGCGTCATTTTGTTCTTTAGAGCCGAATATTAATTTGAATACTAAGTCCATTGCTCCCATTAGTATAAACTCCTTAAAAATCTAATATATAGGTAAAATATTTTTTATTAAAACTTAATAATAACATAAAATGTAAATATAATAAAGTAGAAAAATTGCAATTTTAGATAATATAAAAATAGGATCATAAGATATTTATCCCATGATCCTTTTATAATGTTTTAATTGTTTATTATAAACTTACTTCTTTTTTACCAGTCAATTTGAAGAATATTAAAAGAGATATTATAGTTGATAAGGTTAATATTGTGGATAAAGCAGCAGCAGTTCCATAACTAGCTCTTATAACTTCTTGGTAAATAGAAACAGCCATTGTTCTTGACTTTCCTGTATACAATATTACAGAAGAACTCAATTCATTGATTACTGTTATCCAGCTTAATATAGCTCCAGAAATTACACCGGGAAGCATCATCATAGCGGTTATCTTAAAGAAAGTTTTTACTTGAGAAGCTCCCAAACTTATAGAGGCTTCTTCCATACTCGTGCTTATTTGATATAGTATGGCAGAACTTGATCTCAAAGTATAAGGCATTCTTCTTATAACCAATGACATTATTATTATCATAGATGTTCCGCTTAATATTATAGGAGGTTTGTTAAAAGCTAAAAGAAGCGTAATACCTAAAACAGATCCAGGTATTATATATGGAAACATAGTTATTGTATCTATAATGCTTGTTAAAATATTTTTTCTTCTTATGGAAATATATGCTATAAACATACCAAGTATAACAATAATAAATATAGTTATAATTCCGTATAGATAAGTATTTTTTATAGAAGTTCCAAGAGAAGAGAATATAGAAATATAACTATTCAAAGAGAAACCTTTAACAAATATGGCTCTGTTTGTTTTTAAGAAAGAAGTATATATAACTGTAAGCTGAGGAATTATAGATAAAAATACTATAAAATAAATAAATACATGTACTAATACAGACATAACACCTTTAATTTCTTTAGGTTTTATAGGATTCATAGAACTCATAGTAAATGATTTTTTATTAACAAAGTATTTTTGAGCCATAAACATCATAGCAGTTATAAATACCATAATACTAGCCATAGAAGCAGAGAAATTAGCATTGCCTCCTACTTCGCTTACGAATTCAGAGTAAATCATAGTAGGCATAGTTCTGTATCCTTCACCTATAAGCATAGGAGTACCGAAATCAGCTAATGCATTCATAAATACTAATAATGAACCAGCCAATATAGTTGGAGTTATTAAAGGCATAGCTATGGTAACAACCTTTTTAAAAGGAGAACATCCCAAACTTTCTGCAGCTTCCATTAAAGAAACATCTATTTTACTTAAAGCACCTGAAACATACATAAATATAAATGGATATAATTTCAAAGTAAATACTAATAATATTCCTCCGAAACCATATATTGTAGGAGTTGAAATTCCAAATCCTGCAAAAAATTTAGTTACTACTCCGCTTCTTCCTAGTAATAGTATCCAAGAATAAGCACCTATAAAAGCAGGGGACATCATAGATATTATTATGAGTATTTCTAAAAAAGTTTTACCTTTTATTTTATAAACGCTCATAAAATATGCCATAGGAGTTCCTATGATTATAGCTAATATAGTTACGCATATAGTTACTGAAAAACTATTTACAAGTGCCTGATAATAATATTTTCTGCTGAAGAAACGTAAAAAGTTATCTAAAGTCCAAGCTCCTGTTTCAGGATCTTTAAAACTGCTTATAAACAAAGAGAATAATGGATATACTAAAAATAAAGCAAAAATTACAGCTATTATTAAAGTAATATAGGTCCAAAAATCTATTTTTAAACGTTTATTCATATTTTTTTACTCCTTTAATAAGACTTTTTTCCATGTCTGGAGTAAATACATTGATTTTATTAGCATTAGGTTTTAAAATTATAACTTCATCTTTCTCATACATTCTATCTGTATATGATGAGTCTTGTGAATATTCTATGCTAGGCTGATCCGGAACAACTTCATTATCATTGAAATGTAAGAAATAATTAGTATATTTTCCAAGGAAAGTTTTAGATAATATTTTTGCTTTGATGCCTTCTTCATTTTCAGAATTAACAAAAAATTCTTCAGGTCTTATTCCAACAATAACTTCATCGCCGTCTTTAACATCCAATAAATTATCCATTTTTAATTTATATCCGCATCTAAATAAAAGATAAGTATCATTTCCTTCTATTTTGATAGTTGCATAGAATAAATTTGAATGTCCTATAAAAGTAGCAACAAATACATTATAAGGTCTTGTATAAATACTTACAGGACTTCCAACCTGCTGTATAACTCCATTTTTCATTACAGCTATTCTATCAGATACTGCAAGTGCTTCTTCCTGATCATGTGTAACATAAACAGTTGTAATGCCTACATGTCTTTGTATATCTTTTATTGCACTTCTCATTTCTATTCTTAATTTAGCGTCCAAGTTAGAAAGAGGCTCATCCATAAGTAAAACACTTGGAGTGATAACTATTGCTCTGGCCAAAGCTACTCTCTGCTGCTGTCCTCCGGATAATCTTTCAGGAAGTCTGTCCTGATATTCTTCTATTTTTACCACATGAAGCATTTCATCTACTTTTTTCTTCATAGATTCTTTATTTTCTTTTCTGAGTTTTAATCCGTATTCAACATTTTCTCTAACAGTCATATGAGGAAATATAGCATAGTTTTGAAATACCATACCAATATTTCTTTTATGAGCAGGAATATTATTGATTACATCTTTATCAAATTTTATTTCTCCACCTTCTATTGTATTAAAGCCAGCTATCATACGAAGCAGTGTTGTCTTACCGCATCCAGATGGTCCAAGCAGAGTAAAAAATTCTCCGTTTTTTATCTCTAATGAAAGATCAGGTATTATTGTCAGCTTCTCATAACGTTTTACTACATTTTCAATAGATATAGATACACTCATTATAACCTCTCTTTTTATTATTAGTTTATATAAATAAAGAGTATAAAATATATTTATACTCTTTATATTAGTTTGATACTTAATTATATACTAGTAAAAATATCTTTAAATTTATTTAGCCAATTTTGTTTATTTTTATCAACTACAGCTTCATCATCTGTAATAACATTTATAGTATCTACAGACTGAAGTATAGCAGAAGGAGGTAAATCGCTTCTTACAGATCTTCTGTTCAATTTATCAGTTATTGTTTTTTGAGCATCATAGCTTGTAGCATAGTCAACGAACTTTTTAGCATTTTCTAAGTTTTTTGCATTTTTTATTATGTATATGCCATCTGGTTTAATTATAACGCCTTCTTTCATATATACTAATTTAACAGGAGAACCAGCAGATACATAATTAGCACCGCCTTCTTCAAAAGTTAAACCAACAGTATATTCACCGTCAGCTACACCTTTATAAACGGCAGAAGAACCGCTTAATAATTTACCATCTAAATTAGCACATAATTTTTGTACATAATCCCAACCTTTTTCAGGATCTCCTTTACCCATAGCATAAAGCATATTTACTAAATGCTCAAAAGAAGATGAAGAAGCGGAAGGATCAGCAAATGCAATTTTTCCTTTTAATTCAGGATTGAGCAAGTCTTCATAACCTTCTATTTTTATATTGCCTGCTAAGTTAGTATTTACCATTAATATACTAGGAACAGCAGTACATCTTGTTAAAGCACCTTCAGTATTTTTATATATTTCTGCTATATTAGCTTCATTTGTAGATGTATAGCTTTCAAACAAATCAATTTTAGGCTTTGCCATGCTTATAGTTCCGCCCCAAAGTATATCGCCTAATGGATTATCTTTTTCAGATTCAACTCTTTTAAGAAGTTCGCCTGTTCCAGCAGCTATAATATCAACAGTAATTCCCGGATTTTTAGCTTTGAAATCATCTACTAATGGGTTGATAAATTCTAATGGGTGAGGACAATATATTACAAGTGAATTACCGCCTTGTGCACCTGATTCGCTTGAAGAACAAGAATAAAATAAAAATAGTGATAAGAATAATGCAGAGCATATTAAAATTATTTTTTTCATAGTACGATTCCTTTTTATTTAAATTTATAATACAAAGAGTATAAAATGTATTTATACTCTTTAATATTCGTTTTTAATTTAATTATATACTAGTAAAAATATCTTTAAATTTATTTAGCCAATTTTGTTTATTTTGATCAACTACAGCTTCATCATCTGTTATAACGTTTATAGTATCTACAGACTGAAGTATAGCAGAAGGAGGCAAATCGCTTCTTACAGATCTTCTGTTCAATTTGTCATTTATTGTTTTTTGAGCCTCATAACTTGTAGCATAATCTACAAACTTTTTAGCATTTTCTAAGTTTTTAGCATTCTTTATTATATATATGCCGTCTGGTTTAATTATAACGCCTTCCTTCATATATACTAATTTAACAGGAGAACCAGCAGATACATAATTAGCACCGCCTTCTTCAAAAGTCAATCCAACAGTATATTCGCCATCAGCCACACCTTTATAAACAGCAGAAGAACCGCTTAATAATTTACCGTCTAAATTAGCACATAATTTTTGTACATAATCCCAACCTTTTTCAGGATCTCCTTTTCCCATAGCATAAAGCATATTCACTAAATGCTCAAAAGAAGATGAAGAAGCAGAAGGGTCAGCAAATGCTATTTTTCCTTTTAATGCAGGATTGAGTAAATCTTCATAACCTTCTATCTTTATATTGCCTGCTAAATTAGTGTTAACCATTATAACACTTGGTATAGCAGTGAATCTTGTAATAGCACCTTCAACATTTTTGTATGCATCTGCTATGCTTGCTTCATTAGTAGTAGTGTAATTCTCAAATAATTCTACTTTAGGTTTTACAGTATTCAAACTTCCTCCCCAAAGTATATCGCCCAATGGATTATCTTTTTCAGATTCAACTCTTTTTAAAAGTTCGCCGACTCCGGCAGCTATAATATCAACATTAATTCCTGGATTTTTAGCTTTAAAATCATCTACCAATGGATTTATAAATTCTAATGGATGCGGGCAATATATTACAAGTGAATTACCGCCTTGTCCGCTTTGTGTACCAGATTCGCTTGAAGAACAAGAATAAAATAGTACTAGTGATAGTATTACTGCACTGCAGATTAGAATAATTTTTTTCATGATATCAATCCTTTTTGATTTTTATTTATAAATTATTAGATACTAGTGAAAATATCCTTAAATTTATTAAGCCAATTTTGTTTATTTTTATCAACTACAGTATCATCATCTTTTATAACATTAATAGTATCTATAGACTGAAGTATAGCAGAAGGAGGCAAATCATTTCTTACAGATCTTCTATTTAATTTATCATTTATTGTTTTTTGGGCATCATAGCTTGTAGCATAGTCAACGAACTTTTTAGCATTTTCTAAGTTCTTGGCATTTTTTATTATACATATAGGATCTGCTTTAAAAACAACACCTTCTTTCATATATACTAATTTAACAGGAGAACCAGCAGATACATAATTAGCACCGCCTTCTTCGAAAGTTAAACCAACAGTATATTCACCATCAGCCACACCTTTATAAACTGCAGAAGAACCACTTAATAATTTACCGTCTAAATTAGCACATAATTTTTGTACATAATCCCATCCTTTTTCAGGATCACCTTTACCCATAGCATAAAGCATATTTACTAAATGCTCAAAAGAAGATGAAGAAGCGGAAGGATCAGCAAATGCTATTTTTCCTTTTAATAGCGGATTAAGCAAATCCTGATAACCTTCTATTTTTATATTGCCTATTAAGTTAGTATTAATCATTATAACACTTGGCATAGTTGTAAATCTAGTTAAAGGGCCTTCAGTATTTTTATATGCATCACCTATATTAGGTTCATTAGTAGAAGTGTAATTTTCAAATAGCTCTATTTTATTTCTTATGAGATTTAAACTTCCTCCCCAAAGTATATCGCCTAAAGGATTATTTTTTTCAGATTCAACCCTTTTTATAAGTTCGCCTGTTCCGGCTGCTATAATATCAACATTTATTCCAGGATTTTTAGATTTGAAATCATCTACCAATGGATTTATAAATTCTAAAGGATGAGGACAATATATTATAAGTGAATTAGCGTTTTGAGTGTTGGATTCTTTTGAAGAACATGAACAGAAAAACATAGCACAAAATATGATAATTAGTATATATTTTTTCAAGATAATAATCCTTAATTTATTAATTATATATCTATTATAGTAGATATTTTTATTCAAATCAATACTAAAAAGAAAATACTTCTTTACAAATATGTAAATTAAATATTTAAATTATTAAAAGAAGTATTTTTGTATAAGCACTATATTGATTTATTAATAATATAATATATCATTAAGCAATTATAATTATTTTAGGGTTTGTATATGCAGTGATATTTTCTTTTGTATAATTTAAAACAGTATTCTAATTTTCATTCTAAGTATTTATTTTATTACATTTATTTATATTTATTATAGAGGACTTCAATGTTAAATATTTTATTAGTTATAATAGGCTCTATTGCTTATGGATTTCTTCCTATTTTTGTTAAGAATATTATTGCTTATAATTATTCTTCACTTTCAATAGTTTTTTATAGATATTTTCTTACAGCAATTTTTTTGTTTATAATCATTATTGTTTCAAAGAAAAGTTTTAAAATAACAAAAAGACAATTTATAGAATTATTAATATTTAGTATAATAGGGCTTGGACTTACATTCTTTTTCTTATCACAATCTTTATTATATATATCTGCAGGATTAAGTAATATGATACATTTCGGATATCCTGTTATAGTTTTGCTTGTAATGATATTTATGTTTAAAGAAAAAGCTAATATATTAAAAGTTCTTTCTATAGTATTTGCTATTGTAGGAATAGTAATGCTTACTCAAGTTGTAGAGGTTGAATCCTTTTTGGGAGTAGTGTATGCATTAATAACTACAATTACTTACGGCTCTTATATAATAGCTAATAAGAAATGCAGTTTTGCTGAAGTTGATACTATGGTCTCGCTTTTTTATATGTCTTTATTTGTTTCTATTACTTTTTTTATAGTTGGAATGTTTACAGGTTCTTTACAGCTTCTTAATAATTTATATGTATTTGGAAATTTTGCTATAATATCTTTAGTATGTACAATATTTTCTCTTGGTCTTTTGCTTTATGGAGTAAAAAGATTGGGTTCTTCTTTGGCATCTATACTTAATATGTTTGAACCGGCTACTACAGTTGTTGCATCTATTTTTATATATAAAGAAGAGCTTACTATTAATATTATTATAGGTTCTATTTTAATAATACTTTCTACTATAAGTATGGTGATAGGCAGTAAAAAATAATTCTTATTTTATTGATTTTTTGTGTAATAAAATAACAAAAATGTATTTTAGTATATTGACAATTTTATTTTAAATGTTAGAATATACAAACACTTTGTAAGTGTCTATTAATTTCTGTTGTAAAATTATAAAGGAGATAATTATTTATGAAACTAACAGAATTAGATATTGAAGAAGGTTTTGTTGTTGATAAAGTAGCCACCGATGGTGAGATTAGACAAAGAATTATAGAAATGGGATTTACTCCTGGAGCTAAAGGCTGGGTTGTTAGAAAAGCACCTTTAGGAGATCCTATACAAGTTCATATTATGGACTATGAAATTTCTCTTAGAAAATCGGAGGCTAATGGGATAGAAGTTGCTAAATCAAATGTGGAAATAAAGAAGGAGAGAGTATTAAAGCATATAGAGCATAAAGAAGTAAAAGATGAAGATGATACTTTAATAGAAAGTAAATCTGATATAGCAAAGAAAATAAAAGTTCCGTCAAATAATACTAAATTTAAAATAGCTTTGGCTGGAAACCCTAACTCAGGAAAAACAACTATATTCAATGCTTTAACAGGTGCTAATTATAAAGTTGCTAATTATCCGGGTGTAACAGTAGAAAAAAGACAGGCTAATATGCTTTATAATGGTTATACTTATGATTTAATAGATTTACCCGGTGTTTATAGTTTAAGTGCATATTCTCAAGATGAGGTAGTGGCATGCGATGTGCTTCTTAATGAGAAACCTGATTTTATAATAAATGTTATAGACTCTACAAATTTAGAAAGAAATCTTTATCTCACATTACAGCTTGTAGAATTAGGTATTCCTATTGTATGCGTACTTAATATGTATGAGCATGCTGAAAAGAATGGTATTAAAATAGATGAAAAGAATTTGAGTGAGCTTTTCAAATTCCCAGTGATGAAAGTTCATGGAAATAAATATGAAAGTGTTGTTAGAATATTAGATGAAATAGAAAAGATGCATACTTCAGGAAATAAGCTTCATAGAGATTCTGCTATAAGATATGGAGAGGAAGTAGAAAACTCTATTAAGAATATTGTAGATACTATGCATGGCGATATAAGCGAGATTCATAAGAGATGGCTTGCTATTAAAACTTTAGAAAAAGATGAAAGAGCTATTCACTCTATAAGAAGAGAATGCAATAATGGCGGCGAAGTAATAGAAGTATTAAATAAAGAAATAATTAAATTAGAAACTTCTATGAATGCAAAAACAGACTCTATAATGGCCGATAAAAGATATTCATATATAAGAGGAGCTTTACAGGAGGCTGTTCATAAAGATAATATACAGGCATTCAATTTTACAGAGGCTGCTGATGTAATATTCTTAAATAAATGGCTTGGTCTTCCAATATTCTTGGTAGTATTATGGCTGATATTTAAAGTAACATTTACTGTAGGAGCTTATCCTCAGGGTTGGCTTGAAGCTGGAATAGGGGCATTATCTAGTTTTGTAGGAAGTTTGCTTCCTGAAGGCAGTTTGATACAGTCTGTTGTTGTTGATGGTGTTATAGGAGGTGTTGGTGCTGTATTATCATTCCTTCCATTAGTATTGATACTGTTCACAGGAATTTCATTCTTAGAAGACTGCGGTTACATGGCTAGAGCTGCTTTTTTAATGGATAAGATAATGCATAAATTAGGTTTACACGGTCAGTCATTTATACCTCTTTTCTTAGGTTTTGGTTGTACAATTCCTGCAGTTATGGCTGCTAGAACATTGAGAAGTAAGAAGGATAGGGTAGTAACTATATTGATTACAACATTTATGAGCTGCGGTGCTAGACTTCCTGTTTATATATTGTTTATAGGTGCTTTTTTTGCTCCTAAAATGGCTGCTTCTGTAATGTTTAGTATATATATGATTGGTGTATTGATGGCATTTATAATGGCATTCATATTTAGAAAAGCATTCTTCAAAGGTGAGGAAACTCCTTTTGTTATGGAACTTCCTCCATATAGAATACCAAGAGCTAAGGCTGTATTAAGACATATGTTTGACAGAGGCTGGATGTATATTAAGAAAGCTGGTACTTATGTATTTGCTGCTTCAGTTATAATATGGGCTTTAATGACATTCCCTCAATATAAGCCTACTGATGAAGATAATGCAAGACTTATGCAGGAAGCTAAATCATTGGCTGTTAGTCAAGGATTAGATGCTAATGATGAAGAAGTTATAACTGCTGAATATGATAGATTAGTTGCTTCTGAAGGTTTAAAAAATAGTTATGCTGGTAAAATAGGTACATTTATAGAACCAGTATTAAAGCCTTTAGGTTTCGATTGGAGAATAGGTATTGGTCTTGTTGCTGGAGGTGCTGCTAAAGAGGTATTAGTTTCTACTATAGCACAGATTAAGTCTATAGAAGACGGAGATGAAACAGTTCTCACAGAATCATTACAGAATGACCCTGTATTTAATCCTGTAGTGGCATATACATTACTTCTTTTTGTACTGCTTTATTTCCCTTGTTTTGCCTCTGTTGGTGTTATAGGTGCCGAGATAGGTAATAAATGGATACCTTTCTTAATGATTTATACCTTAACAGTTGCTTGGGTAGTAAGTTTTGCTTTCTATCAAATTGCTGGAAGGATAGCAGGTATTATATAGTTTTGATCCATAGGATAGTTTTTTAATATAGTGTTTAGTCCAAGGCTTTGCTTAGGCAAGGTCTTGGGCGTTTTTTTATATTGTTAATTAGTAGAATAATCAATAAAAATATTGTTTACTTAATCTATTTTATTAGTATAATTATTAAGTAAAATTATTTTGAGAATTTATTTTATGAGAAATACTTTATTTATTATTTTATTATTAATATTTAATTTAATATTTTTAAATACTTGCGGAAGTTATTTCAGTCCAAGGTATTATTATCAGCAAATGGGAAAGGCTGACAGCGGAGATGATAATACAGAAGAACCTGATATTGGCGGAGAGGATATTTTAAAACCTGAAGAAGATCCATTTTATAATTATAATGGAGAAAGACCTTGGAATGAGCCTAATTATAATGGATTTACTCTTGATCTTGATAATGAATATGTAATTGCAGCTTCTTTCGGATTAAAAAATGAACCTACATATATGCTTATAAAAGATGATACTTGGAAATTGAAAGACCCTTTAAGAAATGAATATTATTATGATGGTACTAATACCAAAGCTGCTGGATTCAATGTAAGTAAAGTAAAATACTATATGTATAAAAATATGAATCCTACTTTCAGTTCTACAAGTGCATACAATAAAAGCGAAAGATTACAAAGATTTTGGTTTTATAGATTTACAGGAAGTGCAGGACTTGATACTGATAATTATTTAATAGCAATAGATAGTTATTCAAAATTAGTATTTGCTTTTGCTATACCTGTAAAATGGAAAACTATTGTAGGAATACCTGCCCCTGTTGAATGGGGATCTGTTGAATTGGGCTGGGAAGCTAGCGCTGACAGTGCTACTTTAAATGAACAGGTAAAATTTGCTGTTGATGGATTTACTTATTTTTATGAGTATGATCCTGTTGGTATAGTTCATTCTGATGGTACTATAGAGATATATCCTTGGTGTACTTTATCTATAGCAAATGATAATAGTTATGCACCTAGAGTAGAAGGCGGAAAAGTAGATTTAACTAGAAAGATTGCTACTTATGGAACACCCGGACGTTCTCCTTATATGCCTATAAAAATTGTTGAGAAAAATAAAATGGCTTTACAGGTTCAGAATTTAGAAATAGAAAATATTAGTGCTAAAACTCTTAATACTAAATTTGGAGGTAAAACTGAATATTATGATTATGCAGGTTTTAGCTATGATATTAGATTGGCAGGAAGTTTAAATACTGAAGAACCTGTATTTAATACTATATCTTCAAAAGAAAAACCTAGTTTATTCTTTGATTCTTTAACAACTGTAAATATTGGCGAGAGAAAAAGTATTCTTTCTACAGTTTATACTGCAGATATTCAGTATGAAGATAAAGATGAAGTTTATTTTTCTTTAGATGCTTCTATAACAATGTATGATAAAACTTATAAAATACCTCAGATTGTTAATGACACTATTTTAATAGAACATCAAAAACCTATGATAAAGTTTAAATATGATAAAACTCAAGATATGTTTGTATTTGATTCTTCTATAGGAGATACTGCAAATATTTCTTATGATAAAAGTTTTACTCTTAAAAAGGGTGAAATTAAAGAATTTGTAATCACAATAAAAAATGCTGCTATAGGGGCAGATGAAACTTCTGGAGAAATAAAATTAATATATACATTATACTATTGAATTGTATAATTTTTTTATAATAATGAATTTTTTTTAAAAAAGTTATAAAAGTTAAATATATACTGTTTATTTTCTTTAATAAATGGCTTATTTTTAAAAAAGAATTTGTTTAACTAAGGCTATACTATAATTTATTAAGGAAATGCGTATGTATAATGATTTTTATAATGATAATATAAAATTTAGTAATGCCTTAGAAAGCAGCAATGCAGATATAGCAAATGAAAAGCAAATATTAGCTTCAATTATCTCTAATGGCATATCATTAGAGAAAGCAAATACTATAGTAGAAAAACTTTATTATAATTTTTATAATCTGCATAATATAGTTAATGCCTCAGAAGAAGAACTGTCAAAGGTTAAGGGGCTTAATTCAAAAAAGATTAATCTTATAAAGAGTATCCCTTCTATTTTGGAGTATTATTTACTTAGCAGTTTGAAAGTAGCTTCCCCTCATATAAAGAAAAAAGATTTAATTAATTATCTTATTATAAAATTAGGAAAATTAAAATTTGAAACTTTTTCTATTATTTGTTTAGATGTAAATAAAAGATTTATATCTATGGAGCATATATTCAGAGGCACAATAGATTCTGCTACTATATATCCAAGAGATTTAGTAGAAAAGTCATTATCACTAGGAGCAAGTTATGTTATAATATCTCATAATCACCCATCGGGTATATCCAAACCGTCAAAAGAGGATATTGAAATTACAAAGGTTTTATATAAAGCATTTTTAATGGTAGAAATAAAAATGATAGATCATATTATAGTTGCCGGTAATTCTTTTTATAGTTTTAGGGAAGATGGTATGTTTGACAAATACAAACATAATGCGGAGGTTTGAGTATGCTTACTACTAATTTAAAGAAACCTTTTTATAATAATATACTTAGTGATAATAAAGAAGAAGATAATACTAATAAAGATAGATTGAGAGAAGATGATGAGCTTATATCTTCTGTTGGTAAAAATATAAGAGCTATAAGAAAATCACAGACTAAAACAATATCAGAAATAGCAGAAATGTCCGGGATATCTGCTAAATATCTTCAAAGTGTTGAGGTAGGTAAAAGAAACATATCCATAATAAATTTAAATAAAATAGCCAATGCTTTGAATGTTCCTATAGCTATATTATTTAGTTATGATCATATAGAAAAAACTAAGAAACTTTTATATATAGCAAATAAACTTAAAAATTATTCGGCTTTGCAGTTATCGAATATAGATACTATAATAAAGGATTTGAAAAATATAATAGATTGAATTTTTATATAACTTTATCCATCTTCTTTTAATAAAATCCCTTAATTATATATTTAATATAATTAAGGGATTGACTTATTTTATTGTATATTCAAAATTTTAAGCATTTCAGCTTCTATTGTTTTAATATCGCCTTTTGCTTCCTGAATAGTTTTGATTTCTGCTCTTCTTTGCTCCAATAATTCTTCCTGACCTTGTTTATCCAAAGTAGCTTTTTTAGCAAAATATGCATCGCTTATAAGTTTATCAGCCATTCTCAAAGTTCTGTCTGATACTATTGCTTTGTCTGATGCATTTTCTGCTTTAGACATATCAAAACTTGCATCAGTTTTTAAAGCCCCTTCAGGTACTCCATCAAGTATACTTCCTTTCCATTCCAATTTAGGCTGATAACTATATGTAATATAATCAAAATAATCTGTATTCTTTATTTCATTATTATCAATGAATATATCAAGTGCTTTATTATAAGATTTATCTAATAAAAACATTTTATTTTTACCGTCTTCAGTATATATTTTTTGAATACGTTCTAAATTTTGAAAATCCTTATTATTAATAAGCTGTCCTATTTCTGAATCAAAATCTACTTCCAAATTCTCTTTCAAAAGTAAAGTAAAATTCACTGTACCGCCTCTTCCTCCGCCATAATCATAATCCCCTGAAAGCATTAATTCTTCTTTACCGTCATTATTTATGTCGCATAAGAAGAAAGATGGAAAATATATACGCCAACCCATTGTTTCATCTATATACTCCAAATATTTTTTTTCATCAAATTTACCGAAACTTATAAATTTAGAGCCTTTAGTATAATCTTTCAAATCATTTGTAGAAATTGAATTAATTTCAGCAGATTCTACTTTATCTATATCTCCAAGTCTGAAATTATAAGTTTTTACTTCTTCAAATGAAGCATATATATGATCATTCATAAACTCAGGATTATAATAATGTATATTTACTGGTCCGTTCCTAGTACTTTCAATTAAGAATGTATTTTTCTTAAACTGAAGAAAACTAAGTCTATTCCATCCATTATAATACTCCAGCAAATCAATTCTATAATAATTTCTAAAATACTCCGCATCATCAAAATATAATTTATCATTGCTGAGTCTGTTTCTAACATATGTTTTTAAATATTTATTTATTATATTTGTATTAACTATTTCTGGTACTATATTTACTAAAGCTATATGAGCTGTACCTCCAAATTCAATTGAACTTAAAGAATAATTATTTTCATTAAATAAATCTATATATCCATTATTTTTTGCAATATATCTAGAGAAACCATTGTTATAAGCATCAGCAACTAATTTTTCCGCCCTTAAAGAATCAGGAGCTTCTATTATATAATCAACTAATTTCATTTTATTGCTGTAAGCATTATCACCATCATACTTTGCTATTATCATAGATATATTAGTTCCGCCTGCTTTTTTCCATTCTGTTAAATACTTTTTTTCTTCTTCAAAATAATAAAGCGAATCGCAAGCAAAATGAGATAAGAACAAAGCTAAATAAACATCAGCATCTTTTTTATTTAATTTTAATAATTCTTCTCTTGCCTTTTTTAATGCTAGATTCTGATCTACATATAAATGTTCATCAGCATAATAATCTGTCAAATCTTCATTATATATATCCACACTGCTGAATGTTTCACTAAATGGATAATAATTAAAATTAACATTTGATATAAACTCTATAGAATATTTTTTTCTTTCATCATCATTTGCGAATTTCCTATTAAGAAAATCGAAATTTCTTTTTGCTTTTTCATTATTTTCTCTTAAATTTTTAAGCTCTTCATCAAATTTAGCTTTATCTACTCTAACACCTTTATAAACATATTTCATATCAAAGAATTCTTTTTGATTATTTGTTTGTGAAGTATTGGTTTGAGTATTTTGTGCATTGTTGTTTTGTGATTTTTGATTAGTTTGAGTATTTTGTTCTGATTGATTTGCTTTTTTGTTTCCGCCGCCGCATGAAATTACAGCAATCATTAAAATAAATGCTGCGATTATAGAAATAAATTTTTTCATATAGTACCCTCTGTATGTATTGTTGTTTTCGCATTATAGATTAAAATTATTAAAATTTCAATTATAAATATTTTTAACAATAAAAAAGTGCATACATATATAATGCATGCACTTTTATTGCAACTATTAAAAATTATTGTATATTCAAAATTTTAAGCATTTCGGCTTCTATTGCTTTAATATCTCCTTTTGCTTCCTGAATAGCTTTTATTTCTGCTCTTCTTTGGTCCAATAATTCTTCCTGACCTTGTTTATCCAAAGTAGCCCTTTTAGCAAAATACGCATCGCTTATAAGTTTATCAGCTACTCTCAAAGTTCTGTCGGACACTATTGCTTTGTCTGATCCATTCTCTGCCTTAGACATATCAAAGCTGGCATCAGTTTTTAAAGCTCCTTCAGGTACTCCATTAAGTATACTTCCTTTCCACTCCAATTTTGGTTGATAACTATATGTAATATAATCAAAAACTTCTGCATTCTTTATTTCATTATTATCAATAAATATATCATATGCCTCATTATTAAGAGTATCCAATAAAATCATTTTATTTTTTCCATTTTCTGTGTATATTTTTTGAGTACATCCCAAATCTTGGAAACTACGATAATTAATAAACTGTCCTATTTCTGAATCAAAATCTACTTCCAAATTATCTTTTAAAAGTAAAGTATAATGTGCTATACCGCCTCTTCCTGCAGAACTAGTATATTCTCCTGAAAGCATTAATTCTTCTTTACCATCATTATTGATATCACATAAGAAGAAAGATACTTCATGTAGAGGATAATACATGTTGCTAGCTACATGAGATGAATATTGTTCTATATCAAAGCTGCCTGAATCTATAAATTTGGAGTCTTTAGTATAATCTTTCAAATCATTTGTAGAAATTGAATTAATTTCAGCAGATTCTACTTTGTCTATATCTCCAAGTCTGAAATTATAATTTTTTATCTCTTTAAATGAAGCATATAAATTATCTTTTATAAAATCAGGATTATAATAATGCATATTTACTAATCCTTTCATAGTGCTTTCAATTAAAAACGTATTCTTTTTAAACTCAAGTAAATTAAGGTTATTCCAACCGTCATAACAATAAACTGCATTAATATTGTAATAATTTTGATAATATTCTAAATAGTCTTGTATATCATCATTAGCCAATCTATTATTTATATAAGTTTTTATATATTTATTCATTACATTTGTATTGCCTATTTCTTCTGCTATTTTTACTGAAGATAAACGGGCAGTACCTTCTAATTCAATTGAAGTTAAAGAATAATTATTTTCATTGAATAAATCTATATATCCATTATCTTTTACAATGTATCTATAGAAATTATCTTTATAAGCATCAGCAACTAATTTTTCTGCCCTTAAAGAATCAGGAGCTTCTATTATATAATTAATTAAATTCATTTTTTGTATATAAGTATTCTCATTATCATTTTCTCTCATTATCATAGATATATTAGTGCCGCCTGCTTTTTTCCATTCTGTTAAATATTTTTTCTCTTCTTCAAAATAATAAAGCGAATCTGTAACAAAATGAGATAAGAACAAAGCTAAATAAACATCAGCATCTTTTTTATTTAATTTTAATAATTCTTCTCTTGCCTTTTTTAATGCTAAATTTTGATCGACATATAGATATCCAACAGCATAATAATCTTCAACTTCACTATATATGCCCCAACTCCCCCAGCTTATTAAGAATTCTAGATCTAATGTAGCATAATTAACATTTGATATAAACTCTATAGAATATTTTTTTATTTCATCATCATTTGAAAATTTCCTATTAAGAAAATCAAAATTCCTTTTTGCATATTCATTATTTTCTCTTAATTTTTTAAGCTTTTCATCAAATTTAGCTTTATCTGCTCTAATACCTTTATAAACATATTTCATATCAAAGAATTCTTTTTGATTATTTGTTTGTTTGCTTTGATTAGCTGATGTATTGGTTTGAATATTTTGTGCATTGTTGTTTTGTGATTTTTGATTAGTTTGAGTATTTTGTTCTGATTGATTTGTTTTTTTGTTTCCGCCGCATGAAATTACAGCAATCATTAAAATAAATGCTGCAATTATAGAAATAACATTTTTCATATAGTACCCTCTGTATGTATTGTCATTTTAGCATTATAAATTAGAATAATCAAAATTTCAATGAAAAATATTTAAACAAAAAAAGTGCATACATATATAATGCATGCACTTTTTTATTTTATTATTTTTATACTTAATAACTAAGATAAGTTTCTAAATCGTCAGGATTATTTAAATGATAAAGTGTTGCTTTGTCATCTTCTTCCATAACAATATCCATAGCTGTTTTTCCTTCTTTGTTTTTAATGTTATAATCAGCCCCCATATTTATAATAACTCCTAACATACCATAACTTCCAACAACATTTTGTACGGCAACTATTAATGGAGTATCTCCGTTGTCATTTTTTTTATTTACATCAGCACCATTTTTTATCATATAGTAACAAAGATCTGTTCCAAACCAAACTTCACGTGCTAAATATGTTAAAGGAGTATCTCCTGTTGCTGAACATATAGCATTTAAATCAGGCTTCAAATCAACAATATTTTTAGCTAAATCTATATTACGATACTTCATTGCTTTTATTAAAGGAGTATATCCGTATCCATCTTCTAAATTTATATCAGCACCCTTTTCTACTAAAAATTTAACCATCTCTTTATCATTTCTAGCAGCAGCTAAACCAAGAGGAGTTATCTTATCATATTGTTTATTTAAATCAGTATCATCTTTTATAAGTTTTTCTAATGCTTTCATATCGCCTTTAGATATAGCATTCATCAATTCATCATATCCGTCTATATTATTTGAATCTTCGCTTGATAATAATTTTTCTATTTCATAATATTTGCCATCTTGTACTAATTTTATAGCTTGTTCTCTAGTTGTATTAGTATTAAGATTAAAAACATCATTATCTACTAATAATTTAGTTATATCATAATTATTATATGCATAAAGCATATAATCATCAGCTGAGTTTAAATTTGCTCCTTCATCAATTAAAAATTTAGCCATTTCTATATATCCGTTTTCTGCAGCTACTTTCAAAGGAGAATTAACCCAAAATCCGTCATAAAATATTTGAGCATCTATATCTTGTCCTATAGATAATAAATATTTAACCATTTCTATATTATTCTGCTCAACTGCTTTTGGAATTAAAGTTTCTTTTGAATCTCCTCTTTTTACAAGAAGTTTAAGTACATCAAGATTGTTGTTGTCAATAGCAATATCTGTCAAATAAGTAGAATATTCATAACCATAATCTCTATTTTTATCAAGTCCTTTATCAATTAAGATTTTAGTCATTTCAGGATTATTATTTCTAACAGCATAGTAAAGCATATCAAGACCGCCTTCTGTTTCTGTTTCCATACCGCTTGCTCTAGCATTAACATCAGCACCTTCTTTTATAAGCTCTTTTGCTAAATCATTGTATCCGAATTGTACTGCCAAAAACAAAGGAGTAGAATCTTGATATATATATTTATCACCAAAATTTGTATATTCAGTAATTTTTCCTTCTAGTCCTTCTTCTGCTATTAGTTTTGATATTTCGTATATTGGTGCTTTATATTTATGCTCATTAAGTATTTCATCTATTTTTTTATATCCTGTAGGTATAGGATCCATTTCTGTACCTTGAATATATTCATTAGTATATTTAGTTGTATCAATGTTAATATCAATATCTGTATTATGATTTTCATTTGTAGTTGTAGGATTAACATATACTTTATTAGTTTCTGTTTGATTAGTTTGACTATTTTCTGTTTGTTCTGTCTCTTTGTTTCCGCCTCCGCAGGAAATTATCGAAACTATTAAAACAAAAATAGAAATAAGAGAAAGAAGTGATTTCATTTTTTTACCCTCTGTATGTATTATTATTTTTTATGATAAATTAAAATAATTAAAATTTCAATTACAAAATATTTTTACCAATAAAAAAGTACATACATATAAAAAAATATGCATGCACTTTTTTTAACTATTAAAATTATTGTATGTTCAAAATCTTAAGCATTTCAGCTTCTATTGTTTTAATATCGCCTTTTGCTTCCTGAATAGTTTTGATTTCTGCTCTTCTTTGCTCCAACAATTCTTCCTGACCTTGTTTATCCAAAGTAGCTTTTTTAGCAAAATATGCATCGCTTATAAGTTTATCAGCCATTCTCAAAGTTCTGTCTGATACTATTGCTTTGTCTGATGCATTTTCTGCTTTAGACATATCAAAGCTCGCATCAGTTTTTAAAGCTCCTTCAGGCACTCCGTCAAGTATGCTTCCTTTCCATTCCAATTTTGGCTGATAACTATATGTAATATAATCAAAATAATCTGCATTCTTTATTTCATTATTATCAATGAATATATCCAAAGCCTCACTAGAAGCTTCATTTAACAAAAACATTTTATTTTTACCGTCTTCAGTATATATTTTTTGACTTTTATTTAAATCCTGAAAATCTTGATTATTAATAAGCTGTCCTATTTCTGAATCAAAATCTATTTCCAAATTCTCTTTTAAAAGTAAAGTAAAATTCACTGTACCGCCTCTTCCTCCGCTATAATCATAATCCCCTGAAAGCATTAATTCTTCTTTACCATCATTATTTATGTCGCATAAAAAGAAAGATGGATATACACGCCAACCCATTGTTTCATCTATATACTCCAAATATTTTTCTTCATCAAATTTACCAAAACTTATAAATTTAGAGCCTTTAGCATAATCTTTCAAATCATTTGTAGAAATTGAATTAATTTCAGCAGATTCTACTTCATCTATATCTCCAAGTCTGAAATTATAATTTTTTACCTCTTCAAATGAAGCATATATATGATCATTCATAAACTCAGGATTATAATAATGCATATTTACTTTTGATTCAATTAAGAATGTATTCTTCTTAAACTCAAGAAAACTAAGCCCATTCCATCCGTCATAAGCATCTTCATTATTATGATCATAATAATTTCTAAAATACTCCGCATCATCAAAATATAATTTATCATCGCTGAGTTTATTTGTAACATAAGTTTTTAAATATTTATTTATTATATTTGTATTGACTATTTCTGGCACTATATTTAATGAAGCTACTTTAGCTGTACCTTCCAATTCAATTGAACTTAAAGAATAATTATTTTCATTAAATAAATCTATATATCCAGTATTTTTTGCAATATATCTAGAGAAACCATTGTTATAAGCATCAGCAACTAATTTTTCTGCTCTTAAAGAATCAGGAGCTTCTATTATATAATCAACTAATTTCATTTTATTACTATAAGCATTATCATCATCATACTTTGCTATCATCATAGATATATTAGTTCCGCCTGCTTTTTTCCATTCTACTAAATACTTTTTTTCTTCTTCAAAATAATAAAGCGAATCGCAAGCAAAATGAGATAAGAACAAAGCTAAATAAACATCAGCATCTTTTTTATTTAATTTTAATAATTCTTCTCTTGCCTTTTTTAATGCTAAATTCTGATCAACATATAAATGTTCATCAGCATAATAATCTGTCAAATCTTCATTATATTTATCCCAAGTGCTGAATGTTTCACTAAATGGATCATAATTAACATTTGATATAAACTCTATAGAATATTTTTTTCTTTCATCATCATTTGCAAATTTCCTATTAAGAAAATCGAAATTTCTTTTTGCATATTCATTATTTTCTCTTAATTTTTTAAGCTCTTCATCAAATTTAGCTTTATCTACTCTAACACCTTTATGAACATATTTCATATCAAAGAATTCTTTTTTAGTTTCTGTTTTTTGATTATCAGATGAAGCAGTTTTTTGTTCATTAGTATTTTGCGATGCTTGATTTACTTCTTTGTTTCCGCCTCCGCATGAAATTATAGTAATAATCAAACTAAGCATTATAATAGTAGAAATAATATTTTTCATATTAAACCGTCCATAAGTATTTTGATTTTTGTATAATAAATTAAAATTATCAAAATTTCAATTACAAAATATTTTCATAATAAAAAAGTGCATACATATATAATGCATGCACTTTTTTTATTATTTATTAATAACTAAGATAATGTTCTAAATCGCTTGGATTAGTCATATTATGAAGTGCTGATGTATCATCTCTAGCTGAAGCAATATCAATGGCTGTTTTTCCTTCTTTGTTTTTAATATTATAATCAGCCCCCATATTTACAAGAACTCCCACAATAGAATAATTATAACTTGCAGCTGCAATCATTAATGGAGTATTTCCTTCCTTATTCTTTTTATTTATATCGGCACCATTTTTTATCATATAATAACAAAGATCTGCTACACCGCCGTACTTGTTGGCATTTACTAAATATGTTAAAGGAGTATCTCCTGTTGCTGAACATATAGCATTTAAATCAGGCTTCAAATCAATAATATTTTTAGCTAAACCTATATTACGATACTTAATTGCTATTATTAAAGGAGTATATCCGTATCCATCTTCTAAATTTATATCAGCACCTTTTTCTACTAAAAATTTCACCATTTCTTTATCATTTCTAGCAGCAGCTAAATTAAGAGGTGTAATCTTATCATATTGTTTATTTAAATCAGTATCATCTTTTATAAGTTTTTCTAATGCTTTCATATCGCCTTTTGATACAGCATTCATTAATTCATCATATCCATCTATATTGTTTGAATCTTCGCTTAATAATAATTTTTCCATTTCATAATATTTTTGATCTTTTGCTAATGTTATAGCTTGTTCTCTAGTTGTATTAGTATTAAGATTAAAAACATCATTATCTATTAATAATTTAGTTATATCATAATTACCATAATCAATAGCTGGACCTATATAATCATCGCTTGAGTTTAAATTGGCACCCTCATCAATTAAAAGTTTAGCTATTTCTATATTGCCATTTTCAGCTGCTACTTTCATAGGAGAGTTAATCCAAAGTCCATCTGCAAATATTTGAGCATTTACATCTTGTCCTATAGATATTAAATATTTAACTATTTCTATATTATTTTCTTCTATGGCATCAGGAATTAAGCTTGATTCCAAATCAATATCTCCGCTTTCTACAAGTATTTTAAGCATATCAAGATTATTGTTGTCAATAGCAATATCTGTTAAATAATAAGGATATTCAAAACCATAATCTCTGCCTGCATCAAGTCCTTCATCAATTAAGATTTTACTCATTTCAACATTATTATTTTCAACAGCATAATAAAGCATATCAATACCATCTTCTGTTTCCATATCATTTGCTCTAGCATTAACATCTGCACCTTCTTTTATAAGTTCTTTTGCCAAATCATTATATCCGAATTGTACCGCCAAAAACAAAGGAGTAGAATCTTTATTTACTTTATATATATATTTATCACTAAAATTTGTATATTCAGTGATTTTTCCTTCTAGTCCTTCCTCTGCTAATAATTTTGATATTTCATATATTGGTGCTTTATATTTATATTCATTAAGTATTTCATCTATTTTACTATATCCTGTAGGCATAGGATCTAACTCTGTACCTTGAATATATTCATTAGTATATTTAGTTTTATTAATATCATTATTTTCATTAACATTGATATCAATATCTCTATTATTATTTGTAGTTGTTGGATTAATATATACTTGTTCATTTGTTTGAGTTTGATTAGTTTGAGTATTTTGTTCTGATTGATTTGTTCCTTTGTTTCCGCCTCCGCATGAAATTATAGCAATCATTAAAATAAATACTGTAATTATAGAAATAAAATTTTTCATATTAAACCGTCCATATGTATTTTGATTTTTTGTATAATAAATTAAAATGATTAAAATTTCAATTAAAAATATTTTCACAATAAAAAAGCTAATAATATATACATTTTTTATAAATTAATTTGAATTAGTTTATAAACTTTTCAGGTTATTTAAATAACAAAGTGTAAATTCATTATTTTCAGTCATAATCAAGAATTGTTTTACCTTTATTGTTTTTTATATTATAATCAGCATTCATATTTGTAAATGTTTATAAAATAGAATAATTTATATTTTCAAAGCTAATCATTAATAGAGTGTATCTTCTACTTTATATATTGATTTAGATAATCGTAAATGATAATTAATAAAAATAGATTATAACATTATTAGCAAAATATATAATAATATTAAACTTTTAATATTAATTGAAAATAATATTTGTATTTTTTTAAAAACCATATATATTTATATAAAATATTTCTTTAATAATAGGTTTTTATGAATTCAGCTATATTGTTATCTTCTATAATAATTATACTATGCATAATAGTGAGTAAAATTTCGGTAAAGGTAGGAGTCCCATCTCTTTTGCTTTTTTTAGTTTTGGGAATGGTTTTTGGTACAGACGGTATTTTAAAAATAGAGTTTGATGATTATAAAGTTGCTGAGGAACTAGCCACCATCACATTGATATTCATCATGTTTTACGGAGGATTCGGTACTAATTGGAAAGCTGCAAAACCTGTGGCAAATCAGGCATTTCTTCTTTCATTTGTTGGTACTTTTATAACATCTATGATTACGGGGTTATTGTGCCATTATATTCTTAAATTAAATTTTTTTGAAAGTTTTTTAATAGGTTCTGTGGTAGGATCAACAGATGCAGCTTCTGTGTTTTCTATACTTCGTTCTAGGAGTTTGAACCTTAAAGACGGACTTGCTTCATTGCTTGAACTTGAAAGCGGAAGTAATGACCCTATGTCTTATATGCTTACCGTTATATTTTTGGGTCTTATAGGAAAAACTTTAACATCTCCTTTATCTATAGCATATATGGTGTTTGCTCAAATAGTTTTTGCTTTGGCAGTTGCAGCGGCTGTATCTTTTATGGCTTATAATATGCTTAAAAGGTTCACATTTCCTGTTAATGGACTTGATACTATATTTGTACTTGCTGTAGCATTGCTATCATATTCTCTTTCTTCTTTTATAGGAGGAAATGGATATTTAACTGTTTATGTAGTGGGTATAGTTTTAGGAAATACAAAGATTAAAAATAAAGTTACATTGGTTCATTTCTTTGACGGAATCACAGGACTTATGCAAATGGTTCTGTTTTTTATGCTTGGACTTTTATCTATACCTTCAAGAATATTAAATGTTGCTCCAACTTCTATTTATGTAGCTTTATTTGTAACATTAGCAGCTAGACCTATAGCTGTATTTTCCATATTAACACCATTTAAAATATCATTAAAGAAACAACTTCTTGTTATGGCTGCAGGCCTTAGAGGAGCGGCATCCATTGTATTTGCTATATTTGTAATAGTTAATGATAATTCTATAAGTTATGATATATTCCATGTTGTATTTTTCCTTTCTATAATATCAGTATTGCTTCAAGGAACATTCCTTCCTATTATAGCAAAAAAGCTTGATTTGGTAGACTCTGATGAAAATGTACTTAAAACTTTTAACGACTATGTAGATGATTCAGATATGGAGCTTATACAGGTTAAAATACCTAGTACGCATCATTGGGTAGGCAGACCTATTATGGAAATAGAACTTCCTGAAGAATCAATTATAGTAACTATAGAAAGAGGCGACAGTACTATCATTCCTCATGGTAAAACTGTAATTGAGCAGGGTGATGTCGTTATATTAAATGCTAAAAAGACTAAATATTATGATATTAGTTTAAGAGAGATACATATTAATCATCGTCATCCTTGGAAGGATAAAGAATTAAAAGATTTAAATTTACCTCAGAATAATTTAATAGTTATGATAAAAAGGGGAGAAAGTACAGTTATACCTAGAGGAAATACTGTTATTAAAGATAAAGATATTGTATTAATAAGAGATATTTAATTTTTTATATTTATTTTTTACCATAGTTAGTGTGAATGGTTATATTATATAGTATTTTTCATAAATAATCTCCCACTTTTATTTAGCTTTAACATACTAAAGCTAAATAAAAGTGACTATTATTCTTATATTCCTAATAACTATAAAAAAATTGAATTAAAAATCTAATATAACAGATTTGTTTCTTCCGGTTTCTTTAGCATTGTATAATGATTGATCTGCTTTGTTTATAAATGTTCTTAGAGTAGTATTTTCTTCTTTTATGGCACCGCCTAAAGATGCTGTTGCTTTTAGAGAATATTCTTCTGTAGATAAATCTGTTTCTATTATTGAAGTTCTTATCTCTTCCATAGCATTTAGAAGCTCTTTTTTATTATCAATATCAAATACTATGATAAATTCTTCTCCACCATATCTTGCCAATACTGATTTATGTATTAGCTTTTTTAAAGAATCTTTCATTACTTTTGAAACTAATTTTAATACATGATCTCCTATATTATGACCATAAGTATCATTGTAATGCTTGAATTTATCTAAATCAACTATAACTATAGAGTATATTTCATTAGTAATTTCTTTTTCTTGTAAATATTTTATTATATATCCGCGATTGTATAAACCTGTGAGCTTATCTCTATTGGCTAGAAATGAAAGTTTTTCGCTATATAATATTATTGAGAGATAATTGATAAGTATTTGTATCTTATCTTCATTTTTATCCGTATTAATTATTATATAGCCGAATTTATTGCCTCTAGCGAATAATGTATATTCTTTATTATTTGTTTTGTCACTAATAACCAATTTATTTTTGGACGTATACCATAATCTTGCTTCTCCGATTTCTTCTTTGTAAAAGTAAACTGCAAAACTTTTTATAAAATCTTTAGAACTTGCTTCAAAGGTTTTTATTATTCCGTCTACAGAAAACGGTTCAGGTATATCATTTAGAATATTAATAACTTTAATAACATCATTCATAATTGAAACATTATACAAAAATCAAAATATATTGCAAATATTAATGAATATAAAAATAAGGGACTCTTATTCCAAGAATCCCTTTATTTATATTTAAATATTTATTATCTTCTTCCTCTTAAATATTTTTTTATAGGTATAAAATCAGCAGGATTTAATGCCACGCCATTTCTTCTAACTTCAAAATGTAAATGGCTTCCTGTAGATCTTCCTGTGCTTCCCATTCTTCCTATCATAACACCAACGCCTACAGTAGCTCCAGCTTTTGTAGTTATTGAATTAAGGTGTCCATAATATGTTGTGTATCCTTTGTCATGACGAACTATTACTAAATTACCATAACCACCGCTATATCCTGCAAATATTACTTTTCCTTTTCTAGCAGCATATACAGGAGTATTAAGTCTTCCAGGTATATCAACACCCATATGTTTAGTTCTAACACCTGTGATAGGGTGAATTCTATATCCAAATACACTGCTTATTCTAGTTATAGTTGTAGGAATACTGAACATCTGTCCGAATTTATCGATTCTTTCATCTAAAGTATATTTAGCACCTGGCAAAAATATATCATCTCCAACTTCAATATTGCTAGGATCACTTATTTTATTAAATGCAAGAACTCTATTTAATGAAACATCGTATCTTTCAGCGATTTCTTCTATAGATTCATCTTTTTTTATTGTGTATAATAATCCGTTTCTATTAGGTACAACAATTTTTTGTCCAGGTCTTAATCTATTAGCATTAGTGATTTTATTTACGCTTACTAAAGTATCTAAATTAGCACCTATTTTTCTTGATATTGTAGTAAGATTATCTCCTTCTTCTATGATATATTCATCATATTTCATTCCTATAGTACCGTCTCCAACCAAAGTATTGTCAGAAGTTATAGAATTATAGAATATATCTGTAGCATTTTCTAATGTTACTGCTGATGTTACAGTAGGTACTTCGGATATGCTTGAAGTATTATAGCTTACTTGTTCCGGAGATATTTCATCTAATATTTTTGAATATGCGGCATTAGAAGGCATTTTATCTTCAGGTAAAATTGCAGCATTGGATGTATGACGCATATTTATTATTAAAAAATTAGCCAAAATCATAAATAATGATAATGATACTACAGCTAATGCAAATTTTTTGATTATCGATAAGAAAATATTATTTTTTTTATCATTACTTGTATATCTTGTAGAATGAACATAAGTTGTTCTTATTCTTTGAATACTATTGCTTTTACTTAATTTTGACTTGATTTTGAATAATATATCTTCTATATAAGAAAGAATATTATCATTATTTCGGATTTTGGTGTACTTAAATTTGTTATTTTTCATATTGTTACTGTTAAATTAATACTTATTTGATTACTAATAAATAATTCATTCTAATATACAAATATTTTATAGTATTGTCAAGTATATAATTTTTTTTAATTAAAATTTTTTCTTAATTATATAATCGGCAATCTCATTGAATGAATTTAAATAATAATTGTTTTTTAATTCTAACAAAATGTTTTTATCTGTTATTCCATATAGAGCTAACAAACATTTTATACTTGAATTACATGCAAATTCATAATCAGGTATTCCATCCCCAATCATAACTGTTTCATCTTCTATTAGATTATAATCTTTTTTTAAGCTATTCCATATATTAACATCAGGTTTCCTGTATGGATAAACACCATCACCTATAACAGCCTTGAAATATTTTTGTATATTTAGTTTTTCTACTGTTTTTATAGCCATTTTATTAGGTTTATTACTTATAACAAACATATTAATATTATGATTGTATAATGTATCTAAAGTTTCATAAACACCTTCATAAGCTTTAGTGTTGTCTACACAATGTTCTTCATAGTATTTTATATAGAAGCTATATATTTCTTCCTCAATTTCTTCATTATTACTATATTTATTGACAGCTCTTTTTATAAGAAGTCTAGCCCCATTTCCAACGAATTTATGAGTATCTTCAATGGATATGGCTTGTAAACTAAAGTGTTTTAATGAAGCATTTACAGAATTATATATATCTAATATAGAATCAGCTAAAGTTCCGTCTAAATCGAATATTATATTTTTTATCATAATTAATCAGCTATTTTTTAACATTTCTCTATTATTTGCCTTTTTTATGCCTCTAACTGTATTGTTTCTAAGTTCTTTTAATTCTCTTTTTAATCTTCTTTTTTGATATGATTCCAATCTGTCTATAAAAGATATTCCATTTGTATGATCTATTTCATGCTGAAGTACTTTAGCTATATAATTTTCAGCATCAAGAATTTGTTCATTGCCGTCTCTATCTAAATATTTTACTTTAATTTGAGTATATCTAGCAACATCATCTCTTATTTCAGGGAATGAAAGGCATCCTTCTTCTAAACTTTCAGTTTCATCATTATGCCATATTATCTCTGGATTTATTAATGCCAATTTGAAATCAGGTTTAGTTTCATCATCAAAATCAGGTACAGAGATAACTATAAGCCTCTTTAATACTCCAATTTGAACTGCTGCAAGTCCGACTCCTCGCTCTTTATACATCGTTTCAAACATATCATCTATTAAAGTGAGTATTTCATCATCTATTTTTTCAATCTTTTCTGATACTTTCTGCAATCTTTCATCTCCGTATATTACTAATTCTCTTAGCATATTATCTCCTAAAATTATATATATTTATAAACTATTATTTACAATAATTATCAATTAATATTAAATCTAATATATAATATTAAATTTTTTATTTATAGTCAAGTGATTTTTTAGTTTACATAATTTTTTATTAATTATAAGTTAAAATCTGAAAATTCCTTTGACAAATGATTTTTTTGTAGTAGAATACATTTTATGATGAGAGTTGCATATTTCGATTTGGATAAAACTATATTAAATAAAGATTCCATATTTCCATTTATGATGTTCTATTTAAAAAAGAATCCTTCAAGTATAATGCATTATATAGCTTTGATACCTTATTTTTTATTATTTTGTTTAAAGATAATAGATAATCAAAAAATAAAATATCAAATAGCACATATATTCAAAAATATAGACATAGAATTCGGAGACAAAATAGGTAAAGAGTTTGCTGATACTATAGTACCTTCTTTATATTATAAAGATGCTTTAGAAGAAATAAAGAAATTAAAAAATCAGGGATATACATTGATTTTAGTTACCGCTAGTTTTGAGATTTATGCCAAATATATAGCTGAAAATTTAGGTTTTGATAGATGTATGGGTACTGAGTTATGGACTTTTAGGGGAAAATATACCGGATATATGTACGGTAAAAATTGCTATGGTGCTGCTAAAAGATACAGATTATTTACTGAGCATTTTTTTCCTCATCATAGCGATAAAAATATAGCATACAGTGATTCTATAAGTGATTTACCTCTTTTTAATTTTGCCGACACTAAAGTATGCGTTAATCCTGATAATAAATTAAAAGAGCATGCTTTAAAAAATAAAGATAAAGGTTTTACTATAGTTAATTGGAGATAATATGGCAGAAAATATTAATAATGTCTATGATAATGCAGCAGCAATAGATGAAGATATTAAAGATATCATAAAAGAAAATAATGATATTATTGCAGAAAAAATTAATAATCTTATAGATATAAATAATATTTCTTATGCCAAAAAATTAGCTTTAGAACTGATAAAAAAAGATAATAAGTATAAATACGGATACTTAGTTTTAATTGACATATATTATGAAGAAAATGATTTCAAATCTGTAATAGAATTGATTGATAATGCTCTTAATTTTATAAAAGATGATAAAGATTTACTTGAAAATAAGATAGAGGCACTTATAAGCACTTATGAATATGAAGAAGCAAAGAATGTAATAGAAAAGTTAATATCTTTCGGAAATGCTGATTCAAGTGTTTATGGACAGTATGGAATTTTACTTTCTATAGAAGGAAAACATAATGAGGCTATAGAAAAATATAAAAAAGCTATATCAATAGATAATGAAGATGTTTTATCTATGATTAATATGTCTGTAGCTTATAGGGCATTATATAAATATGATGATGCCTTGAATATTTTAGACAGAGCATTAACTATAAATAAAAATGATTCTAATATTATAAACAGAATAAACAATATAAAATATTTAATAGATAATTCAAAATTTGATGCAGGAAGATTAACAGCAATACAGGCCAATCCTGACAGATTTAATTTATTAGTTCCTGAAAATTTTGATGCCTCTATAGAAGGGTCTTTATTAAAAATAGAAAGTTCTGATAAGAGAATATCAATAATCATCAGCTATAGTGATAAAAAATATGATGAAGCTGCTATAAAAGAGCTTTTTGACGGATTTAGAAGCAGAAGAGGGGAGCTTTACTCTATAATTACACCTATATCCATAAGACAAAGAGAAGAATATAATGATTTATTTGCAGAGTATATATTCATTTCAAAGATAAATAAAAATGATTTCTTTAATGCTATAACTGTAGTAGGCAAGGGTGAAGAATCTATAATACTTACAATGTCAGCAACTGTTACAGTGAGCAGTCATTTAATATCATTCGCTAAAGAAGTTATGAATAGTTTGTATTTTAAATAATATTATAGTATACATAATATTTTATTATAATTTACATAATATAATCCTAAAAAAGTATTAAAGCACTTTTTCATTAAACCGACAATATTCATAAGTATAATTTTATAATTTAGAGGTTATAACTATGAGTATGTTTGCTGATACAACCTATGCTAAAACTATGACAGTAGCCAAGAAGCTTTTAAATGTTTATGGACTTAGAGCTGAGGTTATAGCCGATAATATAGCAAATGTATCTACACCTAATTTCAAAAGAAGCGATGTAACTTTTGAATATCAGCTTGCTAGAGCTTTAGACAGTGAAAATTATAATGGCATGGAAGCTAAAAGAACTGATTCAAGACATTTTCCTTTTCATATGCCTATGGATTATAAACAAGTTTCACCTACTATTACAGTAGATTATGATACTAGCTATAGAAATGATAAAAACAATGTTGATATAGATAAAGAAATGGCTGAAGAAGCTAAAAACACTTTAAGATATCAAATGTTTACGCAAATAGTTAATGCTCAATATAGAGAAATTAGAAGAATGATAGGTAATGCTTAATCAGTATTATTTAAATTCTTAAAGGAGTAACAGAAATGGGAATATTTTCAATTATAAATACATCAGGAAGCGGTTTAACTGCTCAAAGAACTAGATTAGATGTTATAGCTGATAATATAGCAAATGTTAATACAACAAGAACTACAGAGGGCGGAGCTTTCAGAAGAAGCAGAGTAATATTCAAGCCTAGAGATGACGGCAATAAATACAGAAGCCCATTTTTACCAGATGCTTTACAGCCTAATGTTGGTACTGGTGTAAGAGTATTCAGTATAGAAAAGGATATGGAAACTGCAACTAGATTTGTATATGATCCTTCTCACCCTGATGCTATCAAATATGGTGAAAAAGCTGGTTATGTAGAAATGCCTAATGTTAACCCAGTTACAGAAATGGTTGATATGATGGAGGCTTCAAGAGCTTATGAGGCTAACTCTACTATGATTCAGTCAGCTAAAACTATGTTTGGAAGTGCTTTGAATATAATAAGATATTAATCATTTGGAAGTAATAATATAAGGATATTTTTATGAATATTAATAGTGTAATGAATGCTTATAGTATGAATAATACAAGAACTGGTAATGTAGGAGATAATTACGGATTCGTGCTTAAAACTACAGACCCTAGACATTATGGACCTGCTCAGCAGTTAAGAAGAAGTTCAAACAATGATTTAATAAGCAATTTCGGTACAATGTTAAGCGATGCCATTGATGCTGTAAATCAAAAGCAGGTTGATAGAGATAATATAATAGTTCAAGCTGGTATAAGACCTGATCAGGTTGATGTATCAGATGTAATGAATGCTATTGCTGAAGCTGAATTATCTCTTAGCTTTACAAAGGCTGTAATTGATAGAGCTGTAAGAGCTTATCAAGAAGTAACTACTTATAGATAATAAATTCATCAAATAAATTTAGTAATAATGAACAATAATAAGCTGTTCTCCTTCAAAAAAGAGTTATTAAGGGCAAGCGTTTATGGTGTAATAGCCATAGCGTTTGCCAACTTAATTTTCTTTTCAATTTATAATAATAATCAAATATATATCACTATAATTTTAATAATACTTGAAATAATCACTTTAGTATTTTTATATATTGATGCTTCTAATATTAATAAAAGAAAATTATTATTCATCAAAAACAATTCTGTATTAGAGCATAATATAAATAAAAAAGTAAGCAAAGAAAATATAATAGATAGACTCAGATATTTCGGATACAGCATGTATTCTATTAATTCATCAAGAGTTTTTATTAATGCTGAAGTTATAAAAAATAAAAAATCTATTATAATACATGCTTACTATTTCTTTTTAGTTGATATTGATAAAGACGGAGAAGCTGTTTTAAATAATATAAAAAATGAACTTAATGAAATATTTGATTTGTATGTAGATGATAATCAAAAACTTTTTAAAAAAGATGATAATGACAAAGACAAAATAGTAAAAGCTAAATTATATAATCATGCTGTTTTTATTTTCTATGGTGATAATATACCAAGCAGAATTATAGACATGTCAGAATACGGATATACAAAAGAAAAATTATTAAACAGCAATGCACAAATATTCAGCGTATCATATTTGCCAAGTGATAATAAATTATATTTTGCTGATGCAATAGAAAATGTAATAAACTTAAATAAATTTCCAAAGAATGATTTTGTTTATATTATAAAAGATATATTTTCTTTATAACTTTATAAATAAAAAATTAATAATTTAAATTCACATCGAATCTATCATTTAAAAGAGGAATGATATTTATAACAGGCTCTTCATAAGGGTGAACTTCTTTCATAATTTTTATGATGTTTTCTATATTTTTAACATCTGTTGAAAATTCCACCTTATCTTCAGGAGCTTCTGATATTTCATTAACTTTTCCATCGAAAGGATTAGCGTTTTCTAAAGGACGCCAATAACCTGTAATTTTTGTTACAGACATTACATTATCATAATTTCCAACACCTAAAGCACCTATATTGTTTAAAGCCTCTCTAAGTTTTTGAGTATATTCTTCAGGTATATATATTTCTATTTTTACTTTTTTTATATTCATATTAAATATCCCTATATATTGTTTATTATTAGAATATTAAAAAACAATAGTTTTTGTAATCAATGTTAAATAGTATTGTTTTGACCCCTTTATTTTTTATTGTTTATATACTAATATGCTATTTATTTTATGTCAAATTGTATTTGAAAAATTGACATTATATAGTAAAATTAATATAATTAAAATAATTATCTAATTGGAGAAAATATGCAGTACCTTAAAGAAACAATATTTTGGAATAATTCATTGCTTCAATATTTAATAGCAGTAGGAGTTTTAATTATTAGTATAATTTCTATGCGTTTAGCATTGTTGTTTCTATTAAAAATTTTATTAAAATTAAATACTAGATTTCAGAGTCCTTTTGTTATAGATCTAACAAAGAGTATAAAAAAAAGAACAAAGCCTATTATATTCATAGCTTCATTGGCCATAGCTAGAATAGGGCTTACCCTACCAAAAGAAGAAAGTTCATATTTTGGGAAAATAGTTGTAGTATTTATAATAGTGTTTGTTACGTTATTTATATGCGATATAATTACTAACTTTACTAATAATTATTTATCAAAGAAAAAAGATGTTGTTATATCTGATGGTATTATTACAATATTAAAAGCTTTAGTATGGATAATAGGATTTTTAACTATACTTTCAAATTTAGGTGTTAATGTAAATACTTTTATAACAGGACTTGGAGTAGGCGGTGTAGCTGTAGCTTTTGCGGCACAGAGTATAATAGCAGATTTATTCAATTATTTTGTTATAGTTTTTGATAAGCCTTTTTTGAAAGGTGATTTAATACAAGTGGATATGGATAAAGGAGTAGTTGAATATATTGGGATAAAATCTACACGTATTAGAAGAAATACAGGTGAACAGCTTTTAATATCTAATACTAATTTATTGGCATCTAGAATACAAAACTATAGAATATTAGAAAAGAGAAGACAATATATGTTATTAGGAGTTGAGTATTCTACACCATTAGAAAAGTTAAAAGTTATACCAAATATCATACAGACAATTATAGAAAGTACTAGTAATACAGAATTTTATAGTGCTAGATTTATAGAATTTGCTGATTCTTCTCTTAATTTTGAAGTTATATATCATATAACTATACCTGATTATGCAGAATTTGTTAAAATAGTTGAAGATATTAACTATAAAATAATAGATGAATTTAATAAATTGGGTGTAGGCTTTGCATTCCCTTCAAGAACTTTATATATAAGTAAAGATAGTTAAGGATTATTTATGGATTATACATTATTAAAATCAGATAATAGAATCCCCAATTTTGGAATAGGAACTTGGGGATTAGGTGAAAATGAAGATAAAAAAGAAAAAGAAATAAGATCTATAGTATTTGCTTTGAATAATGGTGTAAGATTAATAGATACTGCTGAAATGTATGGAAATGGTATGGCTGAAATATTGATATATGAGGCATTAAAGCATACAGATATTAAAAGGGAGGAGCTTTTTATAATCTCCAAGGTATATCCTCATAATGCTGGAAGAGGTAAAATATTTGATAGTTTAAAAGCATCATTAAAACGTTTAGGGTTAGATTATTTAGATATGTATTTGCTTCATTGGAGGGGCAGGGTACCTTTAAAAGAAACTGTTGAATGTATGGAAGAAGCCAAAAAAGAAGGACTTATAAGAGATTGGGGTGTTTCCAATTTTGATATTGATGATATGAAAGAACTTGAATCATTAAAATACGGTGATAAATGCGTACTTAATCAGGTATTATATCACTTAGATTCAAGAGGTGTTGAATTTGATTTAGATCCATATATGAAAGATAGAAATATAGCTTTGATGGCATATTCGCCTTTAGGAAGGGCAGGGGAACTCGGTAGAAATATTTTTAAAAATAGCACTATTCTTCAAATAGCTGAAAAATATAATGCATCTGCTGCTCAAATAGTATTGGCATTTATTAGTAAGGTTTCCGGATATATTCCTATTCCTAAAAGTGCAAGCAGAAAACATCTTTCTGAAAATATTGAAAGCTGTAATATCATACTTACTGATGAAGATGTATATATGATAAACAAGGAATTTCCAAAGCCTTATAAAAAGATGCCTTTGGATATCGTATAATTGATTTTAATAAATTAAATATAAAAACTGCTTAGTATTTAAAATATTTAGCAGTTTTATATTAATATAAATGCCATCTGAAACCATATTTTGAAGCTTGTCTTACTCTGTAAATATCTCTTAATTTCTTATTAGGTATCCACCAAGCTATTTTATTAATTTCTTTCATTTTCTTTTCTACATATTTAGGATCGTAAGCAATACCTCCAAATTCTATCCATTTTTTATTATTTTCATTCCATTCATTATTATTGATTCCATTCCAAAATTTTTTTCCCAGGCAGTATGTAATATATAAGCATCTTCATTATCAGCATTATTTGATAAGTAGTATCTATTATATTTATCAGAAAAATCATTAACTTCTAAATTAAATTCTTGTACCATTAAATTGAATATTGGTTGATCTGCCATTAACCATTTTTCTGTCATTTTATAACACCATTCTTTTATTTCTTTTCTTTTTTTTATAGAATCATTTATTAAAAGTACTCCAGAATTAAATACTTTTGCATCTAAATTATATTTGTCAGAATTGAATTTTTCTGATAAAATCTTATTTTCTACATTTTCTCTTAAATTTATGCTTTCATAAGATACGGATATATCTTTATTTATATTTAAAAGTTCTATTATATCTTTTTGTATTAATATATCAGTATATAAATATAAAACTTTATTATAATTATCTAATAATTCAAAAGCTTCGTATCTTGCAAAAGCCATTAGACTCCACATTAATGTACAATTAGCATTTTTCATAGTTTTTCTAATGGAGATACATAGTGATTTATTATAATATTATTATATATTTTTTTTAATGCATTTTCATCTTTTATATTGATTTTACCGCTTATATAGAGAATTATATCATAATCTTTTTCATTTAATGAAAAGTGTTTTTTCAGTCCTATTAAAACATTTCCAACAGCAAACATTTGATTTGAAGTTGAACATAAAACAACTGCTAATTTTTTCTTTTCCATAATATAAAACCTTTATATTTTTTTATATTCTATAGTATTATTATATTATTTGCAATCTTAGCATTGAAAATATAGAAACGTGTTTATTAGTGTATAAATAAAAATTTATTGTAATATATTTATGAGTATTTAGTTTAATTTGGAAATAAATCTATATTTTATAAAAAATTAATCTTTTACAAAAGCTAAATCATGAGATCTATATATATCTATTAATAATCTGTATCCTTTGGATTTCATATATTGTTCTAATACTCCTTCTTTTTCATTATTTTCTACTATGATTAATTTTATATCATATTTATTAAAATCAATGGTTTTTAGTATATTTAATTCAAAACCTTCTACATCTATTGATAATAGATCAATTGAACTAATATTTTTGTAGTTATACATTAATTCATCAAATGTCATTGATTTTATATTTAAAGAATTTTCTTTAGATTCAGATATATCAATTTTAGCCATTAAACTATGTCCTTCATAGTTTACTAATTTAACACTATCCATTTTTTTATCTAAAATAGCAGCATTGTATAGATCACAATTTCTGTTTTTTTCTAATTGTTCATAAATTATCGGATTGGCTTCAACGCATATACCAGACCATCCTAATTTTTCAAAAAAGTAAGTGTTGCTGATTTTTATTCCATCATTAGCTCCTATATCTATAAAAAATCCTTTTTTCTTACCTGAAAATATTAAGTATGATATAAAATCTTGTTCTATTTCTGATTGGAAATTAATATTTGTTTGTTTTTCTATCTTTAGTTTAGATTCATATAAATTTTTACCAAAATCTAATACATCATTAAATTTTTCTAAATTTTTTTTATTATTATTAATTTTTGAAATGTATATATATGATAATAAAATATTTCTTATATTATTCCTTAATTCTCTTTTAGGTATCCACCATACAATTTTATTTATCAATTCTTTATTTAACATCTTTATATCCTTTTATTAATTTATATTATAATATTTTATATCGAAATTCTGTAAAACATAGCTGCAGAGAAATGTACTTTAGAAGGAATTTTTTCAAACCATTCATCGTACATTTTTATGTCCGGAGTATAAAAATTAATTTCGCATTCTTTTATGTTTTTTAACGAAAGTATTTTATCTTTGTTTTCTTTAGTTATTCCGCCATCTATTAAATGAAATATTATTTTTTCATCTTCTAAAGAGTTTTTTAAGATTGATGCAATAGCTGTACCCATATACGGAGCATAATTGTTATCAGATGATAAGCAAATATTCATTTCAATCATTTTTATTTATTATCCTTTTTTATAAAAAGGCCTTTTATTTGTCTTATAATTCTTTTTATCTCTCTAGTGATATTATATGATAAAGAAAAAGGCTTTATATTAAATCTTTTTATAGCTATTTCAAAATCAGCATTAGCATCACACTTTATTTCTTTTGGGTGAATTAAATGTTCAGCATCTATAGGGTATGTTTTTCTATTGGCATTTTCATCATCTGGATTTCCTGTATGAGTAGAATCTTCTCCAAAGCCTATATTAGAAATTAAATTTACATTAGGATTAATACATATTCCATCTTTTGAAATTATACAATAAGTCCATTGATAGTCCCAAGTATTTATATCAGCAGTTCTGTAAAACCAGTTCTGCCAATAGTCTCTTATATTAAAATCATTGTAGCGTTTTTTTAAAGTCTTTTTAGTATCTTTAAAACTAATAGTCTTCATTGTAGCATCATAATATTTCCAAGCACGACTCCAAGAAGCCCAGCCCCAACAATGCTGTATAGTAGCAAAATAATAACTAGCCTCTCCAACTTTTCTATCTAAAGGAGAATCTCCAGCAATATGCATTATTTGTTCATTATCTTTATAGTAATTTAACAATTTCTCACAGTAATAAAAAAATGATATTTCAGGCAATACATCATCTTCCAATATTATACCTTGTTCTTCATTATCAAAAAACCAAGTTATCGCTTTTGATACACCATTACAGCATCCTAAATTTGTATCCTGAAATAATGTTTTTATTTCACATTCCCAATCTATAGATTTTAAAATACTTTCTCTAGTGTCAATACATTTTATTTTTTCTTCTTCATTTCTCCAGCCATCAGCTGCTATATATAATTTTTTAGGTTTTATTTTTCTTATTGCTTCTAAAACTTTTAATGCTGTATCTTTTCTTTTAAAAATTACTAATAATATTGGAGTATCAAACATATTTATTGCTCCAATATATTAATTTTTGATTGTATTTTTATAGCAACAATACCCCATATTTTTACAATATGGGGGAATAAAAAATACGATTTTATTTTTAACTGTTGTGTTGTGTTGTGTTGTGTTGTGTTGTGTTGTGTTGTGTTGTGTTGTGTTGTGTTGTGTTGTGTTGTGTTGTGTTGTGTCATAATAAAAACCTTATAGAGAGAATATTAACTTTGTATATAATAAAAGTCAATATATTATCTTCCTGTAAGTCCTGATTTTCTTAATAAATATCTTCTTACTTTATCTCTCAATTTAAATGTAGGTATCCACCAAACAATCTTATCTATTTTTTTTCTTTTAGCGTTATTTTCTTTATAAGTTTGGCTTCCGCCTGATTCTATCCATATTTTATTGTTTTCTTCCCAAAATTTATTGTAAGTACCTCTCCAGAATTTATCTGGACCTATAGCATGTATTATATGGGATTTATCTGCATTTTCTGATTTTGGAAAACAGCAGAAAGTTTCTTTTGCATCTAATAGTTGTATATTAAATTCTTGACATGCTAAATTCAATATAACTAAATCATTAGTTATATATTCTTCAGTTTTTTTGTAGCACCATTCTGCTATATTTTTATAATCTTTTATTTTATCTGATATTATTATATTTCCATCATAAAAAGAATTGCAATCTATATTATATTTAGTTTTTTCTAAAATAGGTATTGTTTCTTTAGTTTGTGCAGAATTACGTATTGAAATATCAGATAATGTTGCATATAGCTCGAAGTCTAAATTTATTAAATGTGAAATATCTTTTTGTATAACAATATCAGTATCTGTATAAAAAACTTTTTGGTAATTATCGAGTATATTAAAAGCTTCAAATCTTGCATAAGCAAAGACACTAAAATTATTTAATTCTCTTAATTCTATCATTTTTTTCGAGAATGGTGATTCATATATTTTTATAATTATTCTAGGAAAAATTGTTTTTAAAGCTTTTTCATCATTTGGTTCTAATTTATTTGTATAAAATATTATGTCATATTCTTCATCTTTTAAATTTTGAAATAAATATTTTTTTGCTCCTATTATAACATTTCCAACAGCAAAAGCCTCATTTCCTGTTGAGCATAAAAGTAAAGCGATTTTTTTCTTCATTATTGGTATATTTTCCTATTTTTTATATATATTAATATTTTCTAATTATTATATATTATAATATAAAAAAATAAATAGTTAATAATATAAAGCTAATTATTAAAATGTTAGCTTTATATGTATAGGGTTTAATATTTTACTGTTGTATAATTTCATTACCAATAATAATAAATAATAATTTTATATTTTTGAATTATAATTGTTTTATGTATTGTTTATTATTAAAAAAAGTATATAATATAAGTGTAAATAAAAAATATATTTTTATATAAATGAAATTTTAAGGAGAATTAATATGGCAGAATTGCGTTATAATCCATTGCTTGGAGATTATGTTATGATAGCTAGTCATAGGCAGTCACGTCCTCAGATGCCTAAAGACTATTGTCCATTTTGTCCCGGCAGCGGAAAAGTACCGGATAGTTATGAGGTTCTTTGTTATGATAATGACTTTCCTGCTTTATCCTTTGAACCTCCTTATCCTGATGAAGTTGATAATGGAAAATTATTTAGAACAGCTCCATCTATAGGTAAATGTGAGGTTATTTTATACTCTCCTGATCATAATACTACTTTACCAGAACTTCCTGTAGATCATATAGCTAAATTAGTAGCTTTATGGCAGGAAAGAATGAAAGTTATATCAGAAAACAAAAAGATAAAATATATTATGCCATTTGAAAATAAAGGCGAGGTAGTAGGTGTTACAATGCCTCATCCTCATGGACAGATATACGGCTATAGTTGGATCCCTTTGAGAATAAAAAGGAAAATTGAGATGGCTTCTAGTTATTACAGTGTTAATGGCAGAAATCTATTTTTAGATATGATTGAGCAAGAAGTTGAATATAATAAAAGAGTTATATTTGAAAATGATCATTTTATATGTTTCTTGCCTTTTGCATCAGAATATCCTTATGGTATAATGATAATGCCTAAAAAACAGACAAATTCTATTACAGATTTTAATAAAGAAGAAAGTTTATCTCTAGCAGATGCCTTAAAAAAAGCTACTTCTACATTGGATTTATTATTTGATATGAAATTCCCTTATATGATGTGTATGTATAGTGCTCCTGTAAATGATGGTTTCAATTACAGTGATATATGGAATTATCATATAGAATTTTTCCCTCCTATGAGAAGTAAGGAGAAACAAAAATTCAATGCTTCTTCAGAAACAGGAGCTTGGGCACCTTGCAATCCTACAAGTCCTGAGGAAATGGCTGCTCAATTAAGAACAGCATATATCAGATATATGGGAATGTAGAATTTGCTAAAATTTACTATTATAATACCGCACCGAGTTGGTGAAAATATAGAAAAAACATTAGAAGGGGTATATCTTTCTAATTACCCTAAGGAAAATATTGAAATTTTTCAGGCAGAAGGAACTCATCCTACTGTGCAGAGGAATGAATGTATTAAACAATCAGCAGGAGATATTGTATATTTTATAGATAATGATTCTATTGTAAGTGCGGATAATATTAAAGAGGCTAGTACTATATTTGAATCAGATGAAAAAATAGCAATAGTTGGAGGTCCTGCTATACATAAAGTTAGTTCTTTAATAGAAATGTATATAGATAAATGTATGAGAGCTTATTATGCTGTAGGTCCTATAGCTAATAGATATAGATTTGATAATAATGATGTAAAAGAGGGAAGTGATAGGGATGTTATACTTTGCAATTTGTTTGTAAGGAGAAATGTTTTATTTGAAGCAGGTCTTTTTAATGAGGATTTATATCCAAATGAAGAAAATGCATTGATAGATAAAATACTTTCTCTAGGATATAAATTGATATATAATCCTAGAATAATAGTTCAAAGACCTCCTAGATCCAATTTAAAAGCTTATATAAAAATGCTTCTTAATTATGGAAGGGGCAGATTTGAGCAATTGTTTAGGGATTTTAATATTAAAAATTTGATATTTATTTTGCCTTCTTTATTTGCTAATTACATACTTTTAAGTCCTATAGTATTGTGTGTCTATCATTTTTCTAAATTAAATGTATTGAAATATTATTTTCTTCCATTATTAGTTTACATAATAATGACTTTTTTGCTGGTATTGTATATTCTTTTTGTGATAAAGGTTTTATATCAAAAATTCGGGGAATATTTATATATCCTTTTATGTTTTTTATTACTCATTTTTTCTATGGACTTGGATTTTTTTACGGAATCATTAGAATAATAACTAAATTTAAGAGAGTTGCTACTTTTTCTATAAAAAAATATAAATCTTTTGAATAATTTTATATTTACATATTGTCAAAATATCAATATTTTATATTTTTAATTTGTGAAATTAATTTGGGTTTGTATAAATGTATATTTATAAATATGTATTGTTTGTTTTGTTCATATTTTCATTTGATTTGTATTGTTTTACTGGAGTTAATATTACAGATAGTTTTTATAGTAAAAGTTATATTGATGATGGGGTAACAGATATAAATGATATAGTTTTTGAAGACTATTCTATTAACTTGAATACTATAGGTTTTCCTATGCTAAGTAATTTTTTTATATTAAAAGATAAATTTCCAATATTATCAATATTTTATAATTTATATGATTTTATTGGATATGATAAAAGTATAAAAACATATATAATGCATTTAGATTTTTTTAGGACTTTCAAAACTATAGAATGGAACTGTTTAGACATAAATAAGAATATATCATTTTCTTTTTCATATTCAAGCTCAATGAATGTTAATTATAATAGTATAATAAGAGATTTATCAGCATCTTGTTCAAGATTTTGTATGGATACAAATATATTGTTAGGTATTCACTTCTTTTTATAATCTTGATAGCATAAATTATTTATTAGAAAATATTTAAAAAATGTAATAAAGTTCGTTTTTTATTAAAATAAATATTTGCAAATTATAATTATTTATGATATACTGTATAGGAAATTATATTAATTTAAAAAAGGTTATAGGTGTCAAGTACATACGAAATAATCACTTTAGATGGTCCTTCCGGGGCAGGTAAAAGTACAATAGCTAAATTATTAGCAAAGAAATTATCTTTTAAATATTTAGATACAGGCGCTATGTACAGGGCCGTAACTCTTTATATGATCAAGCATCATATTGATATAAATAATAATAGTGAAGTCATATCAGCTCTTAATAATTTAAGTATTAACTTTGATAATGCCGGCAGAATATATTTAGATGATGAAGATGTAACAGAAGCTATAAGAAGTATGGAAGTTGTTAATCTTGTTTCTAAAGTTTCTTCTATAAGCATTGTAAGACAGAATATGGTATCTCTACAAAGAAAAATAGCAGAAGGCGGTAATTATGTTGTAGATGGTAGAGACATAGGAAGTGTAGTGTTCCCTGATTCCAAATATAAGTTTTATATGGATGCTTCTTTAGATGAAAGAGCTAAAAGAAGATATAATGAGGAATTATCTAAGGGTAAGAATATTACTTATGAAGAGGTTAGGGAAAGTATAAGAAAAAGAGATGAATTTGACTCAAATAGAGAGGATAGTCCTTTAGTAGTACCGGAAAATGCTAATATAATAGATACTACTAGTATGACTATTGATGAAGTGGTTGAAAAAATCGCTAATGTGATTTTTAATATAAAGTCTAATTAATATTAGATTATTTTTTTAACCTGTGAAAGTACAGGAGGGAGAAGGAACAATGGAAGATAATAAAAATTTATCAAATGATGAAATTGAATTTCGCAAGGCTTTAGAGGAAAGTGATAATACATTTTTAAGCCGAGGAAAAATCGTTAAAGGCAAAGTAGTTCAGTTTGATGATACTGATGTTTTTATAGATTTTGATTCTAAATCTGAAGGTAAAATAAAAAGAAGCGAATTTGATAAAGAACCTACTATTGGAGAAGAAATAGAGGCTATTGTTTCAGGCGAAGATGATAAAGGTTATGTTATATTATCTAAGAGTGAAATAGATAAGAGAAAATCTCAAGAATTAATAGATAATGCTGTAAAAAATAATACTGCAATTACAGGCGTTGTTAAAGAAGTTGTTAGATCTGATTCGAAAGTAGCTGGATTTAAGGTATCTATAATGGGACATCAGGCATTCTGTCCTTTTTCTCAAATAGATTTAGCAAAAGGAATTAAAGAATCTGATTATATAGGTAAAGAGTTTGAGTTTAGGGTAATTAAAAAGAACGGAAGAGATGTTGTAGTTTCAAGAAGAGTTTTATTAGAAGAAACTCAAAATGCCGGAATAGAAACATTCTTAAATAATCTTCAAGAAAATGATATTATTAATGGTAAAGTAAAAAATATTGAGAAATTCGGAGCTTTCGTTGAAATCACACCTGGTTTTGACGGATTCCTTGCTATACCTAATATGTCTTGGGATAAAGTAATAAATCCTAAGTCTATAATATCAAAAGGTGAAGAAAGAATGTTCAAAGTTCTTCATATTGATAAAGAAAATCGTAAAGTTGATTTAGGTATTAAGCAATTAGATGAAGACCCTTGGGGTAAATTTGTAGAACAATATCATATAGATGATGTTATACAGGGAGAAGTTACTAATGTTAAAAAATTTGGTGCTTTTGTAAAAGTTGCTGATGGTATAGAAGGACTTGTTCATGTTTCTGATTTAAGCTGGAATTCTCATGTTAATAATCCTAATGATTTCGTTAAAAAAGGTGCTTTCTTAGAGTGTAAAATACTTGATATGAATGCTGCTGAAAGAAAACTTACTTTAGGATTAAAACAAGTCAAAGAAAATCCTTGGGATACAGTTGAAAAAGATTTCCCTGTTAAATCTGCTGTAAAATGTAAAGTAAAAAGAATCATTAAAAACTTTGCTGTATTTGAACTTCCTAATGGTTTGGAAGGTATATGTGATATAAGTGATTTTGACTGGAGAAATAACATAGTTAATATGAAAGACTATGTAAAAGAAGGCGAAGAAGTTAATATGGTTATTATGTCTATAGACAGAGATAAACAAAGAATTAAATTAAGCTATAAACATACTAAAGATAGTCCTTGGAGATTATTTGAAAAAGCACATCCTCAAGGTTCTATAGTTGATGGTACTGTAAAAGCTATAGTTGATTCCGGTGCTATTATTTCTTTGGAAGATGATTTAGAAGGTTATATGCATGTTTCTCAAGTAGAAATTCCTAAAGGAAGTACATTAGAAGAGGTTCTTAAAGTAGGTGAAACTTATCCTTTCGTTGTAAGAGAAGTTAATCAAAGTAAGAGAAGAATCTCATTATCAAGAAGAGAATATATGGAAGCTCAAAATAAGAAAGAAACACAAAATTATATTTCTAAAGCAGAGCCTACTTCTTTAACTTATAATCCTTTTGATAATATTAATAACTAATTTAATAAATAATTATTTGAAATTAAAAATCCTAATATCATTATGGTATTAGGATTTTTTTATAAATTAATAATTATTATATACGATAATCTTTTAAATATTTATTGACAAATGAACTAATTAAAGTATAATTTACATATAACTATTCTAAGTAATATTAATTTTTAGAAGGTATATTATGAAAAAGATTCTTATTATATCATCAGAATATACAGGTCATGGGCATAAAAGCGTTCATACTTCACTTTTGCAAGGTTTCAAAGCATTATATCCAGAAGAAATAGAATGTAAGGTAGTAAATGGTTTCACACTTGGCGGTCCTGATCTTATGGCTGCTGAAAGACTTTATAATAGCTGTATAAAATATGCTCCTCAATTATGGTATAAGATTTTCAAATTTTCTTTTAAAAATAGAGATATTATAAATAAAAATAATGCATTTCATGTCAAAAGAAAATTTTTAAAACTTATAAAAGAATATAAGCCTGATATAATAGTTAATGTTCACCCTATGTTCAGCGGAAGCCTTCTAAGTATTTTGAAGAAAAAAAATATAAATATAAAATTTTTCATTATAATAACAGATTTAATTACAATAAGCAAATTATGGTTTGATAATAGAGCAGATAAAGTTATAAGTCCTTCTTATGAGGCTTCAGAATATATGATGCAAAATGGAGTAGATAAGGAAAAAATTATTACATTTGGTTTGCCTGTTAGAGAAGGATTCAATGCTTTATATAAAACTAAAGAAGAAGTAATAAAAAATACAAATATTAATGGTACATTAAGAATACTTTTACTTAATAACTCTGAAAGAACTAAAAGGCTTATGTATATAATAGACGGTTTATATGAAAGATATAAATGTGAAGTAACAGTTGTATGCGGAAGAAATGAAAAAACATTTAATAAATTAAGTAAAGAATATTCTTCAAAAGAGCATAAACCTATTATAATGGGATATACTCAAGAGCTTCCTAGATTATTTCATGAGAATGATATATTGATAACAAGATCAGGTCCTACAGCTATAATAGAAGCTATTAATTGTTTAATACCTATAGTATCTATGGGAGCTTTACCTGGTCAAGAAGAAGAGAACCCTATATATATAGATAAGAATGGTTTAGGATATGATACTAGTTCTACAGATGATATATTTAATAAAATAGATTTACTTGTGGCAAATAATAGAGAAAATCTAGTAAAAATGAGAGAGAAGCAATTTGATTATTACGGAAGAGATGTAAGAGAAAAGATAGTTAAATATATTGCTGATGAATTGTATAAAGATTCAGAGAATAAATAAAATCTTTTTTTAATAATAAAAAATAATGTAAAAAATATCTCATCAATTAAAGAGGTTAATATATTGATTACTAATGCAAAGATGAAAGAATTAATTTCAGATATTAATTTATCAAATATAGAATTAAAAAATTATTATTCTATATTCGAGAGAGAAAATTCTGAAAATGAAAAATATTGGGTTATAAGTAATGAAACGGACTGTACTTTATGCAGAACTTCTTTTGTTGGAAAAAATTTAACAGATTTTGAATGGGGAAATAATGAGATATATATTTCAAATAGTTTGAATGTGAAAGAAGTACTTAATCTTGCATTGAAGATGTTTATGTCTTTAAAAAATATACTTGAAGAAAATTATTCATACCAAATATTCGACTTAATACTTACCTTATCAGATGGCAGTAATGAAGCTCCTCCTAATGCTAATATAAGATTCTATGCTGTAAGAGATGATTTTAGAATAGTAGATTTAGAAAACATTGAAGATAATAAATCAGAAGCTATTTTAATAGAAACAGTTAATCAAAACTAATATTTTAAGTTTTAGCATAAAAATATTAATTAATTTTATAAAATTCTTTAAACTTATTATTAATACATACCCGTATATTAAAAAATAAATTATATACGTAAAATATGCTTGATATTTATTTATTGAAATGTTATAATATTCTAACAATGGAAGGTTATAAAATAGATTAATGTGATATTCATATTTTTCTATTTTCTTAAAATTAATTAGATAATAGGAGAATCTAAAAATGGCTGATAAAACAATATGTTTTTGTATGGCAGTAACTGAAAATCAAATTAGAGATGCTATCAAATCAAAAAAATTAAAAACAGTAGAAGAAGTTTCTAATGCAACTAAAGCCGGTACAGGATGCGGCGGATGTCAGGTTGCTATAAAACAAATATTAGACGAAATGAATAAATAATTTAAAAAATAAAAAATATTATTTTTATATCCCAAAATTATTTAATATATTTATATTGTTAAATAATTAACTTAGATGGAGGTAGGAACATGTGGGAATATACAGATAAAGTAAAGGATCATTTTATAAATCCTAGAAATGTAGGGGAGATAGAAAACCCTGATGCAGAAGCTATGACAGGAAGTATCGTGTGCGGAGATGCACTCAAATTAACATTAAAAATAAATAAAGATACTGAAGTTATAGAAGATGCTAAATTTCAAACATTCGGCTGTGCTTCAGCTATAGCAAGCAGCAGCATATTAACGGAGATGATTAAGGGTAAAACTCTTGATGAAGCTTCAAAAATTACTAACAGAGATATAGCTTTGGAATTAGGCGGTCTTCCAGAGGAGAAAATGCATTGTTCTGTTATGGGAATGGAAACTTTAGAAAAAGCCATTAACAATTACAGAGGAATTGTCACTGAAGATGATGAACATGATGAAGGAGCTATCATTTGTAAATGTTTTGGTATAACAGATACTAAAATAAAAAGAGCAATCAGAGAGAATAACTTAAAAACTGTAGATGAAGTTACTTTCTACACTAAAGCAGGCGGCGGATGCGGAGCTTGTAAAGTTAAAATCGAAGATATACTCAATGAAGAGTTAGCAGAGATGGAGAGAGAAGCTAAAAATGCTCCAATGACTACTGTTCAGAAAATTAAAAAGATTGAAGAAGCTTTGGAAAAAGTTATCAATCCTATGCTTAAAATGGACGGCGGAAGCTGCAGACTTGTAGATGTTGATGGTAATAAAGTTATGATAGAGTTTAAAGGAGCTTGTTCAGCTTGTGCTTCTTCAAAAAATACTTTGAAAGGTTTTGTTGAGCCTAAATTACAGGAACTTGTTTCTAAAGATTTAGAAGTTGTAGGTGTTTGATTGTACGGAGTTGATATATGGAAGAGAAAAAAATAATATATATGGATAATAATGCCACAACTAGAGTGTACCCTGAAGTATTGGAGGCTATGCTTCCTTATTTTAAGGATCAATACTTTAATCCTTCTAGTATGTACACTCCTGCAGGAGCTGTTCATAAAGAGATGGAAAAAGCAAGAGAACAGGTTGCTGATTTTCTTGGATGCGAGCCTATAGAAGTATGTTTTGTTTCATGCGGAAGTGAAGGCGATAATATGGCTATTAGGGGAACTATAGAAGCATATCCTACTAAGAATCATATTATAACTACAAAAGTTGAACATCCTGCAGTTATAGAAACATGCAAATCTCTAGAGCGACATGGTTATAGAGTCACTTATCTTTCTGTTGATAATGACGGAAATATAAATATTGACGAATTAAAAAATGCCATCAATGAAAATACAGCTATAGTATCTATAATGTATGCTAATAATGAAACAGGTGTTATTTATCCTATAAGAGAAATAGGTCAGATAGTAAAAAATGCAGGAGCAGTATTCCATGTTGATGCTGTTCAGGCTGCTGGTAAATTGCCTCTTAATATGAAAGATGAGCCTTATATTGATATGCTTACAATAGCAGGTCATAAAATACATGCCCCTAAAGGAATCGGAGCTTTGTATATAAAGAACGGTACTAAATTAAGAACTGTTCAGACAGGAGGGCATCAGGAGAGAGGACGCCGTGCCGGTACTGAAAATGTGCCTTATATTATTGGTTTGGGTAAAGCTGCTTCTATGGTTAAGGCTGAACTTCCTAGATTTATGGAGCATACAGCTAAACTTAGAGATACTTTAGAGGCTGAAGTTTTAAAGAGAATAACTGATGTTAAAATAAATGGTAAAGGAGCTAATAGAGTAAGCAATACAGCTAATATTAGTTTCAAAAATATAGAAGGAGAAGCCATACTTCTTTTATTAGACGGATATGGAATTTGTACTTCAAGCGGAAGTGCCTGTTCATCTGGTACATTAGAACCTTCCCCCGTGCTTCAAGCTATGGGTGTACCTTTTGAATATGCACATAGTTCTACAAGGTTTTCTTTATCATTGGACAACACTATGGAAGAGATAATGTATGCTGCCGATGCTATAGAAAAGATTGTTAAAAGACTAAGAGATATCTCTCCTTATAGAAATTAAAAATTAATATTTTGAAATTTTTAAATGGCCTGTCATTTATATGATGGGCTTTTTTATTGAATAATTTAAAATTTTAGTCCTAAATAATACTAATTTTTTATAAATATATAATTTGAAATAATTTATTTAATATTGACTTAATGGTTAATATCTATATACTATTAAAAAATAATTGTTAAGGCAGATAAAATGGATTACAAAAAATTAAATGATATTATAGTTTCTATGAGAAGAGATCTGCATCAAATTCCTGAAGTTGGTACAGAACTTCCTCAGACAAAAAATTATGTTATAAATAAATTAAAAGAATTAGGACTTTCTTATAAAGAATCTTCGCTTGACAGCGGATTAGTTTGCGATATAGGAAGCGGTGATAATGTGGTTGCTATAAGAGCCGATATGGACGCTTTACCTATACAGGAAGAAACAGGATGCGAATACGCTTCTAAAAATGGTAATATGCATGCATGCGGACATGATGCACATACTGCATGTCTTTTAGGTGCTGCTCATTATTTGAAAGAAAATGAATCAAGATTGAAAGGCAAAGTAAGATTAGTATTTCAGGCTGCAGAAGAGTTGGCTGTAGGGGCACATAATATGCTTAATTCTGGACTTCTTGAAGGAGTTAAAGCTATAGTTGGTACTCATATAGGTACTTTGTCTGCTGATACTCCAAGCGGAGAGTTTATATTAAAAGAAGGCCCTTTAATGGCTTCTAATGACAGAGTATTTATTAAAGTTATAGGAAAAGGTGCACATGGGGCATATCCTCATCTTTCTATTGACCCTATGCTTACAGCAAGCCAAATAGTACAGGGTATTTATAATATCAAAAGCAGAGAGATACTTGCAACAGATCCGGTTATAATATCTATATGTATGCTGCATGGCGGAACTCAGTATAATGTAATACCTACCGAAGTAAATATTGAAGGTACTTTCAGAACTTTCAGCGAAGAGAATAGAGCATTTATAACAGAGAGAATAAAAGAGGTGGCAGAATCTATTGCAGCAGCTAATAGAGCTAAGGCTGAAGTTGTTATAAAGAGAAGAGGTGCACCTGTTGTTAATAATGCAAAAATTTATGAACAGTTAAATGAAGTTTGTAATGAACTTGGATTTAAAAAAGCATCTCATTATAGTTTATCAATGGCAGGTGAAGATTTTGCTGATTATTTAGAGAAGATTGACGGAGCTTTTATATTATTTTCTACTATGACAGAAAAGAATATACCTCATCATAATAGTAAATTTGAGATAGATGAATCAAAATTATATCAGCCTCCTGTTTTGATGAGCGAATGGGCTATTAAATATTTAGAAAATAATAAATGATAATAAAATTTTATTAATAAAAAAAATATGATTTTTAGTATATACTAAACAACTATATTTTATCAAAAATTATTTTTTTATTTTTGTTATTAGTGGGGACTAGCCCCCACACCCCCACTTCTTTTGTTGCCACAAAGAAGCAAAAAGGCTATATTTTAGCTTAAATTTAATATTTTATCTTACATGTAAGACAAAATTAATATTATTTAGTGCTAATTTTATACTTGCACTTTCGCGAAGCGTATCCGAGCCTGTCGAGGATATAAGGTTCTTTGACGAAGTCCGCCTCGCTGTGCGTGCCTTCGGCAGGCGTGCGGCGGGAAAAAGAACAATAAAAAAATTAATAGAAGTTAAAATTTTTAATATATAATTAAAAAATTATTGGGATATACTGTGAATTATAATGAAAAACATTTAAAAAATATAGATGAAGCTTTAGTAAAGGCAGAACTTCTTTATGATAAGTGTATTTGCTGCGGACATATATGCAATGTTAATCGCAATAAAAACAAAATAGGAAGATGCAAAATTTTTGAAGATACCAATCATATAAAAACTGCATCTCATACTTTGCATTTCGGTGAAGAGCCTATGCTTGTAGGTGAAGGCGGAAGCGGTACAGTATTTTTTTCAAGCTGTAATTTAAGCTGTGTGTTTTGTCAGAATCATCAAATAAGTTCTGACGGAGTAGGCGAGATAATTGACATTGAAACATTGGCAGATTATTTTTTGGATTTAGAAAAACAAGGTGCAGAAAATATTAATCTTGTGAGTGCCACTCATGTTATTTATCCTGTATTAAAAAGTTTAAAAATAGCTTTTGAAAAAGGACTTAATCTTCCTATTGTTTATAATACTAATGGTTATGATACTAAAGAATTATTGGATTGTCTATACGGTATTGTTGATATATATTTGCCTGATTTAAAATATGTTTTTGATGACAAGGCTTTTAAATATTCTAGGGCTGAAAATTATTTTAATACCGCAATAAATGCAATAGAGATAATGAAAGAACAAGTAGGCGATTTAATTGTTAATGAAAAAGGCATTGCTGAAAAAGGTATAATAATAAGGCATTTGATACTTCCGAATAATGAATCAGATTCTTATGATGTATTGATAGAACTTAAAGAGAGAGGTTTTTTAAATACTACAATATCTTTGATGTCGCAGTATAATCCTAAATTTAAAGCCTGCAATTTTGAAAGTATAAACAGAAAATTATACAAAAAAGAGTATGATGATTTAGTTGATTATGCTTTGGATTTGGGATTTGAAAATTTACTTGTTCAGGAAATGGAAAGCTCTGACAATTATAATCCTGATTTTACTAAAGAAAAGCCTTTTGAAATGCAGTGATTTACATATTGATACAATTATATTTTAAATTTAATTAAATAAGTTTTATTTTTGACAAAAATATCATATAATGTATAATATATACTAAGTATAGTATTATTTATTAGATTTTAAGGAAGAAACTATGAATGAAATTTTTGCACTTTTAGAAAGCGAAGAGGTTGAAAAAAGACTTGAGGCTCTTGAAGAGTTGGCAAAAAATGTAGAAAATTCCGATAAAATTACTGTAATTAAAGCTTTAAAGCCGCATATATTAGATTGGGATGAAAATGTTCGTCTTAAAGTGGCTCAAGTATTAAAATTGTATACAGGACAATAATTATGGGAAGAATAATATCTTTTTCTAGTGGAAAGGGTGGTGCAGGTAAGACTTTATGTTCGGTTAATTTCTCTGCAGAATTGGCTTCTAGAGGATATAAAGTTTTAGTTTTTGATATAGATATTAACTGTTCAAATGTATTTATTTTACTTCATGTAAAACCTCAGTCTAAACTTCAGGAATATTTTGAAGGTACTTTAACATTGAAAGACTGCGTTATAAAAAGCGAATATGGTATAGATGTTATCAGTGCTGGAGTTAATATACAGAGATTTGTTCAGTTTGAAAATGATTTTAATTTATCAAATTTAGCTAAAGATTTAAAAGTATTATCACAGGAATATGATTATGTCATTATAGATTATGCTGCAGGAATTACTCAGCCTATGATGCGTTTCTATGAGATGTCTGATGATATAATACTTGTTGCCAATCCTGAAATTACAGCTCTTACAGATCTTTACAGACTTATGAAGATGATATATGTCAATAATATGACAGATAAGATGTATTTGATAGTGAACAAAGTAAAAAATATAGATTGGGCTATCAATTTATACAGAGAAGTAAAAAAGGTAACTTCAAAATTTTCTCTTGATATTAATTTGGTTCTTTTAGGACCTGTTTTGTTTGATGAAGAAAAGGTTATGATATCCGTTCAAAAGAGAACACCTATAATAATATTATATCCTAAAACTCCTATCAAAGGCGGTTTTTCATTAGCAGTTACTAGATATTTGTATGATATAGGTGTAATGAAAGATGAAAATGCAAGAGAAAAAACTTTCTCTGATTTCTTCTAATTTATGTAATTATATGTATTATTATTTGACTTTTATTTAATATTATAATATATTATTAATATGGGTTTATATTTTAAAATAAAAATATTATAGTGATCGCATCGCATAAAAAATATTATTTCTATAAGTTATTGAGCTATCTTATGATATTTAGTTCCATAGTATATTCATGTATTTTTTCTTGTTTTAATATTAAATTTCTTTTTTTAAGAAATAATATTCTTCTATTTTTCTACATGATTATTAAAAATTATTTTCATTTGGATTTTTATTATGTTTTATAATGACTATGAACATTTTATTAACAAAATAGTATGGTTTATTCCATCAAAAAAACATAGAGATAATTTCAGAAAAATTTTATATGATATAGTAAATTCTATGTATAAATTGGAATATATTGCTGATAAACTTAATGTAAAAGATGATAAAAAAGGTATGGTTATTGTAGAATCTACTGGTGGTTTAGCTGATCAATTTGGAAAATATATTCTTGGTGAATCAATAAAAAAAATTATGATGTTCGAGTAAAATATGATCTTACTTGGTTTAGAACACATCACAAAGATATTGATGGTAAACATGAAAGACCATTTGAGTTATTAAAATTATGTCCTGACATTAGTTATGATATTGCTACAGAAGAAGAGGTGTTCTTTTATAAAGCATGCTTTGGCAATATGGTTAAGGAATATTTTGATTATGATATTAATCATATTTTAGCAACTAAAAAAGATATTTATATTGATTGTTATCCTAAGATTCTTGATATAAATATTGATGATTTAGTTAAAGATATAGATTTGGATAAATATCATTTTAAAGTTCTTGCAGGTGAAAATTTATCATTATATAATGAATTAAAAAATAATTTTTCTATTTCTGTTCATGCAAGACTTGGAGATAGTCATATTATGCCAGAATTTAAGAGTATATTTAATTCAGATTATAATGAATATGCCAGTTATTTTATAAAATCAATAAATTTTCTTAATAACAAATTTAAAGATTATAATCCTAAATTTGTATTTTTTTCAGATGATATGAATTGGGTAAATGATAATGTTATATCTAAATTAGATAAAAATATTCTATATAGAATAAATATAGAAAAAAATCCTCCGCATTTAGATATTTATTTGATATCAAGTGCTAAACATCAAATCATATCGTTAGGTGGATTTGGAAATTTAGCAAGTTTATTCAATAAAAACAAAGATAAAATAATAATCAGACCTAATGATTTCCAGTCATTAAAAAATAGTTAAAGTATATACCTATTTTTAATAAAAATATAATATATAATTTTTTGTGAAAATATTTATATATAAATAAGAAAAGAAGTTGTTTAAATTTGACAAATACAAATAATATTGGTAAACTATTAATATAATAAAGATGAGGTATATGCTTATGAGTAAAAATATTGTTATCACTATCAGCAGAGAATTCGGAAGCGGCGGAAGATATATTGGAGAAATGGTTGCTAAAGATTTAAATATACCTTTTTATGATAAAGCTATAATAGAAATGGCATCAGATAAAACAGGATTTTCTCCGGAATATATTAAAGAAAATGAACAAAAATTAACAGGAGCTTCTCTTTTTAATTTTGCTATAACAGGTTCTTATGCTGGAAATATGGTATTTGGCAATGGTGAATCATTACAGGACACTATGTTTTTTGCACAAAGCAATGTTATAAAAGAAGTGGCATCTAAACATTCGTGCGTTATAGTTGGAAGATGTGCTAATCATATATTAGAAGGAATGGAGAATTGTATTAATATATTCATTTATTCTGATATGGAAAATAAAATTAAAAGAGCTGTTGAAGAATATAAATTAGATAGTGCAAATATAGAAAAAATCTTAAAAGAAAGAGATAAATTAAGAGCTAAACATTATAATTATTATACAGGAAAAAACTGGGGAGATGCTAGAAATTATCATGCCTGTTTGAATAGCGATTTTATAGGTATAGATAATACAATAGAATTGATAGAAAATATAGCTAAGTCAAAGCTATAATAAGGTATTTATTATGAGTATAATAGCTGATTTGCATACTCATACTTTAGTAAGTGAGCATGCTTATAGCACAGTTGATGAAATGGTGAATTCAGCTAAAGAGAAAGGATTTTTAGCTTTAGCCATTACAGATCATGGTCCTAAATCTAGTGATGGAGCTAAATCAGTGCATTTTAAAGCTATGCATAGTTTACCTAATTATATTAATGGGGTTAGACTTCTCAGAGGATGCGAGGCTAATATATTAGATTATAGCGGAAAAGTAGATTTAAGTGAAAGTATATTAGAGTATTTAGATTTTGTTATAGCTTCTTATCATGAAGATTCTATACAGCCTTTAACTAAAAAAGATCATACAAATGGATATGTTGGAATTATAAAAAATCCTAACATTGACTGTTTAGGTCATGTTGGCAATCCTAAATTCGAATTTGATATTGAATATATAGTCAAATTATGCAAAGAGTATAATAAATTAATAGAGATTAATTCAGCTTCTTTTACCGTTAGAAGAGGAAGCAGTCCTATATGCCGTGAAGTTGCTTTGGCTTGTAAAAGATATGAAACTAATATTATAGTAACGTCTGATGCTCATTCAATGTATAAAGTAGGAGATTTTAAAGATGCTGTAGAATTATTATTATCTATAGATTTTCCAGAGCATCTTATACTTAATAGCGATTATGATAAATTGATTAAATATCTTGGTATATAAAAATGATAGTGTTTTTTTGATTGTAAGTTTGTTAGCATCTGTTATAGGTGCTATTTGCGGAATAGGCGGCGGTATTATAATAAAGCCTGTACTAGACTCTTTAAATGTTCTTGAAGTAAGTAAAATAAGTTTTTTATCATCATGTACAGTTTTGTCTATGAGTTTATATACATTCATAGTATCTAAAATAAAACATGATAGTCTTGTAGATTCCAGAGTTGCAACTCCTTTAGCTCTAGGCGGTATTATAGGGGGAATATTTGGAAAGATGCTTTTTTCCTATGTTATAAGGCTTTTTAATAGTGAAAACATAGCTGGTATTTTTCAATCATCTATTTTGATATTATTAACATTTTTTACTTTAATATTTACAGTAAAAAACATAGGTGATAAAAAGATAAAATCTATGCATATACAAAATATATTTTTATGTATAATAATAGGTTTGGTTCTTGGTCTTTTATCATCATTTTTGGGTATAGGAGGCGGACCTTTTAATATAGCTTTTTTATACTTTTTCTTTAGTATGGATTCTAAAGTTGCAGCTCAAAACTCTCTGTATATTATATTATTTTCGCAAATTTCAAATGTGTTCATAAGCGTTGCTGACGGAGATGTTTTAAAAGTTAATCTTTCTTATTTGATAGTTATGATTATAGGTGGAATATGCGGTGGTATATTAGGAAGATTCATAAATAAAAAAATTAATTCTAAAATAGTTGATAAATTATTTATTATTTTATTATTAATTATTATATTAATAACATCTTACAATATATATAATTTTTCTGTTAATATATAATATACATAAAAAAATGTGAGTTCATTATGTTAGATATAATCATAAAAAATATAGGATCTTTAGTAACAGCGGAGAGTAATACCCCATTATTTGGTAAAAATCAGGGAAATATAAAAGTCTATAATAATGTTTCTATAGGTATAAAAAATGGAATAATAGAGTGTATTGGGGATACTGTTAAAGGAAAAGCTAAGAAAACATTCAATGCCAATGGAGCATTAGTTACTCCTGGTCTGATAGATTGTCATACTCATTTTATATATGGAGGTTCAAGGGAAGATGAGATGTATAATATAATCAGCGGTCATATGAGTTATTCTGACATAATAAAATCAGGTTATGGAATATTATCAACTGTAAAAGATACTAGAAATCAGACAGAGAATGCTCTTTATAAAAAATCAATACCTATATTAGATAAAATGCTTCATTATGGAACTACTACAGTAGAAGGTAAAAGCGGTTACGGATTAACTATTAAAGATGAGATAAAAATATTAAAAGTTATGAAAAAACTTAATGATAGTCATAAAATAGATATAGTAAGTACATTTATGGGTGGACATGTAATACCTGAAGAGTATAAAAATGACAGGGCTTCATATGTAAATTTGATATGTAATGAAATGATTCCTGAAATATCAAAATTGGGTATAGCAGAATTTTGTGATGTATTCTGTGAAAATTGCGGACTTGATATGGAAGAAACTCATAAAGTTCTTAATGCTGCTCAGGCACATCATTTAGGTATTAAAGTTCATTCAGATCAATTAGAAACAAGCGGAGGCTCATATTTAGCTGCTAGATTTAAAGCTATAAGTGCTGAACATTTGATTATGTCTGATGATAGGTCTATAGATGTTATAAAAAATCAAAATGTAATAGCAGTTCTTTTGCCTAATACATCTTTTTATTTGAATATGCCTTATGCTAGAGCTAGATATATGATAGATAAAGGTGTTCCTATAGCATTAGCTTCGGATTATAATCCCGGATCTAGCCCTTCTTTAAATATGCAGTTTATAATGAAACTTTCATATATTATGTACAGACTTAAGCCAGAAGAGATATTGAATGCTGTTACTATAAATGCAGCATGTGCTATTAATAGGGGCAAAGAAATAGGAAGTATTGAGGAAGGTAAAAAAGCTGATATTATAGTATGGAATTGTGATAACCTTAATTTCTTGCTTTATAGTATGGATGATGATTTATGCTCTATGGTTTTTAAATCCGGAGAGCTTGTATATCATAATTAACATATTTTTATCGTTTTTTACTTTGAAGAGTATTGTTTTCTCTTGACAATTTGAGTTTATTTGATTATATTATAAGAATATGCGTATATATCTCTGTACGTTTTTTAGCTTTAAGGGAGTAGTTTATTTTAAATATAATGGAAGAGGAATTATTTTCTAGAAAAGAGTCTGTTAAAGATATTTTCAACATTATAGAAACTAAATTAAAGCAGGGTTTGTTTACGGAGTCTATGGAAGATTTTGATAGGATTATGTCAAAAGATTTTGAATGTGCAAATCTGTATGAAAATATATCCTGTGTTAAATTTTGGATTAATAGACTTGATAAATTTAAAACTGTAGAGAGGAATTGCATAGAGTACTGCAAACTGTTAGATTCTACTTATAAGAAATTCAATGTATTCGTACATGGAAAGTCTTATGATGAGAATTTAATATCGATTAACGCTATTCATTATTATGTATATAATAAGATTATAGAGTTAATAATGCAAAGAAGTACTAATGATATTGAAGGCACGGAGGAACTGCGTTTACTTTCTAATGCTTTTATAGAGTTAAAGGATTATTCTAGAGCATTAAAATCTTATGAATATTTAAATACTATAGAACCATACAATTCTAGAACATTAAGTTACATTGCCATGATTTATGATAAATTAGGCGATGAGAAAAAGTGTAAAATGTATGTGAGGGAAGCTTTATTTTATGATCCTTTAAGTATAGAATTTGAAAATATAAGCATAGAAATAGTAAGAGAAATCAGAGATATAATAATAAAAAGAGGTGTTCATAACAATAGTCAGGAAGAAATAATATTATGGATGAGTGCTTATGGTGAACTTATGAACATATTGGATGTGAAAAGACCATTAAATGAACAGGAGGAATTTGATCTTAGAAGAAACATATCCAGATTGGAAGCAGATTATAGAAAGATAAAGCTTAGAGAAACTACCGCACCTAAACTTTTATCTTCGTATGCATTTTTAACTACGCATCTCATTATGAGACAGAATGATTCTGATGTAGAAGAGGTTAAGGTATGGGGCAGAAAGATGGCTGTAATAGATAAAGATTTGCTGCAATACTACATAAAAATATTAGATAAGGAGTGATAATATGTCAGAAGCTCTACAAAAATTAGAAAACGTGTTTTCAGAAGAAACATTTACGAGAAGACCGCTTCTTAATTATACTACTAAGTATTTTGTTGATTTATCAGGTATTCTCAATGATATAAATGATAATAATGATATAAATTCTGCTATAGAAACAGCTAAAATGCAGTTAGATAAAAATCCAAATCATATATCAGCTTTATATGCTAATGGATTTTTAAATTTAAAAATTGAAAATTATTCAGAAATGAGTTTGGAAAAACTTTTAGGCATTTTTAAAAATGCTAAGAAGTGGAATATAGTTGAATTCGTATCTCAGAAGATTTTAGATGAATATTATGAGAGCGACTATGCTTTAAGATATTTGGCTAGTTATTATCAAAGCACTAACAGGGAATCTGAGGCATTAGAAATTTGGGAAAGACTTATACGTTTTGATGTTTCTAATCCAGAACTCCCTGAAAAAATAGCACATACAAAAGAAATGGCAGGCGATATAAAGAGTGCTGTGCATTATTATAAAATTGCTTTTGAAAGAAATTTAATGAGAGAAAGAGATAATGCAGAAAGTGACATTAAAAAAGTATTGCAGTATGAGCCGGATAATTATAATTACTTGCTTAAATATGAGAATGCTTTAAAAGCTCTTGTAGATTCTAATATAATGATAGATGTATGGAAAATAATATTCTTCTATTATTTTGAGAATAATAAATATAATGAAGCTTTAAAAACTATTAAAAATTTACTTAATTATGAGCAGGATATAGTTGCACAAAATAATAAAAAAGCTAAATTTTTCAGGCATAGACTTGTAGATGTTTATAAGGCTTTATATCCTAATCATACGCTTTTTGAAAAAATAGAAGAAATATCATCTATTATTAATGTTAATAAAAAACCTAAAGATTGTATAGAAATATTTGAAAAGTATATACAATATGATGTTGATAAATATGTTATACATAGAAATTTCGGTGTTGGTAAGATTAAGTCAATAGATATAAATAATGTTAATATAAAATTTGTATCTCAGGAAGATGTAAGAAAAATGACTTTTGATATGGCAATACAATCTCTTACAACATTGCCTAATGATGATATTAATGTTTATAAAGCTTATAGACTTAATGAAATTAAAAAGATAGCAGAAGAAAACCCTACAGAACTTTTAACTATTATTTTAAAATATAGAAAAACAATCACTACAAAAGATTTAAAGCAGGAATTAACTTCAAAGCCTGATATTGTAGTGGCAGAATCAGCCTATACTAAATGGCTTGAAAGTGCTAAAAAATCTGTAAGGGCTTCTACTACAGTTAAATTTGATAAAAATACTTTCCTTTATAATGAGGAAGCTGAAACTTATGATGCTGAAAGTTTATCTAAATTTAATAAGACTGATAATTTCTTTGAGAGATATCAAATATATATGGAATATTTAACTTATACTCCTAATTTAAACTCTGAAGAAGCTAAAGAGATGAATGATTATTTTGTTAATATTTCCAAAGACAAAAAAGCTCCTAATGATCAGAGAATAATAAGTACAATATATTTGAGAAGTCAGTCTAATGCTGACAGCAGTATACCTTTGCTTTCAGATATAGTTAAAAATATTGATGATTATACTCATGTTTATGAGGTTCTTCCTTCTTCAAATTATAGAGAGAAATTTATAAAAGCTATTTGGGACGGCAGGAGAGATGATTATTATAATATAATACTTAAAATGCTTTATTCTCCTCAGGTTAAAAATAATTATCTTATAGTAAATAAATTATTTGAAGATGGCAAAACAGATATGCTTGCTAAAACTATAGATGATATATTCCTTCACTATAGAGAATGTCCTGAATCATTTGTTTATTTTGCTCAGAAGATACTTGACGGGGAGTATTATGATGAGACAGGAGAAGATATCAATATAAATAAAAATTCTCTTATGATAGGTTTGCTTAGTATAATGCCTCATTTATCAAAAATGGTTGATAAGAAAGAAACATCAGCACAGGCTAGAAAACTTTTGAAAATTGTGTATGATTTAGTATTTGATAAGGCTTATCTGCTTAAATTTATAGAGAATGAATCAGAAGAGGATGTTAAAATAATATTTAGCGAATTCCAAAAACTGGTAAATTTAGAACAGCATTATAAAACAGATATTATTTCTGCTGTTATAAAACGTTTCCCTAACTGGAAGATATAATAAAAATTAAGTTTAATAAAGATTAGGGAGATTTAAAAAATCTCCCTTTTTTATATAGTTGTTTTAATAAAATATATTGATAAAAAATAAAAAATTATATAGCATTATTATGAATAGTAGTGTATAATATATAACAAATTTTTTAAATGGATATTATTATGAAATTAAGATTATCAAAAAGAGCATTAAAAGAAGATTTTCAGAGCAGTTTTGTAAAAATTATGCTTGAAGTTGCAGCTAAAGGTGATTTGATATCATTTGCGGGCGGTTTGCCTAATCCTGAATCATTTCCTGTAGAAGAGATTAAAGCGGCAGCAAATAAAGTTTTAGAAACTAAAGGTGCTTACTCTTTACAATATAACAGCACTGAGGGATATGGTCCTTTAAGAGAGTTTATTGCAAATAGATATAAAAAACAAGGTATTGAAATTGAAGCTAGCGATATACTTATAGCTAATGGTTCCCAGCAGGCTTTAGATATTATTTCTTCATGCTTAATAGATCCTGATGACAATGTTTTAGTTGAAGATCCATCTTATTTAGCAGCTTTGCAGTCATTTCATCTATATAATCCTAAAATTCATACAGTTAATTTGAATGAAGATGGTGCTGATATAGATGAGTTTAAAGAAGCTATAAATAAATATGATAATAAATTCTTTTATTCTGTACCTAATTTCCAAAATCCTACAGGTATAACATATACAAATGCTGTAAGAGAGAAAATAGCAGAAATAATGAAAGGTAAAGATACATTCTTTGTAGAGGACAATCCTTACGGAGAATTAAGATTTAAAGGTGAACATCAAAAATCATTTGGCACATATTTAGGAGAACAGGCTATATTGCTTGGTACATTCTCAAAAACTGTAGCACCAGGTATGAGATTAGGCTGGATTGCTTGCAGACAAAAAGAATTATATGCTAAAATGAAAGATTATAAACAGCTTATAGATTTACATACAGGAACATTTGCTCAAGTAGTTGTAAGTCAGTATTTAGAAGATAATGATTATGATGAACATATCAAAAAAATAATAGACTTATATGGCAGACAATGTAATTATATGCTTGAAGCTATGGATAAATATTTACCTAAAGATATGCATTGGACTCATCCTGAAGGCGGTATGTTTATATGGGCTACACTTCCTAAAGGAATAGATGCCGTTGAGCTTTCTAGAAAAGCTGCTGAGGACGGTGTTGTTGTTGTAGCAGGAGAACCTTTCTATGAAGCTAAAAGAGGTTTAGGTACTTTAAGATTGAATTATACTAATTCTAAACCTGAAGATATTGATAAGGGCATATCTATATTAGCAAAAGCTATTGAAAAAATGAGAAAGTAAAAATAATTTGAATAATATTTTTATAAAAGGCAGTAAATGTAAAATTTGCTGCCTTTTATTATTTTATATGATTGTTTTTTATATTAAAGTTAGTATATGTTAACATTATTTTACTATATTATATTTTTTTGTAAAAAAATATTTATTTGTTTTACTTTTTTATGTATTAAAGGTTATATTAGCTATATGTTGCCTCGCATATAAAACAAAAAACAAAAAAACTCTATATTAAAAAAAGGATAAAAAGATGATTAAAAAATCAAGTTTATTTATTTTGTTCTTATTCGTTTTTGCTGGTCTTGTATATGGACAAACAGCTAAATCTACTTTAGATGGTATGATGCAGTCTTATAATGGTGAGATGAATGCATCTGCTAGTTATGCTGAGTATGCTAAAAAAGCTCAAAATAAAAGCGTTGCAGCTTTATTTAAAGCAGCTTCTGCAGCAGAAGCTTTACATGCTAAACTTTTAAATGATATGGCTTTATCTTCTAAATTATCAACTAAAGCATTAACAGCTAAAATCAATGCTATTAAAACTGGTACTGATGTTGATAATTTAAAAAGCGGTATAGCTGGTGAAACTTATGAGTACACAAAAATGTACCCAGCTTTCAGTAAAGTTGCTTCACAAGAAAATAATAAAAATGTTGCTGAATTAATGAACAGAATAGCTTCTGTTGAAAAAACACATGCTGAATTATATAATAAAACTATACAGGATTTAAATGCTAAAAAATCAGTTCCTACAGTATATTATTTATGTCCTGTTTGTGGATATGTTGAAGCAGGTTCAGCTCCAGCTAAATGTCCATTATGTAATGCTACAGCTAGTTCTTTCCAAGCATTTAATTAATTAAAAAAATAATTGATTCGTTAATTTTTTTATAGAGGCGAAAGCATTGATAATATTTTATTATCAATGCTTTTTTATATCTTGAAAAAATCTTAATAGTTTATATAATATTCTAAATAAATTTTATATTTGGAGAAATTGATAAATGCAATCTACTATGCCGTATATGAATATTATAATAATAGCATGCTGTGTACTTGTAGTACTTTTGATTTTAGTTTTAGTGTTAATGAAAAAAACAAGAAACCTAAAGTTTCATTAACAAGTTCTAAAAGTAAATTTTCATTATCATCATTATTTAATACTTCATCTATTAATGATGAATTTTTTGCAAGTTTGGAAAATACATTAATAACAGCTGATGCTGGTGTTGAAACTACAAAAGATATTATTTCAAAACTTAGAGATGTAATAGAAAAAGAAAATATAAAAGATCCTGCTGAAGCTAAAAAACATTTAAGGGAAATTTTAATATCTAAATTCATTTCAAAGAAAATAGAACTTAAAGATAAAACTATACTTTTTATAGTTGGTGTTAATGGAGTAGGAAAAACAACTTCAATAGCAAAATTAGCTAATATATTAAAGAAAGATCATAAGGTTATATTAGCGGCAGCAGATACATTCAGAGCCGCAGCAATAGAGCAATTAGAGGAATGGGCTAATAGACTTTCTGTTACTATAGTAAAAGGTCAGCAAGCCGGAGATCCTGCAAGCGTATTATTTTCAGCATTAGATAAAGCTAAAGCAACAAATGCTGATATAGTGATAGTTGATACTGCAGGAAGATTTCATAATCAGGAGAATTTAGTAAGACAGCTTGAAAAGATGAAGAAAATAGCTACAGAAAGATTTACTGAATTTAAATTTGTACCAATATTAGTATTAGATGCCAATGTTGGACATAATGGAATAGAGCAGGCTAAAGTATTTACTAATGCTCTAGATATACAAGGTGCTATAGTTTCAAAATTAGATAGTACAGCTAAGGGCGGGGTAGCAATAAGTATAGCTCATTATTTATCTCTTCCTATATATTATGGAGGATTTGGAGAGAAAGTTGATGATTTCAAAGAATTTGATGCTGAAAGTTTCGTTGATTCTATATTACAATAATTAATAATCATTGGAGTTATATTATGTCTTTCACTGTTAAACCTTCAGAAATTTTCGGTTCTATATACATTCAAATGAGTAAAAGTGATGCTCATAGAGCTTTAATAGCTTCATCATTAGCAAAAACTCCAAGTATCATAAAGCATTGGATTGATAATGTTAGTGTGGATGTGGAAGTTACAAAAAATGCTGTGTCTAATTTTGCTGATTTAGAAGTCATTGATGATGGTATTAAAGTTTTTCCTAAAAAAGAATATAAAAAAGAATTAACTATAGATGTTAAAGAGTCAGGAAGCAGTTTAAGATTTCTAATTCCTATAATGTCTGCATTGGGAATAGCATGCACTTTTACAGGTTCTAAAAAATTATTTTCAAGACCTATGGAAGTTTATAAAAAAATATGGAAAGAACAGGGATTAGAATTTATTCACTCTGAGAATTCCATTAAAATATCTGGGCAATTAAAATCTTCAAATTTTAAAGTATTAGGAAATTTGAGCAGTCAGTTTTTGAGCGGACTTTTATTTGCATTGCCTTTGCTTGATGGTAATTCTAATATTATTATAGACGGAGAATTAGAGTCAGAACCCTATGTTATGATGACTTTAAAAACACTTAAAGCAGCAAATATAGAAACTTTAAGGCATGATAATAATATAATAGAAGTATACGGTAATCAGGAGTATTCAGGAATTGATTATGAAGTAGAATCTGATTGGTCGCATGCCGCTTTTTTTGCTGCTGCTGGTGCTTTGGGTGGTGAAACTACTTTATACGGTCTTAATAAATATTCTATTCAAGGTGATAAGGAAATACTTAATATATTAAAATTTATGGGTGCTTCTGTTTCTTATAATGATGATAGTTCTATTACAATAAAGAAAACTAACAGATTACATGCACTTGATATAGATATGTCAGATATTCCAGATTTGGGACCTATAATTACAACTTTGGCTGCTACTGCAAAAGGTAGGACAAGGTTATATAATGCCGGAAGACTGAGATACAAAGAAAGTGATAGAATGAATGATTTAATGGATAGTTTTTTAAAGATAGGTGCTAAGATAGAAGTAACTGAAGATGAAATATTAATAGAAGGTGTTGAAAGACTTAAGGGAGGAGATACTACTTCTCATAATGATCATAGAATAGCTATGTCCCTTGCTGTTGCTTCTGCTGTTTCTGATAATGATATAATTATAGATGATGCTGAGTCTATAAATAAATCATCTTTTAATTTTGTAGAGCAATTTAGAAGTATAGGCGGTAAAATAGAATTATAAATTATAATATATTTGTAAGCATTGATAGCTGTATATAATTTGTTACAGGTGTGGTTTCTTTTATAATTTTAGAATCTAAAAATATATTTTGCTGTACTTCATACCATTTTAATATTTCACCTGAAGTACATGCATTTTTTATATCTGATGAAGAGAACCATATTCCTGTATCTATTTCATTTTTTACGGACTTTATATCATTTCCTGTAAGTTTTGCTGTTAATTCGGCTGCCTCATATAAATTGTTTTTTCTATAATCCATAGCTTTTAATATAGCTCTTGAAAATCTTTTTACTATATCAGGATAATTATTTATATATTCTGCTGTTGATACAAAACTACTTGTTAATGTAATTTCATCACTATAATTTGTAATATCTGCTAATAGATTATAATCATTTGGAATTTTCTCAGTAATTTCTCTTGCATAAGGATCCCATGTTGATACAGCATCAACTTTTCTATTTATTAGAGCATTAGCTAGATTAGTAATATTAATATTTGTCAAATTTATATCTTGCAATTTTATATTATTATTTTTCAATACTGCATTAAGCATAGCTTCGCCTGAAGTGCCTAAATGAGTTGCTACAATCTTTCCTTTCAAATCAGAAATGCTGTTAATACCTGTCCATTTTCCTGTTATTATTTTTTCACCTTTACTTATTCCATTTGGTATTAATATTTGCACATCTCCATTTATAATCAAAGAATGTGCAGCATGACCAATATACGTAAAATCAACTTCTTTAGAAATCATTGATAAAATTGCAGCATGTCCGTTAAAAAATTGAAATAGTTCTGCATCTAAATTTTCTTCTTCAAAGAAACCTTTTTCTTTAGCTATTGCAACGGCAGAAGCTCCAGCGAATTCATATAGATATCCCACTCTTATTTTAGTATTTGCAGGCTTTTCTTCTTCTTTGTTGTTATTGCATGATATTAATGTTATTATAATAAAAAAATATAAATAATTTTATTCATAATATATATCCTATTATATTATAAAATTGAAATATGGTAATATCAGCAATAATATTTATTTGGATTGATTATTAAAATATTTCTTTTTATTTCTAAATCTTAAGCGTACTACTCTAAATAAAGCTTCAGCTATAATATTTTTAGACATTTTTGATTGTCCGCTTCTTCTCTCATAAAATATTATAGGTTCTTCCTCTACTTTATATCCGTTACTTTCAAAAGAGTAATTCATTTCTATTTGGAAAGAATATCCTGCTGAAAGTATATTATCAAAATTCATATTTTTTAATACAGATACTCTAAAGCATTTAAATCCGCCTGTAATATCCATAATTTTAGAACCTAATATAAATGATGCATATCTGTTTCCGTAGTATGAAAGGAAAAGTCTTCTTAAAGGCCAATTTACTACACTTATTCCGTTACAATATCTTGATCCTATTACTAAATCTAATTTTTCATTTTCCATTCTTTCTATAAATTTAATTACAAAATCAGGGTCATGGGAGAAATCAGCATCCATCTCTATGACATAATCAGGATTGTATTGGAATGAATGTTTAAATCCAGCAATATATGCAGGTCCTAATCCTTCTTTTTTTTCTCTTTTTAATAAATGTACTCTATTATTTGATAAATATTTTTCTACTATACTTGCTGTACCATCTGGGCTATTATCATCAACAACCAAAATTTCTATATATTCAGGTAATGATAATACTTTATTGAGCATTTTTTCTATATTATCTTTTTCATTATATGTAGGTAATACTATAATAGCTTTCATTTTGTATCTGATTGTCTCCTGTTTCTTTTTGCTACTTTTAAAGTTTTTTGCATATTCTTTTTAATGTAATTATCTATATTAAACATAATATACTTAACATACCTCACATATGAAGTTCTAGGATCTATTATGTTTTTATATGAGAATATTTCATTATTATCTATAGTATAGAATACAATATCTCCAAATAAAATAATATCATTATCATCTATTGCATTATCCATACCCATAAGATTGATTTTTATTCCAACTGATATAGATGTATCTATGATTTTATATCCGACTATATATGAATTCTCATAATCTAATTCCATATCAAGATAATCTATCAAATTTTTAAAAGTTTTTATTTTTACTTCTTTATTTCTATATTTTACAATGATGTTTTCTTTTATATCTTCATCTTCAAAAGAGAAATTAATATTCTGCATTTGATTGAAAGGCTGTTTTATTTTTAAATCTGTTAATAATTGTTTAGCCTTTTTTATTTCTTCATCTGTCATTTCTACAGGACTTGCCAATGATAATTTATACTGTTTATTTAATTTAACTTCTTCATTATTATCTATTGAAAAGAAAGTATTTGATTTTCTATCGTATTGAACTTGTTTTAATATTTTGTCATTCTTATTATATATAGTCCATATAAAAATATCTGCTAATGTACTCATAACATAATTTTCTGCAAATATTTTTTTCCAATCATCTGCTAACCATTTTTTTCCTGTCATTAATGCTTTGTTAAGTCTTGATGCTTGAAATTTATATGAGGCTTTTATATTATTTTTTATGCTGTAAAACTCTTCTAATAAATTTTTACTTATATTATGATATTTATCTATTTTGGATACATATTCTTTTTTCTTGTTATCAAATATTTTTTCAATATCTAATTTTTCATTTATATATAATGTGAAAGAATAAGAATCATCTTTTAATAATTTCTTACCTTCTTTGTCTATACCAAAATCAAGTATTATATTATCAGCTAATTTATCCTCAGAAATATCTAATTTTTTTGCAGCGGCTTTAAATGCTAATTTTGAAGTATTTTTGATTTGATAATATTTTATATTGTTTGATACATAATCAATTAGAATAAGAGAGTAAAGACTTCCATTGAATGCTAATGTAGATATAGCATAATTAGCAAGAGAAATTCTTCCTGATTCGCACCATTCTTTCAGATTATATCCAACTTTTTCTATTTTATAGTCTGATTCATATACTAAATATGGAATCATTACATATTTATAAGTTGTATCAGCACCTTCAAATATCCATCTTTCATATATAGTTTTTATTACATTAATAAATGAATTAAAATCAAAATACGAAATTAGTTTATCTAAGTCTCTTATTTTTGTAGGTGCTTTTAATCTTGAATATTCCAAATATATATATTTTATTACAATAATAGGTATATTTTGATTAGAGTCTTTACTTTTTACTCCATATAATAAAGATTCATCTAAGCATAATAAATTCTTTTCAAATTTTTTATTATAATTCTTATTTACGAAATTAACTATGCTATCAATATCTTTAAAACCTGAATTAATTATTTTTTTATTTTTCCATCTTTTAAGTATATCTCTTGCCAAATCATTGTCTAAAGTTTTTAAATATTCATAAGATTCTTTTTTCTTACGATTGATTATTTTTATTGCTGCTTTTCTTATATTTGATGATTGATTTTCCAAAAGTGAGCATAATATTTTGCTTGATCCGAAATCTATATCTTTACTATAAAGCTCATTTAAAAATGGTATAAAATTTTTACTGTTTTTAGTAACTTTTTTTACAAAATTTTTATTGGAAAATAGGCTTTCAAAATATTCTGAATTCTTTTTAATAAGAGAATAAAAGAAACTATTAAATTCTCTGTTTTTTATTTGAACAGCAAATGAATCATAATATGATATTCTATCATTATAAGAATAAAAGAATATATAAGAAATAATAATATCAGCTAAAGTTATATTAAGATTAGTTAAATAATCTAAACTTTCTTGATATGTTGTTGCAAATCCTTCTTTTCTTATTAACATTATATAAGTTAATGCTTTATAGCTATTAGTTTTTAATATTATATTAAGAAGTTTTTTAGCTTTTTTTGAGTAATCGGATAATAATAAAATATAGTATATTCTATAATTATTCAGTAATGATTTTTTTATAAATTCTATGTCACTATTGCTAGGAGCTCTCTTTATATGATATGGTGTATATGGCTTCAAAGCACTAAAATAACCAAATGCAGATTTTTTTACATGGAATTTTTTTATTAAATCGTATCTCTTATCATCTTCATATATTATATCATCATTTATTACTGTAATACTATTAGGTGTTCCTAAATGTTCTACAACATTATATTTAACATAATAGGAATCATATATTTTTTGCATTAATAAATCTATTTTTTTTTCAGCTATTTTTAAATTAGCTTTTTCATCTTCATTTTTTAATAGAATTGCTGTTAATATTAGGTATATTCCGCAGTTATTACTTGTTTCTAATGTTTTATATAATGAATAAAAATATTCTTTATCTTTGTTATATGTATAATTAGCTTCTCTCAAAAAATCTAATGCATATATATCATTTTCTACTATTCCTCTATTAATGACACATATCTCTTTTTCTAAATTGTATCCTTCATATCTTTTGCTGAATAGAGAACTATTAAATTTTTCCATAAATTACTCTTTTATACATTTTATATATCTACTTAATTATACTATATTATACTATAATTAAATAAATAATAAATACTATATTGATTTACATGTTTTTTACTGCCAATTGTCCGCATCCAGCTAATATTTCCTGTCCTTGTTTAAATCTTTCAACAACTTCTATTCCATTATCCTTTAATATAGATTTAAATCTTAATATAATATCTTTATTTGGTCTTTGTAATTCAGGAGCATGCTCAACTGGATTCATAGGTATAACATTAACTTTAAAAGGGAATTCTTTTTTCAAATTTACAAGTCTGTAAGCATCATTAACAGAATCATTAACATCTTTTATAAGAACCCATTCAAAAGTAATCATTCTTTTGCCATTTCTGCTGTATCTTTTAAGTATTGCCATAAGATTTTCTATAGGATATCTTTTATTAATAGGCATTATTTTATCTCTTACATCATTTTTTAATGAATGTAAAGAAACAGCCAATCTGCAGTCTAAATCTCTTTCTATTAATTGTTTTATTCCTGCAACTTCTCCTGATGTTGATATTGTAATATGTCTTATGCCTAAATTAAAACCCTTGAATGAATTTATAGTATCTATCGCTTTAAAAAGGTTTTTAGTATTTGCTAAAGGCTCACCCATACCCATAAACACTATAGAATTAACTTTTTTTGTTACAGCTCTCATAAGTAGAAATTCAGCAAGTATCTCATCAGCAGTTAGATTCCTCGATAATCCCATACTTCCTGTAGCACAAAAAGCACATCCGTATCCGCAGCCAACCTGAGATGATAAACAAAAAGTTACCCTGTCTTTTTTATTTAAGATAACAGATTCTATTTTCTTCTTATCATATAGTGAAATTAGTAATTTTTGTGTTCCATATTCATCTTCTGATATAGTTTCTATTTTTGAATTGTGAATAAAGTAGTACTCATCTAATAAATTTCTCAAATTCTTAGGTATATTGCTCATATCCTCAAAACTTATAGCGTATTTTTTATATATCCAATTAAGTATTTGTGAGGCATGGAATTTAGGGAAATCATTTTCTATACAGAATTTAGATAATTCCTCTTCTGAAACATTCATTATAGATATTTTTTTAGCCATATTATAATGTAACAACCTTTTTAAGATTTAAATAAAAAATTATAATAGCTGATAACATATTATTCATAAGCTATCAGCTAATTATTATGTACAACTTCATTGTATTATAAAATATTTTGTGCTTATAACCTATAAGCTATTATTTAACCCCTCAGCAGCTTTTAGTAGAGGAGCTTCCAGAATTACTGCTTGATGAACTAGAACTGCTGCTATTTTTATAATCATTAACATAGAAACCTTTTCCTTTGAAGATGATGCCGCTATTTAAAGATATCATTCTTTTAGCTTCACTTCCGCATTCTGGGCAGTTTGCTTTAGCTTCAGCGGTTATTGATTGAAATTCTTCAAATTCATGTCCGCATTTTTCACATTTATATTCATAAGTAGGCATAATTTTTTCCTTTTAAAATTAAATTATAGTTTAATAATATATTATTTAATTTAAAATCTGTCAAGTGAATTTATTTCTACATTATTATGGCAGTATTTTATGTTGACAAATGCACTTCTAACTTTATACTTAATGAATCTAAATATAAGGACTATTTTATGAATAAAAGAATTTTTGAATTAAATTCGGAAGATGTTTTAAATATGAATGCTTCTTTACTAAAAGAAGTTATTAAAAAATCTGAGGGTAGGTCTGTAATGGCTGAAGTATGCTGCGGTCATCAGTCTTTCATAGATTCTGTTAGTAATGCTGAAACTGCTTCTGCTTTTGGAGCTGATTTAATAACTTTGAATTTATTTGATATGAATAAGCCTTTCATTTGGGGGCTTTATGAAGAAAAACATGATGCTTCAGAAAAAATATGGCTTGTATCAAAATTAAAAGGCTTAATCAATGAAGTAAATAATACTAATGAAAATATTATTAGAGATTTGAAAAAAGTTACAGGAAGATTAATAGGTGTTAATCTAGAGCCTGTTCCAGATGGAAGTAATTATAATTCAGGTTTTAGAGCTTCAAAAGAAAATTATGAAAAACTTATTAAATATGGTTTTGATTATGTTGTTCTTACAGGTAATCCAAATACAGGTGTTACTATAGAAAGTATATCAAAGGCTTCAAGAGAATTAAAAGATATATGCGGAGATAAAATTCTTATAGTTGCAGGTAAAATGCATGGTGCAGGCGGAGATAATGTTTATTCTATGGAAGAGCTTGACAGTATGGTAAAAGCAGGTGCCGATGTTGTTATGGTTGGAGCTCCTTCAGCACTTCCTGGATATACTGTTGATTTTGTTCATGAACAGATAAAAAGAATACATAGTTTAGGTGCTTTGGCAAAAACTGCAATAGGTACTTCTCAAGAGGGTGCAGATGTAAATACCATTAGAGAAATGACATTATGGTCAAAAATGGCAGGTGCTGATATAGTTCATATAGGAGATGCTGCCTGCGGAGGAATGGCATTGCCTGAAAATATTATGGCTATGTCTATTGCAATTAGAGGAATAAGACATACATACAGAAGAATGGCTTATAGAAAATAAGCTTTAATAATAATAAAATAAAGCTGTATTATTATAGTACAGCTTTATTTTATTATTATTATTTATTTTTTATTTATTTCATGAAATTTTTCTTTTAAAAGCATCATATAATCATGATATTTATTTGCAAGAGCATCATCAGGTTCTATGAACGTATTATCAATCAAGGAATTTCTTATATCATCTAATGAAATCTTTTTTCCTAATAATAAAACTGCAGATATAGCAGCACCAAGAGAAGCACCTCCTGAAGGAAGTATTCTTATAGGGCATTTCCAAATATTTGCTATTATTTTTAATATTTCTTTATCTTTTGTAGGGCCGCCTGTAACTGCTAGATCTTTTTTATTTTCAGAAGTAAATTGTTCAGAGTATAAAGCTACTAGTCCCAAAGAACTTAATACTATACCTTTATAATCATTATCAAAAGAAGGTTCTGAATGATATCTTTTTATAGGGAATGCTCTGCTTATAGGTACTGATTCATTCTCTTTCTGCCATAGAACCAAAGGCATATTATCAATATTTTTTTCTAAAGATTCTGTTATTTCTTTATAGTTTCTAGTATATAATTTCATGATTTCATCCCATACCATAGCACCATTAGTACGGCAGAATATCATAAAAGGATTTCCTATTCCATCATACATAGCATTTGATACGCCTGAATAATCTCTGCTATTCTCATCAATATTAAGCATATAAACAAAACTAGTTCCTAATGATAATATATCGCCTTTATATAAAACTTTTGTTTGAGGATTATCGCCGCTTCCTATACCGACTATGCATTCACTGTCGAATCCGTATTTTTCCGCAAAATATTCGCATATATATCCTGCAAAACTAGAAGGATCATTTATATTTCCTAATTTTTCTTTTAAATCATTTGATACAGTATTTAATAAGGTGTCATTCCATTCTCTTTTTGTATAATCCATTAAACTCATTCCGGAAGCATTTCCAAAATCTACAGGTATATTATCTTTTGCTGTTAATATTGATGCTATAAATGTATTTAATAAAAATATTTTGTATGTATTTTTTGATAAGTCTTGATTATTATCAAAATTATATTTTATCACAGCACCTGTAAATCTAAGAGGGGAATTTGAAGCGGTTATTTTTATCATATTGTCCTTTCCGCCAACTGCATTTCTCAATTCTTCAGCTTCTTTTTGGGTGCATGAAGTTCTCCATATAGGTGCATAATCATAAGAATATGAATCATTTAATAATTCAGCTAAACTATTATTTATTGATGATTTGTCTCTTAGTTTTTCTATATTTGATTTATATTTTTCTGAAAGATAAACATGTCCATGCTGCTGTGCTGATATTTGTATTGCTTTTATATCTTTAGTGTTGAATTTTTCTTTAAGTTGTAATAGTGCTTTATCTAATGCTGATAAAAAAATATTTATATCCTGTTCAGCTTTTCCATTTATATTTGAATCTATCAGCAATGTATTTTTATTCATTTTTGAATATTTTATTTCTTCTAATGAATTAAATGCTATAGAAATATTTAATTCATTTTTATAATTCTCGCAGTTTATAATACTTAAAGTTATACTTTGAGTGCTTAAGTCTATTCCTAATGTATGCATTTGCTTATCCTTGAAAAATATTTGTTAAATCATTTTACTAAATTGTTATATTTAAAGTATATAAAAATATATATAAAAAATCAATATTTTTAATTCTAAATCATAAAAATATTAATTTTTATAATTTGATTTTTATCTATTTTTAGTATTTAATATTGGCTTAAAAAATTAATAGTTTTTCATTTAGTTAGGAATTATGAAATATCAAGTATTAGCAAAAGAAAAAACTTTAAAAAATATTTTAAAAGAATGTATCAAAAAAGATAGATTTACGAGTATTGATATAGTTGAAAGTTTGAAGCTTACAAAACCTACTGTAAATGAATCTTTGGATATATTATTTAAAAATGATTTTATAACGAAAGAAAATTTTACAGAAGGTATGGTTGGAAGAAAAGCACAAATTTGGAAAACTACTCTTCATAAGAAAAAATCTTTGGCAATAGATATAGATTTTGATTTAGTAAAAATAGCTATTGTTGATATGGCTGGAAATTATTATAATTATCAAGAGTATAAAAAAACTATTAATAATAATAATTTCTTTAATGTCATAAGTTTTGTAGTGAATGATTATAGAGAAAAACATAAAGAATCTAAAGAAATAAAAAGATTAGGAATATCAATACCTGGAAATATTAGCTTTGATAGAAAAAATATATTATATGCTACTAACTTGGGGCTTGAAAACATTAATATAAGCTATTTAGAAAATGAGTTAAATTTGGATATTATTTTAGAGAATGAGGCAAATAGTGCAGTATTAGGAGAATTTTTTCTTTCAAAAGAGGCGGATAAAAATAATTATATGCTTATATCTATATCTAATTTTGGAGTAGGTGGCGGACAAATAGTTGATGGTAAATTGTTGAAAGGTGCCCATAGATTGGCTGGAGAAATAGGGCATTTTACTATTATTATGGATGGGGAACCTTGCACTTGTGGAAACAGAGGCTGCTTTGAAAGATATGCTTCTTATGACGGATTAAAAAATATCATGAAAAAACATAAACTTGATTTTGATGATATTAATAAGCTTTTTGAAAGTTATGATAAAAAGAGTGAAAAAGTAATAAAAGAATACTGCAAATTTTTAGGCAGAGGAATAAGAAGTCTGCTTTCTATATACGATTCTAATAAAATTATTTTAAGCGGTAAAATGACAGACTATTGGGATAGAATTTATCCTTATGTGCAAAAAGAAATATTTGAAAATAATAATTTTTATTCAAAATTTAATGTTCTTCTTTTAAAATCTAAATTAGGTGATAAAGCTTCTCTAGTAGGAGTTGGTCTCATTAATTTTTTTGATTTTATATACGATAGCGAATTTTTTAATTAAAAATTATATTTTTCTTGACAATTATGACATTTTTTACTACACTATTAATTAGTAAAATGATTTTATTATTTAAATATATTTTTTATTATTTAAGTAAATTCATTTTACTAAATAAATAATTGGAGAGTAAAGAAATGGAATATTTTACAAGTACAGATAAAGTGCTTTATAAAGGAAAAGACAGTAAAGATGCTTTTTCATTCAAACAATATAATGCTTCAGAAGTTATAGCAGGTAAAACTATGGAAGAATGGATGCCTTTTGCAATGAGTTGGTGGCATACATTAGCTGCTGGAAGTGCAGATCCTTTTGGAGCTCCTGCAGCAAGCAGACCTTGGAATGGTAAAGAGGCATTAGAAGCTTCTAAAATGAGAGTGGAGGCTGGATTTGAACTTATGCAGAAACTAGGAATGAATTATTTCTGTTTTCATGACAGAGATTTAGCTCCTGAATATAAAACTCTAAAAGAAACTAATGAAAAATTAGATATGATAGTAGATTTGATACAAGAAAGTATGTCTAAAACAGGTAAGAAACTTTTATGGGCTACTTCATCTTTATTTACAAATCCTAGATATATGCATGGTGCTGCTACTAGCCCTTATGCTGATGTTTTTGCAGTTGCTGCTGCTCAGACTAAAAAAACTATGGATATAGCTAAAAAATTAAATGCTAAAGGATATGTATTCTGGGGTGGTAGAGAAGGATATGAAACTTTACTTAATACTGATATGAAAAGAGAATTAGATCATTTGGCTTATTTCTTATCTATGGCAGTTGAATATAAAGAAAAAATAGGATTTAAAGGACAATTCTTTATTGAGCCAAAACCAAAAGAACCAACAAAACATCAATATGATTTTGATGCTGCTACTACTTTAGAGTTCTTATATCATTATAATTTAGACAAATATTTTGAGCTTAATTTGGAAGTAAACCATGCTACTTTGGCAGGACATACTATGCAGCATGAGATGCAGGTTGCTAGAAATCATGGAAAGTTAGGTTCTGTTGATATTAACTATGGTGATACTTTCTTGGGTTGGGATACAGATATGTTCCTTACTAATGTATATGATGCAGTATTAATGATGGTAGAGATTATAAGAAATGGCGGATTAAAAAATGGCGGATTCAACTTCGATGCTAAAGTAAGAAGACCATCTCATACTATGGACGATTTGATGTATGCATATATTGCTGGAATGGATACTTTAGCTTGGGGATTAAGAATAGCTGATAAAATAGTTAAAGACGGATGTTTCGATAAATTTATTGAAGAGAGATATAGTTCTTATAATAGTGGAATAGGTGCAAAAATAGAAAGTAAATCAACTTCATTAGAAGAGTTATATGATTATGCACTTGCATTAGAAGAAAAAGAACTTCCTAGCGGTAATCAGGAATTACTTGAAGCTAAATTAAATCAATTTATATATAATTTATAATAATTTTAAGGAGATATCATTATGAAAAAAATTATAGCCGTTTTAATTTCTTTATCTCTATTTGCTTTATCATGTTCAAGCAAAGCAGCAGATACAACAGCTGATAAAGGCGGAGACAAAATCAAAATAGGTTTATCTTTGGACGATTTGAGACTTGAGCGTTGGCAAAAAGATAGAGACTATTTTGTAAAAGAAGCTGAAAGTTTGGGTGCTGAAGTTATTTATGTTTCAAGCGATGGAAATGCTACTAAACAGCTTGCTGACATTGAAAATTTAATAGCACAAAATGTTGATGTTTTAGTAGTTATAGCAAATGACGGAAATAGTCTTTCTCCAGCTATAATGCAGGCATCTCAAGATGGTATACCAACATTGGCTTATGACAGAATGATAAATAACTGCGATGTAGCACATTATGTAACTTTTGACTTGGAAAAAGTTGGAAGAATGCAGGCTGAAGGTATATTAGAAATCACTAATAAAGGAAGATTCTATTATTTGGGAGGATCTCCTACTGACAATAATGCTCAGTATTTCAGAAAAGGTGCCATGGATGCTCTTAAACCTTATATAGACAGCGGAGATATAGAGCTTATAGGAGAACAGTCTACAAGAGATTGGCTTCCTGATGTTGCTTTACAAATAATAGAGGATATGTTAACAGCTCAGAATAATAATGTTACAGCTATAGTAGCAGCTAATGATGCTATAGGTGGGGCAGCTGTTCAGGCATTAAAAGCACAAGGATTGGCAGGAAAAGTACCTGTTTCAGGACAAGATGCTGATTTGGCAGCTTTACAAAGAATAGCTAAAGGCGAGCAGGCAGTTACTGTTTATAAACCTATACATTTAATAGCTAAAGAATGTGCTAAAGCAGCTGTAGCATTAGCTAAAGGTGAAAAAGCAGAAAGTAATAGTTCTTTAAATAATGGCTATAAAGATGTTCCTACATTTTATATTGAGCCAATCAAAGTTACAAAAGATAATTTAGATTCTACTGTAATAGCTGACGGCTGGGCTACAAAAGAAGATGTTTATGGAAATTAATTTAATTCAATAATTTGAAGCTAAATTATAAATAAGAGTGAAGTTACTGCTAAAATAATTATATACAATTTATTTTAGCAGTAATATTAAATAATGGGGAACATATCTATGCAAGAGTGCATTCTTGAAATGAAAGATATACATAAAAGTTTTTCCGGTGTAAAAGCATTATCCGGGATATCTTTATCTTTGAAAAAACAAGAGATATTAGGATTATGCGGGGAAAATGGCGCAGGTAAATCCACATTAATGAAAATATTATCTGGAATATATCCTTTTGGTACTTATGAGGGAAGTATATTTATTAATGGTAAAGAAATGAGATTTAATGGTATAAAAGATGCAGAAAGTGCCGGAATTGCCATTATACACCAGGAACTTAATTTAATACCTGAAATGAATGTTACAGAAAATTTATTTTTGGGAAATTTTATCAACAAATTCGGTATTCTAAATAAAGATGAAATGTATGTAAAAGCTAAAGAAGCATTATCGGTTATAGCACCTAATATAGACCCTGAATCTAAAATAAAAGATTTAGGTACAGGTGAACAGCAGATGGTAGAAATAGCTAAAGCAATTTTGAAAAATGCTAATATATTAATATTTGATGAACCTACATCTTCATTAACAGAAAAAGAAATTTCAAAACTTATAGAAATAATATTCTCACTTAAAGAAAAAGGTTTGAGTGCTATATACATAAGCCATAAATTAGATGAGATAGAAGCTGTTACTGATAGTGTGGAAGTTATAAGAGATGGTAAAAGTGTTGGCGGCGGAAAAACTATTGATATGAATAGTAATAAAATCATATCTATGATGGTTGGAAGAAGTATAGAAAATTTAATACCTAGAAGAAGCAGAGAAATAGGTGATATAATTTTTGAAGCTAAAAATTATACTTTATATGATAAAGTAAATTCAAATATAAAAAAAGTTGATAATGCCTCATTTTTCTTAAGAGAAAGAGAGATATTAGGATTTTCAGGTTTAGTAGGATCTGGAAGAACTGAATTACTTTCTGCTATATATGGAGCTTATACCGGTGATTATGTGGGAGAAAGTTATTTATATGGAAAGAAATTGAATATAAAAAAGACAGAGGATGCAGTAGATTTAAAAATAGGTTTTGTTCCGGAAGAAAGAAAAACTCAGGGCGTAATTTTAAATGATAGTGTTCAGAATAATATAGTTCTTTCTACTATTAAAAATTATGCTGTAAGAGGTATTTTAGATAAAAATTTACAGAAAGAAGCAGCTTTAAATTATAAAGAAAAACTTTCTATAAAGATACCTAGTTTAGATTCGCCTATAAAGAATTTAAGCGGAGGTAATCAGCAAAAATGTGTTTTAGCAAAAAGTCTATTAATTAATCCTAAAATATTAATATTAGATGAGCCTACAAGGGGTATAGATGTAGGTGCAAAATATGAAATATATCAATACATATTTTCTATAGTAGAAGAAGGATGTTCTGTGATACTTATATCTTCAGAATTACCTGAAATACTTGGTTTAAGCGATAGGGTTATAGTTATGCATGAAGGTAAAATAAAAGCCTCATTAGATAATAATGGATTAACTCAAGAAACAATAATGACAGCAGCGATAGGAGAATAATAATGTTCAGATTAAAAACTTTTTAAAAAAATATAATTTATTTATGTTATTTATAATAGTTATTATTCTTTGGGGTTTTTTTGGTGCAATAACCTCAGGAAGTTTTTTATCTTCTAGGAATATATCAAATTTATTCAGACAAATGAGTATTACAGGTATACTTTCTATAGGGATGTCATTCGTAATTATCACTTCAAATATAGATTTATCAGTAGGTTCTATGTTAGGATTATTAGGTGCCATATCCGGTATATTACTTAGAAGCGATGTAAATGCTCCTTTGGCCATAGCTATTACATTGATATTTGGTTTAATAATAGGTGCTATCAATGGTTTTTGGTGTGCTTACAGAAAAGTACCTGCTTTCATTGTTACGTTAGCCGGATTATTAGCATATAGGGGAGTTGTATTATATATCACAAAAGGTCAAACATTAGCTATTCAAGATAGTCATTTTAACTATATAGGAAATGGAAATATTTCTCCTGTAGCAGCTTGGATAATATTAATTATTTCTATAATTATATTGATATTAGCTAATATGAAGAAATTGCTTCATAGCAGAAATGAAAGCGAGAAGAAATCTTTGATAATGAATTTAGCTTTTATAATAATAATTTCTTTTATATTTGTTTATTGGATGAATGGTTATAGAGGCATTCCTTTGCCTGTTATTATTATGATGATTATAACAGTTATAGCTTCTTATATATCAAATAATACAGTTTATGGAAGGATAGTATATTCTATAGGTGGTAATTCAGAGGCTTGTAAATATTCAGGTATTGATATAAAAAAATATATATTTATGGTATTTACTGTTAATGGTGTTATAGCAGCTATTGCCGGTATAATAAATACTGCTAGATTAGCTTCAGCAGTACCTTCAACAGGTGTTAATAGTGAATTAGATGCTATTGCGGCATGTGTTATAGGCGGAATAAGTTTAAGCGGAGGTACAGGAGCTGTATTGGGTGCTTTACTTGGTTCTTTGATAATAGCTAGTTTGAATAATGGTATGAGTATTATAGGACTAGATTCATCTTGGCAGAATATTATTAAAGGTATAGTTTTACTATTGGCTGTTTGGATGGACATTGCCACTAAAAATAAATCTAATTAATTAATATTTTTAATTAATATTTTCTAGTTAGAACAGGAATATATAATTTATTTCTGTTCTAATTTTTTATTATTTTTATAATGTATTAAAATTGTCTAAAAGTACTTGATAAAATTATTTGTGGAATTTTTAACATAATTCTATATTATAGGATAATGTTTTAAATATTATGTAATTTATAAAGCAGCAATATTTCTTTTGACTAAGCATAAGACTATTTTGTTCTAGTGCGATTCATATTTTTTAATCAAAATTATAAAATAAAAACATTTAAAATGTGAACAATATTAATATATGTTAATTTACTTCTGAAATTAATCCTATTATTTTTTAGCATGTTCAAGCATTTCTTCGGCATGTTTTATGCTTGCTTCTGTGATTTCTTTTCCTGTTATCATTCTTGCAATTTCATGTACACGCATAGAATCATCAAGTTCTTCAATAGTTGATGTAACAATATCGTCGCCTTCATTCTTTGTAACTTTAAAATGATTGTTGGCATATATTGCAATTTGAGCCAAGTGAGTAACGCTAAGAACCTGTTTTCTTTTTGATAATGCTGCTATTTTCTCACCTATAACTTCAGCGATTCTTCCTCCAACTCCCACATCTATTTCATCGAATACGCATGTTTCACAGTAATCTCCTAAAGAAAGAACATTCTTTAATGAAAGCATTATTCTAGATATTTCACCGCCTGATGCAATCTTTCTAAGAGGCTGGAACATACTTTGTTTATTTGGTGCTATTATGAATTCTATATTATCAATTCCAGTAGAATTAGCTTTTAAATTAGCTCCGTCTATATTAAGTATGCCGTCATCATCTTCATCTAAAGTTATTTCAACATCAAATTTTGTAGATGACATACCTAAATCATTCATTTCGTTTTCTATAGCTTTAATAAAATCATCTTTTCTGTTATGTCTTATATCAGATATTTCTTTTGCAAGTATAGAAGTTTTTTCTCTCAATTCTTCTATTTCTTTTTTTAAGTTTTCAATATCTTCTTCAGAGAAATTAAGGGAGTCTAATTTTTCTTTGGCTTCTTTAGCATAGGATATTATTTCTTTTATATTAGAGCCGTATTTCTTTTTTAAATTATTAATGAAGAAAAGTCTTTCATTTAGAGATTGAAGTTCTTCAGGATCGAATTTTGTTTTTGATCTTATTTCAGTTAAAACACTTTTTATATCTTCAAGATTTAATGTTATGCCTTCTATTTGTGATGCAATATCTGAAAGTCTGCTGTCATATTTAGATATGCTTTGTAATGCTGAAATGCTTCTATTTAATTTTGTATAGGCTCCGGACTCGCTTCCAAATATATCTTTATTAATAGAAGAAAGTGATGAGGCTATGCTTTCTGCATTTGACATCATAGTAATATCATTTTTTATCTCTTCATCTTCATTAGGTTTTAATTTAGCTTTTTCTATTTCATCTATTGCATATTCTAAAAAAGATTTTTCTTTTAATATATTGTTTTTGTTTTGAGATATTTCATTATATTGTCTTATTAATTTTGTAAGTTTATTATAATGATTTTTATAATTTTCTAATTTGTCATCAATATTTAAATAGCTGTCATAAAAGTTTAAATGATTTGCTGGATTGAAAAGAGATTGATGTTCATGCTGTCCATGTATATCTACTATTAAATCCCCAAGTTCTTTTAATTCTGCCACTTTAACGCCTACATTATTTATGAATGATTTGCTTTTTCCATCTTTTGTGATTTCTCTTTTTATATTAAGCTCATCATTATTTATTTCTATATTCCATTCTTTTAATTTCTTTTTTACAATGTCAGCAGATGACTGAAGAGAAAAATTTCCTGAAACAATTAATCTGTCTCCATTAGCTCCAACCATTCTAGTAGAGCCTTTTTCACCTGTTATGAGTTCTAATGCACTGATTATAATACTTTTACCTGCACCTGTTTCACCTGTAAGCACATTGAAACCGCTGCTGAAATTTATTTTTAATTTATCTATTAATACAAAATTTCTAATTTCGAGATATTTAAGCATTATCTACCCCAATTAAGTTTATTCCTAAGTATATCATAAAATAGTCTTTTTGCACTTTGAAATATATAACAATTTTTATTGCTTATTTTTGCTATTATCTTATCATCGTTTTTAAATTGGCATATATCATATCCGTCTATTGTTATCATAGCCTTTAATGATTTTTCTGTCAATTCCAATTCTATATTATCGCATTTAGGAATAACAAGCGGTCTGAAAGTCAATGAATGAGGTGCTATAGGTACAAAAGATATGGCATCAATTGTAGGGGCAAGTATAGGACCTCCTGCACTTAAAGCATAAGCTGTTGAACCTGTTGGAGTTGCTATTACAACACCATCTCCTACTATTGAAGATATTAATTTACCTGATATTGTAATATCTATATATATAGCTCTGCCGTCGCATTTGCTTAAAACTAATTCATTTACAGCTAGATATTCTTTATATGTATTCTTTTCTTTTGAATAGACATTTACAGACAATAATGTTCTAGGCTCTATTTCATATAATGTTTTTTTATCTTCAAAATATTCTTCTAATATGAGATATGCTTCTTCAGGAGGTATTTCAGAAATAAAACCTAATGTACCATTATATATAGGAAGAACTGATATATCATATTTTATAGCTATTTTCAAAGCGGAAAGTAATGTTCCATCTCCGCCTATTGATATTAACATTGATACATTTTTTAATTCTTTTGTTGCTTTTTTTATATTATTGTGAGATGATATGTCATAATCTATAATTATAGCTTCTATATTATATTTTTTTATTATATTATCTATTTTTTTTAAAATTCCGTCAGTATCAGTTCTAAGAACATTAACTATGATTCCTATTTGTTGCTTTTTCCTACTATTCATAATAATAATATTCATTAATAAAAAATTAAAAAAATGTTTATTAATTATATCAAACAGTTATTAATATATCAAGTTGTATATTGATAATTTTTTATTTTTATAATAAACTATATATTATGATATTATTTAGTTTAATTTATTTTTTATTAAGTTTTATATTTACAATATTATGTGTAATTGTTGCCTTTTCGGTTTATCCTTTTATAAGATTATTTTCTAAAAGGAAAGCTTCACAATATGTTCATACTATGGCCAAATTTTGGGGTAGAGGACTTATGAAAATGGCGTTTATTTCCTTTAATATAGAAGGAAAAGAAAATTATGATCCTAATAAAACCTATTTGCTAACCCCTAATCATCAAAGTGCATTCGATATATTTGCATGTTTCAGCGTGTTTAAAAAATCATTTGCATTTGTTTCAAAGGATACTTATGGAAAAGTACCTTTAATTGGATTTGGTATGTCATTGTCTAATTATATATTTGTAAAAAGAGGTACTGTAGGTGCTGTAAAATCTATAGATGATATGGAAAATAGATTAAGAAATAATATAAGTGTTGTTATTTATCCTGAAGGAACAAGAAGTGCTACAGGAGAAATAAAGAAGCCAAAAAGAGGAATATTAAAAATAGCAGAAAGATGTTCAGATATACCAGTTTTGCCTGTTGTTATATATGGTACTAAAGATATTATGAAAGCTAGAACTATTAAAATTTCTCCATTTAAAAAGATAACAGTTAGATTTTTAGAACCTTTCTATTTTAAAGATATAAATGGTGATGATAATGCTAAATTAGATTATTGGTACGATATTATGACTAAAAATTATAATGAGTTAAAAGATAAATTAATTAAAAAATGAGCCGTGTTATAAAAATTATATAACAGCGGCTTAGGAGTTTTATGTATTTATAATAAAAAACAACAATATTTTATATAGTATTATTATATTAAGTAATATATATCAAATTATCATTTATGTCAATATATATTAATATATTTCTTTATTATTTTTTATTTTCTTATTTTTTAGATGATATACGGTTATACTATATAGAAATATCATTTAATTAATTTTAAATATCTTCACTAATAAATTAAGTTATTTTCATTATTGTATATTAATTACTATATTTGTTATTAGAGAGTAATTTATATATTACATATATAATAAAAAAATGTACATTAATTTTTATACTGTACTTGAAAAAAATAATCTTCGTATTATAATATATAATAATATATACATATTATGTGTTTATATTAAACAAAAAAATCACTTAAAAATTTAGGAGTATAAAAGTGAATATTAATAATAACGCTTCTCAGTTAAAAAAAGAGATTTTGGTAAAGATAGCATTAATGTTTATCGAAGACAGACTGATAGAAGATATTGACAGATTACCTATAGAGATAATACCTAGAGATAGTAAATCTATAAGATGCTGTATACACAACGATAGAGAAATAATAAAAAATAGAATTATGGCAAGACTTGGAATAAGTGTTGAAGGTAAAGAGGATAGCGGAATACCATTGTCTGAATATGCCAAATTAGCATTAGAGAGAGATAAACCAACTTGGCCTATGCTTACGGTATTAGATGAGGCTTGTAATGCATGTGTAAGGGCTAATTTTATGGTAACAAATGCTTGTCAGGCTTGTTTGGCTAGACCTTGTATGATGAACTGTCCTAAAGATGCCATAACAATATTAGATGAAAAAAGGGCTCATATAGACAGCAGTAAATGTATAAACTGCGGATTATGTTTAAAAAATTGTCCTTATCATGCTATTATTTATATACCTGTGCCTTGTGAAGAATCCTGTCCTGTAGGCGCTATTAATAAGAATGATCAAGGAAAAGAGGTAATAGATTATCATAAATGTATATTCTGCGGTAATTGTATGAGAGAATGTCCTTTTGGAGCCATGATGGATAAAGGACAGCTTTTGGATGTACTTAAGCATTTAAAGGCAGATGAAAAAGTTAATGTAATGTATGCCCCTGCTATAGCTTCTCAATTTAATGCTAAGCCTGGACAATTAAAGAGTGCTTTACTAAAAATAGGATTCAATAAGGTTTGGGAAGTTGCTTTGGGTGCTGATGTTACATCTGACAGAGAAGCTGCTGAATTTGAAGAGAGAATGGAGAGAGGTGATAAATTGATGACTACTTCATGCTGTCCTGCTTATGTTAAAGCTGTTAGAAAGCATGTACCTGAATTAATTCCTTGTGTATCTGAGACAAGAACACCTATGCATTATACAGCTGAAATGATGCATGAAGATGATCCTGATGCTATTAATGTATTTATAGGTCCTTGTCTTGCAAAAAGAAGAGAAGGATTAGATGATGATTTAGTAGATTATGGCTTATCTATGGAAGAGCTTGATGCTTTATTTATAGCTACAGGTACTGATGTATCAAAAGAGCCTGATTTAGATATAGAATCTGTTCCTACTGCTTCCGGAAGAAAATATGCTGTAAGCGGAGGTGTTGCGGAGGCTGTTAAAGTAAGATTAAAACACCCTGAAAAATTGAAAGCAGCCGTTATTAACGGACTTGATAAAGATGGTATGAAGCAGTTAAAAGGTTATGGAAAAGTTCAGTCAGGAGAAACTCCTGTTACAGATGATACTCCTAATCTTGTTGAGGTTATGGCTTGTAACGGCGGATGTGTAGGAGGTCCTTGCGTGGTTAAAAATCCTAAAGCAGCTGCTGTTCAATTACAAAGATATGCTTCCACAGGTACTGAAGTAAAGAAAGACTAATAAGTTTTATATAAAATTTATTATAATAAAGGTAAAAGTCTTATATTGAGGCTTTTACCTTTTTTATGTAATTATCTTATAATTATTCTGTTAATAATTTTTCTATGTTTTTTAAATTTCTTGCTTTGGCATAGTATAAAGCATCATGTCCGTTTTTATCTTTAATTGTTTTGTCAGCACCATGCTCGAGTAAAAGCTTAACTATTTCTACATAATTTAGATTATCATTTCCGAGTATAGTCACTTCAAGTAAAGCTGTGAAAGATAAGTGATTAATATGATTTACATCGATATCAGTATTTTCAAGAAGGAATTTTACTGTGCCTAGATGTCCTTTTTCACATGCCGGTATTAATGCATTTCCTCCAAAAATATTTAATACATTTCTAGTATCAGCTTTTTTATATATGAGTTTTACTATATCAAGCATTCCATTTGCACCTGCATATAGAAAAGGTGAATTTAATTTTGCATCTTGTATATTAACGTTGGCATCATTATCAACTAAAAGTTTTACCATTTTTATGTCATTTTTATATGTAGCTATCATTAAAGGAGTTCTCTTTCTTTCATCTTGTAAATTTACGTTTATACCCATTTCTATATATTCTTTTACAGATTTAATATCTCCGCTATGTACAGCAGAAAAAAAATCGCTTCTAGTATCAGCAAATAAAATAGCGCTTATATACAAAATAAAGATAAATATAAATGATAATTTCATAATAACTCCTAATATATTTTATTATTTATTATATAACAAATCTTTTTTTGATTAGTTTTATTAATATAGTTTAATTATAGTTTTTGCAACTATATAAAGGTACATTATAAAAAGAGTTTTTATTATATTTTTAATAATGATATTTAAAAAATATCCGAATAATTATTAAAGAAATATAATAGTAATTGGGACTTGAAAGTGCATTATATAGGTTTTTTAATAGCTTTTATTTTATATTTTACAGCTAATTTAAATGCTGTTGTTTATGATGTTTTCTCGGATACAAATAATATTTATTATAGTACATTAAACAATTTTACTAATAGTTATATATTATATGATAGTGATTCAGCACTTAACTATTTAACAGGTGATACAGCACTTGATTCTAGCATTTTACAAGGACTTATATACAGTAAAGATATTAAAAGTATAGAAGGAGCCAATGGAGGAGATGCTGTATTTTTTCATAATATTAAATCTTATATAAAACTTGATTATTATACAGGAGATGGTACACATAACTTTGATGATACTATGACAAGTTTTACTTTAGAATTTTATTTGAATCCTTATAGAATAAGAATGAATTCTCAAGTATTATCAAAAACAGCTATATACAATGAAAATGGTGTTACAAAATCTTCAGGTATAAAAGCTAATATTGTTAATGGAAGATTAGTTTGGCAGTTTAATAATTTATTCTCTTATAATGGTGTATATACAAATGTTATGCTTACTCAGGGTGAATATTTAAAAGAGAATGAATGGAGACATCATAGTGTAAGTTTCAATGCTGCTACAGGAAAATTAGTAAAATATATAGACGGACTTGAAGAGCAGGTAGTATATTTAACTAGTACGGGAGATGAAACAGGTTCTCCTTATACTATAGAATTTGATAATATAAAATTAGATCCTTTATATTTAGGAAATGGTTTTATAGGCGGATTAGACGCTTTTTATTTTACACCTCGTTATAAGCAGACTTTTAATTTGTATCCTTATACAGCAGATGGTGAAATAATAAGTAAAGTTATAGATTTTGAGGATCAGAATACATTTATTGATTCTATAGATTATGTTGGAAATGGTACAAATGGAAGTTATATAGATTTATATTATAGAACTTCAGATTATTATTTTGCTCCTGGAGATGTTAATATAGCTTGGGAGCCTTTGAAAAATCATACAAATACGATGACAAATACAATGACTAGATATATTCAGGTTAGGGCTGTATTAAAGAGTAATGTTGATAGAAATGTTACACCTATATTGAATAATGTTTCTATAAATTATCATAATCCTGAAAAACCTTTGGTGCCATCTAATTTAACAGTTACAGCAATAAATGGAACTTCTGTTACATTAAAATGGAATGGTTCCCATGAAAATATATCAGGATATAAAATTTATTATGGAACTAAATCAGGAGTATATAATGAAGCACAATATACACCTATAGTAATAGAAAATGTACAGGAATATACAATAGAAGGACTTCAAGAAGGAAGAGTTTATTACTTTACTGTTACAGCTATAGGTGGAGAGGGTGGCAATATAGAAAGTGGTTTTTCTGAAGAAGTTTATGTAAGACCAATTCAATAAAAAGGAGTATGAACGTGTCTACTAATACTAAAGCAATGAAATTAAGTAATCTTGCCGAGGAATTATTAAAGAAAGGAGTAAATGAAGAGGCTATAGAAGCCTTGAAAAGAAGTATGCGATTAAGCACTTCTGAAGATATGAAAGCATATTTACAAGTTGCAGTTTCTTTATTTGAAAACGGCGATTATGAACATGCTAAAATATTTTTAAATACTTTTTTAGAATATTGGATGGCAGCAGAAGCATATTTTATTTTAGGTGCTATTGCTAAAAAAGAATACAGACTTGAAGAGGCATTTGAACTTTACAGAAAAGGTATTACTTTATATACTTCATCAAATCTTAATCCTTATTATGAATTTTTATCTTTATGTACTCTTCTTAAGGAAGAAGATAAAGGATTAGAAACTGCTAAGAATGTACTTAAAATTAATTCTAAGGATAGGGTTGCTTTAGTTTATATGGCTAATTATTTCTTTAGAAATAAACTTTATAAAGAAGCTATGAATTTTTATAAAATATTAGTAGATAATAAATTGGCTGATCATAATGATTATCATTATTATGGTGTTTGTCTGCATGAAATTAAAGATTATAAAAAAGCAGAAAATATGTATTTGCAGGCTTTAGCTATGTATCCGGCTGATACTCCTGAAGTTTTAGCTCTCAAAAATCTTAGAAGCAAAACTTTAAAAGATAATTATCCTAATTTGAAAGAAAGCAAAGAAAAATATACAAATAAAATAAAAGAAAATCCTGAATCTAGTGACTATTTCCATTTAGGTAATATTGAATTCATAGATGGAAATTATGAAAAAGCTGCTGAATTATATTCCAAAGCTAAAGAAGTTTATGAAGAGCAGGTAGTTATTTTATAAAATAAGTTAAAATAGTGTTATAGTTTTGATATCGCTTTTCTTAGATATAATTTATTTTTTCTGAAATAATAAACTAATTTTAGATTTAAATAATATAAAAATATTTAATCTATTTTATCAAATACTCTTTATTTGAGCTTATAATAATTCAATTTTCTAAAATTATAAATATATGAAATAAAATTACTTGACAAAATATTGTTTTATTTTATATTTCGATTTAATAAGAATTTTTATTAGTAATGAAAAGTTTATAGCTGGCAATAATAAGTAATTTTAAAGCTATAAACAAGCAACTGATAACTTTAGTTGTCAGCTACTTTCAAAATAAAAAATTGTGAGCGTCTGACAAGTTTACTTGTCAGACGCTCACAATTTTTATTATAATAGAAGGAAGGCATATGTCATATTTTGAAGAAGGTTTGCAATTATTTAGAGAAACTCAGTTTGAAAAAGCATCAGAATTATTTCTTAAGGCATTAAAAGAAGATGCAAATAATTCTGAAATATATAATTATTTAGGTATCGCTAAACAAGCATTAGGGTTATTTGAAGAAGCTATTAATTATTATAATAAAGGTATAGAAGTAGATGAAAATTATGCAGAACTTTATTATAATAGAGCAAATTGTGAATCTAATTTAGGACTTTATGAAGCAGCTGTAAAAGATTATGATAAAGTTATAGAGTTAGTACCTACTCATTCAAAAGCTTATGATGACAGAGGATATGCTAAAGGTAATTTGGGGTATTATGAAGAGGCTATAAAGGATATTGATAAAGCTATTGTTTTGGATAGTAATAATATAGATGCTTATATAGATAGGGCATTCATAAAATTAATGTCAAAAAAATATATTGAGGCTATAGAAGATTATAAAAAAGTATTGGAATTAGATGACACAGAAGTCTATGCCTATAATGGTATAGGTGATGCTAAAAGAAGTATTGGGCTATATGAAGAAGCTATTACTTACTATAATAAAGTTATAGAGCTTTCTAATGGAAATAGTTCTTATGCTTATAATAATAGAGGAGCATGCAAAATAGGATTGGGTTTGTATAATGAGGCTATAATAGATATAAATAAGGCATTAGAAATATATGATGAATATACCGATGCTTATAATAATAGAGGAACGGCTGAATATAATTTAGAACTTTATAAAGAAGCTATTAAAGATTTTGATAAGGCTATAGAGTTATCTCCTCAATATTTTTATGCCTATAATAATAGGGGGAATGCAAAAAGTGCATTAGGATTATATGAAGATGCTATAGAAGATTTTAATAAAGCAATAAGTATAGAGCCTCAATATATTGATGCATATTATAATAGAGCAATTGCCAAAAATAATATGGGGCTTCATAATGAGGCAGTAAAAGATTATGATATGGTAATAGAATTGGATAATAATCATATAAATGCCTATTATAATAGAGGACTTTCATATTATAATTTAGCAGATTATGAAGAGGCTATTAAAAATTATGACAGAGTTATAGAGTTAAATTCTAAATTGGCTGATGCATATAATAATAGAGGATTTGCAAAATATAGTATGGGATTATATGAAGAAGCTGTTAGAGATTATGATAAAGCTATAGAGATAGATCCAAACTATGAAAAAGCCAAACAGAATAAAGAAGAAGCTTTAAAAAAATTATCAAATTAATATAAATGAATAATAATATTTTTTGATTATTTATAATAAAAAAGGTTAGTATCATAATAATACTAACCTTCATTGATCTACTCAAATTTACTTATTTTTTTAGTTTTCTTCCTTCCTTATCAGTAAATTTGTCCAGTATGATCATTACAATGTCAATAATGTACCATATACCAAATCCGCCGAATGTAATAAGATACAATATGCCTGTTCCTATTTTTCCTACATAGAATCTGTGTACTGGTAAAAATATTGCTAAAATTAATGTAACAACCCAGCTCTTGTCTGAAATTTCCATAAATCGCTCCTTTGTTTTTTTACCATACCATTGTATACTATATTATAAAAAATACAAGTGTAGAATAATGCTTTATAAAAAATATTATTCTCATTATTTTTTTCATTGTTCCGATAATTTAAAAATAGATTTATTTTACAAAGATATTACAATTTTAGTTTTTATTAATATATATTATTGTAAGGAGAGGTGTTTATATGGCAACAAGTGAAGCTTTTCTTGATGAAGTATATAAAAATGCAGTAGAAGCAGAGGTAAATAAAAGAAGCACTACGCTTTCTAATTTGGCAGATAATGCTAGAGACTATCAAAGACAAATATCTGCATATGAAGATTTAAAAGCCAGATTGGATACACTTGCTACAGCATCAAAAGAACTTTACGGATTCCGTTCTCCTTTCAGAAATTATATAGGTACAGGAGAAGGTATACCAGATTACTTCACTGTTACAGCCAATAGATTAGCTAATACTACCACTTATGATATAGCAATTAAAGATATAGCAGCGAGCCAGAAATTTTCATCTAAGGCATTTAATATGGCTGATACCCTGCCTGCAGGAAAGATAGTTCTTAAGATAGGAGAAGAAGAAACTACTATTGATTTTGCCGGCGGAAGTTTGGTAAATTTGCAAAAAGCTATAGATAAGGCTTTCGGTAAAAAAATAAAAACTACAATAACACAAAAATCAAGAAATTTACAAGTACTTACTATGGACTTAGTAAAAACAGGTTCTAAAAATATAGTTGAGGTTGTAAGCGATGAATCAGGTATATTAAAAGAACTTAATATGTTCACAAGACGTCCTTACAGACATTTGGGACATATATTTAATGAACAGCTTTTGAGTAAATGGGAAGATGAATCTGATAATTTAACTACTAACTATATGGTAAAAAATGACTTTATAGTACTTAAAGGCGAGAATAAATTATCCCTTCCATTGCATAGAGAGGCTGAGGTTAATGAAAATATTACTTTATCTATAACAGCGAGAGCTTCAGATTCATTAGATGATGCAATAGAAGCTCCTATTATGCCTCCTACAGTTGATTTGTCTATTCCTGATACAGGATTAACTTTTAATAAAATAGACAGCGTAATATATAAAGATGTTGAATTATATGGAGAAGGTTTATCACCTGCAGACAGTTCTAGAACTTTTGAAGATATAAAGAAATATAAAGATGCTTTAGAAGCTGAAAGGAAGGCAAAAGAAGGAGTTGAAGCAGAAGCTCCTGAACCAGTAGATGATACAGGATTTAATTCTGAGATTATAGGTGTAAAATATATCAATAAAGCAGGAGATGAAGTAGAAAAATTCTTTGCTTTACCTACTATAAGTGCCTCATGGCAAAGACTCAATATTCCTATAGGCGGACAGTTTGAACCTGGCGATGTTATAACAGAGGTTATTCTTATAAATAAAAATGCTGGTTATAATGTGTTTTATAAGGATTTATTGGTAGAGGATATGGGTAAGGAGGAAGATGCTCCTAATTATTTGATTTCAGAGGCAACAGATGCAAGAGCTTCTATAGACGGAGTTGATGTATTAAGTGAGAGTAATGAATTTAATGATGTAGTTAATGGACTTAATATCACAGCCAAAAAAGTTACTCCTGAAGCATTTGCTACTACTATTGAAGTTGATAAAGAGGGAGTAGTTAATGCTATAGCCAATTTTATAAGGGCTTATAATGAAGTTATAGACCTTCTTAATGATACTATGTTAAGACCTTTAGCAAGAGATATAAGAGACGGACTTGAAACTATGAATAGAACCGACTTGAATGATTTGGCTACCACTTTAGGAGTAGAATTTAATGTGGATATGTCAGATGATGCTCTTAGAAAGAAACTTTATTATGTTGGAGTATTCAGCGGAAATACACTTGTAAGCACTTTATCTCAAAGGGTAAGAATGATTGTTGCTGATGCTTATGAAACAGAATACGGCGAGGAATTGGCACTTCTTGACCAAATAGGAATAAATAGAGGAGATGCTGGAGAGGATTGGGCTAAAGTAAAAAAAGGTTTCTTACAGGTAGATGAAGAAAAATTTATGAATAAAATAGAAACTCAAATGGATGGTATAGAAGAATTGTTCTCTAATGATACCACAGGAGATGATATACCGGATACAGGAGTTGCTTATGTTATGAGCGATTTTGTAACTCCTTATTCTCAAACAAGAGGTATTGTTGAAAATAGTATTTCTATGACAAAGAGCCGTTTAGATGATAATAAGAGAAGAATGGACGATGAAAAAGACCGTATAGAAGAATACAGACAGCAAAGACTTGCTTCATATTATCAAATGCAGGCAGAATTGCAGCAGGCTGAAAGAGAAAGAAAGAGACTTGAGTCTTCACTTAATCAGAATAATGGCGGTAATTAATTATTAATTATTGCTTAGATATTATGCTATTGTGTATTTGATATGCAATAGCATTTTTTTATTAAATAAGTATATTTGAGTTATGAAAAAATAGGACTTGTACTAGGCGGAGGAGGAGGCAGAGGTGCTTATCATATAGGTGTATGGAAGTATTTAAAAGAGGCTGGCATATATGATAAAGTTACTGCAATTTCTGGAAATTCTGTTGGGGCTTTGAATTCCTGCCTTATGGTTATGAATGATTATGAAGCAGCCGAAAAAGTGTGGATAAAAGAAATAGAAACAAAGATTCTAACACCCAAAAAGATTAAAGACTATTTTAAAATTGATAAATCTTCTATATTCGGTATATTTTCAAGAGAAGGATTAATAGAAGTTATAGATAAATATATTGATCTTAATCTTTTATCAAATTATCATTTTAATTTATATGCTTCCTGTACAGAATATAATGCTCCTTTTTTTATAAAGTCAAAATATTTCAAATTAAACGGCAATTCTAATGAAAGAATAAAGAAAATACTCTTGGCTACTTCTGCTCTTGTAACCGTATTTCCCACAGAAAAGATTGATAATAAATTCTATCTTGACGGATGCTATACAGATGATTGTCCTATAGAGCCTCTTTATCTCTATGAAGATTGCACTGATATAATAGTCATTCATTTGGATTATAAAAAGCCTGTTAAAAAGAAAGATAATGTTAATATTTATGAAATGTATCCTTCCAAAGATTTAGGCAATTTTTTTAAGGGTGTACTTGATTTCTCTCCAAAAGGTGCTGAAAAGAGAATAGAACAGGGCTATAATGATGCTAAAAATTATTTCAAATATTTGAGTATATTCTAATAAAAGATACAAAAAACAACTATAAATATATATAATGTTAACATAATCTAGTTATCATAATATATAAAAAACTATTTCTTTTTACATATTATCAAAAATCATGTTTTTTTATACAATATATGATATTGACTTTTTTAATAATTCTATTATTATAAAAGCCGTCAAAAATAATGTGTATAAATATAGTAAGGTTATGGGAATGAATACTAGGGGTAAGTCTAAAAAGAAAATTAAGGAAAATGATAATCCTTTTTTAAATTTAAATGCCAATGCTAAAGAAAATGATGAATTAGCAAAGGCATCTATTAAGACTATAGCAAACAGCGTTATCATCACAGAAAGCGATAATAAAAGAATAGACAGAAGCAAGAAAGAAGAGTCATCAGAAATAATAGACCCTTCTAGAAAAGAATGGCTATATTATACTAGATCTCCTTTAATGGATAATTACAGGGATAATCTTTATAGAGAGTATTATAGTTTATCTGTATTATTATCTTTAAGAGGCGACAACAACAATGAAAGAACTTTGGGGCTTTCTTTAAAATTAATAGATTTAGAAAATAAGAAAGAGTATAGAGTAGGAGAGCTTGAAAGCTTCTTATTTTCATGCGTTATCGGAGAGAAACAGAATATAGAAGATGATGAAAGAGTAATAGAGCTTGAAGATTTCAGCAAGGCAGAAGCTAAATTAATAAGATTTTTGAATAATTTATATGCAGAAGCTAAGCATATACAGGAAAATGGTAAATTATGGTTTAAAGATTATAATGCATATCAATGTTTATCTCTTTTAAAAGATGTTCCTAATATAAGATTAGAAAGCAGAGTAATTACATTCAGCGATGAAGTGTTAAATCTACAGCTAGAAAGTTATTATAATGAAAATAAGGATTTAGTGCTTAATCTTAGTATTAAAGATGTTGATTTAAATAGAGTTTATACATTCGGAGAAAACTGCGATTTTGTACTATATAAAGATATTTTTTATGAGACTAATCCTTCATACCCTAGAATAAAAAAGAATATTTTTAAAGACAGCATAGTAGTAAAAAAAGATTATATAAAAGATTTCTGTTCAAGGGTTCTTCCTAACCTTAAAAAAGATTTTGATAATATAGAACTTCCTGAAGATATAAAAGAGAATGATATATTAGCTTTTCCTGCTCAGGCATTGGTATTTTTGGATTATGACGGAACTAATGTATTTTCTACTATAAAGTTTAAATATGGTTCTTTCACAGTTGATCCTTATTCTGGAAAGTTTACAAGCAGCAATATGTTTGATAATGAGGTTACAGAGATTTACAGAGATACTGAAAAAGAAGAATATTTCTGCAGAACTTTATCAAAATATTTGGAGAAGGTAGGAGATTATACATTTGCTACTTCAGATGATGAGAAGATATTCTATTTATGTTATAAAATACTTCCTGCACTTCAGGATAGGGGTTGGACTTGTTATTATAGTGAATCTTTTAAATCATTAAAATTGAATGTTAAGCCTCTTAAAATGAGAGTTTCTTTAACTAAGGATATTAACTTCTTTGAGATTAATTTTTCTTTTGAAGGAGTTAAAGAACTTCATGATCTATCTGAAATAGTAAGAGCCGTAAAGGTTGAAAATAAAGAATATATAAGACTTCAGAATGGTTCATTTGTACCTATAGATTTAGAAGTAATCGATTATATAGCTAAGATGTTCAAAGAAAATCCTATAGAACAGAAAGAAGATAATAGATATTTGCTTCCTATGTTCAGTGCGCCTTATTTTGCTGATATGCTTGAGAAACATAGCGGAATAGAATTGGATTTAGATGATAATGCTGTTGATACTATAGCAAATATAAAACGTGTTGAGTATGATGAAACTCCTCCTAAAGATATAGTAGGCGAGTTCAGAAGCTATCAATTAATAGGTTATAAATGGCTTAGAAAATTGGCTGATATGTCATTAAATGGTATACTTGCTGATGATATGGGACTTGGTAAAAGTTTTCAGACTATAGCTACAATATTAAAAGAAAAAGAAAATGGAAATAAACTCACTTCTTTGGTTGTTGCTCCTACTTCTTGTGTTGCTAACTGGGAATGCGAGATTAAGAAATTTGCTCCTTCTCTTGAAGTTATAGTTTTATCAGGTAATTTAAAAACTAGAATGAAAAAGATTAAGGCTGTAAGCAATTATGATGTTGCAGTTATATCCTATTCTACATTAAGACGCGATGTAAAAGCATTAAGTGAAAATGAGTTTAACTATCTTATACTTGATGAGGCACAGCATATAAAGAACGCCAATACTCAGAATGCCAAAATGGTAAAAAGTTTAAAATCATTAAAAAGACTTGCTTTAAGCGGTACTCCTATAGAAAACAGCATAAGCGAGATGTGGTCAATGTTTGATTTTCTTATGCCGGGATTTTTGGGCAAGCATAAGGACTTTGTTGAAGATTATGAAGCTCCTATACTTGCAGGTTTGGATAGTTCAAGCGAGGCATTGGATAATTTAAAAACTAGAATAGCACCTTTCATATTAAGAAGATTAAAAACAGATGTACTTACAGATTTGCCTCCAAAACATACTGTTGTAAGCTACTGCGATTTAACTAAAGATCAAAAAGAACTTTATATGTCAATACTTGAAGCGGCTAGAATAGAAATATTTGAAACTGTTAAACGTAAAGGTTTTGCTCAATCTCATATAGAAATATTTTCAGCATTAACAAGATTAAGACAGGTATGCTGCCACCCAAGATTGATGCATGAAGATTTACGCGGTGAAAGTCATACAAGCGGTAAGTTTAATATGTTTATAGAGATGATTAAAGAAGCCATTTCAGGCGGACATAGCGTACTAGTATTCAGTTCATTTACTAGAATGCTTAATCTTATGCGCAGTGCTTTCAAGAAATTAGGAATAGATTATTTTTATTTGGACGGGGCCACAAAGGACAGAATGGATTTAGTTCATAGATTCAATGCTGGAGAAGCACCTATATTCTTACTTAGCCTTAAAGCAGCAGGTACAGGACTTACTCTTACTCAGGCTGACACTGTAATGCATTATGATTTATGGTGGAATCCTGCCGTTGAAGATCAGGCAACTGACAGAGCTTATAGAATAGGGCAGAAACGCGTTGTAACTAATTATAAGCTAATCACAAGAGGAACTATAGAAGAAAAGATACTGGAACTTCAAAACAAAAAACGTTTATTGATTGATACTGTAGTCGGCGATTCTATGGGAGATATTAATAAATTGAGCTGGGACGAAGTGAAGAATCTTATTAATTAATTTATTTTATGCTGTCAGATAAAGATTTTAATAAAATTATTTCTTGGGCTTCGGATTTAGAAATACAAAATTTTCCAAGAAGTAAAGAAGAATTAGAAAATATTCAAGAGCTTGATTTGTATGATTTACCTTGTAATTTATTTTTAGATGAAATTTCTAAATTAAAATCATTAAAAAGAATTTGGTTTATGTATAATGGTTTTGATGAAATACCGAATTTTATTTATAGTTTGGAAAATCTTGAAGAAATAAATTTATCAGGAAATAATATTAGTTTTATTGACGATAGAATATCAAATTTTAAAAACTTGAAAATCTTTAATATTTATGAGAATAAAATAAGCAGTATATCAAGGGAAATTATAAATCTGAAAAAATTAGAAGTTTTTAATATAAGCAAAAATAATTTAAATGATATTCAGGAAGAAATTTTTTATTTAGATAATATGAAAAATTTAGATTTAAGTGCAAATAAAATTACTAATATTGATTTAAAAATTTCAAATTTAAAAAATATAGAAGCTCTTGATTTATCTAGCAACAATATAGAAATTATACCTAAAGAAATTTCTTATTTAAAAAAACTTAAATATTTAAATATAAGCTATAATAAATATAAAACTTTTCCTGAAGAATTATTTGATTTAACAAATTTGCAAATATTTTTAATAGGTTCTAATAATTTAAAAGAAATATCTGATTCTATTTGCAAATTAAAAAATTTAGAAGAATTACATATTCTTTCAAGTTCTATAAAAAAACTTCCTGAATTAAAAAACTTAAAAAAATTAAAAGAATTAATTCTTATAGATACTAAAATAAAAAATAAAAAGATTTTTAATGATGTTATTAATTATAGCTGTTTCAATAATAATTCTGATAAATAATTTAATAATTTTTATTATAAAATCTCTAATAAAGTTATTTAATCATATCAATTTTATATTTTATAAATAGAAACTTGAAAATGAATATGTTAAGAATAATTATTTTTAATAAGCGGTATTTGTTTGCCTTTTATTTATGGGATTGATTTTGAAAGTTTGATTTATTTTTTTGCTTTATATTATTTGTATGCTTATTAGTTTAAGTAATGCTTTTTAGTATATAAAATCTTTTTTCTTCGTTCTTTTTTGATTAGCCAAAAAAGAACCAAAAAAGGCTATTTACTTTTTTGTAAAAAAGTAAAACAAAAAACATTTACAATCTTGTGGGATTACTTTTTATTTCTAATATTGAATTTTAATTTTTGATAAGTTTTTATTTTTATACTTTATTGTATAATGAGAAGTAATCAGCCGCACCTATAGTGGACTATCCGAAATATTAAGAAATACGGTGCGGAATGCCAGTACGGCGAGTACTCGCGAAGTGTACCTGCGTAGGGATTTTAATTTGGGAAGTAAGGATTTAAAGTTTAGAATATAATTGTGTAATGAAAAGTATGATGCCGCACGTACATTGTACTATCTTAAAAGTTGAGCAATACCGTGCGGTTCGCCACTACGGCAAGTAGTTTTATAAAAATATAATATTTTTTTATTGATAATTTTAAAACATATTATAGAATAGTTAAAGGTTATAAAATATTAAAAAGGAGTTTATCATGTCTATAATAAAAGAGGATACTATTAAATTATTAAATATTCAATTGAATAAAGAATTATATTCTGCTAGCCTTTATTTTAATATGGCAGGCTGGTGCGATAAAAAAAGCTTGAAAGGATGCAGCAGCTTTTTATACGGACACTATAAAGAAGAATTAGAGCATTTTGAGAAATTTAGAGATTTCATCAATAAAGTAGGCGGACAGGCTGTTATAAGTGAAATGCATGCTCCTCAAAGCGATTTTAATTCAGTAGAGCATTTATTTGAAACTATATTAAAACATGAAGAGTATGTAACTTCATGCATAAATGAATTAGTTGGAAAAGCTATGGAAAACAAAGATTATATTACATCTAGGTTCTTAGATTGGTTTATACAAGAGCAGCTTGAAGAAGAAGAATTATTCAATGATATTATTGAAAAAATTAAAATGCTCGGCGGCGGTAATTTAGAGGGCAGAAACCTTTATACATTTGATAAGGCTATGAATACTTTGAATACTGAAAAGCATTCAGGCGGACTAGATATAAATGTACAATAAAAAATAAATAATAATAAATAAAGAGAGGGTATATGTTTAGTAAATTTCTTAATATTTTCAAAAAAAAGATGATACAAATTTTATGCCCTCTAATAATGAACCAATAACGGCTGAGAATTTTTTTAATTATGATAAATCAAATCCTTATGAGATAAGAGCCGTTAATCTTACAAAATATTACGGAAAGAGAAAAATAATAGGTGATATTTCTTATAATGTAAAACAGGGTGAGGTTGTTGGGCTTTTAGGACCTAATGGAGCAGGAAAGACAACAAGTTTCTATATTACTGTAGGATTCGTTACAGCAACTGCTGGAAATGTATATCTTAATGATCTTGATATTACAAAACTTCATATGCATCAAAGAGCTACTTTAGGAATAGGGTATTTACCTCAAGAAGCTTCTATATTCCGTAAGATGTCCGTTGAAGATAATCTTCTTAGCATATTGGAATTTAATAAATCATTATCTTCAAAGCAGAGAATGGATATAACAGATATGCTTCTTGAAGAATTTAATATCACGCATGTAAGAAAACAGAAAGGTTATACTCTTTCAGGAGGAGAGAGAAGGAGATGCGAGATAGCAAGAGCATTAACTGTAAATCCAAAATTCATATTATTAGATGAACCTTTTGCTGGAGTTGACCCTATTGCCGTTATAGATATACAGAATATTATAGCTTCTTTAAAAGAAAAAGGATTAGGAATACTTATTACAGACCACAATGTACGCGAAACTTTAAGAATCACAGACAGAGCATATATAATGGGTAACGGACAAATATTGGTAAAAGGCACACCGGATGAAATAATTAACAACCCATTAGCACGTAAAGTTTATTTGGGCGAATCTTTCACTATGTAAATTTTTTCTTTTTATTGGTATTACTTAGCATTAAAAAAGGAGCTTATTAAAGCCCCTTTTATTATTTATTTTCAATTATAATATGATCAATTAATTATATAATTAACAGCTTCTAAAAATGTATTAAATGAACTTTCTGTCATATAGTATCTGTTATTATCATTAGGGCTTACTATCTCATAATTATTGTCATCAAGTTTATTTAATACTTCATAAGATACATTTCCATTTAAAGCCTGTATATTGATTTTATATAATGAAGCATTTTTGCTTGTGCTGTCATTAGTTATTAATCCGTCAGCATTTAAATTTGCCAAAGTGAATATGCTTGTATAAACATCATTTCCTTTTACAGTGTTAGCATTCCAATTTTTTATCCAAGTATTATTAGTATCATTTGTATTTTTTGATAATGTATATGAATTATTATTGTATTCTATAGTGATTTGTGCTATATCATCATTGCGTACTTTAGATATAGTTTTATTTATAAGATCATTTTCAGTTTTATCAAATATATCTTTAGGATTTGTAGGAGTATTTCCAAGAAGATATATATTGTTGTCGTTATTTATTTTAGAATATACGCTATTTCCGAAAGTTGATTTCATACCGAATTTTATATTTCTTACTTCTTTTGAAGAGCTATCTAATGCCACAACTGTTAATGCCTCTTCATCTGTTAATTTATATTTTGATATGCTGTTATCATCTCCTCTTGAAACTATTTCTATAGGCTGTATAGTGCTTAATGCATTTGTAATTGAAGTTACTAAATTATCATCAGCATTATATTTATCATTTACAGTCCATTTATTATCATTATATTTTATTTGTATAGTTTCATTTGCCCCTCTTTTTATAGTTATTTCAGATATATTTGAATTTATTTTTTTTAATTCAGGCAATGAATATCCTCTGTTTTTCATAAAAGTTATTGCGATTAATATAATTATTAAAATTACAATTATAGATGATAATGTTATATATTTTTTAGTTATATTATTCATATTTATATTACCTTTTTATAGTTTTTATTAATATATATAACTATCTAATCATAAAAATAGTAAATAGTTATATTATTGATTTCTATTATTCATATTAAGAACATTTAAATAATTTTCTAATATCAAAGTTGCCGCTATTAAATCATTAGCTTTACTTTTTACTTTTTTCTTTTTGCCTCTCAATATAAAGTCAGCTTCTTTTGAAGTACCATATTCATCAACAAATACAATATCAACTTTTACACTTTTTAGAAGAAACTCGGAAAATCTTCTTATTTCAGCACACCATTCGCTTTCTTTTCCTTCATCGGATAAAGGCAAACCAAAAACAACAGTATCAATATTTTTTTCTTCTATTATATCCATCAAAGCACGTTTTACTTTTCTAGCATTGCTTTCTTCTATGAGCCTGCATGGAAAAGGAATTTTTATATCCATATCCATAAAAGCAGTGCCTGTTTTTTTCTTCCGAAGTCAACACCTAATACCATATTTTAATCTTCTTATTTTATTAATCTTCTTCTACAGTGATAATATCGTATTTTTTGAAATCATGTACCCCTGATTTTATATAGGCATTATCTATGTTTCTAATATTATCTACTTCTACAAATTCATTTTCTTCTGTTTTTATAAATAGTTTAAATCTGTTATCATTATGCTTTATAAAATCTTTTCCTATATACACTAAATCATCACCGTTTTTTATAGTGTTGTATACTGTAATTTTAGCATATTCCTCGCTGTCATCTGATATCATTCCCATAAGTCTTCTGCCTTTTAAATATCCTTTGAGTGTTGGCTTTATATTATCTCTTCCGAAATAGAACCCTGTATCACTTTCTCTTCTGCTTATAGTATCAAGCTCTTTCAAATAACTTGCTATAGGTTCTTTTTTTATAGCTTCAGGATATGAATCATAACCGATTCTGTCAAGTAAATCTAATAATATTCTATAAACTCTCACAGTATTAGCCACATAATATACGCTTTTCATTCTTCCTTCTATCTTTATAGAATCAATACCAGCTTTTTGAAGTAAATGAAGATATTCAGCCATTTGTAAATCTCTGCTGCTTAATATTGTAGTGTGATTTTCTCCTTCTTCAATTTCCATGAACTCTCCAGGTCTTGTTTTTTCTTCTATATATGTTTTGAAATTCCATCTGCAAACCTGAGAGCATTCTCCGCCGTTAGCATCTCTATTGTTTAAGAAATTTGATAACAAACATCTTCCAGAATAAGACATACATACAGCACCATGCACAAAACTCTCTAATTCTAAATCAGTATTTGCTCTAATCTCTTTTATCTCATCTAAAGAAAGTTCTCTGGCTAATATTATTCTGCTTGCCCCTAAACTCTCATACATTTTGCATGAATAACTATTTGTAACAGAAGCCTGAGTGCTTATATGAATAGTTGCTTCTGGTATTGTTTCTTTAACTATTCCAAGTACTCCTAAATCAGAAACTATGAATGCATCTATATTTAGATTCTGTATTTCTTTTAAATATGCTTTTAAATTATTTTTATCATATTCATGAAGAAAAGCATTTAAAGTTAAATATATTTTTTTATTTAAGTTTTTAGCTAATTGTGCACATTCAGCAAGTTCATCTATAGTTGTATTTTTGCTTTGATGTCTTAAATTAAATAAAGCTCCGCCTATATATGCAGCATCAGCTCCATAATGATATGCTACTTCTAATTTTTCTTTATTTCCAGCAGGTGCTAAAAGTTCCATTTTTATATCCTATTAGTTTTTAATGCGGTTTATTTTATATCAAAATGAATAAAAAGTATATATTTAATTTTTTTATTGTTATATAATTATTTACAAATATATAGTATAATATATATTGTAAATATAGGGGTAAATTATGAATGAAGAAGAATTAATACAATTAAAAGAAAATTTGTTTAACGGAGAATATTCTGATATATTAAAGCCATTATCATCTGCTAATATCTTTTTAGCTAAATCTGTATTAGATTCATATATAAAAGATTTTTCATCTAAACGCAAACTGCAGGCTATAGGATTATTTACTTCTAATAATTATGATTTTTATTATGAAGATGACGGAAGCGTTTTAAGAGTTATAAAAGAATTGATTAATAATAAAAATATAAGCGGCATAGATAATATAAATTTCGATTTGACTGTAAATAATGCTTTATTATATGGAGATTTTGTGAGATTTATATATGCATTGTATTTCGGAGGATTAAGAGAAGAACTTAATATTTTATTAAATAAGATGCATGAGTTTATATTAATTATCACTAGCAATATTGTACTTAATTTTAAAAATGCAAATTTAGCTGATAAATTAAGTATATATATAACTTCTTCTATATACAGATATATATTTGATGTATTCAGTGATTTTTACGCTATATATGGAGATTTAAAAAATAAGGCAGATGTAATGTATTATAAAAGCTATATAACCTGTAATATCATGTCTGATTATAAAGGGTTGGTTGGGCCTGACTTAATAAAAACGGCTTTATGCTTTGAAGAGATACAAGATTTTGAAAAGGCTGAAAAGATATATGAATCTGTTATAATAGATTTTGAACATGTATTATCTGATATAATGTGCAATTTCGATAATTATAATGTAAAAAATAAAGCCGAAGATTATGTAGCTTTAATTTCTTTGTGGCAGGCTTGTAATGGCATAAATAGATTAGAAAATATTAATAAATACGATTCTAAAATAGAGTCTATAGAAGAAGCTATAAATAAACTCAATTCTATTTAGATATTTTATGTTTTGTGTATTTTGACAATTTATGTATTTTTTATTATAATATTTATTATGTGTGATTATAAAGATTTTAAATATTTTAATACATTAAATGATTATTTTGTAAGATATCTTTTTTCTGATAAAGGAAGTGAAGTGATATTATTGGATTTTATTAATTCAATAATGATTGACTCAAATATGAAAACTTTCAGATCTTTAGAAATTTTAACACCATTTAATTATAAAGAAAGTTATCAAGATAAAGAAACTATTGTTGATGTAAAATGCATAACTCATAATGGTTCAGTTGTAATAATAGAGATACAGTTACAGGGTAATTCAAGATTTCCAGAACGTATATTATATTATTGGGCTTCTAATTATAGCAAACTATTAAAACAGGGTGAAAAATATGATGTTCTCACTCCTGTAATAAGTATAAATTTATTAAATTTTAATTTAAATGATGATGACAATATACATTCATGCTATATGATTTATGAAACCAATAATAAAAAACTTCTAACTGATCATCTTCAAATACATATAATAGAAATTAAAAAATTTAAACATAATTTATTGCAATATGATTTAAATTGTTGGTTAAAGTTTTTTACAGTAAAAGATAATAGGGAGGAAATTATGTCTGAAATAGTAAAAGAAAAACCAATAATGGAAGAAGTACAGAAAAAATATAATAATTTTATAAAAGATAGACTAATGATGAGTGAATATGATAAAAGACAGACATATTTATATGGTAATCAAATTATGTTAGAAGAAGAAAGAAAATTAGGGATAAAAGAAGGTATAGAACAAGAAAAATATTCATTAGCAAAAAATATGAAAAATAAAAATATGGATATTGAGCTTATAAGTGAACTTACAGGTTTGAGCATAGATGATATCAAATCATTATAATTGATTTTTTATACAAATGAAAAAATTAGAAGATGTTAATAATATACCAAAACCATCAATTGAAGAGGTTGAATCTTATTTAAAAAAATGGCATAGTTTAGAGAATTATGATTATCAGGAAAAAGCTTTAAATAAATTATTTTTTGAATTATGTCCTGATAATAAAGATATAAGCAGTATATTGATAAAGGCAGCTACTTTAAATGATTTTTATAGTACAAATATATTTAAGATTTTCGATGTTGCTAAACATATAGAAAGTTTAAATCATATAAAAAATAAACCTTCTATAGATGAAAGATTAAATAAAGAAGATGTAAGTTTAGTAGATGATATAAAAAAAGTAAAAATTATAAATAAAGATAATGAAGAAAAAGAAAGAAATTTTTATTCATTTGCCACTAAATATTGTTCTCATCATAAACCCGAATATTATCCAATATATGATAAATATGTTGATGTTATACTTAGATATTTTAGAAGAGAAGATAATTTTTATAAATTTAAAAATGATGATTTAAAAGAATATTGTAAATTTAAAAATATAATTACACAATTTATGAAATTTTATAAATTAGATAATTATACTTTTAAAGAAATAGATATGTATTTATGGCAATTAGGAAAAAAGTATTTTAGTGATAAATAGATAATTTTTAATGAAAGATTATTTTTACATTTTGTAATATTTTGGTATTATTTTATATATGATTTTGAATTTTTTATATGAAAAGGAGTTAATATGATAATAGGATTCATTGGTGCCGGTGCTATGGGCGGAGCTTTAATAGAAGGTTTTATCAAATCTGGAATAGAGTATACGAATATTGTAGCAAGCGTAAAAACTATGGAGAAGAAAGATTATCTTGAAAAGAATCTTGGAATAAAAGTTTATACTGATAATAGAAAAGTAGCTAGTGAGGCAGATGTTTTATTTTTGGCAGTTAAGCCTTATATGATTCCTGCTATTGCTGCTGAGATATCATCATCAATTAAAGTTGGTGCTACTATTATAAGCGTGGCAGCTTCTGTGTCAAAAAAGGATTTATCAAGATATTTCAGCGGAAGCAGAATAGTGAGAATAATGCCTAATACACCTGTTAAAACTTGTAATGGTTTTATATCAGTTGTGGAAACAGAAAATAAAGTTGTTGAGAATGGTGTTGTTGAATTGTTAAAGAGAGTTGGAATGGTTAAGGTAATTAAAGAAGAGCAAATACATGCATATAATGCTATGGCTGGCTGTTCTCCTGCATTTATGTATATATTAATAGAAGCTATGAGCGATGCTGGTGTTGTTATGGGAATAGATAGAAAAACATCTATAGAAATGGCAGCACAGGTTTTCAAAGGAACAGGGGCAATGGTATTGGAGTCAGGTAAACATCCTGCACAATTAAAAGATGGTGTATGTACTCCTGGAGGACTTACTATAAAGGGAGTTGAAGTTTTGGAGGAAAAAGGACTTAGAAGTGGTATTATAGAAAGCGTTATTGCAAGCTATAATAAATCTATAGAAAGTGAAAAAAAGTAAAAATTGTAGTATAAAATACTGCTTTTTTATAATTATTTATTTGTAAAGTATAATATTGTAATAATCAAAACAAAAAATTCTATTTGACTTTTTTGACTCAATTATTATAATATGAGTATAAGATACTTGGAGAACATTATGCCTAAGAAGACAATTTTAGTTTTAGATGATGAAAAAAGCATTAGAACTCTTTTTGAAGAAGAGTTTAAAGATGAAGGATATGATGTAGTATCCACAGATAGCGGTGAGGAAGCTTTAGAAATGCTTGATAAAGGTACTCCTCATATTGATTTAATAACATTAGACATAAAAATGCCTAAAATGGACGGCTTAGATTTTTTGGCTAAGGTTAGAGAAAAACATAGAGAATTGCCTATCATAATATGTACAGCATATAATAATTATAGACATGAGTTTTCTGTTTGGAATGCTGATGGTTATATATTAAAATCAGGCAATCTTACAGAGATTAAAGATAAGATAAAAAGACTTATAGGTTAATATTTTCTATGCCCCATATCCGTAAAGACCCTGTAACAAAACAGTCAGTAATCATTTCATCTGAGAGAACAGGAAGACCTAGCGATTATGTAAATTCCACTGAAAGACAGATTGCTAATTCTGAGCTTAGCTGTCCTTTTTGCAGGGGACATGAAATGAAAACTCCGGATCCTGTTTATACTGTTTATGCTGAACAGGAAGAAATTTGGCAGGTTAGAATTGTACCTAACAAATATCCTATAATATCTGAAACTCATGAAAATGAACTGCCTGAAGAAAATGAACTTTTTCATGCCAGTAGTTCTAAGGGATTTCATGACGTTATTATAGAGCATCCTAATCATTACTTTAATTTTTATCATGCACAAACAGAAGATTTTTTCTATATATTTAAAGCTGTTATGATGAGGCTTAAAGATTTAGGAAAAAATGAGGATATGATGTATAGTCTGTATTTCAAGAATTTCGGACCGGAAGCAGGGGCAAGTCTTTATCATTCACATTCTCAAATTATAACCACTCCTTTTATACCTGTTCAGATGTATGAGGAAATTAGCGGAGCTTTAGACTATTATACTAAAAATGGAAGATGTGTATATTGCGATATAATAAAAGAAGAAAAATCATTAAATGAAAGAGTAATATGCGAAAATAATAATTTTATAGCTATATCACCATTTGCTTCAAGATCTCCATATCAAATATATATAATTCCTAAGGAGCATTCGGATAGCATTATACATGTTTCTAGTTCTAATATTTTAGATTTTTCTAGTATATTAAAGGATGTATTTGACAGATTATATAAGCTTTTAGGTGAAGTAGGTTTTAATTATGTACTTCATACTCTTTTGCCTACACTTGAAAACAAGTATAAAAATTCTAGCCATTGGTTTTTAGATATAATGCCAAAAATGAGTAAATTAGCAGGTTACGAATTGGGAAGCGGAGTATTTATCAATTCTATTACACCTGAAGATGCTACACAGCAGTTAAGAAATATATTATAATAATACTATATAATCTCTTGTAATTACAGCATCATAATTTTTATAACCTAATATTTTCAATATATCATCAGAGTGATGTCCTATTATTTTTTGAACATCATCAGAATTATAATTTATAATGCCTCTTGCAAACTCTGTTCCGTTTTCATCCGCAATGCTTACTATATCGCCTTTTTTAAAGGTATTAATTACCTTTGTTATTCCTATAGGAAGAAGACTTGATTCTTTTTCTAAAACAGCTTTTTTAGCTCCGGCATTAACTATTAATTTTCCTATTATAGTTGTAGCATAAGCAATCCATCTTTTTTTGGTTGAAAGTTCATCATCTTTTTCAACAGGATAGAATATAGTTTTTTCTTTTGTTTCAAAAATATCATTAAGAACATTAGGTCTTTTACCATTTGCTATGAATAATGCACATCCGGATCTTGTAACTATTTTAGCAGCCTGAAGTTTTGTTTTCATTCCACCTCTTCCGCCTTTTGAAGCATCAAGACCTAAATTTTCTATTTCTTTTGTAACTTCAAATACCTCATGTATAAATTTAGCATTAGGATTAGTTTTAGGGTTATCATCATAAAGCCCATTTATATCTGAAAGTATTATAAGTAAATCAGCATCCAATTCGCTTGCTACCAATGCAGAAAGTTTATCATTATCAGAAAAACTTATTTGAGTAACATCATATAATTGTTTAAGCTCATCACTTGATACTGTATCATTTTCATTTATTATGGGTATAACCTTATATTTTAAAAGCATACTCAAAGTAGAATGCAAGTTTAAATATCTTCTTCTATTGGAGAAATCTTCTTCTGTTAGAAGTATTTGTGCAGTAACTATATCAAATTTTGAAAATCCATCTTCATATATTGACATAAGTTGTGATTGACCTATAGCAGCACAAGCCTGTTTTAAAGCTACTTCATCTAAATCTGTTACATTAATCTTTTTAGCACCTAATCCAACAGCTCCTGAAGTAACTATTAAAACTTCTTTTCCCATTCTATGGAATTTTGCTATGGCTTCTATAAAAGAATATATTCTAGCTAAAGATATATATCCTTCATCATTTCTCAAAACATTAGTACCAAATTTGAATACTATTCTATTTATATTATTTAAATCTATATTTTTCATGCGAAGTATTATAAACGATATAATAAAAAAATAAAGATTTAATTTTAATTATTTTAAAATAGTCTATTTATTTCCCCATACTCCACCGAATTTGAAACTTAAACCCAAATAAAAGTCATTATCTACAGTATAATGCCCGCTTTTTTCATTATAAGAAATAACGCCTACCTGATTTCTATTTTCTAATTCATAATATTGATAATTATTTTTGTATACAGGGTCATAAGTAAATGTATCAGAAAGCATTATTTTAAAGTCATCAGTTACATTAAATGTTATTTTTAGGAAGGCTCTGTATTTTAACTGATAAATATCCTCAGCATCAGAATATATATTATTATCATGTATGCCGAAATGGGCTGTTATATCAAATTTCCATAATCTTCTTGCTTCAAAAAATATGAATCCGCTCATACCATAATATGGATTTTGTCCATTAAAAGTTTGTATGGAGAAATCTGTATAATATCCGCCATTGTAATGATGTTTATTTGTATTATCTTCACCAGGAAAATATTCATTATATGCTCTTATACCATGTCTGAACCAAAAACCTTCTATTCCTACAGTGAATCTTCCATCTCTTCCATTTCTAAAATAAAAAAATGCATTAACCGTATCTCCCCATTCTTTTATTGGTATAGAGCCTAATTCTGTAACAACTCCTGCCACTCCTGTATTAATATAATCATTGCTATATGCAACTTTAGCCATTAATCCTTTAGATGAATTAGCATCAAGTCCTTCTTCTCCATTAACCATACCCACACCTATAAATACCCCAAAGAAATTAGCTTCTACCATTATACCTGTATCATATCTTGGTATAAATTGGCTGTCATATCCTATAGGCATATCTCTTGGTCCTGACAATACTGTTGCTTTATTACTGCTTACTGTATGATAGTAAAATAATGTAGGAAAATATGATGTCATAGGTATATTTTTTGTATATGGTTCTAAAACTCCAGCTCTTATTCCTACATATTTAAAGTTTACAAATATATTCATTTTAGAGAAATCAAATACGGGAGGTGACATATCTTTATAAAATCTTGCTTTATGTGATAATGGTTCATAGAATCTGGCATTGAATGCAGCTTCTATTGATGCATATTTATATTCTTTTATGTAATGTAAATCTCCGTATAATAAAACACCTAAAGTATCTTCATTTCCTGTTTGCTCTATTAAATCGCTCATTCTTCCATAGGCTACCATTTCTAAAGACGCTGATAATTGTCCGTATCTCTTTATATTATTAGTATTTGTAGTTTGTGAATATGCTTTATTGTTTATACTAATTAACATAATACAAAAAATAAAGAAATAAAAAAAATAATTTTACCAATTAAGTTTTTATAATGTTTTTTATTATACTGATCCATAAAAAATCTCCTTTTTTAAATATTAGATATATTATTTTATATGGGATAATATATCAAGTATCAGAATGTGAAAATTATTATATTAATTGTTGTATATTTTTAAATATATACTATAATTTATAGAAATATAATATAGTTGAGGGTATTTTTATGAAAAAAATATTTATTGCGGTTAGTTTGTTTTTATTTAGTTTTATATTATATTCACAAGATATTACAAATTCTGAAACTTCGCAAAATGATATACTTACCAACTCCAGCAATGAATTTTTTGATTATATAGAAAAAGGTGATGTTACTAAAGTCAGAGAGTTATTAAGACAAGGAACAAATGCTAACAGTACTAATTCAGAAGGTTGGTCAGCATTGCATGTGGCAGTAAAATCTAATAATGCCGCTATAGTAAAAGAATTATTATCTCAAAAATGGATTGATATGAATCCTGTACTTCCTGTTGATACAATATTAATGGAAGGAGATAATAAATGGTATGCTGATGGTCAGACACCTCTTTTACTTGCTTCATATTATGGTTATGCCGATATAGCAAATATGCTTTTAAGTTATGGTGCTGATGTACTTGCTAAAGATAGTATAGATGATGCTATGGCTGTACATATTGCTTCAGCAAGAGGAAATGCTAATGTTGTTTCCGTGATATTAGATTCTTCTGCTGCAAGAAGTTCTGGTATAGATATAGTTAATGTTGGGGATAATACAGGAACTACTCCTTTAATGTGGGCTTCTATGAATAATCAGATAACAGTTATAGCAGCATTGCTTAAGTTTAAAGCAGATGTTAATTTCCAAGATGATGATGGATGGACAGCTTTACATTTTGCAGCAGCTTCTGATAGTTATAGAGCAGTAGAAATACTTTTGAAAAATAATGCAGATGCTAATATAGCTGATATAGAAGGAAAAAAGCCTGTAGATATTACTACTGATACAGATATAAAAGCCTTGCTTAATAAATATACTTCTGCTGCTGAAACTGAAAATAATACAACAGAAAAAGCACAATAACTATTATGAATATATAGATTAATAATAATTTTAATTTATGGAAGCCAAAAAATTACAGAGATTTAGTGAATACAGCTTGTCTACATATTTGCTTTGTCCTAGAAAGTATAGATATACTTATATAGAAAAACCTTTTAAAAAGCAAAAGAGAAGTGTTAATGTTTATTTTATTTTTGGTAATGCTATACATTTGGCTTGTAAAGAATTTTATGAACAGAGAGCAGAGGAAAGAAGTTTAGAGAATCTATATAATATTTTTAGAAATGTATGGAAAAGAAGTGGTATAAGAGCCTTTTTTAATAGCAGGGAAGAAGAAAAGGAACTTGGTGAAAGAGGTCTTTATATGCTTTCTAACTTTTTTAATTCATTCGGCCAGAAAGTACCTTACAAGATAGAAAGCTATATGGAAAATAGAGTCAGAGATTATATTTTATTTGGAAGAATAGACAGAATAGATTTATCTGCTGATGGTACATTACAGATTGTAGATTATAAAACCACAAAGTATTATGATGTTGGTGAAGATAATGAGGAGAGAGATAGAAAAACCATACAGCTAAAATTATATGCTTGTATATTGGATGGTCTTAAATGTAAGGTTACAAGCGGTTCCTATTATCATTTTGAAGACGATAAATTAGATACTATAGAATTTACTCCTGAATCTATTAATTATTTAAGAGAATGGTTTGATGAAATAGTTGATGATATAAGGTATGATAGAGCTTTTGATAAAAAGGTTGGAAGGCATTGTGAATTTTGCGATTTCTTTAAATTATGTCAGGGTAAAGAAGATAATATTGAAAATTTAGTTCTTCCTTCAGATGAATTATTTATGGCAAATATTGAAAATTCTAACAATAATTGATTGTATTTCATTTGCTTTCATAATTTTATAAATTGACAATTATAAATATTTTTATTATATTAACTATGTATTATGTAAAATATAGGTAAATTTTTATGAGCACTCATCATAATAAAGAAGATTCTAAAGAAAGTATAATAAAGAAAAAGAAAAATAAATTTAGAATAAGATATTTAACATTAGAAGATTTAGATGATTTTAATAATTTATTAAGATATGCATTTCAAGTGAGCAATAATGAACTTATAAATCTTGGTTATGAAATTGACGAAATAAAACAGGCCAAATCTGCCGTATTAAGCAAGGCTAAAGTTTTAGGCTGGTTTGACGGTGAAAAGTTAGCTTCTCAAATTGCTGTTTATCCTATGAGAATGAATATACATGGCGTTATATATAAAATGGCTGGTATTACTGGTGTTGCCACTTATCCTGAATATTCCAATCTCGGACTTATGAATGATTTGATGATAAAGAGTATTGAGAACATGAAAAAGGAAGGTCAGACTATATCCGTACTATATCCTTATTCAATACCATTCTATAGAAGAAAAGGCTGGGAAATTATTTCTGATAAAATGAGTTTTGAAATAAAAGACACTCAGCTTCCAAAAACTATAACTAATAAAGGCAGAGTGGAGAGAGTTGCTTCTGACAGTGAGGATTTAATAGAGCTTTATAATGAATTTTCACATATGAGGCATGGTGCTTTGATTAGAGGTGATTTGGAATGGGAAGAGTATTGGAGATGGGATGTAGATGATACTATAGTGGCTATATATTATAATGAAAAAGAAGAGGCTAAAGGTTTTTTAGTTTATGTGATAGAAAATGATATTTTTCATATAAAAGAAATAGTATATCTTAATTTTGAGGCTAGGCTTGGGCTTTGGAATTATATATCAGCACATTTCTCTATGGTGGATAAAGTTCATGGTTATAATTATACCAATGAACCTATTGCATTTTTACTTGAAGACAGTGAGATAAAAGAAACTATAAGACCTTATATAATGGCAAGGATTACAGATGTCAAAGGATTCATTAATGATTATCCATTTTTGAGAAAGCCTAAAAATAAAAAAATCAATTTAATAATAAAAGATAATATGGCTAAATGGAATAATGGAAGTTTTTTAATTTATTGGGACGAGAATAAAAATACAGTTTGTAAAAGACTCAATAAAGAATATAAAAGAAACGGTAAAGACAGATATATCATAAGAATGAATATTCAAACTCTTACAACGATGCTTATGAGTTATAAATCTCCTTCTTATCTGTATAGAATAGGAAGAATAGAATCAAGCATAAAAGGAATAAATTTATTAGAATCTATTATACCTAAAGAGCAGGTTTATTTTTCTGATTATTTTTGATTTAGATTTTTGTATACAAATGAATTTATTTTGACAAACTTTATGATTTTCAGTATAATATATTTATGAGAAGAAATTTAAATGCTGTAAAAACTTTTAATCCTTTAAACGATTATTTTATACGATATCTTTTCACAGATAAGGGAAGCAGTGAGTCTATACTTTTGGACTTTATAAATTCTATAATGATTAATGCTAATATGAAGACTTTCCGCTCAGTTGAAATTTTAACACCTTCGCCGAAGGCGGGCAGTCGCCTTAATTTAAAAAAAAATAAAAATTTAAAAGAAACGATAGCACCGAAGGTGGCACGCAAGGTGGACAGATGTCGCAGACGCCTAGATGTAAAGTGTATTACTCAAAATGGTTCAGTAGTCATAATAGAAATACAATTACAAGGTAATTCAAGATTTCCAGAGAGAATACTTTATTATTGGGCAGCTAATTATAGTAAGCTATTAAAGCATGGTGAAAGATATGATGAACTTACTCCTGTAATAAGTATTAATTTATTAAATTTTAATTTAGATAAAAGTAAAAATATACATTCCTGTTATATGCTTTATGAGATGAATAATAAAAAGTTATTAACAGATCATTTACAAATACATATAATAGAATTAAAAAAATTCAAGAAAAACATATTAACTAAAGACTTAAACTGTTGGTTAAAAATGTTTACAAGCAAAAATTTGGAGGCTTCTATGTCTGAAATAGTAAAAGAAAAACCTATAATGGAAGAGGTGCAAAAAAAATATAATAATTTTGTAAAAAGTAAATTGATGATGATGGAATATGAGAAGAAAGAAGCATATCTATATGGTAATCAAATAATGCTTGATGAAGAAAGAAGATTAGGAAAAGAAGAAGGTATAAAAGAGGGTATTGAACGAGGTATTGAACAGGGTATTGAACAAGGAGAAAAAAATAAAGCCATATCTATAGCTAGAAGTCTTAAAAAATCAGGTTTAGATAATAAATTTATAAGTGAAAATACTGGATTAACTATAGAGGAAATAGAGAAACTTTAATATAAATTTATGGAAGTCAAAATTATAGATACTGCTTATGGCGGATATGGAATTGCCAAAGATGAAAATGGAAAGGTTATATTTGTAGCCCATAGTGTTGAAGGTGATATATTAGATATAACTATAACTAAAGAAAGTAAAAAATTTTCTTATGCCTCTATAAATAAAATAATAGAATCTTCCAAGTTTAGAATAAAACCAAAATGCAAGTATTCCGGTATTTGCGGAGGATGTTTATTTAATCATATAGAATATAATAAACAATTAGATATAAAAAAGAATGTTGTTTTAAATGCTATTAGAAATATTAATTTTAATAAAGATATAAAAATAATTTGCGGAAATAATTTTAATTATAGACTTAGAGTTAATATGATATCTGATAATGGTAGAATTGGTTTTTATAGATTTAAAAGCAATGACTTTGTAAATATTGATGAATGTATTATTTTAAAAGAAAGTTTATTTGAAAAGATAAAAAATTTTTCCTCCGAAAACAATATCACAGGAAGTATTTATGCAATAGAAAATAACAATGACGAAGCTCTTGCATTTATTGAACTTAATAAAAAAATAAATATAAAATGTTTTGAAAAATATTTTAAAGGGATAACAGTAAAGCATAATAAAAACATTAAAAGTTACAGAACTGATACTATACTTTATAAAACTGAGTATGGTAATATACCAATAGGGCATAAAACATTTTTTCAAAGCAATTTATATCTTCTTGATGATTTTCAGTATAATGTTATTAAATATTTGAATGATAATGACAGTACTATAGTTGAGCTTTATGCCGGAAGCGGATTTTTTACATCTGCTTTAAAAAATAGAATAAAAAGTTTTAATAATAATTGTAAATTCATTGCTTCAGAGATAAATAAAGATTCTGTGCTGATAGCAAATAAATATGATTTAAAAATAAAAAATGAAGATGCTTTAATAACATTAAAAAATATTGATTATGATATTGATGCTTTAATATTAGATCCTCCTAGAGAAGGAATTGATAAAAAAGTAATAGATGAAATAATAAGAATCAAGCCAAAAAAAATTATATATGTTTCATGCGACCCTATGACTTTTGCACGAGATGTTAATCTATTAAAAGAGTATTATAATTTATCGGATTTAAATATTATAGATATGTTTGCTGATACTTATCATATAGAGCTTATTTCTTTTTTAGAGTATAAAAATTAATATCTTTTTATTAACTTTGTTTTAATTCTTGTTATTAATATGTTACATGATATAATTAATTCAATAAATATAAAATTGGAATAAGTCAATAATGATAAATAAAAAACTCATAGAAAGAAATAATTTAAACAGTGTATTAAATAAATATAGAGAAGAAAATAAAAAAATAGTATTTACAAACGGCTGTTTTGATATACTTCATCGCGGACATGTGGAGTATTTACAAAAGGCTAGGGAACTTGGTGATTTGCTTATTCTAGGGCTTAATAGTGATGATTCTGTAAAGCGTTTAAAAGGAAATGACAGACCTATTAATAATGAAATTGACAGAGCCATTGTACTTGCTGCTTTAGAATGTATAAATTATATATCTATATTTGATGAGGATACTCCTCTTGAATTAATAAAAATAGTAAAGCCTGATGTTTTAGTAAAGGGCGGAGATTATAAAATAGAAAATGTTGTAGGAAGAGAATATTCAAAAGAAACAGTACTCATTGACTTTGTTGATGGATATTCTACTACTAATATTATAAAAAAAATTAATAGTTAATAATATAAATTAATAAAAATCGGAGGATTTAATATGATTATAGTAACAGGAGGAGCCGGATTTATAGGTTCTAATATAGTAAGAGGATTAAATAATTTAGGAATTGATGATATATTAATAGTTGATAATTTGAAAAACGCTTCTAAACATAAAAATTTAAATAGAATTAAATTTAAAGATTATATTGATAAAGAAGATTTTACTTTAGATTATTTAACTTCATTTGTGAATGATAATAAAGTTGAGGCAATATTTCATCAGGGTGCTTGTTCTGATACTATGGAAACAGACGGTAAATATATGATGAAAAATAATTATGAATATACAAAAAATATTCTTCATGTTTGTTTGGATAAGAAAATAAGATTTTTGTATGCTTCAAGTGCCTCTGTATATGGAAATGGTGAGAATGGTTTTGAAGAAGATGAAAAAAATGAATATCCTTTGAATGTTTATGCTTTTTCAAAATATCAATTCGACAGATATTTAAATAAATTATTCAAAGAAAATAAAGTAAATAGTCAGGTTGTAGGACTTAGATATTTTAATGTTTACGGCCCTCAGGAGAATCATAAAGGAAGAATGGCTTCTGTCGCTTTTCATTTGTTTAATCAGATAAAAGCAGGCGAGAGAATGAAAATATTCGAAGGAAGTGAAAAGTTCTTAAGAGATTTTATACATATAGATGATGTTGTGTCTGTAAATAATTTCTTTTTTGCTAATCCTGATAAGTCCGGCATATTTAATTGCGGTACAGGAAATGCTGAAAGTTTTGTAGAAATAGCTAAGGCATTGAAAGAAGTTTATAAATCGGCTGAAATAGAGTATATAGCATTCCCAGATGCTTTGAAAGGTAAATATCAGAAATATACTCAGGCTGATTTAAATAAATTGAGAGCTATTGGTTATGATAAGAGTTTTATGAATGTTAATACTGGTGTAAAAAAATATGCTGAAGTTTTGGAAAAAAGCGGCGGCTATTTAATGTAAAAATAGTATAAAATGTTTTACGATTATAATTAATAATGATTTTATATCATATAAACTTTTTTAGGATTTTATTATGAAAAAAATTATTTTAATTACATTTAGTGTTTTATTTTTGGCATTGCCTTTATTTTCTCAAGATCCGGAGCAGTCAGCAAAACTTCTTGAATTAATAAATGAAGAAAGACAAAAAGCAGGACTTGAGGCATATGAAACAAATGAAGATTTACAAAATGCAGCTGCTGTTAGGGCAGAAGAGATATCAAAAGTTTTTGAATCTAAAAGACCCGACGGAAGCGAAATGCATACTGTATTTTCAGAAAATGGTATAAGAGTTGCATATTACGGTGAATCTATAAGAACAGGATATGAAACAGCAAGCGGTGTTTTTAAAGCTATGATTAAAGATCAAAGCGATTCATCTTCTATATTAGATATGGATTATACTCATATAGGTATTGGAATATACAAGAATGCTAAAAATACTTATTGGGCTATTATTTATTGTTCATTAGCCGAATAAATAATATTTTTATATTAAAATAAATTAAAATGGAGTAAATTCTTATGAAAAAAATTATTTTTATTTGTTGTATTGTATTATCAATGATTTTTATATCTTGTGAAGATGATAAAGTTGAAAAAAGTATATACAAAGTTACTGACAAGATAGAAAATTCAATAGATAAAGCTGGAGACAAAATAGAAAAGGCTGGCGAAAAGGCTGAAAAAGCTTTAGATGAAGCTGGAGAGAAAATAGAAAATATTGTAGATTGATGATATTAATTATTTAAATCTGTTAAATTAATAAAGGCTTGGGTTTTTTATGAACTCAAGCCTTTTATTATTGCTAGTTTATATAATTTATTATTTTTTAGTAAATGTGTCAGTAGTTGGTGATCCTAACTTAAATGTAAATAATGAATAGTCAATTTGGTTTGTATATGATCTGTCTTTTGCAACTTCTTCAATATATTTTCCTATTGTATCTACATCTTTATAATGAACTGTGTAGCCTCCGCCTATAATTGACATAGTGTTGTTTTCAAATTTTAGAGTATATTTTCCAGATATATTATAATATTTTTCAGCCTCCGTTAATACAATGATTTCTGCATCAGCAAAACTTATTGGACCTGTAGAAGGTGTGTTATTTTCTAAAGAATTTATGTTTAATATATATTCATTTTCAGACACTTTTATTAATTTATCAGTATATCCTTTATGATATATAACATTACCATTTTGAAGTTCTATATTGACAACTGTTCCATCGGATTTAATCTCAAATCCATAATCATTTATACCATCACCTATATAGTACACACCTGCATAATCGTTTGGTATATATCCGCTTACTTCTGTTAAATTAGCATTTACATTATCACTATTAACTTGTCCAGATAATGATAAACTCTTGCCGCTTAAATTAAGTGAAACATCTACTGCATTCATATCAGCAGCATTTTGAGCAAACATTATTGATTTTGAAGTTGCTGATGAAGTGTCATATTTTATAGTAGGCATTTGACCTTTTATTGTATATTGTGAATCTGATATTTTAGTAATCATTTCTTTTTTTATTGTTAATAGTCCATTCTCTATATTCATATAAATACTTCCGTCTTCATTAATAAATAATGCAGAAACATTTCCAAATGTTCCGAATGTAAAATTACCTGTAAAAGATTGTGAATGATTGGCATTATTGTTATTATTGTTTGTAGGTTCTGTAGGTTTCTTTTCACAGCTAATGCTTAATATAGATAATAGCGTTATTAGTGTAATTAAAAGTTTTTTCATATTTTTCTCCTTAAAAAATATATTTATTAAATTTTCATTAATTAAAATTTTTGCAACGACAAAAGAAATGATGTATTTTATTAATTGTATATTTTTGATTGATAAATTATTATTAGAAATTATAAATTTATTTGGAGCTTGGAGCTTGGAGCTTGGAGCTTGGAGCTTGGAGCTTGGAGCTTGGAGCTTGGAGCTTGGAGCTTGGAGCTTGGAGCTTGGAGCTTGGAGCTTGATATATTATATATTAATGTTATTATATGTCAATATATAAATAAAAAGGCTTAAGTTGTTATTAAACTCAAGCCTTTTATATTTTATATAATTAAATTTTTAATTATTTATTTTTCTTGATTTTTCTTGTATTCTATAGCTTCATGCACTATAGGAATTAAAGTATCAAAATCTAATGGTTTTTCTATGAGTCTGAATACTCCCTCTGCTATTATCTCTTTTACCATTTCAGTATTACCATAAGCTGTAATTATTATAATAGGTATAGAGCTTTTTCTTTTTTTCATCTCTCTAATAAGAGCAAGCCCAGTCATAGAAGGCATAAGCAAATCTGTGATTATAACATCAACAGGATTATGTTCTAATATAGTTATTGCTGATTTACCATTTTCTGCTGTAACAATTTCAAAATCATGAGGTTCAAAAGTGTATGTTATAAGATCCCTAATAGGTTCTTCATCATCTACAGCAAGTATTAAAGGTTTACCATTAATCATATTTTACCCCAATTATTATTAAATATATTTAGATAATCTGTAAAGAACATTTTTTTTGCCTAAAAGTTCACATATATGAGATAATTCGCTTCCAGCAGAACTTCCTGTCAATACATATCTTATTGGGTGATATAGATTAGGACCTTTTAATCCTGTTTCTTTCTGTGCTTTCTTGATTAATGCTTTCATGTATTCATCAGTAATTTCATCAGTATTTTCTATATCATTTTTGATGAATTGAAGAAGTTTTTTGCTTTCTTCTTTGTTTACCATTTCTTTCATTTCATCAGTAAGCTCAAAATCATTTTCAAAGAATACAGGAACATACTTTACAATGTCGGATAAAACAACACAGTTATGTCTTATAACAGAAACAAGTTTTTTAGCCCAAGCATGTTCTTCTTCTGTGTAATTTTCTTTCAAGAATCCGCCATTAACTAAGTATGGTATAAATAACTCTGTAACTTCATCTAAATTCATATTTTTTATATGCCAAGCATTCAAGTGTCTTAATTTAGCAGTATCAAAAATAGCAGGACTTTTAGAGAATCTGTCCAATTTGAAAGCTTTAATCATATCATCATCAACCATAGTTTCCATAGCTTCTGGGTGAGTCCATCCAAGTAAAGCTAAGAAGTTTCTCATAGCTTGAGGAAGATATCCTTCATCTTTGTATTCCATTAAAGTAGCTGCACCATGTCTTTTTGATAATTTCTTTCTGTCATTACCAAGTATTGAAGAAGTATGTGCAAATCTAGGAACTTCAGCACCTAATGCCTCGTAAATAAGTATCTGTTTAGGAGTATTTGATATATGGTCTTCTCCTCTTATGACATGTGAAATTTTCATAAGCATATCGTCTATAACAACAGCATAGTTGTAAGTAGGGAAGCCGTTTTCTCTTACTATTATGATATCACCTATTTCATCACTGTTAGTTTTTACTATTCCTCTAACAAAGTCATCAAAAGTTACTATTTGATTCTTTGGTACTCTGAATCTTATTTTAGCAGGTTCTCCGTTTGCAACTCTTCTTTTAGCCTCTTCTAAAGGTATATCTTTACATTTACCATCATAAATAATAGGCTGATTAAGAGTTCTCTGCATATTAGATTTTTTTTCTAATTCTTCGGAAGTACAAAAACAATAGTATGCTTTTCCTTCTTCCATAAGTTTTTCAGTATATTTTTTATATATATCTAGTCTTTCAGACTGAAAATACGGACCATAATCTCCGCCAACTTCAGGGCCTTCATCCCAATCTATACCAAGCCATTTTAATGATTTTATAGCCATATCAACAGCTTCTTTAGTGCTTCTTTCCTGATCTGTATCTTCTATTCTTAGAATTAATTTTCCTTTTATAGCTTTGGCATATAACCAGTTGAATAATGCAGTTCTAGCATTTCCTATATGTAAAAAACCTGTTGGAGATGGAGCGAAACGAACTCTGATTTCCGACATAATTTACTCCTTGATTTTTAAACTTGACCTATTATACATTAAAATAAATAAATATCAATTAATATAACAGTTTTATGCAAAAATAAATTTTTAAGCAAATTTAATAATTTTTTGTAGTATATGTGTTGTATGTGAATAATTTTGTATTTTAATTACTAATATATGAATATTTTTAATATAAAACTTGAAATATTTTTGTTAATATAATATAATAAGCTGCAATTCTATATTTGGTGTATTATGAGCAATATTGTTGTTATTACAGCCCCTTCGGCAGCCGGCAAAACTACTTTAATAAAAAAGTATATGGCGAATCATTCTAATGCAGTTTTTAGTGTTTCTTATACCACTAGACCTAAAAGAGCAAATGAAGTAGACGGTCAGGATTATTATTTTGTAGATAAAGAAAAATTTGAACAGATGATAAATGATGGCGATTTCATAGAATGGGCATCAGTTCATGATAATTATTATGGAACTTCATTCAAAGAATTAGAAAAAGCTGATGATGAAGATAAAATATTGATACTTGATATAGATATTCAAGGTGCATTATATATAAAAAGCAAGGGAATAGATGCTAATTATATATTCATAACCCCTCCTTCTATGGAAATTCTTAAAAAAAGGTTGGAAGATAGAGGAACTGAAACTGAAGAAAGCATAAAACTCAGAATTTGGGATGCTAAAAGAGAATTAGAATATAAAGATAAATTCGATATCATTATAGAAAATGATGATGTTGAAGAAGCTTATAAAAAATTAGAAGAAGCAATCAATTCAAAATTATAAATAAATTTAAAATTATATATATGGAGTTTAATATATGGGTATAATACCGTTAGAGAAACTTATAGAATATAAAGGAAACCGCTATGAACTCAGTAAAGCTATGATAGAATTAGCTAAAAATGGCGGTACACTTCTTAAAGGTGAAACTAAATACAGAGGCGGAAAATATATACCTACTGTTATGAAAAACATACTTGACGGAAAAATTAAGTATGAATATGAAGAAGGTGTAGATATGACTGTAGATGAAGAAGCACCTTTTAAGCATTCTGAAGTTGCTTATGACGAAAGTGAATATGCTTCAGAAGATGATTCTTCAGAAGAAGAAAATGATACTGAATATGCAGTTGCTGATACAGACGATGCTGATGATGATTTCGATGATGACTATTCAGAAGACGAAGAAAAATCAAAAAAGAAGAAAAAATCTTCAAAGAAAAAAGATGAATAATAAATAGTGAAAAATATTGTATTTATATCAGGAGCAACAGCTTCAGGTAAAAGCAGTTTTGCTCATAAATTAATAGATAACTATTTCAATAATGCCGCCATAATATCTATAGACTCTATACAAGTTTATAGATATATGGATATAGGCTCTGCCAAACCCTCCCCAGAAGAAATAAAAAAATATAATTACAAAATGGTTGATATATTAGAACCTTCTGTCAATTTTAATATAAAAGAATACCTTGATATATTTAAAAATGTAATAAATAGTATAGATAATGTGCCTATATTCGGTGTAGGAGGTACAGGTTTTTATATTGATGCTATAAAATATGGTATTTTTGATGAGGAAAATGACAATCAGGAATCTTCTCAAAAAATAAGAAAAGAACTTTATGAAAGAATAGATAAATATGGTCTTGAAAGTTTGTATTCAGAGCTTTTGAATATTGATAAAGAAGCAGCAGAAAATATAGACAGATTCAATGCAAGAAGAGTTGTAAGAGCTTTGGAAGTTTATTATAATACAGGAAAAAAATTCTCAGAATTAAAAAAGTTAAGAAAACCTGTAGTTAATTTGGATTATTTAAGCTATGTCATTGATATAGATAGAGAAACTCTTTATGATAATATTAATAAAAGAGTTGACATAATGTTTGAAAAAGGCTTGCTTGACGAGGTGAAAAAAATTATTGATATGGGAATAGATAATAGTTATACATCAATGCAGGCTATAGGTTATAAAGAGATTTATGATTATTTAGTCAATGAATCTATGAGTTTAGGAGATACTATTGAACTTATAAAAAAACGTACAAGAAATTTTGCTAAAAGACAATTAACTTGGTTCAGACGTGAAGAGCATAGAAGAATCAATGAAAATGATTTAGAAAAAGTTGCTGAAGAAATAAAAGCCTTTTATAATATTAATTAAATATTTAATAAAATCTATAATTCATAATCTAAAAGATGAAAATATTTTTTTGAATAAATTTTCTTTTGGGTTTAGTCTTTTTAAATTTCTCTTTGCAAATATAAATGACGGATCCAATTCTAATGATTTAGAATAAGCGTTTTTAGCATCTTCTTTTCTTCCGATATGTTCTAAAGCATATCCATAATCATTCCACATCATAGCATTAGTAACATTCAAATGTATGAATTTTTCGTAATAATTGACAGCTTCTTGATATTTCTTTTCTCTTAAATATGCTTCAGCTAAAAAATTTTGTAATGGAGAAATTTGAGAGCTTTCTATATCATAATTATTTATCAATTCTTCTAATTCTTTTATAGCTTTATCATTAAAACCAAGCATTAAATTACTTATTGCTGATGGATATAAAAATAAAATGTCATTGATATTTTGAAATTTGTCTTTTATATTAAAAATATTTTCTTTGATGTAAATGATATCATTGTAACGCTGTAAATAAAAAAGTTTATCAACTGTAACTGCACATAATTTTAGGAAATTATCAGCATCATTATCATTTAAATTTTTAAATATATTTTTAATTTCTTTTAAAGCTTTATTGCAAACAGGATTATTATTATTTGAATTTTCTATTTCTTTTATTAATTCTTCTATGTTTTTATTTATATTATTCATAATTTTTTATATTAAGATTATTATTTTTATTTAAAAACATTTATTTTAATATTTAGTAATAATATTTTTTAATTAAATGAATTTTATTTTTTATAATTTATTATGTTTATTAATATATACTGAAAATTAAGGTTTTTAATATGAATTATGATAAAGCTAAAGAAGTTGTTGATTTATTAATACAAAGAGGATTAAAAGTAACATCAGCAGAATCATGCACAGGCGGATTATTTGCAGCACATATAACATCGGTTTCAGGTTCATCAGGATGTTTTGAAGGCTCTTTTGTAACATATTCCAATGAAATTAAACATAGAATGATAAATGTAAGAGAGGAAACATTAGAAAAATATGGTGCTGTTAGTGAAGAATGTGTTTTAGAGATGGCGGAAAATAGCCGAAAAATTATGAAAAGTGATATAGCAATAGCAATAAGTGGAATAGCAGGTCCTTCCGGAGGAACTGATGATAAACCTGTGGGCTTAGTATGGATATGTTTAGCGGCAGAAGGCTATATTAAAGCTTATAAGAATATATTTTCAGGAGATAGACAAGAGGTAAGAGAGCAAAGTGTAATGTTTTCTTTGAATTTAATTGAGAATTTCATAAAAAAATGTTAGTCTATAATAACATTGATATCAAATAAGGCAATTTAACAAAAAAAGATAAAAAGTCCATTATAAATTCAAAAATATTATGTTTACTTGTTGACAAAAATAATTATGTAAACTAATATTCATAAAAAAGAAAAATAGTTATGTAAACTCATTAATAAACATAATTTTTTATAAAGTAAACATAACTATATCCGATAAATTCTAAAGATAACTTTTATTAGGTGGTTTCTAATGCAGGACTTTATAAATAAATTAACAAGTCAAATAAAAAATATTTTTGCTAAGACAACAACATTGCAAAAAGCCGTATTAATAGGTATTTTAGTAATAGGTCTTGGGGCAATAATAGCAACAATAATGCTTACATCAAGAAGAACAGGAACATTATTGTTTCAGCAGGCATTGACTCAAGAGGATGCTAGAAATGTTATAGCAGTATTGGATGCTAATAACATAAGATATCAATACAGAAACGGATTTATCACACTTAATAGCGAGGCTGATAAAGCTAAAGCAGAATTAGAATTGGTAAAAGAGGGCAGAATGCCTACAGGAGTTGACGGATGGGAATTATTTGATGCTCCTCGTATTGGTATAACAGATGTTGAGCTTGATATTAATAAAAGAAGATCTTTAACTAAAGCTATAACTCAGCTTTTAACTAAATTAGATTTCGTTCAGGAAGCTACAGTAGATTTAGCATTTCCTAAGAAAGAATATTTAACAGATATAGATTCACCTGTTACAGCATCAGTAGTTATTAAAGCACAGCCTTTCAAAGAGGAAGTATTAAGAGATCCAAAAACAGTAAGAGGCTTGCAGCAATTAATAGCTATGGGCGTTGATAAATTAAAACCTGAATTTGTAACAATCACAGATAGTACTGGATATGTATTAACTGATTTTACAGATGAAGCTGCTAATTTAAAATTAAAAGTAGCTCAGGAAGAGTTGAAAATAGTTGATAGAGAAAGAAAGAAAATTGAAAATAAAATAAGACAAACATTGGGGAGAATATATACTAACAGAGTAGAAACAACAATAGCATTAGAACTTATTTGGGACGATGTTAGTATAACAAATAATTTAGTTCTTCCTATAATATTAAAAGAAGATGATCCAGCAACACCTTATGATGACAGCCAATTTACTAATAAGGTTCAGGTATCTACTCGTACAGTTACAGAGGATTGGAAAGGACAGCAGTTCATACCTCAAGGTGCTGCAGGTGCTGAAGAAAATGTACCTCCGGGATATAAAGATAAAAGCGACAGATGGCAGACATATACTAAAACTGATTCACAGGATAACTATGAATTAAGCAAAAGATATGAAGCTATTAAAAAGGGAAGTTATCAAATAGGAAAAATATCTGCTGCAGTTGCTTTGGACGGAAGATGGACTAAAGCTTATGACCAAAACGGAGACCCTATAATAACTAATGGAAGTTCTTATGTAAGAGAGTATCATCCTGTAACAGCAGAAGAAATAAGAAATGTTACTTCTTTAGTACAAGCTGCTATAGGTTATGATTTGAAAAGAGGCGACCAAGTAAGCGTAACACATATTCAGTTTGACCATTGGGATAGATTCAATGCTGAAGATGCTAAACTTATGAGAGATAGATTTATAAGAAAAACATTGATAATAACAATGATTTCTTTATTAATATTATTCGTATTAGCATTAGGAATAAGAGCTATACAGAAAGAGCTTGCTAGAAGACGCAGACTTAGAGAAGAAGAGCTTGAACGCAAACAGATGGAAATGCGCAGACAGGCTATGATGAATGCTAATGAAGAACCTATAAGCGAAATGAGTTTAGAGGATGCAGCACGTAAGAAACTTATGGATGAAGTTATAAGAGTAAGTCATGAAAGACCTGATGATGTTGCACAGTTGTTGCGTACTTGGATGGCTGATGATAAAAGCTAATTAAAGTTAAATGTAAATAATAAAATTGAGTATAATAAAAACTAGGAGTATAAATTATGCCTGCAGAGAAAGAAAAAGATAAAAAACAACGAGTGCTAAGCGGCCGTCAAAAAGTTGCTATATTTTTAGTATCTCTTGGAATGGAAACTTCAAGTGAAATATTTAAACATTTGAGAGAGGAAGAAATAGAGCAGATAACATTTGATATTGCCAGACTTGAAAATATAGAATCCGCTGATAAGGATGCTGTATTTAGAGAGTTCCAAGAGATGATGATAGCTCAGGACTTCATAACTCAAGGTGGTATAGATTATGCAAGAGACTTGCTTGAAAGATCTGTGGGCAGTCAGAAGGCTAGCGATATAATCAATAGATTAACTTCTTCATTACAGGTTAGACCTTTTGATTTTATACGCCGTACAGACCCTGCACACTTGCTTAACTTCATACAAGGTGAGCACCCTCAAACTATAGCACTTATTTTGGCTTATTTGGAAGCACAAAAAGCTGCTAGTATATTGGGAGCTTTACCTACAGAGATTCAGCCTGATGTAGCTAAACGTATCGCTATAATGGACAGAACATCTCCAGAGGTTTTAAGAGAGGTTGAAAGAGTACTTGAAAGAAAACTTTCTACTCTTGCTAGTGAAGACTTTACTTCTGCCGGCGGTATAGATTCTATAGTAGAAATCATTAACAGTGTTGACAGATCTACTGAGAAAAGTATTATCGAGAGTTTGGAGGAAGACGATCCGGAACTTGCAGAAGAGATCAAGAAACGTATGTTTGTATTCGAAGATATCGTATTGCTTGACGACAGAGCTATACAGAAGGTACTTCGTGAGGTTGATTCAAGCGACTTGGCTAAAGCACTTAAGAGTGTTGATACAGATGCTCAGGATAAAGTTTACAGAAACATGTCCAAACGTGCTGCCGCATTGCTTAAAGAGGATATGGACTTTATGGGACCTGTTCGTCTTAAAGACGTTGAAGAGGCTCAGCAGAAAATCGTTAATATCATCCGTAAGCTTGAAGAGCAAGGTGATATTGTTGTTGCTCGTGCCGGTGAAGATGAAATGGTTGTGTGATTTTTTAGGATAATAATTATAAAAATAATTGGGAGTAAATTATGCCAGAAAAGGTTTTTAAATCCAGAAGTATTGTTGAACTTACTCAAAAAGTTAATATTGCAGTACCTCATCATAAATCTCAGGAAGAACTTGATTATGAGGAATCTCAAGAGGAATATAGAGGCCCTTCCATTGAAGAAATTGAAGCTGAAATTGCAGGTCTTAGAGCTCAATGGGAAGAAGATTTAAGAGATATGAGAAGAAAGGCTGTTGATGAGGCAGACAGAATCATTGAAGATGCTAAAACACAGGCTTTTGAGATATTTAAATCTAAGCAAAATGAAGCACATGTTATTTCAGAACAGGCTAAAGTTGATGCTTCAAGAATAATACAAGATGCTAATGCTGAAAAAGAAAGAATACAAAGTGAATCAGAATCTATAAAAGATGCTGCATATAAAGAAGGATATGCAAAAGGTTATGATGAAGGTTTTGAAAAATCTTTCTCTGACAGTAATAATGATTTAATAAAATTAACAGAAAAGATGAAAAAAATCTTAGCTGAAACTATTAATAAAAGAAATGAAATAATAGATGCAGCAGAAGCTCAGGTTATTGAGGTTGCTGTACTTATAGCTAAGCGTGTTGTAAAAATGCTTACTGAAAGAGATAAAGGTATTGTTATTAGGAATATTCAGGAGGCTTTAAGAAGAATTAAAGGCAGAACTAAAATCACTATTAGAGTTAATATTGATGATTTGGAAGTTTCTGCAAGACATAAAGATGAATTTTATCAAATGCTTGATAAGATTGAGGGCGTAACAGTATTGGAAGACCCTAATGTTGATGTTGGCGGTTGTATGATAGAAACAGACTTCGGCGATATAGATGCTAGAATAAATACTCAATTGAATGAAATAGAAACTGCTATTAAAGAAGTAGAACCTATTAAAGGTTTCTAATTATACTATAATTTATTTTAGGGCTTGATGATATTATGATAAAAGATGAAAATATAGATTTTGATAAAGAAGTAAAAAAGACATTTGAAAAATATAGAAAAGTAGTTGATGATGTAGCTTTATTAAAATCTTATGGTAAAGTTAAAGAAGTTATAGGTTCATTGGTTATTAGTGAAGGACCTTTCTGCAAACTTGGAGATATGTGCCGTATATATATGAATGATGACACTTATCTTGATGCAGAGGCTATAGGTTTTAGAAATCAAGATGTTCTTCTAGCTACTTTTGGACCAGTTAATGGAATAACTTTCGGTAATATGGTTTATTCTTTTGAAAGACCATTATCCGTTATGTGCTGTGATGAAATATTAGGAACAGTACTCGATGCAAGAGGAAAACCGCTTGCAGGAGGAGGACATAATTTTTATGAAACTCCTATTCCAGTTTCTCATAATGCCGTAAACCCAATGAACAGACCTAGAATAAAAAAACATATACAAACAGGTGTAAGAGCTATAGACGGACTTCTCACTGTTGGACAGGGACAGCGTATGGCTATAATGAGCGGTACAGGTGTTGGTAAGTCTACACTTTTATCTATGATAGCTAGAAATACTAATGCTGATGTCAATGTTATTGCATTGATTGGTGAAAGAAGAAGAGAAGTAAGAGATTTTATAGAAAGAGATTTAGGAGAGGAAGGATTAAAAAGAAGTGTATTGGTAGTTGCTACAAGTGATGATGCTCCGCTTTTGAGAGTGCGTGCTGCATATACTGCTACTACTATAGCTGAATATTTCAGAGATAAAGGCAAAAATGTAATGTTTATGGTTGACTCTGTAACACGTTTTGCTTTGGCACAAAGAGAGATAGGACTTTCAAGAGGTGAACCCCCTACAACTAGAGGTTATACTCCTAGTGTATTCTCTGAACTTGCTAAACTTTTGGAAAGAACTGGTACTTCAAATAAAGGTTCTATAACAGCATTTTACAATGTATTGGTAGAAGGTGATGATTTGGACGAACCTATTACAGATGCTGTTAGAGGTATATTAGACGGACACATAGTTCTATCTAGAGATTTGGCTAATAGAGGACATTTCCCTGCTATTGATGTTAATAAAAGCATATCTAGGATTATGAATGAAGTAGTTTCTAATATGCATAAGAGAGCAGCAAGAGAATTTTTAAAAATGAGTGCTGACTATAATGAAGCTAAAGAACTTATAATGATAGGCGGTTATGCTAAAGGAAGTATGCCTGAGGTTGACAGGGCTATTGATTATAAGCCTATGATGGATAGATATTTACAGCAAGATGTATATGAAGTTTCAAGTTTTGCTGATAGTAAAGAGGCTCTTTTATCTATGTTCTATTCTCAGGAAGAGATAGAAGAGGATTTAGTAAATAGCGGCGACGTAAAAAAAGCAGCTGACAGAACAGATATTTCCGACAATGTAGAATATGCTAATGATGTTGTAATATTGTAGAAAAAAGATAATATAAATTGTTGGTAATATTATGAAGAAATTTGATTTTAAACTTGAGCCTTTATATAAACTTAGAAAAAATATAGAAAAGCAAAAACAAGCTGAAGTGGCTGAGGTTTCTGCTCTATATAATAAAGAAAGAGATGGAAAAGATGACTGCATTTCAAAAATCAATGATGGTATAAGAATCGTTGATAGTATGGAAGATAATAATGAAATGCTAACTATGAGTATTTATCTTGGAGAATATATAAGTGCTTTGAATTCTCAGATAGCTATTCATGAAGATAATATGGCTGAAATAAGTGTTGAACTTAGGAAAAGGCAGGAAGTTTTACAGGAGGCTTCAAGGCAGAGAAGAGCTGTTGAACTTTTAAAAGAAAAGAAATTATTAGAATATAAAAAATTAATGAATAAAGAAGAACAGGCTAAGCTAGATGAATGGAAGAAAGAATATGTTTCTAGCGATGCTTATGAATATTGATAAAATTAAGAGGTATTATTATGATAGAGTCTGTACAAAGAATACATGCCAGAATAGGTGAGATTCAGGACACTTTTAATAAATTAGGTTTCGCTCCTATTAATACTCAGCTTCCTACTAAACCTTTTGCAGAGCATTTAAATGAGGCTATGGCTGAAAATAATACTGAAAACAAAGTAAATAATATTGATGGTTCTATTGTTAATGATACAAATAAAAAATTAGATAATGGAAAAGTAATTAGCGGAGATACTTCTTCTGATGCTTTCAAAGGAAATATATCTTTTGGCGTTTATGATGGTGCTACAAATAATTTTGCTAAGGCTATAAATGCTTATAAAAAAGCTTCAGTAGAAAGTTTTCCTACTAAATATGATGATATAATTAAAGAGGCTGCTGAAAAATATTCATTACCTGAAAATTTGATAAAAGCAGTTATAAAGCAGGAATCAAATTATGTACCTACTGCTGTTAGTAATAAAGGTGCTGTTGGTTTGATGCAGATAATGCCTCAAACAGGTGTTGGTTTAGGTATCACAGATAAAGAAATGCTTAAAGATCCATATACTAATATAATGGCTGGAAGCAGATATTTATCACAGATGTTAAACAGATATAATGGAAGACTTGATTTATCTTTATCTGCTTATAATGCCGGACCTGCTTTGGTAGACAGATTACAGAGAATTCCTAATATAGAGGAAACTCAAAACTATGTTAAAAACATTATAGGATATATAAAGTAAGTTAACATATTACTTGACTTTTTTATTCTGTAATTTTATAATATTTTACAAATTTGCCCGCTTAGCTCAGCAGGTAGAGCATCACCATGGTAAGGTGAGGGTCGTCGGTTCGATCCCGATAGCGGGCTTTTGTTCACTATTATAAAGAAAAATATCACAAACTATAAAAGAGGATTTATGAGAATAAAACTTCTAGCTGGTATAGTATTATTTTTAATGACTATATCGCTTTCATACGCTTTCGACAAAACTCCATATTATGTAAACACAGAAACTTATGACTCATACAGAGAGTTATTGAGAGGGGTGCATTATTATAATCAAGAACGTTATGATGCATCAATAGCTAGTTTTAGAAACTCTCTTAATACAAATCCTACTGATAAGTTCATAAGATATTGGTATAGTAAGTCTTTATATAAAGCCGGATATATGTCTTTGGCTATTAATGAATGGCTTAATATTACAAGAATGGGTTATGAGGATCCTATAATACTTTCTAAAATTAACAAATATGATTCTGCAAATGTTAATGAAGAAAAAGAAGATACTTTGAGTAATTTTATTTATTTAAAAGCATTCTCTACTAATCTTAATTTTAGAAAAAATATAAATCAGCCTATACAGATAAAAGTAATGGCTGATGGAAGTTTATATGTTTTAGATTACAGTGATTCTTCTTTGAAAAAATTTGATATTAATGGAAGATTAATAGGAAAAATAGCACATGGAAAAAGATTGGAAAAACAGCAGACTAGCTGGTGGAAAAATGTACTTCAGTTTGTGGCTAAAGTTTATCCTTATGAAAAATTAGAAAACCCTAGAGGTTTTGATATAGATTCAAATGGATACATATATATAGCAAATACTAAAAAAGATAAAATATTGAAATATGATTCTAATCATAACTATATTACAAATATTGGTGTAACAGGAGTAAGTAACGGTCAGCTTCTTGGCCCTTCTGCTGTTGCTGTTGATAAAGAAGGTAATATATATGTTTCTGATACAGGAAATAATAGAATAGTTGTGTTTGATGTAGAAGGAAATTTCTTATATAGTTTTGGAAAGCTTGGGGAAAATAATGGAGAGTTCTTTTCTCCTGCTGGTATAGCTGTTAATGATCAATATATTTATGTTGCTGATATGGGTAATAAAAGAATACAACAATTTGATTTGAGCGGAAACTATATACAAACTATTAAGCATAATTTATTTAATGAGCCTAGAGGTTTATCTTTTGCTAGAGATGGAAACCTTTATATAGCTGATGGTAGTAAAGTATTTTATTATGATATAGTTGAATCTGAATTTACTATATTTAATAATTCTGAAAGATATACTGTAACTCCTACATCTGTTGCTGAAAGTCCTAATGGTAATATATATTTGACAGACTTTATGTCAGGAAGAATAGATGTATATACTAGAAAAGAAGAATATTATGCTAATTTGGATGTATTTGTAGACAGAGAATATTTAAATAAATTCCCTGTTGTTGTAGCTTCTGTTACAGTAAGAGATAGAGCTATGAATCCTGTAGTTGGATTGACTCCTGAGAATTTCTTTGTTACAGAGAATTCAAGTGTTTCTCATAAAGTTAATTTTTATGATGCCCCTGAATTACATGAATACAGATTTATATATTTAATAGAAGACAGTCTTGCAGCCAAGGCTTATGAAAGTAATATAAAAGAAGAAATTAGTAACTTTACTATGAGTTTAACTAATAATGATGAAGTTTTAGTTATACATTATAATGATCAGGTTTATAAGGCTGATAATTATGATGCAAGAAATTTAAGAATACTTGAAAATGCTAATAACTTCCATTTTACAGGAGGAATATCTGCTTTAGATGATGCTTATTATGAGGCAATAAGACTTTCAGGAAATAGCTTTAAGAAAACTGCTATAATACATTTTTCTGTAACTAGTCCTGATGACAGAGTATTTGATATGATGAACTTTAATGATGTAGCAAGTTTTGCTAAGAACAATGCTGTATCACTAAACCAAGTTTATATAGGTACAAATAAGTCTAATTATTTCTTGGATTTAATGACTAAGAATACTTATGGTTATATTATAGATGCTGATCACTCTATAAATTATACTGATGAGCTTGATAAAATGAAGAATATAAATTTTGGAAGATATTTTATATACTATAACAGCTTTAAAAATTTAGCTCAGTCAGGACAGTTTAGGGCTTTGAATGTTAAAGTGCAGTATAGAGATATGTACGGTGAAGAAGAAGTAGGTTATGTAGTGCCATAATAAAATTTATAATAAACAAAAAAAGGCTTTTCATTGTATTATGAGAAGCCTTTTTTATTGTATAGCTTTTGATAATTATAAATAAAAAGGCTTTCTTAAATGAATAAGTAAGCCTTTTATTATTGATTAAATATATTAATTAAATATTATCTTCTCTTTTTTGATTTTTTTCTTTCTTTTCTATTTATTCTGTCTTTTGAACCTCTTTTTCTATCTTTGCTTGATTTATGAGATTTTCTTGAATATATTTCTTTTTTGTTTTTCTTTTTCTTCAAAAAATCTCTACTGTCTATTATATCTCTGTCATCGAAACTATTATCAAATTCGCTTGCAGGTATGAAGTCAATGAATAATTCTTTAACATCAACTTTATAAACTACTATTCTTATTCTGTCGCCCAATGTGTACCATTTAGCATCTTCCTCGCTGTAGGCCGCCTGTTCATGTTCATCATATCTGTAATGTGATTTTAAAACAGCGTATCTTATTAAACCTTCTATTCCTCTGTCTTCTATTTCAACGAATATTCCGAAATTTGTAACGCCGCTTACTATTCCGTTATATTCATTTCCAACCTTGTCTTTCATAAATCTTGCAGCTTTTACTTTATCCAAACTTCTTTCGCATTCAACTGCTATTCTTTCAGTTTTTGAACACCATTGAGCTGAATTAGTATAAAACTGCTGCATAGTAGGTTTTAAATTATTTACTCCTTCTAATGCCTGCTTTAAAAGTCTATGAGTTAGTAAGTCAGTGTATCTTCTTATAGGCGAAGTAAAATGGGTATAATATTCAAAACCTAATCCGAAGTGTCCTATATTATTAACATCGTATATAGCTTGCTTCATAGAACGTAAGAGTAGGGTAAGAAGCAATTTTTCGTCCGGTTTCCCCATTATAGATTCTATAAATGAATGAAAGTCCAAATTACCGTCTGCATCTCTTGTAACTCTGTAGCCTCTATTAAATGCTATTCTTGTGAATGTGTCTAGCTTTTCTTGATCTGGACTATCATGCACCCTGTATATAGAACCTTTTATATTTTTTAATCTCTTAGCTACTTCACAGTTAGCAATAAGCATTAATTCTTCTATTATTTTATGAGTTTCTTTTCTTTCACCGATAAAGAAGTCTTTAGGATTTCCGCCTTTATCCAATATTATTTGAGTTTCATTAAGATTAAACTCTATACTTCCATTGTCTATTCTTTTTTGAAGAAGTATTTTTTTTACATCATCAGCATTTTTTAGTAATTCTACAAGCCAATCTTCATCTTGTTCTATACCGTCCAAAACATCTTGAGCATAATCATAAGTTAATCTTCTGCTTGATTTTATAACGCTTTTATGAAAAGTACTTTCTTTTACATTTCCTTGATTGTCTATTGTTACAAATACAGTCATCGTGAATCTGCTTACACCTTCATTTAAAGAACATATTCCATTTGAAAGCTCATGCGGGAACATTGGATAAACTGTATCTATTAAATAAACGCTGTTTCCTCTTTTTCTTGCCTCTCTGTCTAAAGCACTTCCCATAACTACAAAATGACTAACATCAGCAATATGAATACCTAATTTATAACCGTCATTTAATTTTTCTATACTTATTGCATCGTCAAAATCTTTTGAGTCTGCTCCGTCTATTGTTACAGTCCTTATATCTCTTAAATCTATTCTGTCAAATTCTAATTCTACATTTTCCATGCTGTCTGGTAATAGTTTAGCTTCTTCCAAACATTTTTTTGGAAATTCAGTCGGCACATTATATGCTTTTGCTATTATCTCAGCATCTTTTTTAGCATTATTAACATCTATTTTTATTTCTGGTTTTGGTATGCTTGTTTTTTTATTGCCTGTATCATTTTTTTTATTTTTTGATTTTGACTTTCTATCTTTTAATATATCTCTTTCTTTATTTGTTATTTGTTTTAATTCTCTTTCTAAATATATTTTTCCTTCATTGGTAAGTTTTAAAGTATTAGATTTCTTCATTACCAGTCCCATAGAAACTGACTTTTGAAGCATTTTATCAAAACGTAATTTATCTTTTTTAGTTTCTACATATTTATTTTTATATTCTGATATATCTAATTCTTTTTCTTTATTTATTCTTTTCAGCAATTTTATAACTTTCATTTTTTATTATCCATAACAATTATTAATATTCTACATAAACAATATTATTTTATTATAGCAATATTATTTATAATGTCAAATAGTAATATTTTTTTACATATTTTTTTATATGCGGTTTTAATATAAGGAAGCATTTATTTTTTATGCCCCCTAAAAATAGGGGGCATACAATTTAATTAAATGAAGGTTATAAAATATAGTATCATATTAAAGATACAAAGAGCTTTATTTGTTAGGTATACGTTTTCTTTTGTTAGTATATTCTAACATATTTTATATTTATGTCAATACAAAAATATAACTTTATTAATAAAATAATCTTCTATCTAAAATCTTAATAACCTAAATCATCTGTAAATATTTTTAAGAATTATAAAAAAACATTTCAATAATTTAATTTCATTCAATCTATTAAATCGATAAAAAACAGCTTACAACAAAAGAGTTATAAGCCGTTTTTATCAAATTTTCTATCAACATCAAATAAAACCTATAAAACTATAATAGAAAATAATTTTTATATCCCGCTTTCCTGTATATCCAGAAACAGTTTATTAAAACCGCTCTTTAAGCCATAAGCAACAGGGTATCGAGACTTGTAGAAATAATTATAGGACCAATTAACATCCCGCTTTCCTGTATATCCAGAAACAGTTTATTAAAACCGCTCTTTAAGCCATAAGCAACAGGGTATCGAGACAAATATAGCATGTCACCGAATGAAATAAATCCCGCTTTCCTATATCTAATAGGGTATCGAGACTGGTGGGCGAATCCGTATATTAACTACGATTTAGTTATATTATTTTAACACTAAACATTAATATGTCAATGATCATAACATATTAATATTATTTTATAATTTATATCATTGATTTTATAATTTTTTATAATATAATAAAATTACATATTCTTAAAGGATTTTTATATGTCTAATAATCATAGTAAAAAAAGATATTCATATACACCCGATTCTCAAACTTATAATCCATTTGATCAATTATTTAATTCTGATGAAAATACTGTAAACAGCGATAATAATAATAACAGAAATAATAATAATAACAGAAATAATAATAATAACAGAAATAATAATAATAACAGAAATAATAATAATAACAGAAATAATAATAATAACAGAAATAATAATGAAATATATTATTTATCTTATTTTTTGAGAGAAGATAAGAAGAACAATGATAGAGATAAAAATAAAATTAAAAAACTATTAATACCGCTTCTTACATTTATTGTTGAAAATAAACAATTTAAAGATGAAAAATCACATCTTAAAAAAGATTTTGCAGTTGTTATAAGAAATAGATTTGAAAAACTTCCTTCAGAATATAAAGATGAATTTATCAAAGAAGATAATATGCTTATTAGACAGAATGTGTTGGAGTATAAAATCAATAATGCTTTTACTGAGGCTGCAGTATTTTTAAGAGATTTTAGAAATATAATGATGCATAAAAATGTAAAAGAAGATACTTTTTCAAGATGTAAATTTAAAAAATTTCAAGGAGATTTATTTACATTTTTAATACTTAATATGAAGGCTGCTTTTGGAATCAATGATAAACAAAAATCTTTATTAAAAGAAAAAAATAAAGAAGAAGGTATAAAATTATCATCTGATAAATTTGAGATTAAAAATGAATATATAAAAAAAGTATTGGAAATGAATGCTGAAAGAATGGGAGAAAATTTTGCCAATGTACCATTTATATATGCTTTATCAATATTGGCTATGTTTGTTGAAAGTAAGTATATAAAAGATATTTTGGACTTAATAAAATTGAAAAAATTTATTGAAGAATTTATACTTTCATTTTCTTTAAGAGGCGGATATAAAACTTTTGTTCCGGGTATTTCTTTAGAAGATGATGAATTATATTTAAAACAGATAGAAAATGAATACATAGTTAATGATGAAGTTTCTACTACAGGAAGAAGACTTAAAAAAAACTTATCATATTTCAATATTAATGATATTGATGTTAATAATGATTTTGCAGTTTATAAAAAGATTTTGAAATTCTATAGTTATAGAACAAGTTTCCCAAAGATTGAAGAATTTGAAGATTTAATAAGAGAGTTTAAAGCGAAAGAAATAGCGAATGCCAATAAAAATAAAATTGAAGGTATAATAGAGTTTAATAGAAATGTCGAAGAGCATAATGCTAAAGTAGAGTATAATAAAAAATTAATAAAACAGCCTGTACCTAGTTTGGAAACTGATTATAAAAATATTATACCTTTATTAACTAATGTGTTTAGAAATGAAGATATTTTTATTAAAGAGGCAGCTGAATTTTTATCTTTAAAATATAAAAGTCAATTTGGAAATGATACTTGGACTATAGCTGGAAATACTATTATATGGATTGAGCCTAATGATGATATATTATTCGATGTTAGAAGAAAAGTTAAGCCTTCAAAAAATGGATTACATTCCATATATAAAATAGTGTACAGTAAAAAAAATGCAGAAAGATATAGTTTAAACAGATATAATTTAAGAGCATTAATAACTTCTATTTTAATTAATGGAGGAGTGGAATTCAAAAAATTAAAAACTACTGCATCAGATAATTGCCCCCCTTCTAATAATAAAGAAACTAATAAAGTTAATAATGATAGATTATTAATTGATGCTATTAAAAAGAAAAGTGAAAATTGGAATAGATATCAGCAGGCTTCTTTTATAATTAAAGTCATTAGAAGAAGTGCCATGAAAAATGAGGAATTACATAACAGAGATAGTGTTGCTTTCTTTCAGGAATTTGCTAGAGTTTTATATTTATTGGATAATAGAAATGGAAATGTATATGATGATATTATTGCTGTTATGCATAGATACAAAGTTAATACAAGTAATTTTTCTGATAAAGTGAAAAATATCTTAAAATGTCATACTTTATCTGAAATGCTTAATCAATCTTTTACTTTATTTACTATTCCCAATAAAGAAATAAAAAACGATTCTGATAATTTACTTTTTAAAACTTGGAGTAAATTTGCATTTCTTCCTTATAATGAGAAAAATAAAGAAATTTCAGACATACTTCAATGGAATAATATAAAAACTAAATATGATATTAAAAATAAAAATGCGGATTTATTTGATATACTGTCAAAAGTTTTTGAACAAGAAAAAATGACTCCGCCTCATTTAGTTGATATATATAATGATTATATTAAAAATAATAAAATAGATAAATACAGAAATAAAGAAATTAGAAATATTATAGCAGAAGAAATGATATTAACATATATATCTTTACAATATGTTAATAATATGAATAAAAATAGAAATTCTTATTTCAGATTAGAAAGTTATGAGGATAAAACTGATAATAGCCCTTTAAAATTTAATTTAATATGGGAATTAAATCCTATCATTAAGATTGATATAAAAGACTATATGAAAAAAGATATACGTTCTGCTTTAAATTGGATATTTGATGTTTCAAGAATAAAAGAAGAAGGTAAAATTGAAGGAAAGGAAGATTTACAGAAATGTCTTACTAATGTTATTAGATCTTATAAAATCATTACTTCTCACGATATATTAAAAAATAAATGTCCTAAAGTTTCTGCAGAGATTGGTAAAGATATTTTAAATGCAGATAATATAAAAGATATGGTAAAAGTTTTGATATGGGCTCAAAAGGAATTATTATATTTTATTTGTAATATGGAGGCTAATATTATATATACACTAAATAAAATATATACTCAAGCTGAAATAGATGAATTAACAAGAGAAGATGGATATTTCAATTTCGGAGATTTAGTTAGTTTACATAATAAAAATATAGAACAAATAAAATATTTAGATAATCATAAAAATAATTCTGCTCTTGATATTAGAATAATAAATGTTAGAAATATGTTGGCTCATGGAAGATTGTTTGATAAAAGTTGTGAACTTAATTATAAGTCTGCTATATCTATATTAGATGATGCTATGAAAAGAACTTTAGAAAAATCTTTACAAGATGTATATCTAAAAAATAATAAATACAATAAAAAATAATGCATATTTATTTTTCAGTTGTATATATTCGGCATATACTAAAAATTTTTAACTTTCTTAACTGATGGACTTTATCTAAATTTTATCAACTTTTTTGCTGCACACGCTCTGCGGACTTCGTCAAAGTTTTTATCCTTCGGATACGCTACGCGAAAAACTCAATTACTAGAACTTTATATTTAAGAATATCTATTAAATATGGTGTAATACCCTAATTTTAGGGTAAAAATGCAGTTGTTCGCGAAGCGTATACTAACCTGTCGAGGATATAGGTTCTCGCCTGCCGTAGGCACACTTCGTTAGGCGGGCGTCGCCTTATACCAATACTTACAGTACTTCCTTCGGTCGTAAAAGAACTTGGGTGCTGCACGCTGTGTACCTTGTAAGGGCAAAGCCCCAGATATAAAAACAAAAATATAAACTTATTTTTGACAAAATATAGTTATTTAAGTATATATTGTTAATTTCAAATTTAATAAATACATTATTTATATGTAGAAACAATTTAATATCATTAATAAGCATAAACATATAAAAAATCTAATTAAAATATTAAAAGCCCTGTCAAGATTTTGAACCTTAACAGAGCTATTAATCCCGCTTTCCTGTATATCCAGAAACAGTTTATTAAAACTGCTCTTTAAGCTATAAGCAACAGGGTATCGAGACTACACAAAGCACCGATGGAATGTCGTATAATCCCGCTTTCCTGTATATCCAGAAACAGTTTATTAAAACTGCTCTTTAATCCATAAGCAACAGGGTATCGAGACCACCTAACTACACCAATCATAATTCCGCCAACTTTGATAAAGTTTATCATATATATAATAAACTTTCAATATAAGGAATCATTTTTATAATTATCTCCGTATTCATCGTAGTTTTTATAAGAATCATAAGTGCTGTTATTATTGTCTTGATATTCAGTGTCAGTATCTTTATATTTAGGATTATCTATTCCAAATATTTGTACCCAATAAGCTTTTCCATTTTTTACATACAATCCTACTCCAACACTTGTATATCTTTTATCAAGAATATTTTCTCTATGTCCCTTAGATTCCATCCATGCTTTCATAACTTCTTTTGCATTTTTATATCCGCTTGCTATATTTTCTCCATTTCCATTCCAGTAATTTTCTATATTCAAGTCTTCCATTATTGTATAGAATTCTTTTCCATTTGGTCTAGTATGCGAATACTTTTCAAATAATTCTTTTGCTCTAGCCATTGCCATTTTTTCTAAATTTTTATCTCTTTTTAATTTTGTTATGGCTCCATTATTGTTTCTATTTTCTGTTATTAAATCATATACTTCATTAACTTCATCGTCATAATTAATTCCATTAAAAACACCAGCTACCACATAATTATAATTTTCAATCTTATAAACAGCAACTGAGGCATAATCATAATTATTTAAAAAATTATCATTATGTACACAAAAATTAACTAATGAACTAGAAGAAGTAAATCCATATGTATATACTATTGAATAATCAGTAATATTTAAGTTAGCATCTGAAATATATTCATAATCGATATAACCTTTATGAGCATACATTTTAGCCATCTTAGCTAAAGCTCTATCTAACTGGTTATTTTGTTTAATAGGATGCTTTCCATTTGCTATTCTATAATCATTAATTATAGAAACGAAATTATAAGTAAAAGCATTATAAGATATAAGTATAAATAGTATTAATATGTTCTTCATATTATCTCCTTTTAATATAGATTTAATGATATTGAAAATATCACGATTCCAATTTGTACTAAAAATAATTAATCTATATTCAAGAAATAATATATAAAAGAACTAATAATTGTATATTTATATTATAATAAAATTTTTATATTATTTCAAGTATTTATAGCTTAAATTTTATAATTTTTGAGATTATATAAAAATATTTGTATTTATAGTATTTTATGATAATATTTCTAATAACTTATAAAAATTATATAAGGATATATTTATGGAATATGGTTATGAATTAATATATGCAGTAGAAGCAATTAATGAAATGGATCAAGAATTAAAAAAAAGATTGAAAGAATTTATATATATAGCTAAAAAAATTCTAAAAATGATTCTAATACTAATATAAAGAATATACTAAATTCCATAGAAATAAAAAATATAAATAATGATGATTATGAATTAAGTATTAATAATATTAATTCTGATGATATAAAATATATAAAAACAGAATTCGAAAAACTTAAACTTAAACAAGAAGCATTAGAAATGAAAGAGATTAACAGCTATATAGAAGAAATATCTAAGGCTGATACTCAAAATTTACCTATTGTTTATTTGTTAGCGATTGCTTCAGAGAATAATGCTGATTCAACTGATTTGATAAGAATAAACAATATAGTTTTATTGGAAAATAAAAAATTGATATATCTCAAAGATTTACTGAATTTATTTGGAAACAACTTTATAAATATTATAAATGATTTATTGACAAAAATTGATAAAGAAAAGTATGAAATAGAAATTGTATATAAAGAAGATAATAAAGATAATAAAGTATTAAAAATAAGTAATTTAGATAATGAAGAATTAAAAAAATTAAAAGAAAAAACAAGAAAGTTTATTATTGAAACAATAGAAAAATCAAAAAAAGATTTTAAAGATTATTTATTTAAATTAGAGAATTGGCAAGAAAATTTTAATAAAGATTATTTTGATTTACCGTTTTTATATTTATTAATTATTTTTAGACAGTGTATTTCTGATAAAGATATTTATATGTATTGTATTAATTTAGGATTAGATGATAATATAATAAATTTTATATTTGCAGATACAAAAATATATAATATTTATATAGACGAAAGCGGAAAAATAATTAATAATGAAGAATTTTTGGTAGGTGGTTATTTTATAGAAGATATAAATTTTAGGTGTTGGAATGAGAAAGCAAGAAGATTATTTTATAATATACTAGGTAAATATAGTAATAATATCTCAAATAAAAAAATTATATATCATAGAAATGAAATAAAAAATAAAAAATTAAAAAAGAATATTACTTATGATGTATTTAATTTTGTTAAAATAAATAATGGAAAGTTTATTTCTATATGTGAAAATAAAGTTAAAAATAATTTATTTTCAAGGAGATATTATATTTCACTTCTTTCAGAATTAATTATGTATACTGTAAGAACAATAATTGTAGAAAATAAAATAAATTTAATAGATGATAAGTTATTATTAATAATAAAAGTATCATCTAGGAGTTATAAAGATCAATATAATAGTATAACATTTAAATTTAAAGATGTAGAAAAATTTTTGACAAATGCTATAGATTCTAAAATAGAAGTTTCTGAAATACTAGATAAATGGAAAAGTGATGCTGATCAATATTTAACAAGAGAGAGATATATTGAAAAATTAGATATTTCGCCTGTTATATATGATGGCATAGAACAAGTTAAAATAAAATACGGTTTAAATACTAAGAATATTGACTATGAAATACTTGATTTTGAAATGGCATCTATGACTCCTGATTTAGTTATTGCAGATTATTTTTGTAATTTCTATTTTAATTTTATTAAAGTAGAAGAATTAAAAAATCTTATAGATATTTTTGGATATATGATATATACAAATATTGAATATAATCCTTTTAATAGTGAAATTGATTTTGATTTTAATATGAAAGATTATTATAATATTTTAAAAAGAGTTATTTTATATAAAAAAATATCTAGTTCTGATAAAGTAACCAAATATACAAGAGAATATTCTAAAAAATTAGTAGCAAAAATTATCGAATATTTAAAAACTGATAATCATACAAATAAAAATAGATATATAGTTGGAGCTTTAAAATCTATTTTAGAAAATATTGAATATCAATCTGATTTTATTAGAAATTATAGCGATATTATAGATTCTTATAATGTTTTGATAGATTTAGCAAAGAATAATGTTTTAACAAACGATAAAGTTTTAAACGGTGCCATTATATTTGCTATTAACACAGGAAAATTATATGTTTTTAATCATGCAGATGATGATGAAAAGGCTCGTGAAGTAGTAGAAGATAATAAAAATTACAGAGATGATGTGCTTAAAAGTGTTGATTTTATAGATATAGTTGTATTATTTGATAATATAAGTTCTATTGTATATTGGTATAAATATAACACTAAGTATTCTATAAAGGCATTAAAACAAACTTTATCTAATAAAAATATAGAAATAGAAGACTATGAAAAAGCTAGACTACATGGAACTTTAGGACAAAGCTATAATATTAATTATTATATTACAAATAATACAAATGATTTGATTAATGCAAAAGATGCATTTATAAAGGCTATAAATTATTTTAATAATAATAATCTTGAAATTATTAGAGAATATAGTTATTTACAGAATGTGGCTATAACTGCTAAAGATGAAAATGAATTTTTAGAATATACTGAAAAATATTTGAATTTAATATCAGATGATTATAAAAATATTGTAGAGTTGAATAATAAAATTGATACATATTTATCTCTATCTAATAAAGATAAAGGCTATGAATTTTTTGTTATCAGACTTTTAAGATACTGTAATACATTTAAAATAACCAAAAAATCAAAAGAAATTGCTAATTTATTAATTACTAATCATAAACATTTTATAGAAAATAATATAGTATCATTGGAAGATGTAGATATACAAAAAGAATATGGCTTATTATTATATAAATATAATGATGGTGAGATTGATACTCAATATTTGAAAAAATGTTATTCTTTTATGAAAGGTCAATTAGGTACTTTTAATTATATGAGGATGCTTTCATTATATTTAATAGAAATATTAATGGATAATGAATCCAATATTGATAAAGCTTTGTCAATAATAATAGATTTATCAAAGATCACTGGGGCAGGATATAAAATAGCTTTTAAAGGTTTACATAATAAAGCTTCAATAGTAAATATAAAAGAATGGGCATCAAATGTGAGAGATAAATTATATATGTAGTATTAATTTTTTATAATATGATATTAAATTAAAATAATTTTCATAATTTATATCATCTATTGCAAATAAATATTTATTTTTTATTTACAGACTAATAGAAATATATTTTATTATATTACAATACTATGTAAACCATAACTCAAATGCTGCTTTATTAGTACACTAATTAAAAATTAGCTTTCATAAGAGTACCTGAGTTTTTTACTAAATTAAAATACTATACAGCTTTATCATTACCTGATGATATATTCTCCCATTTTGATTTATATTTATTAAAATTATTGTTTATATGATATTTTATGTTTTTTACCGAATCCATAAAATATTTTGAATCATATTGAGAAATTTTATTAAATATTTGCCTTCCTTTTTTAGGAATATTTAATGTATTTCCAAACAAAAATATATCTGCAATATGTAATAATATTATTATGATTATAATAGATTTTATTAATGAGAATATATTTGATATTATTTTTTTCATATGATTACTCCTATTATTTTTTATCATTTTATTAATTCATCTATATCAATTTTATAATTTATACCTTTTTCAATTTGTTTACCTTGTAATATATATTCTTTATAGTCTTTGTAAGGCGGATCAGGATACACACTTTTATATTCGTACCAAATAAATTTTATATCATAAACTCCACCGTCTAGATAGAATGATATATTATATGAATCTTTTCCTGTATCATATTCTTCTGAATATTTATCAGTAGTTATTATTCCCATAAGCTCATAGTTATTTTCTGTAGTTTTAGAAACATAAATAGACATAGGTTTTCTAGTATGTGATTCAGACTTTATTGTTATTAAAGAGTGATAAATATTAGGTTTAGTATTAGCAGTGCATGATATAATACTCATTATTAATAGGCTTATGGCAGTAATGTTTATTATGTTTTTTTCATATGTTTAACTCCTTTTTTATAGTTTACAAATGAATGTAGCTTGCAATCCTAAATCAAAGCATCCGTTTTCATCAAATATGGTAGGTTTTATATCGAAATTGCTTGCAAAGTATGGCTGATCTGATAATGACCATCCAAATAAACCAAGACCTATTATAGTAAAGGCAATAGATGTGCCTAATATAATACTGCTTCCTACAGGAGTAAAGTAAGGCATATTATCAGGTTTTGTATTAATTTCTCCTTTTTTCCAAGCATTGTATAAAGTTAGTTTTCTGTATTGTATTACTCCTGAAAGAGATGAATTAGGATTTTTATAAAGATAGTATTCATTTGCTGCACTTCCTCCTATCTCACGATGCCAACTATCTAATTCAACACTTGAATATATAGTGCCAGCTAATCCTGAAGCTATGAATAATACTCCTGTTACCATAGCTGGTATTCTGCTGATTTTTTTAGTTGGTATTGTATTTTGTATCTTATAATTATGTAGAACTTGATGAGTTTCTACTCTAATATGTGATTGCTGTCCTGTTATTTTCTCATATAAGTCTAAAGATAATTTTACTATATTGTTATAGCTCAAATCATTTAGAACTTTAGTTACTGATTTTTCAGGCTCGTATGTATTAATATTTTTTATGGATATTGAACAGATATATTTATCTTCTAATTTCATGATATTACCTGATACAACATGTGTTATTAGTGATTTATTTATTGATTGTGCATCTGGATTATTTATTTTTATATTTTCTTGCTCTTCTAGCATCATTTTATCAATATTTTTATCCCTATTAAAAACATTTAATCCATTATCTGTTAAAACACTTTCTATTATTTCTTCTATATAAGTGTCATAATTAGGATCAAAATTAAAAGGTCTTATTGATATTCTATAATTTTTGTAATCGTTAACGTTTGCTGATAATGAACTTACGAAAAGCATTAAAAATAGTATTGATAAAGCATAAAATTTTTGCATATATTAACTCCTTATTATTTAATTTATTTTTTTAATTGAGCAGATATTGATGCTGCTAAATTTGTTATTTTTTCAAGTACAACATTTGAATTAGTTAAGAATTCTTCATAGTTATCTATTTTTTCATATTTGTTTAAATATATTTTTCCATTTATCATATTTATCATTTTACTGCTTAAAAAATATTCATTTAGAGGGCTTCTTGATATTTTATTAATCATTATATATTCAGCATTGTATTTATTAGTGAAACTGTTTACATTTTCATAATTTAAATTATAGCTTTGATAGTCAATTTCTTCATTTCTATAATATTTTATATCTTTATCTAAGATTACAAAATTTTTATATTCATGATTACTAAGTTCATTTATCAAAATTTTAGATAGATTTACAAATACATTATTATAAAATTCATTATCATCATCAATGATGTTTTGCTTATCAAATGATGTTAATATAATTCTTTTCTTGCCATTTTCTATATGATCATTAGTTTGGCCATAAATATAGAAAGCATTTAAAACAATAAATAAAATAAATATTTTTTCATATTATTAATACTCCAATTATAAATTTTTATTTTATTATCAAGGAATTCTTTTAATTTTATAGAGAACTCCTCTCTTAATATTTTTTCTACATTATACTTAACTAAATCTTTAGCTTTCTCAAAATTATCTATATAATTATCTTCAGGAATTTTTTGGAATTGAAAAGTGTGTATAGTAACGTTATTATTTAAAATGTATAAACTAAAATGTGATTCATAATTATTTCTGTGTGTGTCTTTATCTTCTACTTGTTTTAATGTAATATTTATTTGAAATACATAAGATGCATTATCATCTGAAGATATATTGAATCCATACTGGTTAATATCATAATTTAGTACATCTATTATTTGTTTACTTATTCCTATACCAGTTGGGGATACTTTAAATGTTAATTTATTTTCTGCTTCTTTTAATTTAGGTAAAATATCATCATATTTATGTTCAAGCTCCAAGCATTCAAAATTCATATATTCAATTTGCTTATTATAAGTATGATTCTTTCTAGATAGAATATACATCATTTCTAAATATACAAATCTATTGAAAGGATCTTCTTCAGATATTAAATATTCATTATATGTATTGATACTATTTTCATTTTTAAGAATTCTATTTTTTAGAATAGAATATAGTTTTATTTTATTAACTATAGAGAATACATAATATTTATTTTCTTCTTTATTATATTTTTCTTCTATGAATTCTATATCAAATATCTCAGCATAACCCTGCAAACTTTTGTTTTCTTCCAAGAAAGGTATATATGCTATATTAATATTTTTTGATTTATATTTATCTAGGAATATACTATCTGCTTTAAATCCAACATAAAAGTATTTATCAGCCATATTTATATAAGCATTTATTTTTGCCTCTTTAATACTCATACCTTCTCCTATAGAATATAAGTATTCATTATTTTTTATATATTTTTTTCTAATTTTTTTATACTACCTGGAATTTCAGCCAAAGCATTCATACAAAAGCATATAAATATTATTTTTAATACAATAATTTTTCTCATATATTCCTCCATTTATTAGGTTTTAGATATATACAATATAAATGTCTATATTTGATTATATTTAACAACATTGAATATAGGTATTAGTACCTCATTATCTTTACTTACAGTCATAGTTAATGTAAATGAATTGTTTGCTATTAATATATCTATTTTTCCATCATAAACTGAATTATTATCAGTGTATTTAAATGAATATAGTGCTAGCTTTCTTATATATGTACTATAGTAATCATTGTGTATATATTTATTATTGATAGTAAGAGATTCTGATTCATTGATATATACTGTTGTGTAATTTTCTGATATTATTACATTTGGATATTTAAAGTACATGCTCCCTTCATATTTTCCTGCAAAATATGATATTTCTTTTTTTTCCGGATTAGTAGCTTTAGCACATGAAATAATTGCCATTAATATAATAAATGAAACGATAATCGTTTTTTTCATAATATATAACTCCTTTAATTTTTTATTAAAATTGCATACTTGAATCATCTAATATTTTTATAACTATATCAGGATATATTTTTTGAGATATTTCATATTCTATTCTTTCTATATATTCAAAAGACCATGGATATGAATATATAATGTTGTTATTTTTTATATTCATTACTTTGATATTTAATTTTTTTGTTTCATTTATATAGCTTAGATAACCAAACAATACATAGTCAGCATTTGATTTTATAGCATAATTCATCATTATTTCGTTATATTCTTTCATATTTAATGAATTAAAATCATAATTCATTAATGGAGGATTTATTATTTTGATAGTATCTGTTTTTGATATATGTTCATTGAACATTTCTAATATGCTTATATTATCATTGTGTTCAATTCCGTTAAATGGAAATAGTATTAATGTTTCTGAGAATAAACTTGATGTAATTAACATTGATATTATTAAAAATCTAAACATAAATAAACTCCTTAATTTTATATTTAAAAGCCGGCATGATTATGCTATAACCATACCGACTTATTGTACCTCCCTAATAATTAATATCTTTTGCTTGAATTATTTATACCATCAACTATTCTTTTACTCATAGTGGCTATCCATCCTGCTATATCCTCTGGATTTTCAAATGTACATTGTGCACCAGCTATATGATTTCTGTTAGTATCTATTACTCTTATTACCAATCTTTTTTTATTACCCAATTTATTTATTTGTCCTATTAGTACATAATCAGAGCGAAGATATTTAGCTATCTTTATAGCTTCATTTTCGTATGTAGATGAATATAATGATCTGTAGTATTCTTTACTATCGCTTACTTTACCTCTATCATATGAAGAGTTATATAAACCTTTACCGCTTTTAACTTTTATACCTTCCAAATTGATTAATTCTATCTCAAATAAATTGGATAGAGTTACATTGTCAATATCAACAGGACCTTGAAATGTGATTACAACTATACTCTTATTATTATTATTGTAAGCAAATGCAGAAGAACAGATAACTGTCAATACTAATAATATATATAATATTTTTTTTCTCATAGAATTCTCCTTGTCATTTTGTAATATATAAATTTCTTTTACTCATAAAAAACTCCATAATAATTATTTTTTATTACAGTAATAATGAATTAATTTTAATCATATGTACCTCCTTATTATTATTTTTATTAATGCTGGATTTGTTCCCCTCATAAAATCCACCATTCATTGTTATGTCAAAGAGCTATTTAATCATATTATTAAGTTTCTTATAGGGTGTCAGAATATTTTCTATCCTAACACCCATACCAAAAATGCTAATTAGTATTGACTGTTGTTGGAATCTATATCAGACGATATTTTCATACACATACTATCTATCCATCTTTCTATATCCTCATATTCTTCGAAACTACATTGAGCACCAGCTATATGATTTCCTTTAACATCTATTACTCTTATCATTAGTTTATTTTTATCACCCAATCTATTGATCTGTCCTAGAAGTATGTAGCTAACATCAAGTTTTTTTGCTATTCTTATAGCTTCATTCTCATAGTCAGATGAGTACAAAGAACTGTAAGTATTTTCTGATTCTATTTGACTTTTTTCACCTTTACCACTTATTACATTGAAGTTTCCAGAATTAGCCAATTTGATTGCGAATAAACTAGATAATGCAACATTGGTTTCATCATCAGGACCTTGGAATGTGATTATACCTATACTTTTTACACTGTCATAATTAGATTTAGCGAATGCAGAAGAACAGATAACTGTTAATACTAATAATATATATAATATTTTTTTTCTCATAGAATTCTCCTTGTCATTTTGTAATATATAAATTTCTTTTACTCATAAAAAACTCCATAATAATTATTTTTTATTACAGTAATAATGAATTAATTTTAATCATATGTACCTCCTTATTATTATTTTTTATTAATGCTGGATTTGTTCCCCTCATAAAATCCACCATTCATTGTTATGTCAAAGAGCTATTTGTTATGTTGAAACATAATCATATGATTAATCATATTGTTATATCATTAATCATATTATTAAGTTTCTTGTGGGGCATCAGAATATTTTCTATCCTGATACCCAAACCACATATAGTATTAGTACCAATTAATATAGTTTTCTAGCATTTTATTACTGATGGAATAAGATATATTATCAATTCTTTTTACTAAATCCATGATGTCATTTTCAAAATAAAATTCTTGTCCGCTAACTAAGTTTCCGTTTCTATCCAAAAATTTTATGAATAGTACACTTCTTTTTGTATTTGGTACTATATCTCCTGTTAATACATAACTCGATTCTATATGTTTTAGATTGTCTGCTACAAATTTTTCATAATTAAGAGTTGACATTTTAGCATATGAATTATTATTCATAGTGTTTTTTATATATGCATCTATAATATTATTTTTAGCAGATTTGAATTTTAATTGAGGTATTTCTGATAATTTGATTGATAATAAGTTATATAATATTTCATTATCTTTCTGAACTGGTCCATTGATAGGCATTATTGTAACACTTTTTGTTTTCTCTAGATAAAACTTTGCAACATCGTATTGTTTTTCTTTTATTTCTTTAGTAAATGCTAAGGAATAATTTAATGATATTACTAATGCAATTAATAGAGTCTTTTTTAATAAGTTAATATTATTTTTGTTTAGTATTTTTTTAATGACATATAGTCCTCCTTATTATGATGAATTATTATTTTTATATCATCTAGAGGAGGATTATAAGAATAAAGTTTTAGCCTATAATCTGATAAAATAAAAACAACAGAGTTTATTTGATAAGATACACCTGATGATAGTGTACAATTATAAAAAGATTGTAATGAAGATGGTAAGCCTAACTTATTCATTAATAATCCTCCGTAGATGAGTTAAATCTGCTTTATAGCAGACGGTTCTAAATTAACTAAAAATAAAAACCCATCCATATGGAACTATTAAATAATAGTTAAGTCATCTTCTATGAAAGATCGAATAAGCATAACTTATGCTTACACTATTAATATAATTTATTTTTATATAATTGTCAATGTAATTTATAAAAAAATATATTTTTATAAAAAAATTAATATTAATTTCCTGAATATTATTTTTATTAAATTATAATTTTTATAAAATATTAAAGTTAATTTATGAGCGGCCGATAATATACTTAGTTGATTGGACTACCCCCCAATAACTATATTTGTAATAAGCCGCTTTGTTCATCCCACAAAAGCGGTTTATTTTTTTAAATGATTTTTCTAAATTCCAATCTAATATTATTATATTAATCAATCAATAAACACTTATAACATATCTCAATAACAATAAAATTGATTAAAAAATAGTTTCATTATATATTTTTTGTATTATTTAAATTATATAAGAATAAATTATGGGAAGTATAGAAAGTCATATAAAAAAAGTTACAAATAATAAAGATATTTCAGATGAGCTTAGACGCAGTATTGAAGATTATGTATATTTAAAAAGTGATAAAGTACCTGAAAGAGTTCATTCTATAATGAATAGAAATGATTTTGATGCTTTTATTAATGATTTAAGTAAATGTAGACAAGATGAGAGAGAATCATATAAAAGACTTCTTATCCTTTACATACATAATAATTATGAATATAGAGAAAATAATACTTATAATATTATAAAATTTTATTATTTAGATGAGTCTGTAAAAAATGCATTTCTTTATTATATTTTTGAAAACAAAGAAAATATTATAGGAATTCATTTTTTTATAGATTTGTTAAAATGCTATAATTTAATTTTTAAAGATTTAGTGAAAATAGATAATAAAATAAAAAATTCTTTTAATAGATTTATAGAAGAAATAAAAAATAAAACTGATGATGAAATAATTAATGAATATAAAGATTATAAAATATACTGCCCATTATATATTTTATCTCAATTAATAATACATACCAAAGATAAAAACTTGGCTAATAAATTATTATCTATAATTTCAAAAATAGAAGACAGAGAAAATATAATAATTAGAAATATTTTATATTCTTTGTTTTTAATAATTGATGTATCAGAGGAAATAAAAAATAAATTTGTAGAAATTTTATCAAATAATAAAGGTTCATCAGCTTTATTTATGAAGGATATTAATGTTTTTTATAAAAGCGAATATTTTATAAGATATATAATAGATGTTAATTATACTTCATCTGATAATAAATATAATAATGTAACTTTAACATATCCATTTATCAATGAACTTCCTCAAATCTTACAAAAAATATTTTATTTATTTAAATCTAATTCTCAGAATATCAAATTGGAATTAATAGAATCATTATACAATGAAGATAAAGATAATTTTTATAATATGCATAAATTATATCAGGAATCTGTTTTGCTTGATTATAATAATTCTAACCCTCAATTAAAATATAATAACATGCATTTTGTAGACAATTGTATTGATATTTATTTGCTTATGTCTGCATTTTTATTTAATAAAAAAGAAAATGAAATTATAGATAATAATGTAATTGATAGGGCTCTAGATTTTCTATTTAATTTTTTATACCCGCTTCCTGAATGTTATGATGATTATAATGATTATAAATATTTGATACATAATATATTTGAGTATCATACATATATGCTTGCTTTATTATATGATTATAATGATAAGGCTAAAAACTTCATAAACTCTACTCTTTATTCTTATATTACAATAAATAGTTTTATTTCAGCTAGAAATTATTTATATGATGAAACAGTTTTTAATATTGTAAAAGAAATATTTACTTTAAATGATAAAGTTAACATAACACATATTTATTTAACTTACTATATTTATACGAGTGCCATATATTCTGCAGATAACAAGAAAAAAACATTATTGAATATATATAATATTACAGAAATAGGCAATGATTATTTAGAAGATATTTATAAGTTTATAGATGATGATAAGTTTATAAAAAAGATCTCTAAGGATATTAATTTCACCATACATCTTTTGAATACTTTATATAATAAAGAAAGTAAAATAGAAAATTATAAATTAGTATTAAAACTTCTTGAAACATCTAAATCAAAAGAGATAAAGAAGACTTGCATTAAAATATTAGAAAAATCAGAAAGTAAAGTAAAAGATGATGTACTTCAAAAACTTGGTAAATCTAAAGGAGAATTTGAAACTTCATTAAAAAGCATAATAAGAATTTGGGATATGAGCAGATTTAATGAAAGTTTTGAATTTGAAAATATAGAAGAAATAAACTCTCATGTAGATAAATATTATAATGAAGGATACGAAGAAAAAATCAATAAATATAATTTTATAGAAAAAGAAATATCAAATGTATTATTTAAAGATAAAAAAACATTAGTGCCGTTAAAAGTAATGAAGTATATTTTTACCGAATATATAGCATTAAAAGAAATAAATAAATTAATAGATATAGAAAAAAATCATTAATCATTTTGATATAGAATCTTTCAGAAATGCTTTGTCAAATATATATAATGAATTTGTTAATTTGAAATATCCTATAGAATTAAAAAATATATATATTCTTTACTCTTTATATATGGATGATGAAACAGTATTAAAATTAAAAAATGAAGTAGATTATTTAACTAATAATGCCAGAGGAGCATTGGCTGCACATATAGTACAATGTATGGCATTGAATGGAAATAAATTGGTACTTGTCATGCTTGATTCTATTTCTTTAAAATATAAAAATAATCAAGTTAAAAATGCTGCTAAAACTGCATTAGAAAATGTTTCTTCTATACTTGGAATTACAAGAGGTGAACTTATTGATAAAATAATACCTGATTTTGATTTTGACAATAAAGGACAAAAGATTTTATCCTATGGAGGAGAGGCTCAAAGAACTTTTACTATAAGCATAAACAATGATTTTAGTTTATCAATTAAAGATAATCAAAATGATAAAATAATAAAATCTCTTCCTGCTCCAAATAATAAAGATGATAAAGATACAGCCTCAAAAGCAAAAAAAGAATTAACAGAATTAAAAAAATCTATAAAAAATACTGTAGAAAATCAAATTATAAGACTTAAAAAAGTTCTGCTTAATGGTAGGAAATGGAGTTATAAAGGATTTAAAGAAGTATTTGTGGATAATCCTTTAATGAATATATTCGCTCAAAAACTTATATGGGGAATTTATGATGATAATAATAAATTAATAGAATCATTCAGATATACAGAAGACGGTTCTTTTAATACAGTGTATGATGAAGAATATATATTTAAAGATGAATTAAAAAATAAAAAAAATATAACATTAATTCACCCTATAGAACTTGATAATGAAATTTTATTGAAATGGAAAAATCAATTAGCAGATTATGATATTGCACAGCCTATAGAACAGTTTAATATGATTTATGAACTTCCTGAAGAAAAAGATATAAATAAAAATCTTGAAATAGTATATCATGATAAAAAAGTAAATCCTTATGCATTAATGAAATTTGCTTCTTCTCTTGATATGAAAAAAGGAGAAATTTTAGATGCTGGAACTTTTTTTGAATATAATTTAAAAGATGAAATTGCAAAAATAATGTTTGTTATTCATTTTAATTATTTGATGGTTGGTTATGTACAGGAAGAAGATGTTGATATTGAAAGAGCAGTATTTTATAAATTAGATGAAGATAATAATTTTAATTTTAATTGTCCAAGCAATCCTTTGGAATTAGATAAAAGATTTGTGTCTTCAATATGCGGTTTAGTAAAAGAGTTATAATAATTTTTTAAAGGATAAAGTATGATTGATGATTTTTACAAATTAGCAAATGAAGCATTCGATGCAGGAAATTATGAAAAGTCAATAGAATATTATGATAAACTAATATTTTATAATGGAGATAATGCGGAAATTTATAATTGCAGAGGACTTGCAAATAACAAGTTAGGTAAATATAAAGCTGCATTAAAAGATTTTAATACTGCTTTGAAATTAGATAATAATAATGCAGATATATATTATAATAAGGGTTTAACTGAATATGATATGGGTGATTATGAGAAAGCCATTAAAGATTACACTAAAAGTATAAAACTTGATAATACCATTGGCGATGTTTATAATAATAGAGGTTTATGTTATGCAGCATTAGGAGAATTTGAAAAGTCTATTAAAGATTTTACTTGTGCTATAAAATTAAATAAAAATGATGCAGAATTTTATTATAATAGAGGACTTGCAAAATATAATTTAGAAGATTATCAAAATGCATTAATGGATTTTGATAAAGCTATTGAAATAAATCCTAAGTACAGTAATGCCTATAATAACAGAGGAAATGTAAAGGATGAACTAAATTATAATGAAGAAGATATTATAGCAGATTATGATAAATCTATAGAAATTGATAATAATATAAATGCTTATTTTAATAAGGCATTATATTATGATATTAATGAAAATTATGAGAAGGCTTTAAATCTTTATAATAAAGTATTAGAGATAGATGAGTATTATATAGAGGCTTATGGAAATAGAGGTTTTGTTTTATATAAGTTAAATAAATACGATGAAGCCATTAAAGATTGCAATAAAGCTATTGAATTAGACAGTAAGTATTGGATTTTGTATTTAAATAGGGCAGAAATTAAATTTGAATTTGCTAAAAAAAATATTGATGATTTAAAAAAGTTAAATGATGAAGCATTTGAAGATATAAATAAATCATATGAGTTAGCTTTAGAAGATGAAGATAATTTAAATGAATTTAAAGATTATGTATTAGAATTAGCGAATAAAAATTTTGAAGCAGCAATTAAATTTTGTAAGGAGCATAAATTATTATGAATATAGAATTACTTCCAAAATGGGATAATTATTATATAAATAATGATGAAAATTCTAAATTCCAAGCAGATAAAACAGATCGTCCTCCATTAACTGGAAAAAATAGATATGTTCCTAATGGACTTTATGATGAAAAATGGGAGAATGTTTATGATGCTTACGGTAAAGCAGATTTAACACCTTATTATATAGAAGCTTTAACTAGCGATGATGATAATGATGTTAATTTCGGAGTTTATGGACTTTATGCAGCAACTACTCATCAAGGAAGTGTTTATAAATCTTCAAAAATGGCTGTTCCTTATTTGGCAGATTTACTGAAGTTCAATAATAATGCTTCAGAATTGGCATGTATATTTCTTGCAAGAATAGCATTGGGAGAAAAGCATTTTATTAATACGCCATTCTTTTATAAAACTAAATATTATGGTACTGTTAAAAAATATAAAAATGAGATACTTGATTATTATAATAAAAGCAAATCACTTGAGGCTATGAGATTATTATGTTTTATTGGGAATTCTTTAGATGAAATATTGAATTTTTCTTACGATGAATGTTTCAAATTAGAAAACGGGAATAAAAATGATGTATACATTCGTCAGGCTTCAACTTTATTAGTACAAGGTTTTACAGCTGCACAGCATAATTATAAAATTTCTAATAAAAACTATTATAAAGAATATCCAAATATTAGTGATATCAATGACATAAAAAAATTAAAAGTTAATAAACATATTGAAGAAGTTTATAATATTATGAATAGTAGTGAATCTCTTTTGGTAAGAGGCTCTGCAGCAATTTGTTTAGCTTATACTGGTATTTTTAATAAAGATATTTCTAATTTACTTTTATATATAACTGAAAATAATTGTGCAGGTGTTGATTGGGTATGGGACGATAATTTTTCTAATATAGCAAAATATGCTTGGGCTTATTCAGCTGATATTGAAACATTATTAAACACTGAAGGAATTAAAACAAAAAGTAATGTTACAGGTAATATTAATAGTGATGAAAAAAGTTATGATGATATATTGATAGAAGCCGTTACAAGAGTTTTTCCACATAAAGAAAAAAAAGAAGAATTAATAAATCCAGAGTTGAATGATATACAAAAAAGAGTATTAAGAAAAATTGTTGATAATGCTCCTAATTTATTTGGAAGTTATGAACTAGAAACCATTAATATGCCTTTAAATACCGAATCTGCAAAAAGACTTATAGATGATGATTATATAAAAAATAAAATTCTATGCCAAATAATTGACTCAAAACCTTTATGGTATATTATAGAAGAATCATTGATTAAAAAAGATGAAGAAACTATTACAGATATAATTATTAATAATAATATAGATACAATGAAATTATTATTTGAAATATATGCTCCTATAAAAAATATTATTAATAGGGAAGTAATAGTAAATACTTTGAATATATATAGCAGTTTTGATGATAAAAAGATATTAAATGAAAATAATAGTATTCTTTTATCTTCGATAGCGAATTGCCTAACTAAAAGTATAGAAAACTATAAAGATGAAATATTTAATTATTTAGATGAAACATTAATAAAAGTAAATGATTTCAAAGATGATTATGATTATAAAGAAAAATTAGTTGGAGAATATGTAGGAGTATTTTTATTAACATTAGGACGTTCAAAATTATTAGATGAAAAATATTATAAATTGGTTCGTCCTTATCATAAATATATTCAATATTCAGTTTTTCCAAGTAAATTATTTTTTGAGCTTTTAGGTTATACATCTTTAGAACATCAGGAATTAATAAAAAAGCAGTTCAATATAAAAAATATTTAGAAATTCACTATTAAAAAAAATTATTTTTAATATATAATACTGATTCAAATTTTTAATTATTATTTTATGGAGTCTTATTTCATTATGAAAAAGTTTATACCTATTCTTCCTATATTATCCGGTATATTTTGGGGCGGAGGCGGAATATTTATAAGAAGACTTATGGAATTGAATATTAATAGTTTTACTGTTGTTTCTTCAAGAGTTATCGTAGCAAGCATAATATTTTTTATATGTGTGTTTTTATATGACAGATCTTTAATAAAAATAAAATTAAAAGATTTATGGATATTCGTTTCAGCTGGCATACTTGGAATATTAGGGCTTAATATTTGTTATAATGAGGCAGTAAAGCAATTATCATTATCTTTATCTGCGGTACTTTTGAGTTTATCTCCTATATTTGTTTTGATATTTGCTAATATATTTTTTAAAGAGAAAATCACTGTAAAAAAAGTTATTTGTATGATATTAGCATTGCTTGGCTGTTTCTTTGCAAGCGGAGTACTTGAAACTAATGAAACTATGCATTGGACATATTTCGGTATATTTATAGGTTTTTTAGGAGCATTTTTCTATGGACTTTATAGTATATTTTCTAAACTTGCTATAATAAAAAACTATAATACATTAACTGTTACTTTATATGCATTAATAAGCATAGCCATAATATCATTGCCTTTTACCGATTGGAAAGCACTTTCAAATGTTGTAGTAGAAAATGGTTCTGGTATGTTGGTTTTTATGCTTTTTCATTCTCTTTGTACATCAGTATTTCCTTATGCATTTTTTACTATAGCTTTAGGACATATGGATGCTGGAAAGGCTTCTATATTGGCTTCAGGCGAACCTATAGCTGCAATGTTTTTCGGAATATTCTTTTATCATGAAATACCTACTGTGCTTTCTGTTATAGGCGTATTACTCACATTGACTGCTTTAACTTTGCTTAGTTTGCCTGAAAAAAATAAATAGTTTATACCAAAACAACTATAGTTTGTCAATTTTTATGTTGTTCTTTTTCCCGCCGCAAAAAGAACCAAAAAGTGCAAGTATGAAATTAGTATTAAATCATACTAAAATTGTATTACATGTAATATAATTAATTAAATTTAAGCTAAAATATAGCCTTTCGCGAAGCGTATCTGAGCCTATCGAGGATATAGCTTCTTTGTTGCAATACCACAGGTACTTCCTTCGGTCGCAAAAGAAGTGGGGGTGTGGGGACTACTTCCAACTAATAATAAAAATAAAAAAATAATTTTTGACAAAACGTAGTTGTTTAGGTATATATACAAATAATACATTGCATTATATAATATATATTAATAATTTTTTGATTTTTATAAAAGGAATTATTTTTTATGAATACTAATAGATTAAACAGAGTTATTAACTCTATGAAAGAAAAAGATATTTATCAATTTGTTATAACAGACAGAATGTCTATATATTATCTTACAAATATTAATATACATTCAGGAGAAAGATTTTTAGGACTTTATATCAATCAGGATAATGAAGTTCATCTTATTAATAATCAGCTTTTCCCATTAAATAATAAAGATATAGATATTTTATATTATTCAGATACAGAAAGTGCGGTGAAAAAATTATCTAAATTTGTACATAAAGATAAAAATATTGGTATAGATAAAGTTATGACTTCTAATTTTTTACTTGAGATGATGGAATTAGACATAGCAAAAAAATATATAAATGCCTCTTCATGTATAGATTATGTGAGAATGCAAAAGGATGAAGAAGAAATAAAGAAGATGATTAAAGCTTCAAAAATCAATGATAAAAGTATGAAAGATATTATTGATTTTGTAAGAGTAGGTATGAAGGAGCTTGATGCTTTAGAGGAATTAAAACTTATATATAAAAGAAACGGAGCAGACGGAGGATTTTCATTTACTCCTATAATAGCTTTTGCAGAAAATGCTGCCAATCCTCATTATTCTACAGGCAATACTGTAATAGGTGATAATGGCTGTTTAGTTATAGATATGGGTTGTATGCATGACGGATATTGTTCAGATATGACTAGAACTATATTTTTCGGAGATCCTAGTGATGAGGCTAAAAAAATATACAATACAGTAAAAACTGCTAATGAAAGAGCCATTGATAAAGTAAAAGAAGGATTAAAATTTTCAGATATAGATAATGAAGCACGTTCTTATATAACAGAAAATGGATACGGTGAATATTTTACTCATAGAACAGGGCATTGTATAGGTATGGATGTTCATGAATATGGAGATGTTAGTTCCGTTCATCATGCATTATTAAAAGAGGGTATGATATTTTCAATAGAGCCAGGTATTTATTGTGCTGATAAAAATACAGGTGTGAGAATAGAAGATTTGATACTTGTAACTAAAGACGGACATAAAAATTTAAATAGCTTTACAAAAGAAATGATAATAAAATAAATAATGAAAATGTATAATTGTTTTAATGAAAAATTAGCTGATAATTTATTAAATAAGTTATTAGCTAATTTAGTATATTTTATAAATAAAAATCTAGTATATACCTAAACAACTACATTTTGTCAATTTTTATATTTTGCAAATGTATTATCAACTTTTTTGCCGCACAAAAAAGTTGCAAAAAACGCAATTACTAGAACTTTATATTAAATATATATTTATTAAATATATTACATAACCTAAATTTAGACAATAAATGCAGGCTTTTTGGTTCTTTGTGCCAACAAAAGAACTGGGGGTGTGGGGGCTAGTCCCCACAAATAATAAAACTAAGAAAAGAATTTTTGACAAAATATAGTTGTTTAGGTATATATAAGTTTATATGAAGATATATAGTCATTTACTAGATATTTTAAGATTAGATTTTCTATTATTGAAAGCCTGCAAATAATATGATATAAATATAAATAAGCCCATTATAGATACATAATCCATAAAGAAAAATATTACAGGCTCTTCATAATTAAAGAAAGCAAACTCCACAAGTAAAAACATTTTATTATACAAGCCTCTTTTAATAAATGAAATAATACCATATAAGGCTATTAATGAAGCTATTGTTATAGATATTTGCTTTTTTATATTTATAAATTTTTTGCTCATATTTATAAACATACCCCAATGCATTCCTAAATGTGCAGACATAAATATAAATCCCCAAGAGTTTGAAATCATATGTAGGTGTCTTGTGAACATTCCGCTATTGTGAATATTAAGAAAACCTAATACCCTTTGAGAAAATAGTATACCGCTTATCATTAGTCCTGCCATACATATAAAAAGCATAGTATTAATAAATGTATTTAATGCTCTGTTAAAATTGTATTTTCCTTTTGGCAAGTTTTTATACCAATTAAAATTTAGTATATGATGAAGTATGAAAAATATAAAAAGTGAGAAACCTAAATATTCATGTATAGCATCGCCTGTAAAATGATATGCCATTAAAATGAAAAAAAGCAAAGTCATTATTATATCTACTATTATTTTAATTATTTTCTTCATAAATAAGTTCTCCTTTTTATATAGTATAATTGATTAATTTTAGCATATACCTAAAGAACTATATTTGCCAAACTCCTGTGGATTATAGTAATGTTATCAACTTTTTTGTCTCACAAAAAAGTTGCAAAAAACGCATATACTATAGCCTTATATTTTAATGTATTAAAAGTAGTTTAATACATTAAAATTTAGTAAAAAATGCAGCATTTTTGGTTCTCGCCGTAGGCGGGCTTTGCCTGTGTCAGCAAAATAAGTGGGGGCTTGCGTAAGCACGCAGAGCGGTGGGGCTAGTCCCCACAAATAACTAAATTAAAAATTGTTTGTTTGATAAACTTAAAAATTTTCAGTATAGCTAAAAAGACTATAAAATATTTATTAATTTACTTTTCAAAAACATACTATTTAATTTTAATAATCTAATTTTCTCACCCAATCCAAAACTTTACTTTTTGAATTTTTTACTTCTGGTCTGTATACTCCTATAGGATCTAATACTTTGCAGTTGTCTGGAAGTAATTTTTTTAAATCTCTTATTGTTCTTGAAAGTCCTCCTGTTCCATGCGTACAAAATGGTATTATAGTTTTCCCTGATAAATCATAGCTTTCAACAAATGTAAATACTGCCATAGGACATGTATACCACCAATTTGGAAAGCCTAAAAATATTACATCATAATCATCTATATTATTAACTTTATCAGTTAGTGCCGGTCTTTCATTATTATCCCTTTCTTTTCTAGCCTGGTTCAAACATTCATCATAATCGCTTGAATATTTATTTTGTGTTTTTATGCTGAATAAATCTCCTCCTGTTTCTTCCTGTATCCAAGTAGCTATTAATTCAGCATTGCCCGGAGAAAGTACGCTTGCAGAAGTTTCAGCGTCTACATCAATAGAGGCTGGATTTTCTACTACTGTGTTATCTGACCAAGTGAAATATGCTATTAATATTTTTGAACCGCTTTGAGTGTAATTTATATTTTCTGTTTTATTATTTTCAATTTCTGAATTTTCTATATTAGAAACTATGTAATCTGTTTTTATTATTTTGTCAGGATTATTTTCATTACTGCATGATGATAATATAATTATTGATAAAAGTATAAAGATTAAGTTCTTCATAAAATCTCCTTTAAATATTATTTTATAAAATTAGTCAAAATTATTAATTAATTTGTACTGTCATCAATTAATTAATAATCAATCAATGACAGTAAATAAAAATCTTATAGTATATTAATATTTTGAAGCCATGTTTTTATATTATTTTCTGAACTATTAACGCTTCCTCCAGATATACTCAAACCTTCTAGTATAGTTGAATTAGGACATAATGAAGTTATATCAGTAACGCTTCTTCCCATTCTGCTTCCTCCATGAGTGCATAAAGGAGCAATTTTTTTACCGCTAAAATCATGAGTTAATAATAATTGTTTTACTGCCTGCGGAATAGTACCCCACCAATTAGGGTAACATAATATTATAGTGTCATAGTTAGCTAAATTATTTATATTAGCACTCAATTTTGGTAAAAAATCATCATTTTGTTCTTTTCTTGCCTGATTTACAGTATCATTATAAGAACTTGGATATGCTTCAACGGTTTTTACTTCAAATATATCTGCCTGAGTAAGATTTTTTATCATATTGGCAGCTGTTCTAGTGTTTCCGCCCCAAGAAAAATATACGATTAATGTTTTAGAACTTTGAGCGTTTAAACCTCCTATTAATAATGTGCTTGAAATAAGCAATGACATTAATATTGTTTTAATTATTTTTTCATTTTTGATCCTCCTATTTTATTATTCTTAAAGTTTTATTTTTTTAAATATACACCTATCTTGTATTTTTAATTTTTATTATGATAGAGTATAATTAATGTTGTTTTATAATCTTAATTATTTTAGATTGTTAATTATTGTTATTGCATTCAATGTTCTTGGATATCCTATAAAAGGAAGACATTGAGTTACCGCTTCAAGCATCATATCTTTAGTATTGCCCATTGATATATTAGCATTAGCATGTGCTGTTGCCTGAGGTTCTGCTCCTCCTAATGAAATAAGCATTATGAATGTTAAAAGCTCTCTAGTTTTCAAATCCAAACCTGTTCTTGTATAGAAATCTCCGAAACAATTAGCTGATAAGAAATTCTGTATATGTTTCTGATTAGGGGCAGCATTTGAATGAGCAGCATGTATTGCATCTCCAAATATGCTTACCTGAGTTTCCAATCCTTTATCGAATCTAGTTTGTTCTGTAACTGTTGATTGAGATTCTATAGGAAGCGAAATATTTTTTTCTTTAAATACTTCATTTGCTTTTTCTAATGCAGCAAATACTCTAGGAAATCCAACATAAGGCGAACATTGATACAATGCTTCTTTTATCTCTATAGGGCTAGCTCCAACATTCAAAGCTATTTCCACATGATCTTTTATCATATCCGTACCTTGTGAGGCAGTTAAAGAAACTAATGTTACAAGCTCTCTTAATTTAGGTTCTAATGTGCCATGATTATAAACTTCTCCATATAAGAAATTATTAAATATACTTTCTAAATCTGCATCATTAGTTTTTGTTATAGATGCTTCTCTTTTGAGTAATTCATTATATTTGTTTTTTGCTTTTTCTGTCATAGTTAAACTTTCTCCTTTACTTTGTGAATTTGCTATGCATGAAAATACTATCACTAGGATAGATAAAGATAAAATGATTTTTAATGTTTTTTCATTAATAACCTCCTTAATTCTTATTAATTTTTTAATATTTTAATTTTAATAATTGCTTTATAAACTCAGCATCATCATTAAGAAATATTATGTTTTTATTATTATCCAAAGTTTTTATAATATTCATGTCATTATCATCTAATGTGAAATCGAATATTTTAGAGTTTTCTATTATTCTCTCTTTATTTACACTCTTTGGAATGATAGGTATATTTCTTTGTGTTAGCCATCTTAAAATAACTTGGGCTACAGTTTTATTGTATTTTTTGCCTATAGTTTTTAATATTTCATTATTGAAAATATTATTTTTTCCTTCTGCTAAAGGTCCCCAAGATTCTAATGTTATATTATATTCTTTCATTAAATCCTGATCTTCCCATCTTTGAAAAAATGGATGAGTTTCTATTTGATTAATTGCAGGTGTTATTTTACTATGTGCTACAAAATCTATTAATCTATCTTTATAGAAATTGCAGCATCCTATGGCTTTTATATATCCGGCTTCATACAATTCCTCCATTGCCTTCCAAGCTGCATAATAATTACCAAAAGGCATATGAATTAAGTATAAATCTAAATAATCCAATCCTAATTTTTCCATAGATATTTGAAATGCTTTCTTTGCCTTATCATAATCTGCATCCTGTATCCATAATTTAGTGGTGATAAACATTTCTTTTCTGTTGATTCCGCTTTCTTTTATGGCATCTCCAACAGCTTTTTCATTAAGATATATTGATGCTGTGTCTATATGTCTGTATCCTGCTTCAATGGCATAAAGACATGCTTTTTTGCATTCCTCATAATCTTCTACTCTGTATACTCCAAATCCTAGAATAGGCATTTCAACGTTATTATTTAATTTTATAGTATTCATAGTATCTCCAAATTATTAAATAAAATATCAATTTGCTTTTTCAATACCTATATTAAAATCTCCTTTCATGTTTGAAAGTTTTGATATATCTGATGCATTTTCAAATTTTCCTAAATAAATTAAATTATTTGAATATCTGAAATTTTTATAAAATATAGCAATGTTGCCCCAAGGAGCATAATAAGTTATATCTCCAGCTTTAGGATTTATTCCATCTGGTTCATTTTCTATATTTAGTTTTTTATCTAAATAAAATATTTTTTCTGTGTTATTGAAATCTTCTGCTTTAACACTTAAAGGAAGTAATGATAAAAAATCATTTCCTGCTTTTGAATTTGTAATTACTGCATAGATTTCATTGCTGCCAAAAGTTAATTTTATTCTTGTAGTTTGAGTAAATGCATTCATAGTGAATAATCCTATAAATAGTATAAAAGTTATAATAATTTTTTCATAAACTTAAAATCCTTTATCATTGATTTGTATAGCTGTAATATTCTTCATCAGTAACATGTTCCATCCAAGTAACATTGTTGCCGTTAGAATCTCCTGTTATGGCAATATGTTTCATAGGTGAATCATAAGAAGCACCATGCCAATGCTTTATGTTGGAAGGACAATATAAAGTATCACCAGCTCTGAACTCTTGTATAGGCTTTCCTTCTTCCTGAGTAAGTCCTATACCTTCAATAACTATTAAATGCTGTCCGCATGGGTGAGTATGCCATGCACTTCTTGCTCCTGCCTGAAATGTAACATAAGCTACAGAAAACTTTGAAGTTTCATTTGGAGAAGTTATAGTCTCAACTTCAACATCGCCTGTAAAATAATCAGATGAACCTTTTGATTTTTGTCCCTCTCCATTCTTAATTAAAACCGTGTTTGTAGGTGCTGCATTATATTTATAAGCAGTATTGTTGGTATTATTTGAATTGCATGATATTGCTGTAATCAAAACAAATAAAATTAATAAAATATTTTTCATTTTTTCTCCTTTTTGTATGTACTAACAAATTGTTTTATGATTGTATCATTGAAGTTAACTCCAGTGTCAATATGAAAATATTTTTTTAATTAAAGAAATCTTTTTCCTCTAATTTTTATTTAATATTTCTAATTTCATTTTCATTTCATTAATATGTCTTTGCATAATATCTCTTTCATTTATTAGTATTGATCTTCTTTCGTTTAAGGTGTTTTTTCCTTTTTTGTATAATTTTATATATTTAATTATTGAATCTAATGATATACCTAGATCACGCATTGACTTTGAGAATTTTATGCATTGCAAATTATAATCATTGTAAATTCTAATACCGCTTTTGTTTCTGCTTATTTCAGGTATTATTCCTATTTTTTCATAATATCTTAAAGTGTCTTTTGATAAACCTGTTAATTCGCTTACTTCTGATATAGTCATAATATTCTCCTTTTTCTTTATCTTATGCGGTAATTTTAAGTTATTATTAAAATATATCAAATACTTATATCTTATAATTAGTTATACTAAAAAGGTATTGCTATATAATCCTGAATATGATATTATAAAATAAAAATTGATTGGTATTAAAAATGGATATAAAGTCTTTAACATATTTTTTAACTGCTGCCAGAGAAGGAAGTATTACAAAAGCAGCAAATTCTCTTAATTTAACACAGCCTAATCTTTCAAGACAAATAAGTAATTTAGAGAAAGAAATTGGAAAGAAATTATTTATAAGAAGCAATTATAGTATAAAACTTACTTCAGATGGTGTTTTGCTCAAAAAGAGAGCAGAAGAAATTATTGATATGATAGAAAAAACCAGAATGGAGTTTAAATCTTCTGATGATGTTATAGCTGGAGATATTTATATAGGAAGTGCTGAAACTTACTATATGAAATTGATTGCAGATGTGATAAAATCTCTTAGAGAGTCTCATCCTAATATAATATACCATATTCATAGCGGTGCATATTCAGAAATTACAGAAAAACTTGATAAGGGACTTTTAGATTTTGGGGTGCTTATAGGAAATATAGATTCATCTAAATATGATTATATAGATATTCCTTATAAAGAGGTTTATGGATTATTGATGAGGAAAGATTCTCATTTATCTAAAAATAAATTCATAGAAAAAAATGATTTATTTGATATACCTATAATGTGTCCTAAAATATTTTTTAATAATAAAATACAGACTTCAAAATTTAGTGAATGGATAGGAAATGATTTTGATAAATTGAATATTATATTAAGTTATAATTTGATTTACAATGCTGCTTTAATGGTAGAAGATGGTATAGGATATGCTTTAACTATAGATAAATTAGTTAATACAACCAATACAAGCGATTTATGCTTTATAAAACTAAATCCAAGATTAGAAATAGAATTGAGAGTGGTTTGGAAGAAGAATCAAGTATTTTCAGAAGCTTCAAAAATATTTTTAGAAGAACTAAAAAATAAATTATAAAAACATGTATCTTGTAGTAATATTATTTATATATACTAAAAATTTTTAAGTTTGTCAACTATTCTCCATAGTGGCTTTCCGCACGGTATTGCTTACTCTTATCAAACGTCCGCTATACGTGCGACTGATTACTTATTATTACACAAAAAAGATAGTTTATATTACTTCTGAAACATATTTTGTTAATATTAATTTATATTTTATATTATTAATAAATTAAAATTAGATTTATAAATAAATCAAAATTGACAAAATATAGTTGTTTAGGTATATACTAAAAATTTTTAACTTTGTCAAAATTTAGATTTTTAATTTTATTGTTTGTGGTGGCTTTGCCCCACCGCTTTGCGTACTTACGCAACACCCACAGTTCTTTTTGTGGCCAAAAGAAGCTTATATCCTCGACAGGCTCGGATACGCTTCGCGAAAGACTGCATTTTTAGGGTATATCCTATATTTAATAGGAATGTTTTTAATATAAAGTTCTAGCAGTTGCGTTTTTCGCATAGCGTATCCGAAGGATAAAAACTTTGACGAAGTCCGCAGAGCGTGAGCGACAAAAAAGTTGATAATACATTTATAAAATATAAAAATTGATAAAATATAGTTGTTTAGGTATATATTAACGAATTGTATTATTATTATCTTGAATGTTAATAGCTAATTATATATTTTTATAATCTAAATTTTTATATAAAATTTATTCATTTTTATAAAAAACTCTATAAAATCATTTGACATTGGAGTGCACTCTAATGCTATAATACTTTCAAAATTAATAAATATGAGGTGTTATAAAAAATGAGTAAAAAAGTATTGATAATATCATCTAGTCCAAGAAGAGGCGGTAATTCAGATACATTATGCGATGAATTTTTAAAAGGTGCAAAAGAAGCAGGACATAATGCTGAAAAAATATTTTTAAAAGATAAGAATATTGGTTATTGCGAAGACTGCGGAACTTGCTATAAAAATAATAAGCCTTGCGTACAAAAAGATGATATGAAAGATATATTGGATAAAATGCTTGAAGCTGATGTAATAGTAATGGCTACACCTGTATACTTCTATACAATGAATGCTCAAATGAAAACATTTATAGATAGATGCGTTACTAAATATTTAGAGATTAAGAACAAAGATTTTTATTTTATTGCAACTGCTGCTACAGAAAATAAAGATGAAATGCTTAGAACTATTGACGGATTCAGAGGCTTTTTAGATTGTTTGGAAGATGTGAGAGAGAAAGGATTTATATTAGCACATAGCGTTTGGAATAAAGGAGAGATTAACGATAAAGAGTTTATGAAGGAAGCATATAATATGGGATTGAATGTTTGATTATTTTATTAAAGAATAATTAAATTAATTTTTTGAGGGTTGGAAAGTGAGTGATATAAGTTATTCGGACTTTAATAATAATATAAAAACCAATTATATGTTTTCTAATAAATATCTTATAAAATTATTTGTTCCGCTTATTATAGAAGTATTTTTAGAATATTTAGTGGGACTTATAGATTCTATAATGGTTGCTAGTGTAGGGGAGTCTGCCGTATCTGCTGTATTCTTAGTAGACTTTGTTATAGCATTTCTTATAAGTATATTTGCAGCTGTTGCTACAGGAGGGGCAGTTGCAAGCGGTCAGCATATAGGAGCTAATAATATAGAAAAGGCAGATGACTCTATTAATCAGCTTATAAGATTTTTATTATTATTTTCTGTATTTATAACATTAATTATATATTTATTCAAAGATGCTATATTTTCTGCATTGTTTGGAAGCATTACCGATGAAGTTAGAAATGAAGCAAATACTTATATGCTGATAGTGGCAGCTTCAATACCATTTTTAGCTATTTATAATGGCGGAGCTTCAATGTTTAGAACTATAGGTAATTCAAAAATATCAATGAAAATTATGATATCTATGAATATATTAAATGTTATAGGTAATGCTCTTTTAATTTATGTATTCAAAATGGGTATAGCAGGGGCTGCAATATCTACACTAATTAGCAGAATAGGTTCAGCTTTAATAATTATAATTTTGGGGCTTAATAAAAATAATCTTATATATATAAAAAATAAAATAATGTATAAAATGGATTTAAACACAATAAAAAGAATATTATCAGTAGGCATTCCTTATGGTATAGAAAATGGAATGTTTTATTTAGGCAGACTTCTTATATTGAGTTTAATATCTACATTCGGAACAGCTTCAATAGCTGCAAATTCTGTATCTACACTTATAGCTAGTTTGGAGGTTCTTCCCGGTATGGCTATAGGCTTAGGACTTACAACTATTATATCTCAATGCGTAGGTGCTAATGATTATAATCAAACCAAATATTATACTAAAAAAATCATAGCTATTATTTATGTATCTCAAACTATAACTAGTGCTATTATGCTTGCCATTTTGCCTATAATACTTAATATATATCATTTATCAGCAGAAGCTACAGGATATACTTATAAATTATCATGGTATCATGCTATTATGATGATTATATGGCCTTTAGGTTATTCTTTGCCTGTGGTATTTAGAGCTTCAGGAGATGCTAAGTTTCCTATGATAGTAGCTTCTGTTTCAATGGTGCTATGCAGGATAGTGTTGGCTTATGTATTCGCATTATATTTCAAAATGGGGATGGTTGGTACTTGGATAGCTATGTTTGTTGATTGGATAGTTAAGGCTATAATATTTACATTTAGATATTTAAGCGGTAAATGGATAAAGTTTCAATATAGTTAATGATAGTTATTAAATGATATGTAATAAATAAAAGAAAATAAAATTGGTATGCTTTAATAAAGAACATACCAATTTTTTTATTATTAATTAAAGCTAAAACAATAGACTTGTTTCAAAACTAATTTTATTTATAATTGTGGGGACTAGCCTCCACACCCCCAGTTCTTTTGCGACCGAAGGAAGTGCCTTTAGGTATGACACAAAGAACCAAAAAGACTGCATTCTATAGATAAGTAATACAGTACGTAAAACATTTATTATAAAAAATAAGTTATTACTATATTTTTTATATAAAACTAATTTATCAATTAGTTTTGAAACGAATATAATTTATAAACGTTTTATCACTTTAGCGGGATTACCCCCTACTATAGTATTACTTTCAACATCTTTATTTACAACAGCACCGGCAGCAACTATTGAATTTTCTCCTATAGTAACGCCCGGAAGTATAATAGCACCTGTACCAATCCATACATTTTTATTTATTACAATTCTTTTTGGTATAAGTATATTTCTATTATTAAAATCATGATTAGGAGTTATTATACTAACATTATGTGCTATCTGTACATTATCTTCTATAATCACTCCGCCTATGTCCATTATAGTGCAGTTCTTATTTATAAATATATTTTTTCCAAATTCTATATTTCCTATATCAACATGAAAATTAGGCATTATAATTACAGATTCATCAATATTCGCTTCAAAAATTTTATTTAAGATGTCTTTATTATTTTTATAGCTTTGAAATGTATTATTATATTGCCATAATAATTTTTCTGTTTCCTGCATTTTATTTGCTATATTTATAAACTCTTCAGAAAACATATCTATTGATTTGCCTGAACTATAATCTTTTAAAAATTCTTTTATATTCATAAACAGTATTCTCCTTAATTTTTATATTTGTAATTATAACATTGGAGTTAACTCTAAGGTCAATATGAAATATTTTTAATTAAATATATTTTGTAAGCCTTACAAATTATTTTAACTTTATAAGTTTCAAATCAACCGCTATCATGAATACACAAGGTAAAAATATCAAAGTTATTAATGTTGAGAATATAAGTCCGTATGCTAAACTCATAACTATAGGCACTATTAAATCAGCATCTCCTCCTATACCATAAACTGTAGGCATTAATCCGCCGACTGTAGTTACTGTAGTTAAGAATATAGGTAAAAGTCTTTGAGTAGCACCTTCTACTATAGAATCAAAAGCAAACTTTTTAGGATTATCCAAAGCATCAGGATTTGTTTTACCGGATTCTATTATTTTGTTTATTAAGTCTATCATTATAATACCGTCATTTACAAGTACACCGCATAATCCCACTATACCTATAAAACCTATAAATGACATAGGCATTCCATGAACATAAAATGCTATGAATACGCCTGTTAATGTAAATGGTATTAAGAACATTATCATCAAAGGCTGAGCGAATTTTTTGAATTGTAATAATAATATTAAATATATCAAAACTATTGCTATAAATAATGTAACTGTAAGCCCGTCTAAAGCTCCTACTGTCTGATCTGCTTCTCCTCCGAATCCTATTATAACACCCGGATATCTTTGGCTTATATCTTTAAATTTATTTTGTATGGCAAACATTACCTGTATAGATGTATTTTGTCCCTGAACTAAATCGGCATTGATTGTTATACATCTCTGTCCGTTATAATGCCTTATTGCAGATACTCCATTAGTTTCAACTATTTTAGCAACATTTTTCAAATAAAGAAGTCTATTATAAGTATTTGGTATAACAAGATTATTAAGTACATTAGTATCATATATATAATCTCTGTTTAACTGTACTCTAAAATCTAATTTATAATCAAGTTCCTGTATTGATGTAGCAACTGTTCCGCTGTATGCTGTTCTAAGTTCATTTGCAACATTAGCAACATTCATACCTAATTGAGCTATTTCATCATAATCAAATAATACTCTTAATTCATCTTTTCCTATTTTGTCATCATCATAATAATTTATAACTCCGTTTAAACTAAGTAAATATGCTTTCACTTCATCTCTTACTTTTCTAGTTTGATTAATATCATTACCTACGATTTTTATATCAACTGCTTTTCCCGGATCCATTGGTAGTTTAACTGACACCATTAAAGCATCGAGTTCCTGTCTTAAACTTGTTTTTTCTAATTCTGCATTTATATCGTCCATTATGTCATAGGCTGTTTTTTTTCTTTCTGTAGAAGGTATAAGATAAACTGTAATTCCGGCAAGATTGGCAGATTCCTCTGAAATATCAACTATGTTTTGATTAACCTGTTTTCCTACAACACTATTTACTGCGATTAAATCTTTAGGATCAACAGATTTGTATATTGCATTTTCTATTTGCTCAACATATTTCATAGTATTTTTAATAGAGTTTCCTATTCCTGAGTCAATATTTATCATTATACTGTCTGAGCTTGTATCATATATAAGTATAAATTTTTTAAGACTATCTTTTGCTAGAAAGAATGAAAATATTAAAAGTATTATAAAGAATAAAACTACAAGATATCTGAATTTTAATAATATTTTCAAAGCCTTATTAAAAGGATTCTTCATAGCATTGAATAATTTTTCTTTATCAAAATCTAATGGATTTTTTATTTTTCTTAAAAAATTTAATTTGGAATTCTTTTTAGTTTTATCCTGTAAATTATTAGGAAGCAGGAATATAGCCTGAAATAAACTGGCAATAAGAGCAACTACAACAACTTTAGGAAAAGGAGCAATCAATTTTCCTACAACATCTTTAGTAAGAAGCATAGGCATAAAAGCAACAACGGTAGTCATAGTAGCAACCATTATAGGGCTAACCACATCTTTTACGGCCTCTACTGTACCTTCAAGTCCTGTCTTACCAACCTTTTGGAAGTCATATATATTTTCACACACTACAATACTATTATCAACAACCATTCCTATAACTGTAATTATTCCGGCAAGGGATATTATATTGAATGTTAAATCAGAGAAATGTATATATGAAAAAGTGATAAATATTACAACTATCATTCCTATGCTTGTAAATAATGCACTTTTGAAATCTAAGAATATTAAAAGAACCACTAATATTATGATAAAACCAAATATTAAATTGCTTGTTGCAACATTTGTAAGAGCTAATACCATTCTTGAAGTTTCTCCCATAGTTGTAACTTCAATATTTTCAGGTATTAAATTTTGATTATTTTTAAGGAATGCATTTATATTTTCTGTAGTTTTTACTATATCAGCATTTTCTTTTTTTAATATGCTTAATGAATATCCTTCAACGCTGTTTATTCTTACATATATAGATTTTTCAACGAAACCGCTGTCTACCTTTGCCAAATCCTGTATTCTTACTCTCTGACCATTGAAAGTAGATCGTACAACCACATTAGTAGCCTCTGTAGGATTTTCAAATTGTCCCATTGTAACTATTGTTTTTTCTTCTTCATTTTCTTCTAAATCCATATAGATAGGCTTTTTTAAATCACCGCTTGTAGCCCTTATGTTTCTTGCAGAAAGTGAATTTACTATGTCAGTGAGAGAAATATAATATTCCTGAAGTTTTTTAGGATCAGCTAAAATTTTTATTTCCGGATCAGTTCTTCCTTGAACCCTTATATCAGCAACACCGTCAACATATTTTAATTGTCTTTCTAATTCCTTACTGAAATCATATAAAACTTTTTCATCTCCGTTATATCCTTTTTTGAAATGCACACCTATATTGTATATTGGAGTTAATTTTGGGTTTATATCTGTTATTTCTATAGTTTGAACTTCCGGAGCCATATCTGGTACACTTTGCATCTTTCTAAATATTTCATCTTTAGCTTTGCTTGTATCTATTTCCATATCTAACTGCACGAATATAATAGCCGCATTTTCTGTTATTATAGAAGTAAATTCATCTATTCCTGATATAGTCCTTAATTGGTCTTCTATTTGTATAACAGCATTTTGTTCTACATCTAATGGAGAAGCTCCGGGATAAACAACCTGCAAAATCATTAATTCCAAATCTGTAGAAGGGAATGATTCTTTATCTATGTTATAGTATGAATATAGACCTATCATAATAGAAACGAATATTATTATATTTACAAGCATTCTATTATTAGCAAAAAAGTATATTAAATTTTTCATTATGTTACGATTCCATGTTATAGTATTATACATTATATAGTATAGCAAATTTTGTTATGAATGTATATTTTTAATTAAAAAAATTATAGCTCAAATAATATTCATAATCAGATTATTTTACAAATAGTAGAAAATAGGACTATTTTTTTAGACATAAATATTATATTGTTGTTTATTATGAAATTAATTTATCTTTTTTATTAAAATATTTATAATTATAAAATATAAATTGTTTACATTTTATGATATTATAATATAATATACACAAGTCTATTAATATTTTTTATTTATCAAAATCTAGGACATTTTATATGAAAAGTAGTTCAAATAAAAATAATGCCAGAGTAAAAAAAACTAAAAAGTTGCTTGAAGACTCTCTAGGTCTTTTATTAGAAGAAAAGCCTTTTGAAGATATAAGGGTAATTGATATATGTGCAAAGGCTAATATGCATAGAAGTACTTTTTATACTTATTATAATGATAAATATGAATTATTGAAATCAAAATTGGATGAATATGAGGCAAAATTTTTAGAGGACTTGAAAAGATATAAAATAGAAAATAAATTAAAAGATTCACATGTTGATATAATGGAAAGAATATTACAATATTTCTATTTGAATAGAAAATATTTAAAAATAATATTTCAAAATAATAAAGATGGAAGTGTTACAAGCATTTTGAGAGAATATTTAGCTTCTTATGTAATAGAAGGTATAAAAGATTTTAAGACTATACGTCCAAATAAAGATAATGTAATAAGGGTTATGGTGAGCTTTTATTCTGGGGCATTCATATCAGTGCTTACAGATTGGATAGTTAATGATTGTTTTATATCCGTAGAAGAATTAGCATCTTATATATCAGATATTATTATGCAGAGAGTTTTTTCTGAATAATTTTATTTTTTATAATTAATTTTTTTATTGTTTGCATAAATAGGGTATTATTCCGATAATAATACGGAAAAGTATATTTTACATTTATATTTTTTATTTGATTTATATATGACAGAAAAATAGGAGAAAATTATGAAGAAAATAATTTTGTTTATATTGTTATTTGTTTTTTCATTTAATTTTTTAAATGCACAAAATATAACAAAAGACAGTGATTATTCTAAAAATTGGTCTAGTTTTATATTTAGAAAGACAATAGATATGAGAGGAGCTTTATATGAAGGCAGACCAGGAGGGGATTTAGAATTAGTTTCAGGTAATAATCCGCTTCATTTAGTTAAAATTTATAAATTTATAGGAGCTAGATCAGATACTCATGCATATTATAATCATCAGGTGCCTATATCTATGTTTTATGATAATGCTCCAGCTTTAGGTCTTAATTTGGTTGAAGGTTATTCTATAGAAGGTGGAAAAATAATGAGATATTCAAAATATATAAAAAGCTATCAAGGTAAATTAGATTCTTGGAAAAAAGCTAATTCTACTTTTACAAATGAAAGATGGGTAGCAAATTCAGATGCAGATTGGAGTTCTTATCCTGTACCTCAGCCGGAAGATGTTAACTGGGCTGAAGGTGAGTATGCAGGAGAGTTATATTAAAAAATATAATGTCGTATATTTCTATTATATTAGTTATATTATTAGTTTTAACGGTTTTATTTTTATAACTAATAAAACCGTTATTTCTTATGATAATGCTTGGATAAAATTGGTAAAAAATAGAATTGTAAAGGAAGCTGATAGAGATTATCTATTCAAAGAAAATGGTGATCTTATCATAAATAAAAAAAAGAGATTAAATTTTATTCAGGCAAAACATGAGAATATGGCAGTTTACAGCAATACAGATTATTTAAATAAATTTATGCTTGTTTTTTCCGGATATCCTTCTATAAAAGTAACATTTATGGAAGGTTATATAGTTGAAAACAATAAATTATACTATACTTATGCTTATAAACCTTCCTATTATACCAAACTTAATAAATGGATGAAATTTAACGGAGTTTTTGAAGATAAAGAAAATTGGATCGCCAAAAAAACGTTAAATGGAGTACATTTCCTTGTCCTCAATCATCAGATATAAATTGGGAAAAAAAAGCTATGATAGGAATTTTATCATAAGAGTCAATTTTTAAAAAATAAATATTACAATTTTATCAATATATTGTTATATAAATAAGTATATTGAATATTTTTTTTATTTGTTATACTTACAAAATCAATTATTATTTTCAAGGAGAAATATATGAGTTTAAATATAGAAGATAAAGGTAAAGTAAAAGTTGTAAGTTTAGTTGGTAAATTAGATGTTAATTTATCAGTATCTATTGAAGCTGAATTAGAGCAATTAGTAGAATCAGGTTCTATTAATTTAATATTAGAATTATCAGGTATTGAATATTTAAGTTCTAGCGGTATAAGAGTATTTATTTCTATAATGAGAAAAATTAAAGATAAAAATGGAAGATTGGTATTAGCTTGTGTTCCTGATATAATCAAAAAGATATTAAAAACTGTAGAGTTGGAAGATTTATTTGAAGTATATGAAAGTGTCGATGAGGCAGTAGAGTCATTCTAATATTTTAGATTGATTTTATTTGTTTTTTTTGTATAATACTTTACATATGTTTTAGTTTTGTAATAAATTATTATAATTGGAAGAGTATGAGATTAAAGTGTTATATAAAATTTAAAATATTAATTTTATTTTCTTTTATTTTGTTTGCTTGTGCATCAAGTCAAAAAAATACTGATTATGCATTTGAAAGCAGACCTTTTTTAAAGGAATATAAAAGGTATTCTTTAACATCTGGTGAAGTAAATCCGGCATTGGATGCTGTAATTGATAGAGAAGGTACTTGGATTTATTATTCAAGAGAAAATGCCGGAAATACAGATGTTTTTGCAGTAGATTCATATACTCTAGAAACTTATAGATTGACTAGAAGTCCTGGAATAGATACATCTGTTTCTGTTGATGATAAATCAAAATATATAGTATTCTCTTCAACTAGAGATGATGCTTTTGGAGATATTTATTTATTTAAGCTTTATAACCTTGGTATAAGAACTTCTAAAAATAATTTAGAAAATTTAGAGCAGAGTATTGTAAGACTTACTGATTATAAGGGTTATGATACTGATCCGGTTGTTTCTCATAAAGGTAATTCTATAGCTTTTATTTCAGACAGGGATGGCGGAGTTAAAAAACTTTTTACTGTTAAGCCTAATGGTAAAGATGTTCAGAAATTATCAGATATTGAAGCTAGTTCTCCTGCATTTTCTTTCGATGATACAAAAATAGCTTTTATTACTTCTAAAGTAGGTGAAAGATATTCTCAATTAGTTTTATTAGATTTAAATTCAGACACTAATTCTCAAACTAATTTAACTATACTTACAGATACAGAAACATTTAAATTTAATCCTACATTTTATAATGATGATACAATTATTTTCTTTGAAATAGAAAAAGATTCTGATAAAGACGGAAATTTAACTTATTATGATAAAAGACGTTTAATGTCATATTCTTTAGCAACTCATCAATATTATGTTTTATCAGAAGATACTCAATTAACTACTTTTAATGTTGCTTATCCTTCGGCTTTAGTAGGAGCTTATGTTGTAAGCGAAGATGGTACAAGTATAGTTACAATGGGGTCTACTAAAGAATATTTTATAAAAGATGATAATTCTTCAACTATGTATAATAGTTTTGTGGAACTTCCATATAACAGAAAAGTTGATGTTATAGATAGGTTTGCTGAATATTTTCCTTTTTCTGAAGATCAGAATAATGTTGCTAAAGCATATTTTAATATGATGATATCATCATATACTAATAATAATATTAAGGAATATAATAATACTAAAAAAGTACTAATATCAGAATATCCAGATACATTTCCTGGATTTTTGACATCAAAAATAGATGAAAATTTTGATACTAATAATAATTGGTTTGATATAGAATCTTACACAAATGAATATTTTTTAACTAATAATGATTTAGAAATGACAAATTTAATAGCTTGGTCAGGATATATATCAGCCAATGAAAAATATAAAGTTAATAAAAATAATGAAGATACATTTGCAATACTTAGCGAAATTCTTAATTTAAATATTAATAAAGATTTATATTTGCTTATAGCTAAATTATATGCTCATTCAGTTGAAGATAGCGGATATATATATCCTGATGATGATGATATTTATAATAATCCTTATAAGAGAAAAGATTTATTATTTTCAGACAGATTAGAGATTGCAAAAGATTTTATAAAAGATTCAAAAATTTCTTATGATACTATAATAGAAAATGCTCACCCTTATGCTCCTTTAGCTGTAGCTACAAGACTTATATATTTAGACGGACTTATACTTTCAAGAAATTTTGATGATGCTACGAATTTATTCAAACCCTATGTTGAATCTAAAAATGATATAATGCTTGCCTTAGGATATTATGCTAATGCTAAGGTACTTATGGCACAAAAAGATGATGGTGCTTATGCTTTATTTAAAGAAGCATTAAGTTCAGGAGGAAAGAATTTTGATTCTACTTATGAGGCTCAGTATTGTAAAGATACATTAGCTGATTATTATAAATCTCTAGCAGATAAAGCATATAATGAAGGTAAATATGCAGCTGCTTATGATAATTATAATGAAACTTTGAAATATAACCCTAATGATACTTCAGCATCATCAAGAGTTATAGAGAGCGGACTTAGAGCTTATAGTACAATAGAATCTCTTGAAGAAACTATATTTGAGAGAGAGAGAAATATTTTATCAACTAGATACTCTTCTCATGAAGCACATGCAGAACTTGCAAATGCTTATTATTATTTGGCTAATAGATATTATGGTATAGCTGTATCAAAACAGTATAGTCCTGAACGTTATGTTGTAAGTGAGAAAAAAAGAGAAGATGGATTTTATTTGTATTTAAATAAGGCTTTTGATACTATAGTTGAGAAAGCTACTTCATATATTAATTTTGCCATATTCTTATATCCAGATGAAGAAAATTATTATGTAAAAAAGGCTGAGATGCTGACATTTGCTCAGGCTTTAAGAATGCAGGTTCTTCAAGATGAAAAAATATCTAAAAGTGTAATAGAGTTAGTGCCGGCTTATAAAGATAATGCAATTACCAATGGTCAATATATGGGCTATAATATGCTTGCATTCCAAACACAAAATTTGGATTCAGAAATTATAGATTCATTAATAATGGCTAAAAGTAAAGTAAGAACTAAACCTAATGTTGTATCTATAATGCTTGCTAATTCTTATTTGATAAATGGAAGATATTCAGATGCAGTTAATGAATATAAAGAAGCTGAGAGTCTTCTAAATCAGGCTGGCTCAGATAAAAGTAAGGCTTGGTATCATTTCTTTTATGGTTATTCTTTATGGATGAATAATGATATAAAAGGAGCTTATAGAGAATATGAGAAAGCTCGTGCTTTATTTGAAAAATTAGGTGATAAGGAAAGTGTATATAAAATAGTTGGATATACTTCAGTTGCTGCTATAGAGCAAGAAGATTATGAAAAGGCTATAGACTCTTTACTAGAAAGGGATAAACTTACTAAAGATGATGTTAATAAAAATGAACTTAATCAGCTTTTACTTGCTGCATGTTATTTAAAATTAGAAGATTACAATAATGCTTTGGCTTATTGTGATAGTGTAAAGGCTCAAATAGATAGTTTGGATTCTTCTGTTTATACTCCGAATTATGTTAGTATAACTTTATATGGTGCTAATATTAATGTGGTGAATTTGGGACTTGCTTCATTTGGAGGATATATCCCTGGAGAACCTTTAAACGTAGATAAACAGCAGATGCTTTATTCTATATATCAGGAATTGTATGAGAAAATGGGAAGATATTCTGAAGCTAGAGAGGCTTTATCTTCATACCGTAATTATATTATTCAGGATAAGCCTAAAAAATCTATTCAGCCTTTAATGCTTGCTACATATTATAATAATGAAGGATATCTTTATTACAGACAGGGAGATCAGTCAAATTCTATTATGTCTTTCAAAACATCTATAGAAGAATATCAGAAAACTTTAGATAAAAAAACTTTAGAAAATAATCCTAGTCTGCAGTATCAGAATGCTGAAAATGATGCTAAAAACTATTTAAGTTTATCATCTTTATATTTAAGATATTTATCAGAAAATGATTTAACTTCTATTAAAAGAGAATTCTTTATAGAATTATTTAATACCACTAAAACACTTCAAATATTATCTACAAATAATGTTGTAAGTACAAAGGATAGATTATTATTATATTCTCATATAGCAGCTTTCAATTATATAATGGCATTCAAACTTACAGCTGATAATAGTGTTAATTATAGGAAAAAACAATCTGATGATCCTACAGATATGAGAGATCATGATGTTAATGTACAAAGATTATCTATGCTTAAGGATGCTATAGATAGATATAAATATATTTTGTCATCTAATTCTAATTTTCCAGTGGATTTAAAAACAGAAATTATTATAAGATATAATTTAGCCAAAGCTTATGAATTGGCAGGATATATAGAGGAAGCGGCAAGAGAATATATGTCAGCATTCTCAAAAGCACAGACTTCTGCATTTGCTGTTGAAGAAATTGCAATACTTACTACCTTGATTGATTTCAGCTCTAAATATAGAAATAGATATCCTGATAGTTTGGATTATCCTGTGCAGTATGTATTTAGAATATTAAAGAGATTAAGAGAAAGTGTATTTATGATAACATTTGTAGAAGATAATAACTTTATATTAAGACAGGCTAAATATAAAGTTATAGAGTTTTTACAAGACAGTTATCCTGATGCTAGTATCAATATACTTGCTATGTTTGATGCTATTGATATGCGAAGGAAATTTTTAGATAGAAGACTTTATACTTTGGGTGAGAATAATTATTATCTTAGAGAATATTATAAACTTTATGAAAAAGCTTTATACTCATATCAAATGTATTTAAATTCTGTAGCTACTCCTTATGACAGTAAGATGGAAGCTGCTATGCTTAAAGAAATATCTAAATTTGAAAAAGAGGCAATAGAAAAATTCTCTAATACTCCTATAGAGCCTATAGTTATATGCGATGTTAAACCTGAAGATATTGATAAATCTATGCGTAAAGATGAAACTCTTATTTGGGATACTTATTTAGGATATAGATTTATTAGAGAAAATGGAAAAACTAAATTCTATATGCAGACTAATGCTATGCCTAAAACTAAAAACTATGTTACTCATATAGGATTCAGACCTATTGTTATAAGCAATAAAAATATTTTTGTAAGAGAATTGTACGATTCAACAGAATATATGCTTCCTGCAAAAACTGCTTATATAGATAGTAAATTAATAGCATTCTTTAGAACTACTAGAAATGCTCAAAAAGAAATAAATAATAGTATGACTATGGCAAGCAATACTAATGCTACTAATAATGTTTATAGTTATAATAATTTGCAAAATGATAATGAATTAAATAATAATTTATATATGAATGTTTCTTATAATCCTGAAGAAACTAATAGTATGTCTTCAAATGATATGTCTACAAATATGACTTCTACTAATACAGTTTCTACAAACAGGAGAAGAAGAGGCAATTTCAGATTTATAGAGTTAAAAGATATCATTACTAATTCTTATGTTCCATTAGTTACAGATATAACAGGGGCTTCTGCTTCCGATATATCTAATATAATGAAAAAGAATTTATATATAGTTTATTGCGATAATGAAACATTTACAAATAATAGAAGAGTTATAAGAAATATAAATAATATAGCTTTAGTTGTAGGAAAAGGCGGAAAAGATTCTAGAGTAATGTTCTATACTAATTATTTCAGAAAATTATCATCTAATTCATTAGAAGTTAGCATGAAAGGCTATGATAATAATATGTTTACTGTATATGGAAAGCCTGACTACAATGTATCTTCATTATCAAATGCAGCTTATGAATTTAAAACTAGACTTTATAATTCTTATTCTGCAAGTGCATCTCCAAGTATGACAATGATGTCAAATGTTATTGCTTATTCTCAAAGCGATAATGAAAAGATGCTTAATTATGCTAGAATTGTTGAAGACAGATATGAGGTTAGAGATACAAATACAGCTTATTTATTCTCTGAAGAAGGTTATAAATTCTTTGCGAGTTCATATACTAATATAAGCGATTCTAATGCTTACAGATTTATAAAAGCAATGCTTCCTGTTTATAGAAGAATGGGAGAAGAAGGGGCAGTTAAAGGTGCTAACAGAGCATTGCATTTTATGTATTTGTATACTAATAATAATTATGATTTAATAGATGAATACTTTACACCTAGAACTTTATCAAGATTCTTAAAAGCTAAAGATGATCCTAAAGAGTCTGTAAGATATTTAAATTATATTGCAAATAGGGTAGACGGAGAGAATAAAGATAAAATTTTAGAAGTTGCCGTTCTTTATGACTTAATATATGCTAATACTCCTATTGATACAGTAACTAATTTCTTGAATAGAATGCAAAATACAAATGAGGTATTAACTGTTGCAAATACTATAATGAATAAAGATGCAACTAATGAAAATGATATATTCACTACTATGAATTATATTTATGGAAATCAATATATATTTGAAACTGAAACAGTAGCAGATTTTGCTAATAGATTCTATTCATTATACAAAACTAATTCAGCTTATATATATGGATTATTAAATAAAATAAGAGTTCCTGAAAGTAATTTTGATAATAATATAAAAGATGCTTATGAAATATTCTCTAATGAAAATACTAATACTATGTTTATATTCTATGCTTATGAGGATAATAAATATGCAGCTTATAGTTATGTTATAGGCGACAGCGAAGTTAAAAAAGCCGTATTGATAGATAGGGATAAACTCAATACATATTTAAATAGCTTTACAAATGTAGCAAAACCAAGGGATAGAAGAAATTCATTAAAATCTATTCAAAGTGCTATGCTTTCATCTGATATAATTAAAGATGCTGAAAGAGTGAAGACTATATATATAACAGGTTCTGCTGCTAATTTATTTACTGTTCCTTTTGCATATTTGGAGGCATTCCAGAATAATGATGTTATAAAAATAAGAGAGTTCCAGTATTCTCCTTTATCTATTTTAGATGTTGGTAAGCCTTCTATAAAACTTAATACTGAAACTAACTTTTATACTTCATTAGAAAGTTTGGCTGTAAAATCATTTGATAATGCTAATGGAAAAATACCTTTAATGCATTATATAGGAATAGATACAAATAGAAATAAGCCTTATGATGATATGGATATTTTCTTATCTCCAGCTAGAAATAATGATATAAACAGATATTTAAAAGCTAGAAATGATACTAAACTTTTATTTACATACACAACTAATGCTTCAGGTGATTATTATACTGTGATGAAGTACTTATATAATAATTTTGATAAAGGTATAATTGATTCATACAGATATATAAAGACATATAGAGTTCCTGTTAATGCTATAAATCCAAATGACAGGGATACTTTATATATGGCCAATTATGCTTTATTTGATTATATACTTCCTGGTATACCTAAGAATTATGTTGATAAATAAATTTTACTTTATTAGCGATATTTATCTTTTTTAGTAAAAATTATTTACTTTTTCTTGACATTTTATTTACAATGTATTATAATATTATTATAATTAATTAATAAAGGAGTGTTTATGAAAAAGATACTTATCGCAATTATTAGTATTTTTATAATGCAATTCAGCACTGTTTTCGCAGATTTTAATGGCGGTATAGGGATATATATACCATTAGGAGCATCCATTTCACAAAGTTATCAGGAACATAAATTAGGAGTTAATAGCAGCGATGGTAAATTAACTACTGATGCTGCTTTTGAATGGGGTATTGGAATAACTCCTGGTATATACAATGGTTTTGATAATTATATGGGTTTCTCTATAGCATTGGATTTAGCTTATCATAGAGATGTTTATGCCTTTAATGAAAGCAAAGCAGCAGGTACTACAGGTCAATATCAAAATGTAAAAACAACTTATTATTTTGACACGTTAAATATAGGCATACTTCCTAAATTTAATATATATAACTTCTTTATAGGAATAGGGGCAGGAGTGAAAATTCCATTGGCTGGAGGAGAATCTACAAAAAATTATAATGCTACATATAATCAATTTGAAACTTCTAATGCTTATTATACTTTAAATGATATTAAAAATAAATATCAAATGTCAGTAATTCCTTATCTTAAATTAACATTGGATTATTTATTCTTCTTTAGTGATGAAACAGCTTTAGGATTAGGACTTTATGTTGGGTATGATTTCGGACCAGGAAGAGTTAATGACTCAAGATTCAATAAAAATGATTATGGTGCTGTTGATATAGGCGGACAATTCAGCTTCTACTTTGTAGACAATTAATATATATTCTAAGTAGTTTTTTAAGCAGGGTATTTATTATCCTGCTTTTTTATTTAACTAATATATTTACCAATGAAATTTTTTATTGTATTCCAATATAAATCTTCATTACTGAAAACAGCAGATATATGATGACCGTCTTTTATAATGAGTTTTTCTTTTTCAGATGAACAAGCATCATAAAGTTTATTAACCATATTATAATCTACAAGTTCATCTTTATCGCCATGTATAAAAAGAATAGGTATTTTTGACATTGCTACTCTTTTTTTTACATCAATATTTTTAAATGAAAAACCTAATCTTATTTTTGACATTAATGATGTTGCTTCAACTATTGGAAGAAAAGAAAATTTATATGCCATGTCTAATCTTCTTTTTAATTGTTCATATGCATTTGTAAAACCAGCATCTTCTATTATTGCCTTTACATTATTAGTGTTATCTTCATTACAGCACATCATGACAGCATTTGCTCCCATAGAAATTCCATAAAGAATTATTTGGCTATCATTATAATTATCATTTATATATTTTATCCAAGCTAAAACATCCAATCTCTCTAAATATCCTAAAGAATATATTTTTCCTTCGCTTTCTCCATGAGTTCTCAAATCTATTGCTAATACATTAAATCCCATATTATAAAATTTTTCTATAAAATATTTCATATATGAGCCTCTTGCTTCATAAGGGTGAACTATTATAACATATACATTGCTGTTATTATTTATAAGATGAGCATGCAATTTTAAATTATCGCTTGAAATAGTGTAGACATCTTTTTGAGAGCTTTCAAACCATTTTCTTCTCTCTTCTTTGATTCGTTTTTTTTCTTCGCTTTCTTCCTTATTGCTTTCTTTTCTTTCAAATAGTTTTTTATTTGTTTTTATTAGAAGTTTATTAACGAAGTGATTTGAAATTATTGTTAGTATTATTAATAATAAAATTATTATAGAAAGTATTATATATAATATATATTGCATTAAATATCCTTAATTGATAAATCAATGCAATATATATTATATTTTTTTATTAACTTTGCAATATGGTATTTATCAACCTAAAGCCACATCTAAAACCATCATTATAGCGAATCCGAATATAAAGCCGAATACACCAAAATGATTATGTTCTTCTGCAACAGCTTCAGGCACAAGTTCTTCTATAACAACATACATCATAGCACCAGCAGAAAAAGCCAAAGCTATTGGAAGTATGATTGTGAGTTTTGTAACAGCCAAAGCACCTATAACGGCAGCAATAGGTTCTACTATTCCTGATATTGCACCGAGTGAAAAAGATTTTAATTTTGATACCCCTGTTGTTTTGAGAGGAAGAGAAACTGCAGCACCTTCAGGGAAATTCTGTAAACCTATACCAAGTGCTAAAGCTAATGCAGCATTGAATGTTACTCCGCTGTCCCCAACAGAAAAAGCTCCGAATGTTACGCCTACTGCTAAACCTTCAGGTATATTATGTAAAGTTATAGCTAAGAATAATAGTATGCTTTTTGATAATTGAACTTTAGTACCTTCTGTTTCTTCATGACCATTTACTATATGCATATGAGGCATTACTTTATCCAATACCCATATAAAAAATGCCCCTAATAAAAATCCTGCTACTGGTATTAACCAATTAGGAAGATTAGTATTTTCTGATAATTCTATTGAAGGTGCAAGCAATGACCAGAAACTAGCTGCAGTCATAACTCCTGCTGCAAATCCATACATAGTTGCTAATAATTTAGGTTTTATTTCTGACATAAAGAAAAATACAAGTGCTGAGCCTAATGCAGTAAATGCAAAAGTTATACCGCCTCCGAATAATGCCAACGATACAGGTGAATAATTTTCTATCATTTTTATACCTTTTGTTTTTATTTTTTATGAAATTATTATATATATTATGAAAATTAATTTCAATACTTATTGATAATAATTACTAATAATATGATTTATTTTTTTATTATAATATAGATTAATTTTTCATTTTAATTTATTATATTTATATTGTAACAGTTTTTTAATTATAAATTATATTTTGATTATTAGGAGAATTATTATGAGTAATTATAATGAAGATAAATATTTTGATAAAGATTGTATATTTTGTAAAATTATAAAAGGAGAAATTCCTTCACAGTTTATAAAAGAAAATGAATACTGCGTGGTATTTAAAGATTTAAATCCTAAAGCAAAAGTACATTTACTTGTTGTACCTAAGCCTCATGTTAAAAATATATTGGAAACAGATGAGTTTATAATGAATAAGGTTCTTGAAACTATAAAAGAAGTTGCTAAAGAACAAGGTTTGGAATCTTTTAGAATAATGAATAATTGCGGTGCCGGAGCAGGTCAGACAGTATTCCATGTTCATTTCCATATACTTTCAGGCGATAATTTAGAGGAATAATAAAAAATAGATTATAATTGGAGTTAACATAATGATAGACAGTCATTGCCATCTTACATATATATCTAAAAAAAGCAAAGAATTAGAAGAAGTTTTAGAGCGTGCTAATAAGGCAGGAATATTTTATTTTGTGGATATAGGAGTTCACCCAGATGATATAGACGAACGTATGTTTATATTATCCGATGCTGAAGGTGTATTCTTTAGTATGGGTTATTATCCTGATTATGCCAATGAAAATGATGAAGACACTTTAAAAGCTTTTGAATTAAAAATAAAAAATTTAAATAAAAAAACATTAGAGAAAAGAAATAAATCAATATATGCTGTAGGAGAAATAGGACTCGATTATTATCATAATGAAGATAATAAAAATGAACAAAAAGCATTTTTTAGAGCTTTATGCGAGGCAGCAAAAAATGTTGATTTGCCTATATTGATTCATAGCAGAGATGCTTTCAAAGATACTTTTAAAGTTCTTAGAGATGCAGATTTGCCAAAAAGAGGAATATTTCATTGCTTTAGCGGAAATGTAGAAGATGCAAAAAATGCTTTGGATTTGGGATATATATTATCTTTTTCAGGATCTTCAACATATATGAAAAATGATTTTATAAGAGATGCTGTAAAATATGTACCTAAAGATATGTTCACAATAGAAACTGATGCTCCTTATCTTACTCCTCAAAAGGTTAGAGGCAGAGCAAATGAACCATCTTTTATTCCTTATACAGTAGAAGTACTGGCAGAGGTTAGGGGAGAAAGCAGCGAGGATATTATGAGAACTGCTTTAGAAAATGCTGTAAGAGTTTTAGAATTGCCTATTGATTTGAATAGAATATGATTGATATAAAAAAGCTCTCAATAATGTAAAAACTATTATCGAGAGCTTATTTTTAATTAATATTATCTTTAATTAATAGATTTAACAACTTCTTTTAATTTGTTTAAATCATCAGCATTAGGGTGTCCCATAGCATTATCATAATTTGCTAATTTAGCTTGAACAACTTTTTTCTCATCTTCGCTTGCAGCTTTTTCAAGCATGTTCTCTAAATTTTTCTTTTGTCCGTCTATCCATTGACCCTGACAAGCATAAGTGCCAATTAAATTATTTGAAGCATCCAAGAAAGTTTTAGCAGGATTAAGCATTTTATCATAATAAGCCTGATTATCACCATAACCAACAGTCATAAATAAGAATACTTTTTTATTTTTTAATGTCTGCATAAATTTTCCAGCAGCTTCATCGCAAGTACCTTTATAGCTTCCAGCACCAACGAATACTATATCTGAATCATTAACTTTAGCATTGTCCACTGCATCAGGCTTTACACATTGAAGACATTCTCCATTAGCAGCTTCTTTTATAGCCAAAGCCAATTTTTCAGTATTTCCGCTTTTACTTGTATAAACAATAGAATATTTCATTTTTTAACTCCTTTTGTTAGATTATTCTAATTTATTATAACATTTTTTAAAAGTTTAGCAATATACTGTATAGTAGTATTTTATTTATTTTTTATATTGACTATTTTTTGATACTTGCTATTGTATGTAAAATATGTTATAATATGGAAATTATAAAGTGAAATTTATTATATTATTATTTAATAGAGTAAATCAAGGAGAAGGCAAATGGAAGTTATCTTAAAAAAAGATTTTATATCATTAGGTTATGAAGGTGATATATGTAAAGTAAAAGACGGCTATGCAAGAAATTACCTTATTCCAAGAAATATAGCAGTAGTAAAAAATGCTGCTAATTTAAGAACTTTAGCTCAAATGCAAAAAAGCTTAGAAAAGAAAAGAGCTAAAAGAAAAATGGAAGCAGAAATATTAAAAGGTAAAATTGTAGACATTACTGTTGTTATACCTATGAAAGTTGCTGAAAACGGCAAATTATATGGTTCAGTAAGCCAACAAACTATAGTTGATGCTTTGAAAGAAAAAGAAATTGATATAAACAAACGCGATGTTCATATGGAAAAACATATAAAAGAACTAGGTGACTTTGAAGTTGAAATCAAATTATACCATAGCGTTAATGCTAATATCAAAATTAAAGTTGTAAATGTAGATGAAAATCCAGCTGCAGAAGAAGTTAAAGAAGAAAATAATGCAGCAGTTGAAACAGCATCTGCAGAAGCTTAAGTAAAAAGCTAATATCCAATTAATAGGCATAATATTTAATGAATAATACACCCTGCTCAATAGAGGCTGAAGAGTCTCTATTGGGTGCCATGCTTCAAAATTCTCAGGCTGTATCTGTCGCTATATCCAAAATAAAATCTACTGATTTTTACAGTGAAAGAAATCGTATGCTCTATGAAAGCATTTTAGAAATGCATAATAGAGGAATAGCGATAAATGCAGAAACAACTTTGAGATATCTTAAAGAAAATGGTTTATTTGAAAAAATCATTCAAAATGATGAAGCATATTTGATTCGTATTATAGATGGAACCCCTTTTCATCAGAATGCAAAATATTATGCTGAAATTATTGCAGAAAAATCATTATTAAGAGATTTGATAACTGTTTCTCAGGATATACAAAAATCAGCTTATGAGGCAAAAGATGCTGAAACTAAAGATATTGCTGATTTTGCTGAGAAGAAAATATTTGAAGTTACTCAAAGAAGACTTGATAATGATTTTATTCATATAAGAGATTTACTTTATGAAGCTTTAACTACAATAGAAAGCAGAAAAAAACATAAAGGTACTGTTACAGGAGTACCTTCTGGTTTTATAGCACTTGACAAGGTTACACATGGTTTTCAGCCATCAGATTTAATAATATTGGCTGCAAGACCTTCGGTGGGTAAGACTAGTTTTTCTTTAAATATAATAGAACATGTCATTACAAATATAGAAACTTCTAACTTCGGTATTGGTTTCTTTTCTCTTGAAATGAGCAGAATGCAGCTTGTAGAAAGATTGATTGCAAGTAAGGCTAGAATAAGTTTATCTAGGATAAGATCCGGAGATTTAGAGAAACAGGAATGGACTAAACTCGGACAAACTTTTAATAGCCTATCTCAGGCAAATTTATTGATAGATGACTCAAGCCAATTAACTATTATGGAAATAAGGGGAAAGGCTAGGCAAATGAAATATAAATTTGCTGAAATGAGTAAAACAACAGGCAAGGAAATAGATTTAAAATTAATTGTTGTTGATTATTTGCAGTTAATTCATTCCGGTTCTAATGCTAGAAGAAATGGTACAAGAGAGCAGGAAATAGCTGATATTTCAAGAGGGCTTAAAGCATTAGCAAAAGAGCTTAATGTACCTGTTATATCTTTGGCACAGTTATCAAGAGCCGTTGAACAAAGACAGGATAAACCGAGACTTTCAGATTTAAGGGAGTCAGGTTCTATAGAGCAAGATGCTGACATAGTTATGTTTTTGCATAGACAAAAGCCTAATAAAGAAGGCAAAGATGATGAAGTAATAGATGAAAAAACTAATCAAGTTGAAGTTATACTTGCAAAACATAGAAATGGTGCTATACATGATGGCATACCGCTTCACTTTATAGCAGATCAAACAAGATTTGAAAATATTTATAATAGCAGCGAGTCTTAATTATAAGGAGCAATTTTATTATGGAATTGTTTGATATGAAAATAGAATTACGAAAGGGTGTAAAAAATAAAGTAGTAGGTTTTTTGGCAACTTTGGGAGAATTTGCAGCTCTTATTATGGAGGTGTTTAAATACACATTCAGACCAACATTCTCTTTTAAACTTTTAAAAGAACAGATAATAAGAATGGGTGTTGATTCATTTATTGTTGCTGCAGTTACCGTGCTTTGTACAGGAATGGTTATGTCATTGCAGATAGCTGTAGTTCTTGACAGTGTATTGAAAGGTATATCCCAATTTGTAGGTTCTATGGTTGGTAAAGCTATGGTTAAAGAGTTATCTCCTATGCTTCTTGCCTTGATATTTGCCGGAAGGGTTGGAAGTTCTGTTACTGCTGAGATTGGTACTATGCAGGTAAGTGAACAGTTGGATGCTTTAAAAACTTTATATACTAATCCTATAGAGTATGTTGCTGTCCCTCGTTTCTGGGCTGCTGTTATATCACTTCCTATGCTTACAGTTTCTGCGGATGTTATAGGTGTTTTAGGAGGTGCTATTGTTACTGTATTCGTTTTACATAGCGATCCTATGCATTATTTTGACAGGGCAATTTCTGTAATAAGTATGGGGGACTTTATAGGAAGTTTAATAAAGTCTACAATATTCGGTGCTGAAGTTATGATTATATCTTGTTTTTATGGTTTTAGAACTTCAGGCGGTGCTGAGGGAGTAGGTAAGGCTACTACTATAAGCGTTGTTTATAGCTTTATGATAATACTTATAACTGACTATATACTTGTTTCTATACTTGGTATGTTTGGAATGTAATTATAATTCATATACATAAAATGAGCAGGCAATATGAAATTGAATTATTGTCTGCTCATATTTTTTTAAATATTAGGGTAGTACTTTTTTAAAGCTTCTCTTGCTTCTTCTCTGTCATCGAAATGTATTGTTTTATCAGGGAATATTTGATAGGTTTCATGACCTTTTCCGGCTATTATAATTATATCATTTTCTTTAGCTTCTTTTACTGCTTCAAATATAGCTTCTTTTCTATCAATAATTTTTTATAATTATTATTTTTGAATCCTTTTTCAATATCGCTCATTATCTGATTAATATCTTCAGTTCTTTGATTATCAGTTGTGAGTATTGCTATATCAGAATATTTTTCAGCTATTTCTGCCATTATAGGACGTTTTTTTCTATCTCTATCTCCTCCGCATCCGAATACTGCTATAACTCTGTTTGGATTTAATTTTTTAGCTTCTACTAAAATATTTTCTAAGCTGTCAGGCGTATGTGAATAATCAACTGCTACTATAAATGGATGTTTTTCTTTGGTTACTATTTCAAATCTTCCAGCTACTTGTACTTTTCTCATAGCTTTTATTGACTTTTCTATATTCAATTTATTCTCGCAAACATAAGCTAAAATTGAAAGCGAGTTTAAAATATTGAATCTTCCAAGCATTGATAATTTTACTTTTGATATAAATTTACCTTTAGCATAGAATTCATATTCTGTATTTTTAGAATTCAATGAAATAACTTTTCCATAATAATCAGCTTTTTCATTGATTCCATAAGTAACCATTTTTATTCCTAATTTTTTTATATGATTAGATATTTGTTTAAAGTTATCAGTATCTATATTTACTATTGCTAATTTTTTCTTTTTGCTACTTTCTTTTAATAGTGAAAATAATTTTAATTTTGCTTTAAGATAAGTTTGCATATCTCCATGATAATCAAGATGATCCTCTGTTATATTAGTAAAGATTGCGGTATCATAATTTAAATAATCGCATCTGTTCATAGCAAGTGCCTGAGATGATGATTCCATAACTATATGAGATACACCTTTTTTTAATGACTTATCAAATATACTTTCTAAATCAATAGATTCAGGAGTGGTGAGATTAGTTTTTATTTCTGTTTTTCCTATCATATTTTTGATAGTGCCTATTAAAGTTGTTTTATTTTTATTAGCTTCAAGTACAGATTTTAATAGATATGTTGTGGTAGTTTTTCCATTAGTTCCTGTTATGCCTATTGTATTTATTTTTTTGGTAGGCTCATCAAAGAACTTTGCTGAAATATATGCAAGACATTCTCTAGGATTTTTTACAGCAACAAAATGCACATCTTTATGATTATCTTGTAATTGTTTTATGAACTCTTTATCTGCAGTATTATCATATATTATAATGCTTGCTTTATTATTTATTGCACTTTCTATATATTTATGTCCGTCATCTTTAAGTCCTTTTATAGCAACGAATAAATAATTTTTCTTTATTAATCTTGAATTATATGCTATACCTTTTATTTCTGTGTTTAAGCATTCTTTTGTTAATTGACTTTCTTTTGAAACTTTATAGTTTTTTATAAGTGTATTGAATTTTTTCATAATTTAATCCTAAATTTATCTTATATTTATAAACAATAAAAATAAAAAATTATAAAATCAATTAATATAATTTTCTTGACTTTATTATTAAATATAATAAAATTATAAAAAATGGTATGGAGTATAATATATGAAAAAGTATGTATTTTTATTGGTATTTTTAATATCAGCTATGACCAATTTATTATATTCAGCAGAAGAACAATGGATGGTTGCTCCATATAAAGATGAGCATGCATGTACTGTTGCTATAAATAAATACTCTTCATATGAGTTTTATGTCATTGAGTTAAGCAGTGAAATAGCTAATAATATAGGAAAACTTAATAAAGAATTAAAAGGACAATTTTCTGAGTTAAATCCATCCAATAACAAAACTTATACTATAATTTATAAGGTACCTAAAGATAATGATAAATACATATTATTAATAGCTTTTGGTGTACCAGCAGGAAAAATAGGAGTACCAGTAAATTGATTTTTCAACCTAAAAGGTTATAACTATACTAAAAAATATTTATGGAAGTAATTTATGAATATATTTATGGTATCCAGCGAAGCATATCCATTTTCTAAAACAGGAGGTTTGGGAGATATTGCCGGAAGTTTGCCTTTGGAATTATCTTCTATTAGATTGGGTTCTTCTAAGATTAATGCATCTTTAGTCATACCTTTATACAAACAAAATTATAAATTAATAAGCAAAAAGGATATTATAGCTGAATTTGAAATAGAGCATGGAAAAGAAAAAATAAAAGTAGAAGCAGCTAGAATAAAGCATCCTGAAAATAATAATGTAAATATTTATTTTATAAAGCAGGATAATTTCTTTAAAAGAAACGGATTATATTCTGAAAATGGTATTGACTATCCTGATAATGCAAGCAGATTTATATTATTTTCAAAAGCTGTTATTAAATTAATAATACATTTGTATAAGGAAGAAAATTTTAAATTGGATATAGTTCATATTCATGATTGGCAAACTGCTTTGATAGCTCTTTATATAAAAGAAGTTTATAATGATGAAGAGGCTTTGAAAAAATTAAAAGTAATGTTTACTATTCATAATTTAGCTTATCAAGGTAATTTTTCTTCCGATATATATACGCTTCTTAATGTATCTTGGAAATTTTTTGTTCATAGCAGATTAGAGTTTTATGGAAATGTAAGTTTTATTAAAGCTGGTATCATACTTTCAGATATAGTTACAACAGTTAGTCCTTCTTACGCTAAGGAGATACAGGGAGAAGAATTCGGATGCGGAATGAATAGTCTTCTTGAAGGAATATCTCAAAAATTATACGGAGTGCTTAACGGCATTCATTATGAAGCTTGGAATCCGGCAACTGATAAACTTATAAAAAATAATTATGATATTAATTCTGTAGAAAAGAAAAAACTTATAAGAAATGCATTATATAAAGAATTAGGCTTTGCAAATAAAAATTATCCTCTTGTAACTATGATATCAAGATTTGATCCGCAGAAAGGACTTGATTTAATATATTCTGCTTTTTTTGAAATTTCTACTTATGATGCTAACTTTATTTTTCTTTTCAGTAAGAATAATTATTTCAAAGATTTTGAAAATGAATTTACTAAAAGAGCCGGCAGAGCTAAAAATATAAAAATATTATTTACATTTGATGAATCATTAGCACATAGATTAACAGCAGGAAGCGACATTTATTTAATGCCTAGCCGTTTTGAGCCTTGCGGACTTAATCAAATATATAGTATGAAATACGGAAGCATTCCTATAGTTCATGCAGTAGGCGGACTTAAAGATACGGTTATCAATTACAGCGGAAATAAAAGTGTTAATAAGGCTACAGGTTTTACTTTCAATGAATATTCTGTAAAAAGTTTCGTTGATACTATGGACTTAGCTTTCGATTTATATTATAATAAAAAAGATGTTTGGGATAAACTCATATTTAATGCTATGAGTAAAGATTATTCTCTTCATAAAACCGTTTTGGAATATACTAAACTTTATAAAAAATTATTAAATACCGAAAAGTAATATTGCTTTTATATAAATATTATTATTTGAATTAATATAATTCTGTATCAGAGTTATAAATATTATATTTTTAAAGGAGTTTAAATATGGCAAAAGATCCAAGTTTTGATATAGTTTCTGAGGTTGATATGCAGGTTATAGATGACTGCGTTAATGTTGCTGTTAAAGAAATAGATAATAGATTCGATTTCAAAGGACAGAATATACAAATTGAGCTAAATAAAGGTGAAAAAACAATAACTATATTAGCACCTGCAGATTTCGTTCTTAATCAGGTTAGAGATATTTTATTTCAGAAATTCATTAAAAGAGGCTTAAATCAAAAGTGCTTAAGAGAAAAGAAAAAAGAAAAAGCTGCCGGAGATGCTATAAGAGAAATTAATGAAATAGTTCATGGTATAGATAAAGATTTAGCTAAACAAATAGTTAAAGATATTAAAGATATGAAATTGAAAGTTCAGGCTAGCATACAAGATGAACAAATCAGAGTATCAGGTGCTAAAAAAGATGATTTGCAGGCTGTTATTACTATGATTAAGGGAAAGGATTATCCTATACCTTTACAGTTCACAAATTACAGATAATATTTATAAAATGCAAAATTAAAGGGAGCTTTCAAAAGCCCCCTTTTTTATTATCATCAATCATATTTTTAATCTTATTAAGCCTATTACTTTACCTACTATAGATACGCTTTCTTTTTCTATAGGAGGATAATTATTATTTTCAGATACTAATTTAATACAATCTTTTTCTCTGAAAAATCTTTTAATAGTTATTTCTTCATTTCCGTTGTCATCTATTTTAGCAACTACAATATCACCATTATCAGCTTCATTTGAAGGGTGAACCAAAACCATATCACCTTCTTTTATATGGGCATTTATCATAGAATCCCCAATTACTTTCATAAGGAAATTACTCTCATCTTGTGCTATAGATTTAGGAAGCGAATAAGTTTCTTCTACAGTTTCATCTGCAACATCCATTAAAAGACCTGCTTTAACTTCATTAGCTAGAAGAGGTATTTTTATCATATTATGATTACCTTTTCCTGAAGTGTCTATAGGTACACTGCCTCTTGCTCTTTTACCTGTTTTTTTTACATATCCTTTTTTTTCCAATGCTGTCAAATGAGTTGTTACTGCAGTAGGAGAAGCGAAATTAAAATGAACCATGATTTCTTTAACAGTAGGAGGATAGCCGTTTTCATTAGTGAATTTTTGCAGAAAATTAAAAATATCTCTTTGTTTATCTGTCAATTCAGTCATATTATACCTCTTTATATTAACATACCGTATTTGTTATTATACTATACAAAAATATGATGTCAAGATTTATTATAAAAAATAATATTAATTAATAAAAATTATTTTTTCTTAATTAATATTATATAATAACTTGAAAATAATTATTTATGGTATAAAATGAAACTATGTTTGATTTGTTATTTTTTCATTCTCGCTTAGCTATCACAAGCCAAGCCAAGCCAAGCCAAGCCAAGCCAAGCCAAGCCAAGCCAAGCCAAGCCAATAATATAAAATCGGTTTCTTATAAAATATCAAAAAAAATTTGCCTAATTTTATTCAAAATATTCTATAACATTAAGAATGTAAATAAGATTAATAAATATAAAATTTTAATAAAATTTATTGATAGCAATAATAAAAAATTGTATAATAATACTTGAGGGTTATATTATGAAAAAGAATTTTATTAACAAAAATAAGAAATTTTATTTTTTACTTCTTTTATTAATTTTTATAATAGTGCTGATAATGTCCTGTAAAAAAGTAAATCTATTAGGGCCGAACAATATACCGCCTCCAACAAAATTTCCAATAATAGACGATGAAAAGCCTGAAATACCAGACTACCCAGACCCAACACCAGTGCCAGACCCTCCAGACGAAGGAGATATTGAAGAAAAGCCAATTGAGGTAAAACCTGAAGTAGTTCAAAACGGTACGGTATTCGGCGGATATGGAAGAAGATTTAAATTCAAAAATGACTGGTATGTTTTAGCTACAAATGAATATGAATATAACCCAGAAACAAAAATTCTTAGACAATTAAATAAAGGTGCAGTATTAAGAATAGAGAAAGACGGAAAAACAATAACAAAAATACACAGCATTAATTCAGGAGATTTAGAACAAACAGAGTATTGGACTAATCTAAATTCAAAGAAACTCGTTATTACTGATACAGAAGTAAACATACCCATAAAAGCAGAGTCTCAAGGCTGGGCAACAAACTGGGAATATAAAATTCCTGATGATGTACCTAATAATATTTCTGATCATTATGATGTTATTACTTCAAATAAAACAAAAATGGATTACGAGAAATTTGCTTATATAGAAAAACTTATAATTTATTACAGTAACAGGAGTTCATCAGATTTACTAAATTGGAATAAAGTTTCTTCATCAAATGTATTTGATTTTCCAAAAGTTGATTTTAATAACCCTAACTTTCAAGGAAGATGCGGAAATGCTACTAGAAATCATATAATTTATTTTAAAGGTAAAATATTTGTATTTAGAACTGTTTTTAATGTTTATGATAAACTTCTTACATTTTATAGAGATCCTAGTGAGGGAGATTTTATTTTGTGTACAGATGAATATTATACAATAGAATGGGGAAAAGATATGTCTGATGCTAAAAATTGGGTTACAAATCATATAAGAAATGGATTATATTCAGATCATTATAATATATGGTATGATAAAAATAAATTATATGTATATATTCGGAGTGGTGGTAAATTTAGCTATAGTGATAGATGGCAATTATGGATTCCATATCCTTATAGCTATAAATCTGGGCTATACACAACAGAGGATGGTATAAATTGGAAAGAGGAACCTTATGATATTATTGATAAATATAAACCTACACCAGCAGATATATCACTTGGATATGATAAATTTTCAGATGATATAATTAATGCAACTAATCAAATGCTTGGTTATGAAATGCAGGACGGTACACCTTTCGAGCCTTCATACACTGAATTAAACGGCAAATATTACAGAACTTTTAACAGCACTTATCCTATGCCGCCAATAAAAAAAATTATGGAGACGGTAGACAGATTTGAAACTAATTTCACAGTTACAGAAGAGCATGTTAAAAAGTCTGGTTATTATCAATTACAAGTATCTTCAGTTCCACCAGATAAAGCACAAGAATCTGACTGGGTTAATGTTGTGCCTAATAATGAATTAGCTTCTTCTATAGGCTGGGAGAGCGGTGGAGCTGATTTATTTACTTTCAATAACAAAATAGTGCGTTTAGTTGATTATGACAGACAGTTTAAATTAAATACTCAATATGAAACGGCATTGAATCTTTCCGAGAAATATTATAATTTGCTTTTAAACTCTCCTATGTCGGAGTTCAAAAAGTATGATTATTATTTCTTATACTATAAAGTAATGGCGGATATGTTAAAGATAATTAAAGACAAGGGTAATGATTATTTCCGTCCTGATGAGGCTGTTACGCATTATACTTTTGAGCTTTAATATTAATTTTTAAAAATATTGTATTTTTATTAAATATGATATAAAATGAATAAAAACAATAATAAAATTACTTGACTTATGTACATTATATATTATAATTCTTAATATGATTTAAAGGAGATAACATGAGCAGTGCCATATCAAATCAAATACTTGTATTTAAAATAAATAATGAATTATACGGAATCGATATATTAAAAGTTCAGGAAATATTAAACTTTATGCAGCCTTCTCCAATTCCGAATTGTCCGGATTATTTGAAAGGTATTATTAATTTGAGAGGTACTATAATTCTTGTTATAGATTTAAGAGCAAGATTCCATTTCGATGAACCTATGAATCCTGAAAACTGCGTAATTGTAGTTGTAGCAATAGGCGATAAAAAATATGGTTTGGTTGTTGACTCTGTATCAGACGTTCTTACTATAAATAATGAAAATATTCAAGAAGATATAGACATGCATGTTGGAATAGACAGCAGATATATAATGGGATTAGTTAAAGCTAATGAACAGATGATTATTTTAGTTGATATAGATAAAGTATTCATTAAAGATGAGCTTGATGATTTAACTAATGCTGTTAATAATTCTATAGTAAAATAAATAATTAAGTAAATACTGTTATGTCCTCACATAGAATACTTAGAGTTAATGAAAATATAAAGCAGACTCTCTCTATGATTATTATGAGAGAGATAGAAGATCCTAGAATAAAAAATAATCTTGTAACTATCACTAAAGTAGATACTGCCAAAGATTTAAAGAATGCTAAAGTATATTTTGTATGCCTGCATGAAGATAAGCAAAATGAAGTTCTTAATGGACTTAATAGTGCTAAGGGTGTTATATTTTCTTATCTAAAAAAACAGCTTACTATTAGGTATGTTCCTAATTTGACATTTCATTATGATAAAAATCTAATAGAAACTAATAAAGTTTTAACTGATATAAAAAATTTAGATATACCGGAAGAAATTCCTGAAGAAAATTAATTTTATAATATAATAAATTAAAGATAAACAATCTATGGAAAATAATAAATTAAATGTATCAAAAAAAGAAATAATAGACAGACTTTCAAAGGCTGATAATGTTACTATTACAGGGCATAGAAATCCTGATTGCGATTGTATATGTTCAGGGCTTGCTTTATCTTTAATCATTAAAAATATACTTGGTAAAAATGCTCAGGTTGTAAATACTGATAAAATGCAAAGAGATTTACAGAATCTTCTTTTTGTTGATAAAGTGATTTTTGAAGTTAATGAAAATACTTTACCTAAGAAAGATGTTTTGGTTGTTTTAGATTCAGGTGATATAGATAGAATTGGCTGGATTTCTGAAATATTAAATGACTACAATGAAGTAATATTTATAGATCATCATAAGGTTAGAAATATTAAAGGTGTTACTATGTTTTATGATGACACTACTGCAGGTGCTACTTGTGAGATAATAGTTGATATATTTCAGGATTATTTAGAAAAGTTTGATTCTAATATAGCAACACTTCTTTACTGCGGTATTTGTACTGATACAGGAAGTTTTATATTCAGCAATACAACAGATAGAACTTTACTTTATGGTTCTCAATTAATGAAAGTTGGAATCATACAGGAAAATCTTGGAAATGTTGTTAGAAAAAGATATACTAAAAATGATGTTGCTGCTTTAATGGAAATATATAGAAGTATGGTGATAGATGATAAAAATAAAATAGGATATCTATGTTTGGGAGACACTATTTGCGGAACTAATATGAAAGAGCTTGCTGTTAGTGCTTCAGATACTCTTATACAGATGGATGATGTATTGATAGGTTTTATTATTCATGAAAATGAAGATAGTTTTAGAGTGAGTATGAGGAGCAGATGTCCTAAAAATATTAGAGAGGTTGCTGAAACTTTTGGCGGCGGCGGACATCCTAAGGCATCAGGTTTTACAGTATACAAAAAAGATTATACTAGAGAAAATTTAATAAAAGAAATAAATGATAAATTGATTAATTTATTAGCTTCATAATTTTTTATAATATCAAATAAACATAAGAAAAATTCATGACAAAAGACAATATCATTATATACACAGACGGCGGATGCAGAGGAAATCCCGGGCTTGGTGCATGGGCTGCAATACTTATAAGTGAAAGGCATAATCTTCGTCTTGAGATAGGGGAAAGCGAGGATAATACCACAAATAACAGAATGGAAATGAAAGCAGCTATTAAAGCACTTGAGAGATTAAAGCATTCACATAATATTAAGCTTCATAGTGACAGTGCATATTTAGTTAATGGCATGACTAAATGGATATATTCTTGGCAGAAAAATAATTGGGTAAAAAGCGATAAGAAGCCTGTTGAAAATAAAGAATATTGGTTAAAATTAATAGAACTTTCTAAAAAACATAATATAGAGTTCATCAAAGTAAAAGGGCATTCCACTAATAAAGAAAATAATCGTGCTGATGAAATAGTTAATATTCTTATGGATGAGCATACTGAAAAAGGTAAGTCTGCTTCATTTAATGAAAAGACTGAGTATTGCTGATATATAAATATCATGTATTTTAGAGCGGTAAGTAGGCTCTCAATTTAAAAAATCTAGGGTGGGTATTATATTTTCTAAGTAAGCAATAAAAAAATAATAATTAAAAAATTCAATATAAGTTAATAAGAAAATAGGGTGGGGATTGAAATAAAGTTTTAAAACTTAATTACATACCCCGCCCTTTATTTTTTATAGATTAATTTTGCAATTATATTTTATTTATATTTTTTGTTTAATAAGAAATTCCAGCACCCGCCCAAGTTTTTGTTAAGTTTAAAAAATTCATTAACGCACGATTAATATTGTTTTTATTATAGATGCAGTTTTTTGAAATGCAATTTAATTAATATTTTTAATAAACTCACCGTGCGTAGGATTTTAAATTTGAAATAATTAACATAATTAAATTAACATAATAATACTTTACAATTTTTATTATTTTTAGTATAATGCTTAAAAGGATTATATTATGTTTACTTATTTTGTTATTAAAAGAATTTTGAAAGGCATAATCATGTTTATAATATTGATGTTTATGTCTTCTGCTATATTTAATACCGTTAGTGAAAAAACTCTCAAGGCACAAATTGAAGAAAATATAAATGCTGAAGTTAGAGGACTTAGTAATATGCGTACCGAAGATGTTGAGAATTTTATAAAAGAGAGAAGGGCATATTATTATGATATATATTGGCTTAATAGAAGCATAGGCGAGAGAATATTTATAAGAGGCATCAATACAATAACTTTCCAATTCGGAAAATCTTCTATTATGATGGATTCAAACGGCAACAGAGATGTTATAAAAATAATAGGAGAGGCACTTCCTCGTTCTATAATACTTTTCACAACTGCATCAGTTATACAAATGATGATAGGTTTAATAATAGGACTTATAAAGGCAAGAAAGGCGGGAGGATTATTTGATAGAAGTACAAGCATTATAACTATGATCGTTTACGGTATGCCTACTTGGTGGCTTTCAATGATACTCATAATGATTTTTGTTTATAAGTTTAAATTATTTCCATCTGGAGGAGTGCATTCAATACCAACACCTACAGGCATAATGTATTATTTAGATATGTTATGGCATATGTCTTTGCCTTTGCTTACATTAACATTAATAGGTTTTTGGGGACTTTCATTCGTTGTAAGAAATATAGTACTGTCAACATTGCAGGAAGATTATATTATGGCAGCAACTGCAAGAGGAATATCAGAGAAGTCAGTTTTACTTGGACATACTTTAAGAAGTTCAGCACCGCCAATAGTTACTATCACTTTATTGGGACTTCTTGGTTCTATTGCAGGTTCTATAATATTTGAAGGTATATTTTCTTGGCCCGGTTTAGGAAATCTTTATTGGATATCAGTTCAGCAAAATGATATACCAGTATTAATGGGTAATTTAGCCATAACTACAGCACTTTATCAATTAGGATTGGTGATTCTTGATATATCTTATGGATTTTTAGATCCTAGAATAAAAGTTGGAGGCAAGATGTAATGGAGAATAATATTAATAAAAATAATATTAAGAAAAAACTTGCTCCTTTAATAGAATTTTTTGATGAGTTTAAAAAAGATAAAACAGGTGTTGTAGGTTTATGCATACTTGTTTTGGCTATTATGGTATCATTATTAGAGCCTTTGCTTTTGACTTATAAAGAAGCACCAAAAAGATGGAGAGATATAACTTACTGGCAGGATAATCCCGCTTCAGCTGCTCCTGAGTGGCTTAATTTTTTTCAGAAAGAAAAATCAGCTATCACAACAGATATAAATCCTATAAGTGTTGAAACTAATTATATTGATGGTGAATTAAATTATAAAGCAGTATTTGAATATAATTATAAATTTGATAAAGCTCCAGTGGATTTAATTTTTCATGCTAATGTTAATGGCTCTACAGGATTAATATGGAATGTAACAAGACCAGACGGGGCAGTAATTACTCTTTCTGATAGTTTACATAATATAAACGGAGATTTGAGAATATCATCATTCAATGATTCAAAAAATAGAATATTCAGGTTTTACAGAGAGTCAGTTCCTAGAATATTAGCAAGACAGATTGATACTCTCACAACTAATCCTATGAAAATACTTTTTAATACCAAAAAAGATGATATGGCTAAAAATTTTCAAGCATTGAAAGGTATTTATAAATTTGAAGTGAGCGGTAAATTTTCAGAAGATAATGCCAGCTTTGAAGATCCTTATATGGTATTGGTAGGCTCTATGTCCGGTATAATGGGTACTGATAATATGAAAAGAGATATATTTTCAGGTTTAGTATCAGGACTTAAATGGGCATTATTTATTGGTATAGCTACAAGTTTTATATCCGTTATAATAGGCGTAATGTATGGAATAGTGTCAGCATATTTTGGTGGATTTGTTGATAATACTATGCAGTTTATATATCAAATATTTATAGGCATACCTGTACTTCCTGTGATGATAGTTATGAGTGCAATATTCAAGCCTAGTATATGGACTATGATAACAATGATGATATTTTTCTCTTGGACTGGTTCAGTTATGACGGTTCGTTCTATGGCTATGCAGCTTAAAGAGGAAACTTATATTGAGGCAGCTCGTACTATTGGGGCAGGACATTTTAGAATAATATTCAATCATTTAGCTCCTTTACTTTTACCTTTTTCATTTGCCTCTATGGCTTTGGCTGTACCTTCTGCTATAGTTTATGAATCTTCTTTATCATTGCTTGGACTCGGAGATGCATCTATAGTTACTTGGGGACAGATTTTGCATGATGCTATGAAAGGTTCTGCTGTGCTTTCAGGTCTTTGGTGGTGGATAATACCTCCTGGAATTTTAATTGCTATTTTAGGCATGTCATTTGCATTTTTAGGTTTCGCTTTGGATAAGATACTTCACCCTAAACTTAGAAGCAGATGATTTATTTTGAGGATAACTATGCATATTATAAAATCTTTGTCTTTAATTTTTAGTATATTATTATTTATATCATGTTCTGATAATAAAAATAATAATGAAAAGTTTGATATTGTACCGGTGGACTCTACAAAATCTTTTGCTGTTTTAGGATACTGTGTGCCTGCTCCTGAACATGCTATGAATGTCAAATATGCTATCGTTAATAAAACTATTGCAGAATCTAATTTTGATTATAATAATATTAGCTATTATTATAGAGCTTCAAAGAATTTAAATGATTTACTTTCATTTTTTGATAATTTCAAAGAAGAAAGAAAAAATATTGATGAAGAAACAAATATTGAAATAACAATACAAACAAATGATAAAAAAGAATATATAGCCTATTGGAATGTTAATGGAATATATTATTCATTATACAGTGATGAAAAAAATGGAATTGATGATTTAGCTTTAATATTGATGAGAAATAAGGCTTTGAATTAATTTATAAATTTATATTAAATTTTTTTCCGTTAGATAAATCTTCTGCTATTATGCTGTTATTATCAAAATATGCTTTATAAGTGAAATATAATTCATAATCGTATAAATCTAATACTGATTTTCTTACATCTATAAAGTTAACATAATTTTGACTGCTATTAATTCCATTAGAAAAGTCATATAATAAATAATTGAATACCCTTTTAAATGCTCCGTTCTCTGCTTTAGATAAATAAAATATATAAAAAAGAATTTTATTATTACAATACTCAGCGTCCATAAAAACAATGATTCCATTTTTATTTATTGGTTTATTATGATAAAAATTGAATTCTTTATTGGTTTTATTTAAATCTATTATAGAAAAGCCTGATAAATCTCTATTAAAAACAAAATATTCATTGTTATTATGATTTATTATTTTAAACATTCTGGCATCATCGCTTCTGTAATTATAAATAAGTTTATTATCATGATTAGTGTACAAACTTCTTTCATATCCTATAATATCTTTTTGATGAATGTATCCTGAATATTTTTTATGTATGATATAATAATCATCATTTAATATAGTTTTATTTTCACTTTCAAAGTATTTATCTGAGAATAATATTGAGTATTTATTCCAATGATTTTTATAATAATCAGTATAGTATAAATTTTCTAATATCATATTATTAATTATATTTATTAGATTATACTGAAAATTTTTAAGTTTGTCAACCGCGAGCTGGTATCACTTATCCTTAATGAATGTCTTCTATACGTGCGGCTGATTACTTATTATTGTACAAAATTAATAATTTATATTACATATAAAACAAAAACTAGTATGATTTGGTACTAATTTTTAATTGCACTTTTTGCAACTTTTTGCGGCGGGAAAAAGTTGAATAAAAAAATTTACAAAATATAATTGTTTAGGTATATATTTGTCAATCATTTATTATAGTAAGGTATGCGCTTTCATTATGTATTCTGTCTAAAGCTGTAACATAATATATGTAAGTTTGTTTTGAATTTACCCTTTTATCTTTATATATTACTTTTGCATTCGTATTAAAATCGGTTCTTCTTATTTTATCTATTAATTCTATTCCGGATTCTCCTATAGTTTCTCTGTATATAGCATAGTATGAAGAATATGAAGGTAGAGGATGTCCGTATTTATCCAGCTTATATTCATTAGGGTCTGTAAATGTTATTTCAATTCCTCCGAAAACTTTTTTAATACTTGGATTTTCTAATTTTAAAGGAGCTTTACTTATATCTTTCATAGTGTTCATTGTTGGTACTATTGCCTTGAATATATAATTATTTTCTCTTACATATTCAATAGCATCATTTCCGAAATTTCCTGTATCTCTGTCTTTTCTATACATATTATGCATTGTGAAGAAGGCAGATCCTTTAATATATCCTTTACCTACATCTCTTATATAATTTATTTGTCTTGACATCAAATCAATATCATGCCAAGGTTCTATATTTGTAGCACTTCCCATTCTGTATAGAGCATGTCCTATATATATGTCGGCAAGTTTTCCATTATTTGATTTTTTTGCCTCATCAACCCACCATTTTACTATTTTATCAAAAGGGGCTGTTTTATGTTCTGAAGTCCAATATACTTGAGGTATTATAGCATCGATATACATTCTATTTAATCCGTCTTTCCTTGTGGCATTATTTAAGGTAGTTGTTTTTTCTCCATTAAGCATCCATAAAAGAACATCAGCATGTAAAGCATCAAAATTAGGATTATATGATCTTGTTTCGCTTCCATATTTACTTCCTGGATATTCTGCCAATTTATCTTTATTTCTCCAAACTCCGGCAGGTGAAATAGTCCATTTTACATAAGGTTTTCTTGATTTTATTTCTCTGTATAAATCGCTTACAAGCCTGTTGATATTATCTCTTCTCCAAGCATAAAGCCCATTCATTCCATAATCATCATCAGATTTATTTGTAATATCGTATCCTCTTTTAGCACCATATTTTTCAGCACTTACTTCATCAGGCCAATCTTTATAAGTTTTTCCTCTTGCAGCATTCTGATAAAAATAATCATCAAAATGTATGCCGTCTACATCATAATTTTCAAGAACTTCTATAACTGAATCTGTTATATATTTTGCACTTATAGGTTCGCCCGGATCTAAATAAAGTCTGTTATCATACCAATATATAGGCTCAAGATTATTAGAAACATAAGTATGAATAAAATTCTTTTTTGAAAATTGTTCTTCATAGCTTTTAGTTTTATCATAAGTTAAAGACATGCGGTAAGGATTAAACCAAGCATGAACTTCTAAATTTCTTTTATGAGCTTCTTCTATTATAAATTCAAGCATATCTGTTTCAAAAGGGTAATCATCTTTTTCATCGCTTGATGCAGAACCTAAAAAATATCTTGTAGCAGGATTTATTTCTGATTTGAATATTACTCCTGCATCTGGCTTCACTTGAATAAATAAAGCATTGAAATTATTTTCATATAATGTATCTAAATGTTTTATAATGAGTTTTTTCTGTTCGGATTCGCTTCCTCCTTTCAAAGGCCAGTCTATATTCACTACTGATGATATCCAAGCTGCCCTGAACTCTCTATAAAGAGGATTTTGACTTCTATCTTCATCAATATTTTTAGCAAGTATTTTTCTTACATCATTCGGTATAATGATATTCAAAGTTTGACAAGATGTTGCTAATAGTATGATTAAAGATATTATTACAATGATTTTATTCATAATTTTTATTTTTATTATTGATAAATGTTTTAGAGATTATATATTTAATGATAATAACAGTCAATATATGAAAAAGGCTTTTGATTATGTTTATAAATATTAAAGAAAATATTAAATATGCTAAAGATATATCAATGATGATGACAGAAGCATTTAATAGTTTTTATAGTTCATACGATACAATTGAATTGATTAATAAGTCTTTTATTTCTTTGGGATATATAGAAAATAATATATTGATAGGATATACAGGACTTTTAGAGATGTACTCAAATATAACATGTGAACTTCATCCTTTAATAATAAAATCTGAATATAGAAATATGGGTATAGGTTCTAAGCTATTAAATGAGATTGAAAGAGAGGCTAAATCAAAAAATGTACTTAATATAATGCTGGGTTCAGATGATGAAGATTTTAGAACTAATTTGCATCAATTTGATTTTAATAATACTGATATGTCATATATATTGAATAATATAAAAAATATTAATAATCATCCTTATGAATTTTATCAGAAAAACGGATATAAAATTGCAGGCATTTTTCCCGATGCCAATGGTAAAGGTAAGCCTGATATTTGGTTGTGGAAACAATTAGTATGAAGTATAATACTTGACAATATTTTAATTTATAATTATATTAAAAAAATGCTTAGTGATATTTTTATAGATATACGAAAAAATAAAAAAGAATGGCTTAAAAGTAAAGAGGGTGATGAATTTGAGGACAGATTCGAAGCCTCTTTAAAACGTCATGGATTTAATAGGAGAATGTCTTCTGATAAAGAAATTAAAAATATACTTTCTTCTATAAAAAATGATATTTTAGATAAAAGCTCTGATAAAGTTATTGATAATGTTTATGCTTTAGAAGATAAGAGTATGGAGAACTGTTTTATATGTCAGCCTTATGGCAGTCAGAATTTTCCAGACTTTCTAATCTTTACAGCTAAAAAAATTATAGCTATAGAAATAAAATACAGCAGTAATAAATCTTCTAGCCCTATGTGGAATAGTAATTTACCTAAATCAAATGCTATTTATATATTTGGCTCTTACGGCAGGGGAGATGTTACTTTCTTTATAGGAGATGATGTGCTTCCTATGAATGAACGTAATGAATTAATAAAATTCTTTGAAGAGATAAAAAAACTTGAAGATAATTTTAAAAATAAAATGAAAAAAGAAAGCAGGAATAATTTATTTGCATATAAATTTGATAGGGGATTTAATGTTTATGTTAGGCGTGCTTATGAGCAGAATAAAACTATAAATGAGAATGCAAAAATAGATTATTTTCTACATGAAGATAGAATAAAATGCGAAAATAATGTTATAGAGTTTTGTAATAGTTTGTAAAGTTAAGAGAGATATATGCAAGAAGAGTACACGAAAGAAAGTTTTGATTATCTTAAAAATACGGATATAGAAAAAAGAAAAAGATTAGGGCAGTACTTCACTCCTAAAACTATAAGAGATTTGCTATTAAAAGAATTAGTATCTATTTCAGAAAAAAAAGATAATGTAAAAATACTTGATCCTGCATGCGGAAGCGGAGAGTTTCTTCTATCTTGTAATGAATATTTTAAAAGTCCTATACTATACGGATTTGATATTGACGAGAGTTTAGTTGCTATATCCAAAAAACTAATAAATAATGCAGATATAAAATGTTTGGATACTTTGAAGCTTGATACTAAACAATCTATTAAATATGATTATGTTATAGGTAATCCTCCATATTTTGAGTTCAAGCCTGATAAAGAATTAAAGAAAAAGCATAATGATATAATAAGCGGAAGAGTTAACATATTTTCTATATTTATAAAATTAGGTTTGGAGCTTTTAGAAGACGATGGATATTTAGCTTATGTAGTGCCTCCTTCTATGAATAATGGTGCTTTTTTTAGTAAATTAAGAGAATATATAATGAACATAAGTAGTGTTGAATATTTGCATATTGTAGACGGCTCTGATAATTTTTATATGGCCAATCAAAAGGTTATGCTATTAATACTCAAAAAAACTAATAATCATAAAAATAAAAAATATATATTCTCAAAAAATGATATTACAATATTTACAGAGGATAAAACATTTTTAAATAAAGCGTATAAAGATACTATAAGCTTAAAAGAAATAGGTTATGAGGTAAAAACAGGAAGCATTGCTTGGAATAAATATAAAGAAAATCTTACTGATGATAAAAATAATTCTATACCTCTGATATATTCATCTAATATAGT